>JAFRTM010000006.1 GCA_017439185.1 Bacteroidales bacterium | reverse complement strand
ATATGTTGATATGTTGATATGTTGTATGTTGTATGTTGATATGTGAATATGTGTTATGTCGAAATTGGGGGCAAAGATAGGATGTTTTTTTATTCTGTGCAAGTTTTTTAGGAAGTTTTTGTTAGTTTGCTGATTTACAACAGATTAGTTATTTTGGAGGTTTTTCGGGGGTAAGTTGGTGATTGAGAGAGGGTTGAGAGATATCAAGTCTATGAGAACTCTATGGTTGGTTCGAGGATGATTAAGGGGAGAAATGAGGTGGATTTTGGATTTTTTTGTGTTTTTTAGTGTGTGAGTTAGGTGTAATGATATTTATCGGTTTGATTTTATGGTTGTTGTGTGCTGAATTGGGGAGTTATGATGTCGGGAACCGCGTATTAGGATACGGAGGTGATGAGCAAGTAGGAAAGTGAAGGGGCGAAGCGGGGAGGGGAGAGCGGTGGAGGAGAGAGGAGGGCGGGTCAGAGGAGGCCGTTGTCGTTGAAGCTGAAGTAGTCGCCACGGCCGTTGGGGGCGAAGGCGACGATGATGTGGTCGAGGAGTCGGATGCCGAGGATGGAGCCGGCTTCTTTTATGCGGCGGGTGAGATCCTTGTCGTCCTTGCTTGGGGAGAGGGAGCCCGAAGGATGGTTGTGCGCGACGGCGATGGAGACGGCGTTGTGCTCGATGGCGTGGTGGAAGAGTACGCGGAGGTCGACGTGGACAGAGGCGAGGCCGCCGAGAGAAATCTGGGTTTTGTAGAGGACTTTACCGCGCGAGTTGAGATAGACGGCGTAGAACTCCTCGTGAGGAAGGTCTTCGATTTTGTCGTGTACGACGTTGTAAAGATCCTTGCTATCAAGGATATAGGTTGTGTTTTGGGGTTTTTCCTCGGCCGCCATGCGGCGACCCAGCTCGAAGGCGGCGAGAAGGGTGATGGCTTTGACTGTTCCGATGCCTTTAAGTTTCATGAAATCAGAGGCTTTGCGCTGGGTGAGAGTGAGGAGAGAATTGTCAGAATCAGAGAGGATTTTCTGAGCCAACTCGACGGCGTTGTTGCCTTGGGTTCCACTGCCTAAAAGAATGGCGATGAGTTCGGCGTCGGACAAAGATTTTTTTCCGTTTGCCAATAATTTTTCTCTGGGTTTATCGGCGGGGCTCAATTGGTTGATAGTCAAATGTGTCGTGATGTTTTTGGAATCCATTTCTTGAATATTTTTTTTGCAAAGGTAACATTTTTTTTTATAAAAATTTGCTATTAAGAAAAAAATTCGTATTTTTGCATACTCAAATGTAGTGTAAAAAAAGTAAAAAATTATACATAATCTATGCAAAACAAAGGACTTATAAGATTTTTGGCATGGGCGTTTGTGTTAGTATGTTTGTATCAATTGTCCTATACTTTTGTTACAAGTTCGGTCAATCAAAAGGCAAGCAAGGCAGCACAGGCCTATGTGGAGAGTGAAGAAGTAAAGCAGAAAGCTTCCCGACTGGCTAACAACGACAAGAACGCGACCGAGGTAAAACTCGACTCCCTACGTACTGCTTACGAGGCGCATTACCTTGATTCTATGGCAAATGAGAAGGTGTTTCTCGGGTTCACATATCGTCAGTGCCAGGGAAAGGAAATCAACTTGGGACTTGACCTCAAGGGAGGTATGAACGTGATGTTGGAGGTGTCGACAGTGGATGTCGTAAAATCCCTCCACAACGAGATTCCCGACGACGGGCTTTTCGACAAGGCAATCGCCAACGCGTTAGAGACGCAGAAGAAGAGCACGAACAAGGATTTTGTGTCGATCTTTGTTGACGAGATACAGAAGCTTGATCCTAATGTGAAGCTGGCCCCCTATTTCAACAGCCAGAAGCTGCCCGGTATAAAGATTACCGACGACAATGCCAAGGTGAAGAAAGAGTTGCAGGCGGCAGCCGGATCGGCATACGACATGACATACGAGAGACTGCGTCAGCGTATCGACAAGTTCGGCGTGGCACAGCCTACGATACAGAAGCTGCAGGCTTCGGAGAGAATATTGGTGGAGCTTCCTGGAGTGAAGGAGCCCGAACGTGTGCGCAAACTTTTGCAGAGCACGGCACAGCTTGAGTTCTGGAAGACCTACGACAATACCGAGAGTCAGTTCGGATATATGAAACTTGTGGAGCTCGACCAGGAACTCGCAAGAATATACAGCGGAGTGAAAGACAGCACCGAGACGACCGACAGCACCGCAGTGGCGGAGAACGACAGTGCGGCAGCCGACACGCTCCTGACCATCAAGAAAGATGAGCAGGCAGATCAGGAAATCTCGAAGAGCAACCCGCTGTTCTCGAAACTGGCACCGGCTATCACGAAGGACGGCCAGATAGCAGCCGGCCCGGTGGTTGGATTTGCCAAGAAGAGCGATATCGCCGCCGTTGACGAGATGCTGGCCCTTATGAGAGAGAGAGGAAAGATCGGCAAGAACGTGAAATACCTGTGGGACGCCAAGCCGATGAAGGAGACGCAGGATGTGTTCCAGCTGTATGCCATAGCGGTCAACAACGACCAGAAACCGTTGTTGGGCGGCGAGGTGATTACCGATGCGCGTCAGGACTTCAGCCAGGTGGGCGGAAACGAGATATCGATGTCGATGAATAACGAAGGTGCCCGCGCATGGAAGCGCATCACCGGCGACAATGTAGGAAAGTGCATCGCCATCGTGATGGACAACGTGGTTTATTCGGTGCCGCGGGTCAACGGCGAGATTGCCGGCGGCCGTTCGTCGATTACTGGTGACTTCACCCTTGACGAGGCAAAAGACCTTGCAAATATCTTGAAATCAGGTAAGCTGGAGGCTCCGGCAGTAATCGTGCAGGAGGCAGTTGTAGGACCTTCGCTGGGACAGGAGTCGATCACCAGAGGTCTGATTTCATTTATCTTGGCTTTTGTAGTGGTGCTTATCTATATGGTAATCTTCTACAACCGCGCCGGATGGGTGTCGGTGATAGCCCTTATTACTAATGTATTCCTTTTAATAGGTATATTGGCATCGGTTGGGTCGGTGCTGACGCTGCCCGGTATAGCAGGTATAGTGCTGACGATGGCAATGGCTGTTGACGGCAACGTGATTATCTACGAGAGGGTGAAGGAAGAGTTGAGGAACGGCAGCAGCGTGGCGAACTCGGTGGACACCGGATTCAAGAACGCTTACTCGGCAATCATCGACGGACAGGTTACGACGTTCCTGCTGGGATTGGTGCTGATCATGTTCGGTTCGGGTCCTGTGAGAGGATTTGCCGTGACGCTGTGTATCGGTATCGTTACCTCGCTGTTTACGAGTATCTTCATCACGAGACTTGTGATAGACAACATCCTGAAAGCAAGAAAGAAGATCAACTTCTCGTTCAAGTTCAGCGAGAACTTCATGAGGAATGTGCATATCGACTTCATCGGCAAGCGCAAAATCTTCTACATCATATTGGGAGTAGCTATCCTGGCGTGCGCCGCAGGCTTTGTGTTCCGCGGATTGAGTTTCGGTATCGACTTCAGCGGAGGTAGGACTTATGTGGTGCGCTTTGACCAGTCGGTGAACGCAGTTGACGTGCGTAGCGATATGGCCAAGCAGTTTGCCGAGGCTCCCGAGGTGAAGACCTTCGGACCGAGCAACCAGGTGAAGATCACCACCAAATACAAAATCAAGGAAGACGGCGACGAGGTGAAGAAAGAGATAGTGCAGAAACTCTACGAGGGAGCGAAGGGCTACTATGCAAAACCCATCACCCTTGAGGAATTCAGGAGCACGGACACCAACCCGCTCGGTATCATCCAGGAGGAGCAGGTGGGAGGCACGATAGCCCACGACAACCTGGTTCACTCGATATGGGCAGTGATCGGCGGCTTGCTTATCATCTTCGTATATATCGGAATCAGGTTCAGGAGCTGGAGATTCGGATTGGGCAGTGTGGCGGCTTTGACACACGATACGATATTGGTGATCGGAATGTTCTCGCTGCTGTACGGCCTGATGCCGTTCAACCTGGAGGTTGACCAGTACTTCATCTCAGCAGTGCTGACGGTAATCGGATACTCGATAAACGCGACGGTGGTTATCTTCGACCGCGTGAGAGAGTACAAGAAACTGTACCCGAAGCGCGACCTTAAGACCCACATGAACGACGCCATCAACTCGACGTTGGCCCGTACGATCAACACGAGCGGCACGACATTTGTGACGCTGCTTATGATGTTCATCTTCGGAGGAGAGGTCATCAGAGGATTTATCTTCGCGTTGCTGGTCGGCGTAGTTTGCGGTATGTTCTCGTCGGTGTGCATAGCTTGCCCGGTGGTTTACGAGATCTCCAAGCGTAAAGAGGCCAAAAGCAAAGCCGTAGAGGCAACAAAATAAAGAAACAGACAGAAGACATAAAACGTAAAAGAAATGGGTAGCGTAATATTCTGGATAGCGGTAGCGATGATATGGGTGCTTGTGCCCGTATTGGTGAAGGCTGCAGCCCGCAAGGCTAAGACGCAGTCCGTGCCGCTGTCCGGCAAAAGCGCTAACGAAAGGCCAAGGAGAGAGAGTCAAGAGCGAGTGAGAAGACGACAGTCGGAGATTACCGACGAGCCCTATTTCAGTTACGAGACAATGTCGGAGGACAAATACCAGCCAGTGGAGAGCACAACGGAGGAGACGGTAGAGGAGGAGGGAGAGGTGCGCCCGGCGTTCGACCTGAAGCAGGCCATCATATATAATGAGATATTAAACAATAAATATATAGGTGGCAACTTCTAAAAGAGAAAAATGAATTAATAATATAATGTAAAACAATGAGTATGTTCAAGAAAGTACTAATGACAATCGGACTGCTGCTGACAGCGACAACTGCCCTGTTAGCGCAGGGTACGTTGAAAGGTACCGTTACCGACGCAAAGTCAGGCGAACCGCTCTTCGGTGTCAACGTTATCGCGTTGAAAGGCGAAGAAAGGGTGGGCGCAGGACAGACCGATTTTGATGGTATCTATACCATCAAAGGCCTCTCGGTCGGAAGCTACGACATCAAGATTACCAATATGGGCTATGAAGGTCAGCTCAGAAAGGGAGTCAACGTGAAAGCTTCCGGATTTACCGTCGTGGATTTCCAACTGAAGCCCACAGCCACGATGCTTGAGGCGGTAGAAATCACCGAGGAGCGAGTGCCCGTTATTGAAATAGGCACCCCCGAGTCGGGTTCGAGACTCTCGGCCGACGACATAGCGAAGATGCCAGGAACCTCGGTGGAGTCGATCGTGGCGGCAGTAGGAGGAGTAGGATACTCTGACGGAGGAACCGGCACGGCTCGAGGAGAGGAAGGAATGGTAACGATGCAAGGAGGAGTCAGGAAAAGAACTGGTGTAAATGTGCCCAAAGAGGCTATTGCCGAAATCCAGGTTGTACTTGGCGGTACTCCGGCAAGTATCGGAGAAGCCATCGGAGGTACGCAGATCATCACGCTGAAACCGCCTGAGAGTCAGTTTAAAGGAGTTGTCAAATATGAGACTTATCTTGACTACCGTCTCTATAATACGTTGATAATGTATTTGACGGGACCTGTGTACAAGAAGAAGATCAAGCAGGCCGACGGCGGCACAATGGAGCGTACGATGATCGGATTCCGTTTGACGGGCCAGGGTTCATACGCAAAAGACCCCTACTACCGTCCGAAGTCGGGCAGGTACCAGGTGGTCAACGAAGACAAGGTGCAGCTGATAGAGAGCCAGCCCCTTTCATTCGACATGGTCAACGGAACCATCAACTACACGGCAGAAGAGGTGTTGCATAAGGACGACTTCCATACCGTCACCCAGAAGCCCCATCTGAGTAGCTGGTCGGTGGCAGTTGAAGGAGCGTTGGATTTCCGTTTCACGGATTATATCACCCTTAACCTCACCGGTGAATATGCATATAGCCGAAGCCCCGAGACCAGCGTGGCATATTTCCCGCTGAACCTTGCGAGAGGAACCGGTGGAGTGAGTGAGAGCCAGAACATAGGTCTTACTTTGGACTTCACCCAGCGTTTCAAAGACGCCAAACCCAGTGAGGAGTCGACCCTGCCGGGTTCGAAGTCGGGCGCTGCAGTGTCCAACGTGATGTACAACATCACCGCGATGGTGAGCCGCTATACTTCGAAAGTCTATAACCATAACTTCGGAAGCAGTCTTGACGATGTATTCAAATATGGTCACATAGGAACTTACGTAACAAGCAAGGAACGTTCATACGCACCTTCCGAGATAGACTATTACGGTACCCGCACATACGCATACGTGCAGGATGGCTGGAGAGACAATGTGGAGTCCTTCACTCCCGATGCCAACAACAGCCTCCTCGCAAACTATACTCTCCAGCTGTATAACAACGAAGAGTACAGACCCTATCTTACCAATATCGACAATATCCGTGAGCTCAAGGGACTCTATAACGGAGACTCCCCGTCGAGCGTTTACGGAATGTTCTATAACGTAGGAGTTCAGAACACCAGTTTTGCAATGTCGGTTACCGACTATATCTACTTGCAGGCTAAGGCTTCGGCCCAGATCAAAGGCAACGATATAGAAATCGGATTCCAGTATGACCGTTATTCGTCGTCGTACTATGGACTGGGCGCTTACAGCCTGTGGACCATAATGAGACAGGATGCAAACCGTCATATCTCGCAGTTGGACCTGAACAATCCTCACTACAGAGAGCAGGGAACCACCACGTTTGTGGATTACGACCGTCTCTACAATGCAGAGCAGCAGACTTCGTTTGACCGCGCACTGCGTGAGGCCTTGGGCATGAGCACCCAGGGAACCGACTGGCTCGACATAGACAGCTACAGCCCCGAGCAGTTGGCCGAGGCCGGCGGACTTAGCATGTTCTCCGCTTCGGAACTCTTCAACAGCGGTAACAGCATCGTCAGCTACTATGGTTATGACCACACCGGTAAGAAATACAACGGCGTCGGTTGGGGTCTTGACGATTTCTTTGATCCTGCCAAGAGTGGTGTAGACCATCCGGATTACCAATATCTCCCCGCTTTCTCGCCGACATATATGGCAGGATATATCCAGGATAAGTTCTATTTCCAAGACCTTATCTTCAACGTAGGAGTCCGTCTCGACTATTTCGACGGAAACCAATACGTGCTTAAAGACCCCTATCTGTTGTATGAGTCGTACACAGTAGGCGACCTGAGGTCGGGCAACGTGGATTACTCCACCGGCCGGAGCGGCAACGCTTTCGCAAACAACGTAGAGGACGACTGGGTGGTGTACGTAGACGATGCGGCAGCCGACAAGCCCAATATTGTAGGTTACCGTTCGGGATCCGTCTGGTATGACAAGAACGGTGTGGAGGTTTCCTCGCCCAGCAAAATCAACGGAACATCCGGTAAACCTACCCCGTTCCGTACCAAAGGCGACAACGGCGGCCAGCACATCGCAACGCTCGGTAACGAGTCGGGTAACAAGGTGGGAAGCGGCGCATTCAAAGACTATAAACCCCAGATCGTAGTAATGCCTCGTATAGCCTTCTCGTTCCCCGTGGGAGAGAATTCGCAGTTCAAGGCCAGTTACGACATTATCGCCCGTCGTCCGTCCAGTGGATGGCAGGCCGACTATCTGAGCTACCTCTATATGACACAGATCTCCACCGTGAGCAACCCCAACCTGAAACCCGAAAAGAACACCAACTACGAGTTGGGATTCCAGCAGGCACTCGGAAAGGGAAAGAACAAGAACTCTGCAATCAGCATCTCGGCTTACTACAAAGAGACCCGCGACCTTATCCAGCTGGTGCAGTATGCCGGTGCAGACCCCAATATGAACTACTATTCCTATGACAACATTGACTTCAAGACCACCAAGGGTATAACGATTGCATACGACTTGCGTCAGACCAAGAATATCCGTATCAACGCGAACTACACACTGCAGTATGCAGACGGAACAGGACTTTCCACCACCACGATGACAGAGCTTATCAAGGAAGGTTACACGACACTGAAGATGCTCAACCCGATTGCCGACGACCGTCGTCACGAGTTCAAAGCCAATGTCGACTTCCGCTATGGTAGCGATGCCAAATACAACGGACCTGTCATCAAGCGTAAAGTGAAAGATAAAGAGACAGGAGAGCTGCGTGTGAAGGAGGTCAAGATACTTGAGAACTTCGGAGTCAACTTTATGGCAGTGGCCCAGTCGGGACGTCCATATACCAGAGCATTCAGCAACACCCAGAGCACAATCGTAGGAAGCTACAGGGGCGCTCGTCTCCCGTGGGGCTTCTATTTCGATATAGTTGTTGACAAGACATGGCCCATCAAGGCTGGCAAGAAGACCACCTATCTCAATCTCGCTTTGACAGTCAAGAACCTGTTTGACATAAGAAATGTGACTGGCGTATTCTCGGTTACCGGTAACCCGACCGACGACGGTTATCTTACCGACCCTGCTACCCAGTCTGTTATCAACTCTTATCTCGACCCGCAGTCATACAGAGATATGTATGCTGTAATGATGAATAACTCGTACTGGAACTACTCAAGTCCCCGTACATGGAAGATTTCTTTGTCATATAACTTCTAATCTTTCACCGAGAAAAAAATTATAAAGAAATGAAGAATATATTTAGCAAATTAGTATTGGTTGCCTTCCTTGTTTCAATAGGGACGGGAGGCGCTTATGCTCGCGAGTGCACGACTTGTAAGAAGTCGACAGCCAAGCGCGCGACGGCACAGGCAAAGGCTGCCGCGTGTAAGAGAGCACAAAGTACTGCTGAACTGAATGTGAACAACGTTCGAGCGATGATCAATGGCTATGGTAATATGTGGTACGATGGAAGCGTCGCGCAATATCACTTGCCAAAGAACAGCAACACCTGCCCGATGTTCTGTGCCGCATTATGGATTGGTGGTACTGACGTAAATGAGCAGCTGCGTATAGCGGCTCTCCGATTCGGATCAGAAGGTGACGACTATTGGCCAGGTCCTCTGTCCATAGACGGAGCCGCTTCGACAGACCTGTCGGTGTGTAATAAGTTTGATAAACATTTCATCATCACCAAGGCAGAAGTGCAGGCGTTGATGGCAATGTTCGACTACACGACTAACCCTCCAACCAGAAAAGACACTTATGATGAGCAGAGCATCTCTCAGGTAATCAAGGAATGGCCCGCCCATGGAGGAGTGAACCAGACCACCTATCTGGCACCTTTCTATGATGCCGATGGTGACGGATTCTACAACTACCAGGCTGGAGACTATCCTTATTATGATTTCGACAACGCGCTCTGCCCGAGCACTCTGAAAGCCAACCTCGACGAGGGAGAAAACTATACTCCCCTGCGCACGATGGAAGACTCTGTAGGAATCGTCCATGGAGGTCTTCTTTCCGACCAGGTGCTGAAGGGAGACCAGACCATCTGGTGGGTGTTCAACGATATGGGTAACACTCATACAGAGACACAAGGTCAGCCGATCGGACTTGAGATCAGGGCACAGGCTTTCGCATTCTCTACGAACGACGAAATCAACAACATGACATTCTATTCGTATGAGATTATCAACCGTTCCACCTATACATTGAAAGACACCTACTTCAGCCAGTGGGTTGACCCAGATTTGGGTTATTCTTTCGACGACTATGTGGGATGCGATGTAAAGCGTGGTCTCGGATACTGCTATAACGGAGATGAGAGTGACGGTCCTGGATCGGGTAGCTATTCTGGTATTCCCCCCGCAGTAGGTATCGACTTCTTCCAGGGTCCTTATATGGACAAAGACGGTAGGGATAATCCTAAGATCGACATCGACAAGATGCGTCTCTATTTCCCGTCAGCTCTTGAGCGCTACCGTATCGGCGACAAATACGACACAATACGTCTTACCGACGATGCTGACCTCTATTATCCTTTGGCTTGGTATTTTAAGAAAGGTGATGCGGTAGGAAACTGTGCGATCAACGGTGTGAACTTCGGTAACAATATTATAGACGATGAGCGTTTCGGAATGCGTCGTTTTGTGTACTACAACAACTCTTCCACTGGATACAACTCAGAGCCCTCCAAGGCTACCGACTACTATAACTACCTGCGTGGTTATTGGAAGAACGGTCAGCGTATGAGATTCGGCGGCGATGGACTGTCTCAGAATACCACCGAATATGATTGCGACTTCATGTTCCCTGGCGACAGCGACCCGATGCTGTGGGGTACCGATGGAGAAGATCCCGGATTTGAATGGACTGAGGAACAGGCCGGTAATGCTGCCGACGACCGTCGTTTCATGCAGTCGGCTGGTCCTTTCACCCTTGAGCCCGGTGCTTTGAACTATATCACCGTTGGTATTCCTTTTGCACAGGCCACCTCCGGTAACGCAATGCAGTCGGTAGAGATGCTTCGTCAGATCGACGATATCTGCCAGGCTTTGTTCGAGAACTGCTTCAAAGTGCTTGACGGTCCTGACGCTCCTACTATGGTGGTTCAGGAACTCAAGAACGAGGTAATCCTCTATCTTACTTATGACAATGTGGAGTCCAACAACTACGGAGAGTCTTATGCCGAGACCGATCCTGCTATAGCAAGATACTATACCGACGGCAGCGGCAACAGACAGGAATACACTGCTGACCAGAGAAAATACAAGTTCGAAGGTTATCAGATTTATCAGTTGAAAGATGCTAATACTTCCATTGCAGACATCAACGACATTACAAAAGCTCGTCTCGTTGCCCAGTGTGACCTTAGGAACTTCTACGATTCGTTGACTATCGACGGAACGGATACCACAGTAAACTCTTCACCGACCATTCCTATCGGAACGCTGGTCAACTACACCTCCAACTCGACTACCGGTTTGTTGACTGGTAACATTATGGTAACCGGAGCCAATGCTGGTATTCAGCATGTCTTCCGTCTCACCACAGATGCTTTCGCAGCAGGAAGAGACCCGGCGCTTGTCAACAACAAAGAGTACTACTACCTCTGCATAGCATACGCTCACAACCGTTACAAAGAGTATTCGCAGACAGAAGCCGACCTGCTCGACGGACAGAAAGAGCCTTATCTGGCTGGCCGTAAGAACGAGTGGGGTGGAACTATCGAGCCGGTTGTGGCTATACCTCACGACCCGATCGCAGAGAACGGCGGTACCATCGTGCAGGCTGAATTCGGCATGTGCCCGAACATCACCCGTATCGAAGGTTATGGTAACGGCGGTAGCATCTTGAAACTGACCCAGAAGTCACTTGAAGAACTCATGGGTAAGCCCGGTGAACCGGCCAAGGCCCCCGGCACCTCGGTGTTGGATGCCACAACAGGTTCGTTGACGCTCAGCAATCCGTGTATCATAGAGAATCCTGTTTACGAGGAAAACTATGGTCCTGTGAACGTGAAAGTGATAGACCCGCTTAACATTAAGCCCGGCAAGTTCGTCATCAAGTTCAATGGTATTAACGACAAATCGAAATGGGTTATCACCAATGCCGAGGCAGGCAAGCCGTTGTGGGTCGAGAGTTATGTATATGATGCCAACAATAATATAATTGATTCGGTATGCGTATATAGCGATACCGCCGATTTCGTCATTGGTCGCTACAACGAGCAGTTGTTCCTTGACCTTGGTGTCTCGGTGGCAATCACCAACCCCCAAGCAGTTGCATCAGACTTTATTATCACTACTACCCCGGGTGGTTTAGCATACGGTGACGGCGGCTATGTCAACGAAGGATCTTTGCTCTCGTCGTCAATGGTGTTTGCCGATTCGGAGAAACAGTGGCTCTCCGGTATCCCCGATGACGACAGCTATCCGCTGTACAACTGGATCCGTTCTGGTTCCCAGTTCGCTGCCGGCAACCTCGGTGCTTTCCGTAACAGTAGCGACCCAGTCTCTACAAGTGAGGTCTATCTTGACGAGGACTACTACCTCACCTCTATCCCTGCTAACCGTATGAGCATGTTGAACACTGAGGCATTCGATAAATATCAAGTGTTTGAAAAAGTGGTAGGCGGTTTGTGGTCTCCCTATCGTCTGACCTCGACTCTTGACTATCACCCAGGCTTCTGTATGAAATATTACATTGCTGCCGACACCACACTGGAACGTTGGCATTCAAGTCCTACTGTCGGTCAGGGTTATCAGGGTTACAACACAACCTTGCGTAAACTTATGTCGCACTCGTGCAACAAGTCCATTATGTTCAACGATATGAAGTCGTTGCCGAGTGTGCGTATCGTGCTGACCTCGGATACCACCAAATGGACCCGTTGCCCGGTTCTTGAGATGTGCGACGACTATACTCAGGCAGAGGGACAGGCCCGTCGTTTTCAGATGCGTCGCCATGCCTCTGTTGACAAGAATGGAGACACCGCTACAGTGAGTGGTGCATCGGAAGATCCAAGCAGCCCCAACTACATCTCAGACAGAGGTATGGGCTGGTTCCCGGGCTATGCCATCGATGTGACAACCGGTGAGCGTCTGAACATTATGTTCGGCGAGGATTCCCGTTATGTGCAGTTCAACGGTCGCGACATGTTGTGGAACCCCGTAAGCACTGTGATGGACGGTACTCAGAACTATGTGATGGGCGGCCGCCACTTCATCTATGTGATGAAGGCCACCAGTCAGCCGTTCTACAAAATTTTCAAGACTCAGAACCAAGTGTCTAAGACGGCATATAAGATACCTTCTTATGATGCAGGCCGTTTTGCTATGAACATGTTGCGTATTGCCGAGAAGGTCATGACGACCAAAGATCCGGTGAACCCCTACGCTCCTGCATACGACCATGGTGTCTTGAAAGACGAGTTGGCTAAACCAACTGTTGACGAGGTTCGTGACGCTGCAGCTCTTCTTTTCTCGACGGTTGCTTGGGTGAATATGCCTCTCGTAAACTCGCGTTACGCTTTCGACAATCCTAAGGACATTCCTTGCGACGTGACCATCGATATCAATGTTCCTACTCAATATGGTATGTATTGGGGTGCTAACCAGTCCAAGCCCACTTCGGCTCAGAACGGCAACAACCCGATGTACATGTTTGAGTTGACTCCTGATATCGCCACCCTCACCGGTACGGCCACGGCTGCTGATGCCACGAAGGATTACAGGGATTCAATCCTTGCTCTCATCAATGTGGTACCGAATCCTTACTACAGCTATTCTACTTACGAAACGACAAGCCAGTTGGAAACCAAAGTACGCTTCATCAATGTGCCGAGCCGTTCGACTATCTCGATTTACACGCTCGATGGTACGTTGGTGCGCCGCTTGGGACCGACGCCCGACAATGTTACGACATACGACTGGGATCTGCACAACCACAACGGTATTCCTATCGCAGGCGGTATGTATCTGGTACATGTAAGTGTGCCTGACATTGGCGAACGTGTTATCAAGTGGTTCGGTACGATGCGTCCTGTTGACTTGAATTCGTTCCAATTCTAACAATTGATTGAAAACACCATAAAATAGATAGCAATGAAAAATAGTTTTAGAATATTAGCTGTAGTGGTTTTGATGGCGGTGCTTTCTGTCGGTACAGCATGGGCTGGAAACGACAACCGTCGCGGAACCGCAGGTGCTACGGAGTTGCTTATTAACCCGTGGGCACGTAGCGCAGGATGGGGCAGCGTGAGCGTCGCCAACGTCCGAGGCTTGGATGCGTTCTATTCGAATATTGCCGGTATTGCGTTTATCAATAAGATTGAGGTGGCCTATACCAACACTATGTATCTCGGCGGTAAGTCGGGCATCCGTAGTGCTGCTGGTATCAACTCGTTTGGATTGGCTGTCCGTCTGTTCGACCGTGGAGTCGTGGCCGCAACGGTGACGGCTTATGGCTTCGGCAATATCGACAAGACCACCGAGGAAAGCCCTGAGGCTGGCTCCAACGGAACGTTCAGCCCTTCATTTATGAATATTAATGTGGCATACGCCCACTCCTTCACCAAGAGCATTCATGGTGGTGTGGTTCTGAAACTCGTCACCGAGCAGACTGCCGATATATCGGGAACCGGATTCGCTGTTGATGCGGGTATCCAGTATGTTACCGGCGAAAACGACCAGTTGAAGTTCGGTATGTCGCTGAAAAACTGGGGCCCCTCTATGAGCCTTAAAGGTACCGGCCTTTCCCGCACCATCGTGAACGAGGCTGGCAACGATATGACAGTGGAGTTTCGTCAGGCTTCCATGGAGTTGCCGACTTGCCTCAACATCGGTATGTCGTACGACTTCTTGATTCCTGCCGCCGATCAGCGCATCACCCTGGCCGCAAGTTTCACCTCCAACGCTTTCTTGAAGGACAACTACACTGTAGGTCTTGAATACTCTCTGTTCAACATCATGCAGTTGCGTTGCGGCTATGTGTTCCAGACCGACATCTTCAACAGCGCCAAGCGTACCACGGCCAACACCGGTCTTTGCGCCGGCGCATCGGTCGATATTCCGCTGACCAAGAAGAAAGCAGATGGTTCTACAAGGCCTACGCTTGCTCTCGAATATGCTTACCGTGCAGCTTCCCCGCTGAAGGGTTCGCACTCCATCGGTGCAACGTTTAGGTTCTAAGGAATCAAGCCATAGTAAAACAAATTAGGGAAGGCTTTCCAAGCCTTTCCTAATTTTTAGATACGTCAAAAAAACACCTAAAATACAACAAAAAAATGTCAGAGATAAAATATTATAGCGAGGAAGGTTTGCAGAAACTGAAAGACGAGTTGCACCATCTCATTGCGGTCGAACGTCCTGCTGCAGCAGCTGCAATTGCAGAGGCACGCGACAAAGGCGACCTCAGCGAGAACGCCGAATATGACGCCGCCAAAGAGGCACAGGGTCATCTGGAGGCTCGTATTTCCAAACTTCAGGAGCTGGTGGCCAATGCACGTCTGCTCGACGAGTCTAAAATCGATACTTCCAAGGTCCTCCTCCTCTCCAAGATCACCATACGTAACACAAAGACCAATGCCAAGCAGACCTACACCATCGTCCCCGAGAGCGAGGCCAACCTCAAAGAGGCCAAGATATCGGTAACATCGCCCTTCGCCAAAGCTTTCCTTGGCAAGAGCAAGGGCGATCAGGTTGAGGTTGTGGTTCCAGCGGGCACTATGCATTTCGAAATTCTCTCGGTTGAACGTTAAACAATAGGAGAAAAGTTTATGGCATCGATATTTTCCAAAATAGTGGCAGGCGAGATTCCCTGCTATAAAGTGGCAGAAACTGACGACTGCCTTGCATTCCTCGATATCAGTCCCGTCGCCAAAGGCCACGTCCTCTGTATCCCCAAGAAAGAGGTCGATTATGTCTTCGATATTGACGATGAGCTTTTTATCAAATTGCACCTCTTTAGCAAGGCCGTAGCCAAAGGCCTCAAAAAGGTTTGTCCCTGCATCAAGGTAGGGGTGGCAGTGGTCGGAATCGACGTGCCACATGCCCACATCCATCTCATCCCTCTCAATACTCCCGCCGACCTCAACTTCACCAAGCACATCGCAATGACTCCTGACGAGCTGAAGGACTTGGCTGCCAAGATTGCCGCCGAGGTGGAACTGTAGGCAACAAAATCGGTAGATTTTATCCCTAAGATATCTGAGGAACCCTCGTTCGAGGGTGCCTCTTTTTCTGTTTCCGCCAACTCCCGGCCACCTCATTTTCCAACCTTCCGTCACCTCAATCCTACTCTCGAACCAATGTCGAACAAACCATAGACTTAACATAGAGTTGATACGAATAGACCCTTAATTTACAGTTAATTACAAAAGTGTTAAAATCGGCCGTCCTCCAATTTTGATTCAAAGAATAGTATAGTGTTGTTTATTAGTTTGTTATGTTGTAAAATCAAAGAGTTACGTATAAGGAGTCTTCTTATTCCCGTATAACTAGTAATCCAACAAAACATTATCGTTTTGTTGCCATTATAAAAATAATTCGTACCTTTGCATCCCGAAACATAAAATAAACAGTGGCAATGAAACGCAACATCCTGATGCTTGCCGCAGTGGCACTCCTCCTCACCTCCTGTCTCGGCAGAAAAACTCACAAAGAAGACAGTGGCTCTCCCCAAGGCTTCGACAGCGACTATTGGTCGAGTACGTACGGCAATGAGGACGACGCGTGGAACCTGGACTCCGGTGACGGCGATGCTGACATGAACTACGGCATCCGCTACGGCGGCCGGTCGGAGCACCTTGTCATTAAATAATTAAAACATCATTGTGGGCAGTCTCCGCTGCCCGCAAGCCCTTACCGCCTTAAGGCGGTTTTTTACTTCTTCGATAGGCTCCTCAATGCCTGCTCTGCCGAGCCTATCTTGTATCCGTCGCTATGGTAGAGGATATTCCCTTTGTTGTCTATGGCGGCAAATAGGGGATAGGTGGGGTTGTTGCAGTCAAGGGCTTTCTTGACGGCGTTCTCCATCAGGTCCTTGTTGTCCGCCCGCCACAGCGAGATGTCGCTGTTGGGGATGTCCCACGACATTGCCGGCACGCCCTCGGGCACCAGCATATATATCATTCCGCCCCACTGCTCCAGTTGGTCGTGCAATGCGATAAGTTCTTTAACCAGGTGTTTCGACGGTTCTCTGTAGTCGCCGAGCGAGACGAAGAGCATCCCATTCTCTCCGGCATAGTCTTTGACAGTCGCCATATCGGCCACAATCTCCAAGTCGGGCGAAATCGATGGCAGGTTGTCAATCTTCTCGTCGAGTGATCGGAGTATTATCTCCAGGCTCCTTTTCTCTCCTGCTTTCAGCGTGAAGAAATATAGTCTCGACCGCACGTTCCCTTCTGAGTCGCGGTTGCCCGTGGAGAGGCAGTAGTATCCCGGCTCCAGCGCCAGTGTAGCGGGGAAGTCGGCAAGCCGGCTGTCGTCCTCGAAGTCATAGGTATTGAAGTCTCCCTCCTCGAAGTGCTGCAAGGTGAAATGTGGCCAGTATATAGGTTTCGCGGGTTCCTTGCCTTTATAGGTAAGGGTCAGGCGGCAGGAGTGCTCTGCTTTCGGCTGCTGCGGGTCGAGCGATAGGCTTGTCCATTGCCCCTTCTGCCATACGTATATGGTGTTGGTGGCGTTGTCGAGATATGACGGGATTCCGAGGCTGCGGCAGCCAGCCACGAAGAATATGTCGCGTGAGTGTGCGTCGCTATGGCGTAAACCCATCACTCCCATCGGCGAAATCGGGCAGTGGTAGTAGTTCCCCGTGTCGTCCACGGCTATGTTTCCTGCAATCCATTGTTGCAGGGATTCTAAAGTGGTTAAGTTCAGTTTGTGCAGCTCTTCTGCAAGCGGGCGCCGCCACTCTCTTACCAGCTCGTTGGCGATTCGTGCTGGCAATATTCCTTTCTTGTACACCTCGAGGGGCATGTCCGACGGCTGTTCCGTCAGATGGCTGAGCAAAACCTCGGCAGGGGAGTCTCTCAGGTCTTTATCGGAGAAGGACCGCAGGTAGTCGTAGAGGAACGGGAAGTCGTGTGCTTGCTTGATGAACGTGATTATTTCTTCGTGGTTCCCTTCGCTGAGGGTTAGTATCTCGTCAACCTGTGCTTGGCTCATATTGCAGTCCACCGTGGCGCTGTGCAGGAATGTGGAGGTGTAGGCGTTGCGCAGTGAGTCCTCCACTTTTATCCTCGCGTTGTTGGCCTCTTTCTGTTCTGTGGAGGGCTCGGTCTTGGCTATTCCTGCGGCCGGCGGCACTATGTCGAGCAGTTCGGCATATTCTTCCCCTGCGGTGCGTGACAATATTATAGTGTACGAGGTGTCTTTTCTTGTGTCGGCTTTTATGTATCCATATCTCTTGCCGTCGGTAGCCCAGATCAGGAGGTCGCCGAATCCTGTGGTGATCGAGGCCTTACCGTCCTTGTCGGCTGTGATGTCGGCGAGGGTGTAGTATTCGGCATAGTTGTAGAGTTTAAACTTCACCGATGCGTCAGGCACGGGCTTTCCGGCCGTGTCGGTGACGGTGGCCGAGAGTCTGCATGTGGGAGCGTAGTGGCTGAGCAGGTTGAGTTCTGAAAATAGTGCGGAGGCTTTCACCACCTCTTCGTCGCCGTGGTAACGGCCGAACGCTTTGGTGTGAACCATCATGCAGCGGGTGCTTGGTACGGCAAACCATCCCATGTTTAGCAACGGGTCGGGCTCGCAGGCTCCGAGAAACTTCCATTCTCCCCTTTTTGTCGAGTCGTCGATGACCCATACTTCCACCCATGCGTGGTTGTCGTCGCAGTGGGCCCAACGGGGAGTATAGCATTGCCGTGCGGGAATGCCCACACTGCGTAATGCTGCCACTGTAAAGGTGCTCTCCTCTCCACAGCGTCCGAGTGCTGTGCGCAAGGTGGCGAGCGGTGCCGAGGTGCGGCTGTCGGCTCCGCGGTAGGCTACGTGTTCGTGGCACCAATGGTTCACCTCGAGTGCCGCCTGCTCCATGCTGAGTCCTTCCACTCTCCCTTTCAGTTCACGGAACATCAGTTGTCTGGCAGTGTCGAGGTTCTCATTGTTCACCCGGTAGGGGAGTACAAAGTGGCGGAATATGTCCTCCGGCACCACTTTGCCCCAGCTGAAGGTTTCTTGTGCAAGGAATGCCGAGCGCACCTGCCCGAGGAAGTAGTTGTAGTCGTAGTCTGCCAGGTCGCTGTAGGGCATATAGGCATAAAGGAATTCCATCGCCTCGCGCTCTTTGTGGCCGAGGCTGTCCATCGGCGCGAAGAGTATGTCACTTCGGGTGGCGGCCAACTCGGTCCTTGCCAGGTAGTCGGCGTGTACCTGTTCACGGTACTGCTTGTCGGTGATGAAATGGGTTTCTTTGCGGCAGGCTACAAACAAGAGTGCCAGCAGTGCTGTGGCGAGAATCAGGTATGACTTGCGTATCATTTTATGTTGCGTACTTTTGTTATGAGTTTCTTTACCGTTTCCGAGTCGGAGACTATGGAGTTGTCCGAATCGAATGCCTTGCAGGAGGCGTGTACTTCCGGCACGTCGGTCTCCCGTATTATCCGTTGCACGTTGTCGGGGGTGATGCCGCTGCCTGCCAGTATTTTTATCCTGTCGCGGGCTTGCCATACCAGCTGTCTAAGTGTCGGTATTCCCTCTTCGGCTGTCGGACGGCATCCCGAGGTGAGCACTCTCTTGCATCCGCAGTCGATTATCTCTTCCAGGGCTTCCGCAGGGTTGGTGACCCGGTCGAAGGCCCGGTGGAATGTTACCTCCATTCCCTGAGCCGCCGCCACCGCCATCTTGGTGCGTGCTATGTCTATCCTGTTGTCGGGCGTGAGGAATCCTACCACCACGGAGTGTACTCCTTTCTTGCGGCAATACACAATGTCCTTTATTATCTTCGCAAACTCCTTGTCGGTATAGCAGAAGTCGCCGCCGCGGGGCCTTATGAGCACATGGGTGCGTAGTCCCAGTTGCTTGACGCAATAGGCGATGTCGTCCAGGTCGGGAGTGAGGCCTCCCACCTCGAGGTTTTTGCATAATTCTATGCGCATGGCGCCGCCGGCCACTGCGTTCTCGGCCGAGCGCCGTCCGGGGGCGCATATCTCCACCTCGGTGCGTAGTCCTTTCTCTATCAAGGAGGTGTTTGCTATGCGTTTTATTTTTGAGAGGCCTCCTTTGTTGCCTACCACGAACATGGTGGGTTTGCAGCCGTTGCGTACCAGGTTGTCAATATATAGCGGTTGGTGGAGTATGAACAGGGAGGCGTGGAAGATGTCGTCCACCTGTAGTTTGGAGTTTACCGACACCAGCACTTTAAAGTTGCCGTCGCCGAGGTACAGCAGTTCGCAGTGTCGCAGCGGTGCCCATTCTATGACTACGATGTCGTTCTCGGCAAGGTGGCGCGAATAGAGGTGTTCTGCCATGATGGCACGGGAGGCGTCTTTGTCAATGTTGCTGCAATAGATGTTCTCAAAGGTGTCCCAGTCGCGGTAGCCTACACATTGCGAGAGTATGTTGAGCGAGGAGTTGCGTGTGCTGTCGTAGCCTTCAATGTATCCCCATATTCGTTTGAGTGTCGAGGTGCTGATGGGCTCGCCTGTGCGCTCCATGATGACTCCGGCGAGGAAGTTGAAGTCGGCAGGGGTTTTTATCTTACGGTTGGCGGTCTGCTCCACGAGCTCCCGCAGCAGGTTGATATGTTCGCTTTGCTTCTCTGTCATAAATAATATGTATTCTACTTAATAATAACGTCATTTCGGGGCTTTTATTGTGGATGTGTGTTGAATTAGAAAAAAATAAATTTTGTCAATAAATTCAAAATGTGTAATTTTGCATTTTGAATTAGAGATTTCTGAAGTGATACAACAATCTGATACTGTGGTATTTGATATGCTTGACAGCACGTTGTTGCCAATGGAAAATGCTTCGTTGGAGAGCGATGACCGGTTGTTGTATGTCGAAGATAGCGTTTTTTGTTCGCCTGCCGACAGTGTGGTTTACGGAGGCAGGAGCCTCTTCAACGGTACGGCATTGAGGGTGGAGGAGCGCGAGCCTATCGAGCGTGGCAATATGAGGGTTGACGGTGTGATGCTCGGCGTGGTCATATTGCTGGCAGTGCTGATGACGGTATATCTCCGTGCCCGCCGTATGAAACTCCTCGGACTGTTGACCGGCATATTCAGCAGACGGCGTATGGATGTGTTGGTGCGTGATTCGGGTGTGAGCACCGATGTGATGTTGTTGCCGTTGGCGCTGCTGAATTTCGTGGTGTTGGGTCTTATCGGCTATCTCGTGGTGATGACGTTTGGCGAGATGCCGCAGATGCAGTGGCAGTGGATGAACAACCGCATAGTGCAGGGTCTGGCTATGGTTGCTATGAGTTTGCTCTATGGTTTGTTCAGGATGGGGGTGTTCAAGTTCTTCGCACTATTGTTCAAGGAGAAGGAAGCCATGTCGGCGTATATGACTTGCGACTATCTTGTGCGAGGGGTGTCGTTGGTGGTACTTTTGCCGTTGATTTTGCTGGCAACTTATAGGGAAAGTGCTATATGGTTGGTGGTTATAGCGATTTTTATTGCTATAGTGTTCTTAATCAGGGTTATAAGGTGTATGTGGGTAATTTTATCTGCCTCAGGTGGTAAAAAATTATATCTTTTTTATTATCTTTGCATTTTCGAAATAGTGCCTATTTTAGTAGCGATTAAGGTGTTTATGTTTTTGTAAATCAGCATAGTAAATAAATATTTAAGTTGATGCCCAAGATTAAAAAAATTCTGATTTCGCAGCCCGAACCCGCCGATTTGGAAAATTCGCCGTACAGGGCGTTGGTGAACGACTACAAGCTGAACCTTACCTTCTACAAGTTTTTCGAGGTTCAGGGAATTTCAGTCTCCGAGTTTCGCAAGAACCGGATACACATCAAGGAGTATTCGGCAGTGATTCTCAATTCCAAGAACTCTGTGGACCATTATTTTCGTATGGCGAAAGAGTTGAGGGAGCAGGTGCCGGAATCGATGAAATACTTCTGCACCAGCGAGAATATAGCGCTCTATCTACAGAACTACATCCAGTACCGCAAACGCAAGATATTCTTCGGCAAACAGTTCTTTGCCGAGCTTATCGACGTGATGAGCAAGCACCGCGACGAGAAGTTCCTCTTCCCTTGCAGCGACGAGAGGCAGACCGAATATACCAAGCTACTCGACAAGGCTAAATTCAAATACACCCGTGCTCCGATGTACCGTTCGGTGCCGCGCGACCTGACCCATTTCAATCTCAAGGATTTCGATATGGTGGCGCTCTTCTCGCCCATTGGAGTCCGTTCTCTGGTGAAGAACTTCCCCGATTTCAAGGGAGAAGGTGTCGTGGTGGCGGCATTCGGCACCACCACCCATGCGGCTCTCAAAGAGGCCGGCATCAAGCTGCAGGTCAAGGCTCCGACTCCGGCAGCCCCCTCGATGGCTATGGCCATAGAGAACTATATCCTCGGGCGTCCGCAGGAGGATGTGATAGTGGCGCGCCCGTCGAGCCTCAAATCTGCTGCCCGTGGCCGTAGTCGTGTGGTCACCGCCACCTTGGGCAGCCGCAAGACCAAGCCGGTCATCGCCAACAAGGAACGTTACCGTCAGCGCATGGAGGAGAAGAAGGCCCAGGCCGCTGCCCGTCGTGCCGAGCGCGAGAAGGAGAAGGCGGTGGCCGAGAGCAACGCCAAACAGAAAGCGGCGGCGAAAGCCAAGCCCGTGGCGCCCAAGGCTGCCCCGGCTAAGGTCGCCGTAACCAAGACGACTGTAACCAAGGCCGCTCCGGCCAAGACGAAGACCGCTGCCGTGAAACCCGCCAAGGTTGCCAAGACCACTGCTACGAAGACGGCCAAGACTCCTGTCACCAAGGCCAAGACTGCCACCACCAAGACCACGAAGTCCACTGCCGCGAAAAAGAAGAAATGAGCGAGACGTTCTCCAAGCGTGAACGGCTGTGCAGCCGTAAAGCCATAGAACAGCTCTACCGCAGTCCGCGCCATTGGGTGTGCTATCCGTGGGCTGTCTATTGGGATTTTGCCGAAGGGGGCGAAGCTCCCGTTCAGGTACTCATTGCCACGTCCAAACGCCGTTTCAAGCATGCCGTGGACCGCAACCGTGTGAAACGTGTCACACGCGAATGTTACCGCCGTCAGAAGCAGCAACTCTACGACACCCTCGGCAATCGGCATATACTCCTCGGCCTGAGCTATATCGGCGACGAATTGCCGGTGTGGGACATGGCTACATCCAAGATGCAGAGGCTTCTCCAGCGGCTGATAAAAGAGGTGGGGGAATGAGACGTATTTTCCATTATCTGTCCCAGGCGTTGCAGGCGGTGATGCTGGCCCTGATATGGGTCTATCGCAACCTTATATCGCCGTGGACGCCGCCGGCCTGCCGCTACCGTCCCACCTGCTCGCAATATGCGGTGGAAGCCATCAAGAAATATGGCCCGTTCAAAGGGGGCTGGCTCGCCTTCAAGCGCATTATGCGCTGCCATCCTTGGGGAGGCAGCGGCTACGACCCCGTGCCGTGAGAGGAGATTTCGGCGGTTGAAGGTACCCAAGGATGACAAGCTCTCATATATAAGTACGGACAAGTCCATTTCTAAATCAACTTTTGTAGTCAAAAGCAAGGGTAATTTAAGAACTTTTAACATTTTTTTATTTTCTTAAAATTCCAAATCCGGCAGTCACCGGTCGGTCCGTGATGATGCCAATGGCCTATTCGATGCACATAGCAGGCAAATAGCACCTTTCTCCTACTTTCATTCTGGTTTCCTCCTACATTGGCTTGGTTGCAATTTTCATATCCGCAAGAGCAAAACCTCTCCTTTGGCACCTCTTCAAGGAGGCGATACGGTGGGTCGCAAAAAAAAGTTAAGATTAGAATAATCTTATATGGCGATTTTTACGGCAAAAGTGCGATTTAAAACAGGTCATTGACGTACTTATATATAGAAGCGCCTTTTTTGCATGACAAAACATACAAAAAAATCATATTGACAATCAACCTGTTGTAGAAAAATTTTCACCAAGATGTCAGGAATAAGCCTTTTTTTAGACTAATTATATAAAGAGGTACAAAAAAGTTAGTATATTTGCAAAATGAAAAAGACATAAAAAAGAGCCAATGAAATATATTCTTAAAGTTATCTGTATTTTATCCGTATCGGTATTATTCTGCGGTTGTGAAAAATTCCATTATGGCTATCAATCTATCCGTATTCAAAATAACGCCAATTATGACATATATTCATATTCTATAATCAACAAGCCAATATGTGCTACTTGTGAGAGTAATGTTTTGTACCCAGATACTTCATTGCCAGATATGGCTTCAGCTCAAATGATTCATATTGACAGCCATCAATCCGCAGATCTTAACGGTAGAACTCACAGATTGTCAGATTTATACAATAAATTTAATACAGATACGGTGTCTATATTCATTTTCCACGCAGACACAATAGAAAACACAATGTATTGGGGACAGATAAGAGACTCTTACAATATTCTACAACGTTATGACGTCAGTGTGGATGATGCACTTGAACAAATCTCATTGTCATTTCCTCCAACAGAAGAGATGCGAAATATCAAGATGTGGCCTCCATACGGCACCTATAATACAGATGGGTTCAGAATCGAATAACAATACTCTGAGAAATTATGAATAAGAAAACAACTATACTTATTGTCGTCGCATGTGCTCTACTATTGGTTCAGTGCAAGAAAAGTAAGGAAATCATCATTAAAAATAACGCGGAATACATTATATCAGTGTACCCATCGACATACTCTGCTGATGATCTTATAGTAAGATATCCTGATACCTCCTTAGATGTGGAATTACTCCATGTGGCAATGGCCTTTCAGCCAGTGGGGAATAGTCTTACCTTATTCTATAATTCTCCATTAGAGGTTTTCAAACAATATGGAGTTGACACATTAAGTTTATATATAATAGAGACGGGAAAACCTCAGATAATACAAAGATACGATGTGTCGGTAGCTGATATGGATGACTTAGTGGGCAAACATCGAGCAAGTTGGTTGTCATTCCCTCCCACAGAAGAGATGCGGAATATCAAGATGTGGCCGCCGTATGGCACTTACGACGCTAATGGTCATCGGGTTGATACCAAATAGACTTATTGACAATTATGACAAGTAAATCGTATCTAGTATTAAATGAGGTCTAACCTTGTCTAAATTTAAGTGGCCAATGAAATATATTCTTAAAGTTATATGTATTTTATCCGTCTCGGTATTATTCTGCGGTTGCGAAAAAATATGCTCAAGGTGTGGATGGAGAGTATTAGATTGTATCAACAATGCAGACTATGAAATCTCAGTTTATTCAATGTCAGTGGACGAGAATCAATCAAGAGGTGTCATATACCCAGATACAACACTTCCAAACATACCCCCGCTTCGAATTATAGACATTGATCCACGAGAATCCAAAAATGTAATCAGCACTCATGATCAGTGGGACTCGTTCTACGAACAATTCGGTACGGATACTATATCTTTTTTTATACTCTCAACAGACACATTAAACGAATACGGTTGGACAAATATAAAAAACACATACCGCATCCTTCAAAGATACGACTTAAGTATTAGTGACTTGGAAGCAGTACATTTTAGATTACCATTTCCACCAAACAAAATAATGAAAACCGTCAAGATGTGGCCGCCGTATGGCACTTACGACGCAACAGGTCATCGGGTTGATACAACCGGGACAAAATGACGAAGAGGTAGGATGGTTCATTTGTTAGAGAGCAGAGGCGAGGTGGTGGCAGGGCGGAAGCGGTCTTGAGAGGGTCGCGGAAAAAATATTTTGTTCTTTTTCTTCGTATGTCAAAAAAAGTTTGTATCTTTGCAAAAATTATTATATAGATAAAAACAGTAAAAAATATACATTGAGATGAAGAAAACAGTTGTATTTGTGGTGGTTATGATGATGGTGGCGACGGCTGTGACGGGACAGAATACGAAGAAAAGACTGAATGCTATAGACAGCACCCTCACGCAGAGGGCCGCTGATATAATGGACTTGCAGGCACGCCTCAACGAGGAGGACTCGCTCTACCGGAGCGACATCGGAGGTGTGCGTGAGGATATCGAGGCGCTGCAGCAGACGGTGGACCGTCAGAACAAGACGATATCGCAGATGCAGAACCGCATCAACGCCCTGGAGGAGCAGCTGCAGGCGGTGATAAAGGGCGACCTCGACGAATATGTGGAAAATCCGGTCACCACGGAGGACACCCTCGTGTGGCTGGTGCAGCAATACTATGGGGCCAAGCGGTGGCAGGAGCAGCTGCACTTTGTGCTCAACCCCGAGAGGATGGAGCCGCTGATGCGCCAGTATTACAGCAACGGATACACCCAGGAGCGGATAAAGAAAAGCCTCATCACGGTGCAGGACGAAGAGGTGGCGATGGGCAAGGTGACGAGGGTGGAAGCGGACATCTACACGGTCTATGTGAAGCGTACCGAGCTGGGCTACAAGATAGACTGGCAGGGCACCACCGGCACCGACGACTATTCCTTCTCCGCCTTCAAGGCCGAGAAGAGCACGGTGACGCGCCAGTTCAGGGTGACGGCGAGGCTCGGCAACGAATATGCCAGCGACTACGGCTTGACGAACACCAAGTTCTACTGTGTGAAGATAGGGGAGACGGCATACGTGGCGAAGAACTCGGAGGCGGGCAAGCAGCTCTACGACATCATCAAGGACGGCTTCAACCACGACGTGATAGTGCAGGTGCGCTACGAGAAGAAGAACATAAAGAGCGGCTACTCAAGGATGTTCCCGATAATAGTGGGTTTCGTGAAAGAGGGATGGAGCATGGAATGAGGGATGAGTTTTAAGTTATGAGTTCTAAGTTCTAAGTTGTGAGTTTTGAGTTAAAGAGAATCTTATAAAATCGAAAATAATAGCACGATGAAGATAAAACTACTGATTGTTGCGATATTGCTGGGGCTGGCGGCAGGAGTGCAGGGGCAGAGCACGCTGACGGTAGGCGCTACGAACGGTATGTCGTCGTATGTGCCGGTGTTCGGTGTGAAAGCCAACGACATCACCCACCACACCCAGATAATCTATCCCGCCGACTCGATCACGGCGATGGTGGACAAGTTTGTCACCGGCATCGAGTTCTATCTCAAGGCTCCCGCTGCCGAGGCTTTCGACAGCCGCTGGAGGATAAAGATGGGCACGGTGGAGCAGACGGAGTTCGCTTCGGCCGCCGCGCTGAACAACGCCAACTTCAGCGTGGTCTATGAGGGGCCGCTCGACGCCACCGGAGCCACGATGGCGGCAGCGTTCTCCACCCCTTTCGACTACCGCGGGGGCAACCTGATAGTTGACATCACGATGGTCACTGCCGGCACGGTGGCGACCACCTGCACCTTCTACGGCTCGCTGCGGACGGGCTCCTCGCTGATGAACTGCGCCATGGTCACCGGCCGCTACGGCTTCATGCCGCGTGCCACGCTGACCTATACCGATCCGGTGGTTGAGACGCGAGTGGCCGAACACAGGGACAGCGTGGAGCTGTGCAACGGCAGCACGGGCAGCACCTACGAATGGCACCGCACCCTGCTGAGAGCAGACAACAGCGAATACGACACGGTAATATACAGTGTCGATCTCTCGCACCTCACGCTGGTGGGCGACGATACATCTTTCGACGTGAGCGTGTCGATGCCGCGCTACCTGAAAGGATGTGCCGACACGGAGATACTGAACCTTAAAATCTACCGTCCCCAGAAGCACTATGTCTATGACACGGTGTGCCAGGGTCTGGATACCTACGAAGGCTACGGCCTCTCGCTGGACATCAGCGGAAGGGGAGCCGGCACCACCCAATATCTCACCCCCGAAAGCCAGTGGGGGAGGGTCTATACCGCCCAATGCTGGGACACCACCTACCTGAGCCTGCGAATCAACAGGAGTTATAAGCACGCCCGAATCGTGGACATCTGCAGCAGCCGCCTGAGCAAGGACGAGAACGACTCGCTCTACTACGTCTATATGGGACACAGGATAACTCTGCCGGTGCTGACGGTGGATTCAGTGATACTGATGGACGACACGGTGAGGGGCCTTTCGGTGACGGGCTGCGACAGCACGGTGATTCTCAACGTGAAGGTGCGACCCTCCGAAAGCCACGACACACTGGTGATGGTCAACGAGTCGCAGCTGCCCTATACCACTATGGGAGTCACGTTCAGCTATGCCAGCACCCGCACCAGGGTCTACTATAACCAGTACAACTGCGACAGTGTGATGGTGATAACGCTGCGCCTGAACCCGGCCTACAGGGACACCACCTTCGTGGTTGGCTGCGGTGCCTACGACTGGTATGTTGACGGGAATTATATCACCACCGCCGACCACGACACGCTGGCGTCGGTGTGGAGCACCGCGAGCGACGGCATGGACAGCATCAACTACCTGCGCTATACACGCGGAAGCATCAACCGCGCCGACACCACGGTGGAGGCTTGCGAGTCCTACTGGTTCAAAGGAATAGAATATACGAGGAACGCACAGGCTTTGGACACCGTGCCGGGCATCGGCATGGAGTGCGACACCCAGTATCTCTGGCATATCAACATCTATTATCCCCAGCACAGGATCGACACCGCCTCGGTGTGCGACTCGCTGCTGTGGAACGGCGACATCTACTACACCAGCACCACGGCGGTCTATGAATATGTGGCCAACACCTGCCCCAGCTCCGACACGCTGCACCTGGAGGTGCGCTACAGTTCGGCAGGGGACACCCTGGTCTATGCCCCGCAGACTTACGAATGCTACGGCAACATCTACACTGCCAGCGGGCAATACACCTACGTCATTCCCAACCGCGTGGGCTGCGACAGCACCGTGACGCTGCAGCTCTACGTGACGCCCCACAACACCCCCTTGCCACAGATCTACATGTACGACGGCAAGGTGCTGCTCCTCAACCACTACCCCTATGGCGACTCCACGAGGGTGGACTACGACAGCGTGCGCTGGGAGCATGACGGCGTCGATATGAACTTCCACGGCGACGAGTACCACCTCCCCGGCTATGCTGCCTTCCGTGGCTGCTACAAGGCTTGGGTGAAGATCGAAGGGGTGTGGTTCCCCACCAACGAGGTGTGTGCAAACTACGGCATCGACGGTGCCGAGGGAACGGTGGAATACCGCGTGTGGCCCAACCCCACGGCTGAACGTTCCACGCTCACCATCGAGCTGGAAAAGAGCGGCACAGGCTCTGCCGAGTGGCAGCTCTACGACATACAGGGAAGACGGCTCTCGAGCGCGAAGCTGCACATGGGCTCCAACCGCGTGGAATGCGGCGTCGGGAAAGGGGTCTATCTGATGCGCGTGGTGACCGACGAGGGCGAGGCTGCGGTAAAGAAACTTATTGTGAACTGAAGAAGTAAGAATCCATGAAAAAGAACTCAATAATATTGTTACTTATGATGTTCGCGGCAGTAGGCGCTGCCGTGGCTCAGGAGCAGCAGCAGGAGGAGAAGCCTCTGACCATAGTGGAAGGAAGCCACTTCTCGCTGGGTGCCCGCATCGGCTACTCCAACCTTATGGCCAATGCGTCGAAGAGCGGCCGTATGGACTCGCAGACTTCCCCTGGCGGCGTATGCCTCAGCTTCGATATGGCTTATACCCACTACCTCAACGAACACATAGGCCTGCGTCTGGGTGTCGAGATCTCGGACTATATGAGCTCCTTCGCCATGGACAACCACACCATCACCACCACCCGCCCCGTCGATGTCTGGACCGGCGGACAGTGGCTCTCTACCGATGCCTCCTTCCGCACCACGGTGAACAACATAAAGTCCAAGTACAACATGTTCATGATAGGCATTCCCGCCGGCCTCTCGCTGCAGGGCGAACACTGGTACGGCGTGGCGTGCATCAAGGTCAACCTGCCTGTCTCTCTCAAGGAATACAGCCGCGTGGGCAAGATGGAGACCGTCTGCACCGCCATCGGCAACAACTCCGTCGAGGAAATCCCCCAGACCGTCACCGAACGCTCCGAGGCCGAGACCACCATCTACAAGTCGTCGCGCAAGGGCGAGCCCATGGTGCCGTGGTTCATCGGCAGCGTCCTCGAGGCAGGCTACCGCTTGGGCAACGAGCGCGGCCACGGCATACTCCTCGGTGTCTATCTCGAGACTTCCTTCAACGCGGTGAAGTTCTCCAACTCCAACGACATCGTGACTTTCGAACCTGACGGCAGCCATTCGGTGGCGCCTACGCTGCAGAGCAACGTGGTGAAGAGTCTCCAGCTCTTCGACGTCGGAGTGAAGATGCAATATGACATCAGCGTTCGTCGTCCGCGCAGGAAATGAGGATTCTTCTGCTTGGCGCTACGGGACTGCTGGGCAACAACGTGTTGCAGCAGCTGCTGGAGGCCGGTCACGAGGTGACGGCTCTCGTGAGGCGTAAAGGCGGGATTGTGGCTGAAGCCGCGAAGGGCAGTAATCGATTGAATATTATCGAGGGAGATCTATTGAAGTGGGAGGATCTGAAGGCTGTGGCCGAAGGGGCCGAGGCGCTGGTGAACTGTGCCGGGCAGACCGATATGACTCTCATGCGGCTTGAGGACTACCGTCCCGTCAACAGGGATCTGTGTGCCCTCATAGCGCGCCTCAGGGATGGGCAACCTCTCGAAGCGGTGGTGCACGTAAGCACCGCCAACACCGTCGGCAACGGCTCGCCCGGCCACTTCGCCGACGAGACACTCCCTCCCAACGCCCCTTTCGGCAACTCCCTCTATGCCCGGAGCAAGATGGAAGGCGAGGCACTCCTCCTCGAGGCTTCCCGGCACGGCCACGGCAGGATTGTGGTGCTGAACCCCGGATTCATCTTGGGCCCCTACGACGCCCGACCTGGCTCGGGACGTCTGCTCCTCGCGGCTCACGGACGCCGTCTCATGGTGGCACCCGCCGGCGGCAAGGCTTTCGTCGCCGCAGCCGATGTGGCAAAGGCGGTATTGGCAGCTTTGGAGAGGGGGCGAAACGGCGAGCGCTACCTGGTGGTGGGCGAGTGCATGGGCTTCAAAGAATTGTATGAGCTGCAGGCTGAGGTGTGTGGCTACAGGCAGACGGTGGTAGGGTTGTGGCGGTGGTTTTCTCAGGTGGCAGGTCTCCTGGGCGACGCAGCACGCTCCCTCGGCATCCGCACTGAGCTCTGCTCCTCCAACGTGGCGATGATGATGGCCAAGGAATATTACTCCAACCGCAAGATGCGGGACGAGCTGGGAGTCCAGCCCCTGGCCACTGCCGAGGCTATAAGGCAGTTTTACCGGTGGAGGGCCAGCCGATGAGGTGGAAAGAGATCACACGCAAGAGCTGGTGGCGCTGGTTGCAGGTGGCCTATTTCGTCGCCTTGGCGCTGCTCATGTGGCTGCCCATCGGCGAAGTCGGCATCGACATCTGGACCTTCGGACTGCGTCCCGACCACCTGGTCCACGGACTGCTCTATCTGGTGTGCCCACTGATGCTGTGGCGATGGGTGGTGAGCGACGAAGGGCCGCACTGGCAGTGGCTGCTGCTGTGGCTGGCGAGCGCCGCCGTGGCGATGGCCACCGAGTTCGGGCAGAAACTCCTGCCCTACCGCTCCTTTGACGTCAACGACCTCCTCGCCAACGTCATAGGCCTCACCATAGGCTGGGTTGTGCTGAGACTTGTGGCTAGATAGTGGTCAGTGGCCAGTAGTCAGTGGTCAGAGCTTTGCAGTTAAAGAGCTTATTACAAGTCAATACCAGCCAAGGACGAGTTTGCCGGTCTTGTCGATATAACCACACTTGCCGTTTTTCCTTACCCTTGCCAGGCCTTCGCTAAAACTCCATGCATAATCATACTCAAATGGGACGACCTCTTTGCCTGTTTTGTCGAGGAATCCGTAATAGCCGTTTTTTTTCACACAAGCTAGTCCTTCTCTAAAACCACAAGCATCATCATACTCAAAAGAGGCGACTACTTTGCCGTTTTTGTCGATGAATCCGTAATGACCGTTTTCCTTTACCTTTGCTAGGTCGTCATGGAAATCATCTGCATCGTCATACTCAAATGTGATTATGAGTTTGCCTGCTTTGTCGATAAAACCGTACTTGCCGTCTTTCTTCACCTTTGCCAGGATATTGCGAAAATAGGGTTCCTCATCATACTCTATGGGGATAACCTGCTTTCCGGTCTTGTCGATGAATCCCCATTTGCCGTTCTTCTCCACCTTTGCCAATCCGTCGTGGAAACAATCTGCCTCGTCATATTCAAACGGGATGACCTCTTTGCCAGTCTTGTCGATGAATCCGTATTTGCCGATAAAGCCTGTTTCGTCCTGGCTCCAATATCCTTTCCCCACCGGTGCTAGGCCTTCATAGAAATCGTAAACATCATCATACTCTATTGGGATAACCAGCTTTCCGGTCTTATCGATGAATCCCCATTTGCCGTTTTTTTCCACACAAGCTAGTCCTTCGCTAAAACCCCAAGCATAATCATACTCAAATGGTATGACCACTTTGCCAGTCTTGTCAATGAAACCGTACTTGCCATTTGCTTTCACACTTACCAGATCTTCTGAGAAAAAGTGTACGTCATCATACTCTATAGGGATAACCACTTTGCCGGTCTTGTCGATGCGGCCGCACTTGTGAGTTTCCCTATCGCCTTGAATCACAAGAGCCAGGCCTTTGTGAAATGGTTTTTCATCATCATACTCAAACGGGATGACCACTTTGCCGGTCTTGTCAATGAAACCCCATTTTCTGTTTTTTGCCACACATGCTAATCCTTCACTAAAACTACGAGCATAGTCATACTCAAATGGGACGACCACTTTACCGTTTTTGTCGATGAAACCATACTTGCCGTCTTTATTTATCTTTGCCAGACCTTCGCTGAAATCGTCACAGTCCAGATAATCGCCCTTGTTTGTGCCATGGGTTGGAGCCTGGGCGAATTGGGCAGTACTCCATACAAGGAGTATTGCTGTGAGAATGATGCTTTTCAGGCGGTCCATAATAGTTATTCGATTTGTTGTCTATCGTGATAATAATTTGCAAAGATACGATAATTTTTTCAGACGGCAATTTTTGTTCGCTATTTTTTTACAAGAACCCCTTCCTCATTTACAAACAATATATGCAAACTTCATTCGCCTTATCCTACTATCTGGAGAGCCCGCACCACCCGTTTCGGACACATTTCCCTTTCTTTTTTTTATGTCAAACCAAACACAGCCCATCCACAGCCTTGCCTTAGACATGCCATAGGCCTGCTCCCAGCCTCCTCATCCCCCCTAAAGGGGGATGAAGGTGAGCGTCTGCCCTCAAAAATATCTTTCGCTACCGAAAAAAAACTTCCCCGTTGTGTGTCCAAAACCTATACCCCCAGTTCTCCAGTTTATGAAAGAAAGGCCTTACAAAGAAAAACAGTTATCTACTTTGACATTTTCCACTCTAGAACTTTCAACTTTCAATTATCAATTTTCAATTATTATAACCATAGACTTAACATAGAGTTGATACGAATATGACCTTAATTTACAGTTAATTATAAAACTGGTAAAATGGGCAGTCTCTCAATTTTTATTCTAAAATCGTACCATGTTGTTTATTAGTCTGTTATATTGTAAAATCAGCAAGTTACATACAAAAGAGAATAAACTGCCGTTTTCCCGTATTGAGGTAGTGTGTAAGGAGCGTTTTTGGGGAGGTGTAGGGGCCTTATTGAATCATATATAATATGGAATGCAATAAATATATATTATTTGCGTTATTATTAATATTGCTATACAGTGATGACTAAATTAGTACTTGCGATATATGATTTTCTGAACCGCCGGCGGTGGCTGGCGTGGCTGCTGCTGGGGGTGGGCGTGCTGTTGTGCGGATGGCTCGCCACTCAGCTGAAATATCGCGAGAACATCACCGACTTCCTGCCGAAGAGCGAGAACAGCCAACGCTACACGGATACCTACAACCAGCTGGGCGACCAGGGACGGATCACGGTGATAGTGCGTGGACTCGACGAGGGTCTTGCCTCCGGCGACCGCAGGGAGCTGCTGAAAGGGGCGGTGGACACCTTCGAGGAGCGCTGGAACGGGGTGGACTCCACCGGCGCGACGGAGCTTCAGTGCCGTATCGACGAGGGTGTGGCGTTCGACGCCATGGACGTGGTGGGTGGCAAGATAGGGCTCTTCCTCGAGGAGGAGGACTACGAGCGGATTGACAGCCTGCTGGCACAGGAGGGCTGCGTGGACAGCGCGCTGGCCGCGGTGAAGGAGCGGCTGTCGTTCCCGACGACGGCGGTGGTGCTGGACATGACGGCGAAGGACCCGCTGGGGCTCTTCGCGCCCGCTTGGCAGAGACTCTCGCGGCTGAACGCGGCCGAGCGCTTCGAGACCGACGAGGGCTACCTCTTCGACGGCGACGGCAACGCCATAGTGATGATGAAAAGCCCTTACGCCTCGGCCGACACGAAAGGCAACGCGCTGCTGGCAAAACAGATAGAGCAGGTGGCACGCGAGACCGAAGAGGCGATGAGGGAGGAAGGCAGAGTGAGAATTACGGCGGTGGGAGCTCCGCTGATAGCGGCTACCAACGCGGGACAGATTAAGAAGGACAGCATACTGGCCCTGGCTATAGCCACGGTGCTGATAGTGGCGATACTGGTGTTTGCGATGGGAAGGAAGAGGAACATAGTGCTGCTGGTGGTGAGCGTGACGGTGGGATGGCTGTTCGCACTGGCGGCCATAGCGCTGTTCAAGATGGACGGCGAGCTGTCGATTATAGTGATTGGGATAGGGAGTGTGCTGATAGGCATAGCGGTGAACTACCCGCTGCATTTCCTCGACCACATAAAGGAACATACCGACAAGCGCGAGGCGCTGAAAGACATGGTGGAGCCGCTGGTGACGGGCAACATAACGACGGTGAGCGCCTTTGCCTGCCTGGTGTTCGTGAAGGCCGAGGCGATGAGAGACCTGGGACTGTTCGGGGCGCTGATGCTGGTGGGGACCATAGTGTTCGTGATGGTGTTCCTGCCGCTGATGGCGAAAGGGGGGAAGAGTGGCCGGAGGATAGTGGCCGGTGGGCAGTTGGCAGTGGTAAGTAATCGGTTGGCAACGGTCAGTGTGCCTAAGTGGGTGAGCTGGACGGCCGGCGGACTGGTGGTGCTGCTGACGGTGTTCCTCGGATGGAGGAGCGGCAACACCCAGTTCGACTCGGACCTGCACAACATAAACTATATGACGCGCCAGCAGCAGGAGGACCTGGCACTGCTGAGCCGCGGAATCGACGAGGGTGGCGACCTGGTGTATGTGGTGGCTGAAGGAAAAGACGAAGAGGAGGCACTGGAGAGGGCCGAGAGGGCAATGGCGGACAGAGGCGCCGCCGACTGGAGCGGCGCGGTGGGCTTGCTGCCGTCGGAGAAGAGGGAGACCGAAGCACAGGAGCGGTGGAGCCGCTTCACAGAGAAATATGCCAGCCTGGCCGGCGAGGTCCAGAGGAAAGCGCTGGCCATGGGATTTTCGGCGACGGCGTTCGAACCTTTCGCCACGAGGATGGGCAACGGCTGCGAGCGGCTGGACGAAGGGGAGAAGGAGTTGCTGAGGGAGGTGTGCGCCAGCTACCTGCTCAGGAGCGACGAGGGGGTGAAGGTGGTGAGTTTCGTGAGAGCACACGACACTGCCGACGCGGCAAAGATAAAAGCTCTCAACTCCGAAGGGGAGGAAAGTCTCTATGCCTTCGACATGAGCGACGTGGGGTCGAACCTGGTGGAGGACCTCAGCGGCGATTTCAACTATATACTGTACGTCTGTGGTTTCGTGGTGTTCTTCTTCCTGTGGCTCTCGATGGGGAGCTTCGAGCTGGCGCTGCTGTCGTTCCTGCCGCTGACCATAGGATGGGTGTGGATACTGGGACTGATGGACCTCTTCGGCGTGAAGTTCAACATAGTGAACATCATCCTGGCGACCTTCATCTTCGGCCAGGGCGACGACTACAGCATATTCATCACGGAAGGGTTGATGTACGAGAACGCCTACGGCAAGAAGCGGCTGGGCAGTTACCGCAGGAGCGTGATTATCTCGGCAGCGCTGATGTTCGTAGGTATCGGAGTGCTGGTGATTGCCAAACACCCGGCGATGCGGTCGCTGGGCGAGGTGGCGGTGATAGGCATGGCGACGGTGATAGGGATGGCGTGCTATGTGCCGCCGGCGATATACCGTTGGATGACGACGAAAGGAGGCAAGCGTAGGGAATATCCGATAACGCTGAAGAGGATAGTGCTGACTACAGGGACGCTGGGCGTTTACGGCGTGGTGTCGCTGTTCGTCGTTACGCCGTTCACGGTGATATATAAGATAGTAGGAAAAGACAGCGAGGAAAAGCGGCTGCGGTTCCACAAGATGCTGTGCGGCCTGATGAAGGCGGGAATAAAGCTGCTGCCGGGGGTGAAGTATGAGCTGGAGAATCCCAGCGGAGAGACGTTCGCGAAGCCGGCGGTCATCGTGGCCAACCACCAGTCGCACCTCGACCTGCCGCTGATAATCATGCAACACCCCAAGCTGGTGATACTGACCAACAACTGGGTGTGGCACAACCCGCTTTACGGCGCGGTGATACGCTATGCCGAATATTACCCCGTGAGCCGCGGCTACGAGGCAGGACTCGACGACATGAGGAGGCTGATAGAGCGCGGCTACTCGATAGTGGTGTTCCCCGAAGGGACCCGCAGCCCCGACGGCAAGGTGGGACGTTTCCAGAGGGGAGCGGTGCAGCTGGCAAAAGACCTGGAGGTGGACCTACTGCCAATATACATGCACGGCGCCTACGAGGTGATGCCCAAGAAAGACCTCCTGCTCAGGGAAGGGAAGCTGACGGTGAGGATAGGAGAACGGCGGAGGGTGGAAGGAGACTGCCGGCTGTACAACAAACAGCTGAGAGAGGACTTCGTGGAAGAGCTGGAGAAGATGGCGGCGAGGATAGAGGACGAGAAATATTTCGAGAAGAAGGTGCGCTACCAGTATATGTACAAAGGGAGAGAGATAGGGCTGCGCTGCCGCAAGGCGCTGAGGAAGTGGAGGCGAGGCGAAGAGGTGTCGCTCGGACAGGGCGAGATTGCCCTGCTGAAAGCTTTGGCCCACAAGGACGAAGAATTCCACTACACCTTCGAGGACAAGGACGACTACATGGTGGCGAGCAACGTGGCTTGCCTGCCGCAGAACCTGCATTACGAATACAAAGAGCAAGGATGAAGAAGACAGCGATCATAATGGTGCTTTTGACGGTGGCGTCGCTGGCTGCCACGGCCCAGTCGCGTTACCGTATATGGCCCAAAGGCTCGGGAGTGGAAGCGCGCAAGGTGACGGTGGCACCCTATATAGCCGAAGGCTCGAAGACGGCGGTGATAGTGTGTCCGGGAGGCAGCTACTGCTGGCTCGCCTACAAGAGCGAAGGCAAGGAGGTGGCCGAATGGCTGCAGAAGAACGGCATCAGCGCCTTCGTGCTGAAATACAGGGTGGCCGGCTGGTGGGCGTGGTTTACGCACTACAGGCTGGTGTTCCGCGGCCATCAGTATCCCGACATGTACAACGACGCGCAGATGGCGCTGCTGTGGGTGAAGGAGCACAGTGGGGAATACGGCATAGACACGGCAAAGATAGGGATGATAGGCTTCTCGGCCGGCGGACATCTGGTGATGAGCCAGGTGTGCATCCGAGGGTTGGAGCGGCCCGCCTTCGTGGCTCCGATGTATCCGGTGGTGAGCATGGCGGCAGACTGCACCCACACACGTTCCCGCAGGGGAGCATTGGGCGAATACCGCAAGAAAGACGAGAAGATGAGGGACTCGCTGTCGCTGGAACGCCATGTGCCGAAGGATTGTCCGCCGGTGTTCCTGGTGAACTGTGTCGATGACCCGATAGTGGACTACCACAACAGCGAGCTGCTCGACTCGGCACTGACGGCACAGGGAGTGAGGCACCGCTATATACAATACAAGACCGGAGGCCACGGCTTCGGCGCCAGCGACAAACGGGGAACGGAGGAGTCGCGCCAGTGGAGGGGTGAGTTCCTAAGGTGGCTGAAAGAAATAGGAATGAGATAAACAACACTACGATGAACGATATAGAATTTCAGAGTCCAGAAACGATAAAACGATACCAGGAGGAGCGTCTGCACGAGGCTTTGCAGTATCTCGCCGACCACTCGCCCTACTACCGGCGGGTGTTTGCCGAGCGCAACATCGACATCTCCCAGATAAAGCGCCTCGAAGACCTGGAGAAGCTGCCGTTCACGGAGAAGAAAGACCTGCAGCTGTATAACGACGACTTCCGCTGCTGCCCGAAGGAGAAGATAGTGGACTACATCACCACGTCGGGCACGCTGGGCGACCCGGTGACCTTCGGCTGCACCGAGAAAGACCTGCAACGGCTGGCCTTCAACGAGAAGAAGAGCTTCGAGTGTGCCGGTCTCAAGCCGGGCAACATAGTGCAGCTGATGACCACGCTGGACAAGCGCTTCATGGCCGGGCTGGCCTATTTCCTAGGACTGCGCGAGATGGGGGCTTCGGTGATAAGGGTCGGCAACGGAATTCCCGAGCTGCAGTGGGACACCATCAAACGCCTGCAGCCCGACACCATAATGTGTGTGCCGTCGTTCATACTGAAGCTCATAGAATATGCCGAGGAACACGGCATCGACTATCGCAACAGCAGCGTGCGCCGCATCATAGGCATCGGAGAGGGCCTGAGGGGTCAGGACTTCGAACTCAACCTGCTGGGGCGCAGGATCAAGGAGAAATGGGACGTGCAGCTGTTCGCCACCTATTCCTCCACCGAGATGGGCGCCACCTTCTCGGAGTGCGAGTACGGCATGGGCGGTCACGTGCATCCCGAGCTGATAATCGTGGAGATAATCGGCGAAGACAACAAGCCCGTGGCCGACGGAGAGGCCGGTGAGGTGGTGGTCACCACGCTGGGAGTGGAGGCTATGCCGCTGCTGAGGTTCAGGACGGGCGACATAGCCTGTAAGCATGTGGAGCAGTGCCGCTGCGGCCGCTGGTCGTATAGGCTCTCGCCGCTCATCGGCAGGAAGAACAACATGATAAAGCTGAAGGGGACCACGCTCTATCCTCCAGCCATCAACGACGTGCTCGACAACAGTGAATACATAGAGAATTACGTGATAGAAGTGTCGACGAATGACGCCGGTACCGATGATGTGTTGGTGAAGATAAGTCTCAAAAACGAGACTGATTCCGATGTGATAAAACAGCTGAAAGACAGTTTCCGTTCGCGCATAAGGGTGGCTCCTCGCATAGAGATACTTTCCTCCGCCGAATTGCAGAAGATACTATATCCTCCGAAGAGTCGCAAGCCGGTGAAATTCATTGATTTGCGTAAAGGAATCTAAAAAAAGTTGCACGATTAGAGATAAATATAAAAAAACTTCGTATCTTTGCAGTTCCTTATTTAGGATAAAAAATGGACAATACGGCACTCTTCAAGATTGGTTACGGACTCTACGTGCTCACAGCACGCGAAGGCGACAAGGACAACGGCTGCATAGTGAACGCCGTGGCCCAGGTGGCCGACAATCCGGTAAGGATAATGTTGTCGGTCAACAAGGCCAACCTCACACACGACATGATACTGCGTACAGGACGTTTCAACCTGAACATGCTCACGGAGGAGGCTCCGTTCAAGGTGTTCCAGCATTTTGGATTCCAGAGCGGCAGAAATGTCAACAAGTTCGAGAACTGCGAGGTGGAGATGCGAGGCGACAACGGGCTGCTCTACCTGCCGAAGTATATCAACGCCTACATCGGCTGCGAGCTACGCCATGCCGTGGACCTGAAGAGCCACACGCTCTTCATCGCCGAGATGACCGAAGGGAAAGCCTTTTCCGACATCCCGTCGATGACCTACGCCTATTACCACGCCAACGTGAAGCCCAAGCCGGCTGCCCCTAAGGGTAAATGGGTGTGCAAGATATGCGGTTACGTCTATGAGGGCGACGAGGTCCCCGATGACTTCATCTGCCCCATCTGCAAACACGGCAAAGCCGATTTCGAGAAAGTACAATAAATAAAGTGTAACAATAAAAAATTCAATGCCATGCTGAACAAGAAAGTAGCAGACCTGCTCAACGAGCAGATTAACAAAGAACTCTATTCGGGTTATCTTTATCTGGACATGAACAATTATTTCGACAAGCGCGGACTCAGCGGCTTCGCCAACTGGTACATGATCCAGGCCCAGGAAGAGCGTGACCACGCCATGCTTATCTACAAGTACCTGCAGAACAACGACTGCCCCATCACCCTCGGTGCAATCGCCAAGCCCGACAAGAAGTTCAAGAAAGATATGGACGTCCTGAAAGCCGGCCTCGAACATGAAGAATATGTGACCGCCAGCATCCACACCATCTACGACGCAGCCAGCAAGGTGAAGGACTTCCGCACCATGCAGTTCCTCGACTGGTTTGTGAAAGAGCAGGGCGAAGAGGAGACCAACGCACGCGACATGATCTCCAAGATGGAACTCTTCGGCGGCGACGCACGCGGACTCTACCTCCTCAACCAGGAGCTGGCTGGCCGCACCTACAGCGCACCGAGCCTTGTCCTCGACTAAAAATGAAACATGTTATTAATCCATAAAAACAAATAATACTATGAGCAAGAAATTTATATGCCCCGTTTGCGGTTATGTCTATGAAGGCGACGAGATGCCCGAGAAATGCCCCATCTGCGGCAAACCGATGCAGGAAGTAAAAGAAGAGACCAAGACCTGGGCTGCCGAACACATAGTAGGCGTTGCCAAGGGAGCTCCCGAAGATATCATGATGGACCTCCGTGCCAACTTTGAAGGCGAGTGCAAAGAGGTTGGAATGTACCTGGCTATGGCCCGTGTGGCTCACCGCGAGGGTTACCCTGAGGTAGGTCTCTACTGGGAGAAAGCTGCTTTTGAAGAGGCTGAGCATGCAGCCAAATTCGCAGAGCTCCTGGGCGAAGTACTCACCGACAGCACAGCCGAGAACCTGAAGATGCGTATCGATGCCGAGTACGGTGCCACCGCCGGCAAGACCGACCTGGCCAAGCGTGCCAAGGCCCTCAACCTCGACGCTATCCACGACACCGTCCACGAAATGGCTCGCGACGAGGCTCGTCACGGCAAAGCCTTGCAGGGTCTCTACGAGCGCTATTTCAAGAAATAAGAAATTATACGCTTATATTCGTAGAGGCTTCCCCTTTGGGAGGCCTCTACTTTATATATAATGTACAGAAACATATAATAAAAAAGCGGCAACCCAATCCAATGAATTGCCGCTTCCCGTTATTAATCCACAAAACCAAAACGTAAAAGCTTGACGGGCAAAAACTTACGTCGTATCACTTTGTCCCGGTTTCTGATTGCAAAAATACTACCATAAAATATAACGGCAACTAACAATAATTGGCTATTTATAGCAACCCCACTCACTAACCATAGTGAATGGCATAAAATGACTGACAATTTTCAGTCGAATCAAACACGAATCAAACACGAATCAACCATTGCTCAACCATGGAGGAACTATGGACCAACTATAGAAGAGTTTACTTTTCAGGCTGAGCCGGTGCGTTCCTGTTGAGAACCTTCGCAAGAGCGCAGGTCCTCTCCTCGGAAAGACCCGATACGCTGCACTGGCCATTTTCTATAACGCTTAAAATCATCGGCGAGGAGAGAACACATTTGCCGAGCATAATGGCTATGCGGTTGCCAATCTGTTCGTCGGTAAGTTGTTTCCATACCGGTATCGCTTTTTCGCTGAAGGTGAAATTCAGCACGGGCTCACCGTTATATGCCGATTTCACAGCAGAAGCCTCTACTACATCATTGCCACTGACCTGCAACGGCGTGCGGTTGTATATGAGGAGTTCGTAGATGGTGTCATCCCAATAAACGGAGGGTTGCCAGGCAAAGTCGTATTCGTTGGCATCGTTGCACAGCTGCAGGCAGAGCTCTCTTATCTGTGGCGAGAATGTCGCGGTGTCTGAAGCCGGGACGGCAAGACGGTTCATCCCTTCGGGCTTGTCGGGCAAAGAGTTGAACCATGCCTGATATTTTATTCCTTCTTCGGAGTTTTCGTTTATCACCTCGAAGAACCGGAGGTCGGCAGCGGAATACTCGCCACCGAGGACTTCGGCAGCGTTAACGTTACACTCAAGCGGCGTGTCCGGTTTCATCTTGTGTTTGCACGACACCAACGCCGCGATGCAGGCGATGGCCAGTAAGGATGTAAGAATTCTTGTCTTCATAATGATTGCTTTATTTTGAAAATAGAAGGCAGGAAGCCATCACTGGCCGCCTGCCTTGATATGTTAGAAAAGACCTTCCAATACTGAGTCTTCCACGAGATTAGGCATCGTCACCTTCAGTTCGGGACAGATGTCCATGGCTCTCTTGATGGCAAACATGGCACCGTCGTTGCGGGCCCAGCTGCGGCGGCTGATGCCGTTGTTCACGTCCCAGTGGAGCATCATACGGAGACGGCGGTCGCAGTCGGCAGAACCGTCGAGCACCATGCCGAAGCCACCGTTCATCACCTCGCCCCAGCCAACGCCGCCACCATTGTGGATGGAAACCCATGTGGCGCCGCGGAAACTGTCGCCGATGACGTTCTGTACAGCCATGTCGGCGCAGCGGTTGGAACCGTCGTAGATGTTGGAGGTCTCGCGGAATGGGCTGTCGGTACCCGAGACGTCGTGATGGTCGCGGCCGAGCACTATGGGAGCGGATATCTCGCCTTTACGGATTGCCTCGTTGAAGCGTGCGGCAATCTTGGTGCGGCCTTCGCAGTCGGCGTAGAGGATGCGGGCCTGGGAGCCTACGACGAGGTGGTTCTCCTTTGCACCTTTAATCCACTGTATGTTGTCGTGCATCTGCTGCTGGATCTCGGCGGGAGCCGTGGCTGCTATCTCGGCGAGGACGTCCATGGCGATGTGGTCGCTCTTGTCCAGGTCCTCAGGCTTGCCTGAAGTGCAGACCCAACGGAAGGGGCCGAAGCCGTAGTCGAAGCACATGGGTCCCATGATGTCCTGCACGTATGAGGGATAGCGGAAAGCGGTGTGGTCGTCGTTCCAGATGTCGGCACCGGCGCGGCTGCTCTCCAGCAGGAAGGCGTTGCCATAGTCGAAGAAATACATGCCTTTGGCGGTAAGCTTGTTGACTGCAGCCACGTGGCGGCGCAGGCTTTCTTGGACTTTTTCTTTGAACAACTCAGGCTGTTCAGCCATCATAGTCTTGGAATCCTCGAACGAGACTCCGACAGGATAGTAGCCGCCAGCCCACGGGTTGTGGAGAGAGGTTTGGTCGCTGCCGAGGTCAACCTGGATTCCTTTCTCGGCGCAGTATTCCCACAGGTCCACCACGTTGCCTTGGTAGGCGAAGGAGCGGGCGATTTTCTCTTTGCGGGCTTTGTTTACGGCCACGAAGAGCTCGTCGAGGTTCTCGTGTACCTCGTCAACCCAGCCCTGGGTGAAGCGTTTCTGTGTCGCAGCCGGATTGATTTCGGCGGTGATGGATACCACGCCGGCGATGTCACCAGCCTTGGGCTGCGCACCGCTCATGCCACCCAGTCCTGCTGTGATGAAGAGCTTGCCAGCTGTGCCGCCGCCAAGTTTCCTTGCAGCGTTGAGAACGGTGATGGTTGTTCCGTGCACAATGCCTTGAGGTCCTATGTACATATAGGAGCCAGCAGTCATCTGGCCATACTGTGTAACGCCAAGTGCGTTATAGCGTTCCCAGTCGTCGGGTTTGCTATAGTTGGGAATCATCATACCGTTGGTGACCACCACACGGGGAGCGTCTTTGTGCGACGGGAACAGCCCCATCGGATGACCGCTGTACATCGCCAGGGTTTGTTCTTCGGTCATCTCGGAGAGGTATTTCATCACGAGGCGGTATTGGGCCCAGTTCTGGAACACGGCACCGTTGCCGCCGTAGGTTATCAGTTCGTGTGGGTGTTGGGCAACAGCGGGGTCGAGGTTGTTCTGAATCATCAACATGATGGCTGCCGCCTGACGGCACTTGGCTGGGTAGGCGTCTATCGGACGGGCATACATAGGATAAGTGGGCCTCAGGCGGTACATATATATGCGGCCGTATTTCTTCAGTTCTTCGGCAAATTCGGGAGCCAGCATCTTGTGGTATTTGGCCGGGAAGTAGCGCAGGGCGTTGCGTATAGCCAGCTTCTTCTCGGCAGGGGTCAGTATGTCCTTGCGTTTGGGTGCGTGGTTTACGGTCTTGTCGTACGGCTGCGGTTCGGGTAGCGGGTCGGGGATTCCGAGGCGCAATTCGTTCTGGAATTCTTCGAGTGTCATAGTCTATATTCTTTATTGATTATTATATTCTGTCCTTTGTCTCATTTCTTCACCGGTTCCACGGTGTAGCCCTGTTCTTTCAGGAGAGCCAGCACCCCCTTCTCGCCACAGAGGTGGGCGGCGCCCACGGCAAACAGGGTGGGGTCGGCAGCCATAATCTTGGGCATGGCTTTGGCCCAGTTGGCGTTGCGGTTGTATATCAGCTTGTCCTCCTCTTCGGGCGAAGAGCCACAGGCTCCGTCGCTCTCTTCGGCGGTCAGGTCTTCGAGGTCCTCGAGGCTTTGTCCGAAATAGGCGGCAGCCACCAGTTCCGACATGTCCACCGTCTCTTGGAAGTTCTCCACCAGGCACATAAGAGCCTTTATCTGGTCCTCGAGTGGAGCGCCGTAGAGCACGTCCATCTGGAATTCAAGAGTCTCGAAACCGCCCACCTTCTTGCCTTGGGCGAGTGCCTCCTGCTGGAAGTATCCGTCCAACAGTTTGGTGGGGTCCAGGTTGGGAGTCTCTTTCATATAGGCAATCAGGGTCAGGGAGGAAGACAGGGCTGCCGGCGTCAGCCGCCCCATCTGGGCTGCGACGGCCTCGTTGTTGAGGTCCTTGCCGACCACCTCGCGGAGGAGTCCGTTGAGTTTGCCCAGCTGCTCCGACGTCAGCACCGAGGCGAGGGTCTTGCCTTCGGGCAGGTATTGCATCGCCTCCACCTTGGCCTTGTTCTCCGGCTTTATGGCGTCCATAATGTCCACTTCGCCGTAAACCTGACGGCAGTCAGCCATCGCCTGGCGAAGTCCAGGCACACTGTCGGCATAGCTGGCAGGAGCCAGATGGTAGGTTCCGATGATATAGGAGGCCTCTTTCAGCCCCTTGCCGCTAATCTTGTACAATATCTGTCCGTGGGCCACACTTGCCGCCAGCACCACGAGAGCAATCGTCGTTCCAATCCGTTTCATAGTGTCTTACAATATTTTGCGTTATACATTATATATTATATAGCGACTGCAAAGATACATATAAAATTGAAAATAACAACAAAAATAACCACACTTTTTTCTGTCACCAGATTTTTAGTCCCATATTTCTATATGGGATGGTGCCATAGTAGGAATTCTGATTTGGAATAGGAGAGTTATGAATTTTATACAAAATGTATATCGCAAAATGTGAAAAATATAATTTTCTATTCCACAAGTCGCATAAAACACCGCGTCTCTTGTCCTCCATTCTAATATCTAATAAAGGTTTTCCTTCCGTTGGAATGATTGTTACATGCTAATTCTCAATCGTCAGAATTTCTATTGAAAATTTCTGCAAATATTTGCACTTTTTTCAATCAGATAACCTTTTATGCCAAAACTTTATATCTTTTATTGCTTGTCGCTAAAGGTTGGATTTCACCAGACTCCTGATGTTTTGCTAATAGAACCTATTAAGGGCAGTTTTCGGACACACTTTCCCCATTTTTAACATTTCCGAAGGGCAAAATATTTCTTAGGACACAATGAACAAGGGTAAAACTTTCTTTTCAAAGAAACTTTTTGCGCTATTTTTTTTCTTTAGAAAGAAACTTTTTGCCGCTTTGCTCTGTGTTTTATCAGATTTGGCATCATTTTTTGTCTTTCTTTTATTAAAAATTACCTCATTTTTGGGCTGCATAAAATACATTTATGGGATGCATCTAAGCATAAATTATTATGAGCTATAGAATAAATATCTTCATTTTTATTCTGCTATATAGAATACTTTTTGTGTATTTGCAATTTCCCCGTCAGGTGCTAATATCGTTTGCTTCTCGAAACGGTCGAAATAATAGTCGAAAAACTCTCGGAGGTCATCAGGATTCAGACTTAAGACTTCCTGTAATCCAACACCATCCCCCAGTAATATCTGCAAAATCTGAAAATTCCGAATAATCTGCAACCGCAAAAATGCCAAATTACAAATCCGACACGGCGGAGAATGATTTAATATATAACGAAAACAGGCAGTCACTTGACTGCCTGCTATTTAAATGACTTCCATTCCTAATCCTCTTTATTTAGGATGTTTTCGATGATAGTCATTGTTGACAGAAATTCTTTATTTAGAATTTTATCCTCGATTTCCTTAGTCTTTGCTTTGTTCCTAATTTCATTTGCTTTCTCCGGGGCCTTTCATTAGCTATTCAACCCTACGAGAGATTTAATCATGTGTTTAATTTGTTCTCCATTGTTCTGAATTTTTTAGTTAAACATTATTATTATTTTATCGTTGATTGGATGATATTAAAGCCTCGATTCGATGAATGCCACAAGTTCCCCCACTTCCTGCTTCTTGTAGTCCATGTCGTTGTCCTTGCAATGCACTATGACATTCTCGTCAATGAACAAGTTGTCCACATATTCATCCACTGTCTTGACGCATCCCGTTGTTGCCACGTCAACATATTCGGCAACTGAACAATACATTTTTTTCATAATGTTTTTTAGTCGGTAAGTACTCTTTTTTCTGGTTGATCTTTTATCTCCACATCGCCGTTGTCGGAAACCACCAAATACTTTCCGGTACCGGCCGATGCGTCATATTCTGTTTTGCACAGTTGGTTGATCAGCTCTATCAATCTGTCTGCCTTGATTTGTATTTTGACCATATTTCAAAACCCTAAATCCGTGTCGGGCGCAACCTTTTATGCATAAATGTTTTTTGTTATTTACCGTCATTCAGAATTTTCTGACCTTCTTTTGGCTTTTTCGGTCGTTCATCAATTAGGGGCTTTTCTGGTTTTGTCGGTTCAACATTTTGTTTGTCATAAACGGATTCTTCCGCATAATGATGCATCAACGATGCTTGTTTGATAGACTGTCTCATTTCTTAAAATTTTAGGTTAAACAATTATTTATTCAATGATTGGACATTTTCAAATCTATTTTATTCTGTATCTTTAACTAAACGGACTGCTAAACCAGTATGATTACCACTACCAGGCCCCCCCAGTGGGGAATATTGAGATGAGAAGTATTCTGGGTAAAGTTGCAACACCGCACCGGGATTATACCATTTCGTCCCCTTAAGATAATACCAACCTATCGTTCCATTGTAATAATATAAACCACGATACCGATATCCAGGGTAAGGCAAAAATATGGCTCCCGCGGATTCCATTATCGACCACTCCGAACTATTATAAATGTTCACACAATCGTCAATAAGCGACCTGGCAGGAATAAAACCAGTAGCGATTCCCGAAGGATGGGTCCAATCATCGGGAAGAACTACAATTCCAGCTTGTCCATTAACAATTGCTCCTCCAAATTTATATTCACAATTAAACCTACTCCTTAAAAGGTAATCTGCCTCATCGTCTGTTAACACCCGCCACAGACCGGCTTGATTCCCTCCGTTGCTGATGGCATTGTATATACCCCAGTCAACATATGCGTTTTGATCTATATGAACTGAAAGATAATCGTCATCATTAGAGCTGGACGACCATGGCTGATAACATTGAGCACCGCTATTCCACCCACTAGTGCCTGATCCAAAAAGATCTATCCATCCTGTGTATGTGGGACAGATGTTCTCATTATCGCTGCCTATGATATCATACTGGTTTTCGGCGAACCGCCAAGTGCCTGTCGCCGTACCACCGTTTGCCACAGTATGGCTACCGGTAGTATTATACTGAAGGTTGCCTTTCGAAAAGCGTACAGTTTTATTTACATCAACAGAGAAAACGGCTTTCGAGGCTCCGTTTTGGTCGAACCCTCCAACCGCTGACGATGATGCCACTTGAACCAGACGAACAGAAAGTCCATTAGAAGGATCCTCTTCACTGAAGTCAAAACACGTATAACTACGTGTGTGGACCAAGGCGAAACTTGTTGAAAAATTATCGTTATATCCCGTACCAGTGCACGTGCTCGTCCAATAACAGACATTGTTATAATTATCCTCATAGATTCTCCCATAACGTTGGCCCGCATCTGGCAAAAAGATCGCTCCAGCAGATTCCATCTGTGCCCACTCTGAACAGGTATAGGTATTGGCGCTAAATTGCTCGTCATAGGCATCTCCACTGTTAAATGTCAAGCCAGAGGGTATAGACCATGAGTCAGGCAATATAACAAATCCCTTTTTACCAGCGACTTTCGCCAGTCCACATTTGGATTTTGCATTGGGTCGCCTATGGAAAAGATACTCCCATTCGTCACATGTTAATGTCCTCCACAGACCAGCCTGATTACCTCCGTTACTAATAGCGTTGTATATGCCCCAATCGCTTCTTGCATAGTCGCCCTGCATGCTAGCAAAACGTCCTTCCAACGAATAATCATTAGATATTTCACTGGACGACCACGGCTGATAACAGTTGACACCGCTGTTCCATCCACTAGTGCCAAATCCGAAAAGATCTATCCATCCAGTGTATGTCGATGATATGTTCTCGTTGTCCTCACCGATAATGTCATACTGATGCTCCGCGAAACGCCAGGTGCCGGTAGAAGCCTGATACTGTAGGTTCCCCTTTGAGAAACGCACTGTACGCCCGGGCGCAACTGAGAATAATGCATTTGAAGCACCGTTCTGGTCAAATCCACCAACACTTGGACCTGTTTGGTTATCCGTGGTGTCATCGTTGCGGTCGCACGACACCATCCCTAAGGTCAGCAGAGCAAATGCTGCCAAAATCAAATATACCTTTTTCATGATAGAAGCACTAAATCCGTGTCGTGCGCAACTTCTGAGTTCTTATTTATTGCTTTCCTTTATCAAATTGTCGAAGAAACCCTGAAACCCAGGATCGTATAAACCTCGATATTGTGTCCAAGCAGTTTTCAGTGAATCCACTTTCACGGCAATAATCATCCCCTCAAGCCACATTTTCCACACCTCCTTGGGCAAACAGTCTTTCTTGTTCAGATAATACTCCTCGCTGCATAGGTCAATATACAACCGCTGGTATTTTACCTCATTTTGATGGTCACTCATAAGCCCCATAGTTATCTCCTGATAGCGACGGGTAAACTCATTGAAGATGTTCATTTGCAGACTTTTCTTCGCTGCCTGTTTTGAGCAGACAAGACTCACAATGGAAACTACCAAAGCCACCGCCGCGATAATGGTAGATATTATTTCTGTACATTCCATAGGTTACTTCATTATTTTAATCTATTAATTGAATTAATCCCGAACCAAGCGGACAGAGAGCCCGCGGCTTCGGTAATCGCTACTCGAGTGCACGAAGGACAGGCACCACGCGAAGTTCTCTCCACTGTATGTACTAGACCAATAGATGCCGTGCGAGCCAACGCTGTACACTCCCGAGCCGCAGCGGTAGCCTGCAGCAGGCAAGAAGAGCGCGCCGTTGCCCTCAAGCTGCGACCACTGCTCTGTGGTGTAGGTAATGCCTGCAAATGCGGCACTTGCGCTGTTGATGCAGCTGGCCATCACAGATATGCCTGTCGGCAACGTGAATCTGTCTGGAAACACTATCAGACCAGTGACGCTGCCTATTGTAGCCTTTACGAAACGGGCGTTTTCTGTGCCACTTACCGTCGAGGCATTCCTTTCTTCCAGCAGATAATTCCATTCGTCCTTTGTCAGCGTTCTCCACATGCCGGCCTGGTTGCCACCGTTGCTGATGCGGTTATACACACCCCAGTCGGCATTGGCGCAACTGCCCATAAGGTTGTTGCTGTAACTGCCGCCAGGGCAATAGTCGCTGGATGTCATGCTTGTTGACCACGGCTGATAAGCGGTGGTTCCGGAGTTCCAACCCGACGTACCCCATCCGAAGAGGTCGATCCAACCGCTGTAGGTTGATGAAATGTTGGCATTGTCATCACCGATGCAGTCATACTGGTGTTCAGCAAAACGCCATGTGTCGGTCGAAGCCTGATACTGCAGGTTTCCTCTGGAGAAATGGACGGTACGTCCTTCCGCCACAGAAAAAACGGCATTCGAAGCCCCGTTCTCATCAAATACGACAGTATCAGGATTTGTTGGATCTGTCGGATTTGTTGGATTCGTCGGACTATCAGGACCGTCAACCTCAGGCTCGCACGAGCAGAGCATTGCCACCATAACCAGAGATAGTAGCACGCCTATCATTTTTATAGACTTTTTCATAATAAAAGCACTAAATCCGTGTCGTGCGCAACTTTTGATTATCAGGTTATATCCGTTTAAAATCCATGGTCGTCTTAAACAGATACGTATAGGTTAATCGCAATTTACGGTTAGTTATCTTTTCTATTTCCCATGGAAGCCCATCCATATTGTCCATATAAATTTGGTTTCCTGATACTCTATATCTTGTAGTGTCCTGACTCCCATCAGGTCGTGTGATTACGTGTGTACCATCGGCAAAGAATTCCCAAATCATACCGTCCTGATATAGCGACTCACTATTCTCTCCGATGAGGGCTTGCATGAAAGTTTCCCCATCTCCAAAATCAAGATGAGTACACTCCCACCGTCCAACGATTCCTTCTTCAGGTTCAACGGTACAAGATGTGAACACCGTCATTGCGGCTGCACAAATCAGCATTGCCATAAATTTCATAGTCTTTTTCATGAAAATAAGCACTAATTTCGTGTCGTGCGCAACTTCTGATTGTTTATAATTCTTGTATTTTAGAAACTATAGGTAAGCCCGATGTTAAAATGACCCGACAGTGCCTTTGCGTGCGAGACCACTCCGTAGTTGTATGCTACGCGCAGGCCGAAGTTGCGGTACTTCGCTCCAACGCCGGCTCCCAACAGCAGGTCGCAGCATCCGTCACCGAACCATGTGCTGTTCTTCGTCCCCCAAAACTCTACCACACTCACCATTGTGAGGTCCAATGTCGGACCGGCAAAGAAACTGAGATAGAAGTCGTCGCCCACCTCAAACGAGTAGTTCGCCATCACCGGCACAAACCAGCCCACCTCATGGTACGTGCCATAATTGTCGTTCATCAGCCATCTCAGCTCCAAGCCCGGTTCAATGCCGAAAGCGTCGCTCAGCATGAAGTTATACAGCGCACCAACATACACTCCGTTGTACGGAAACGTCTTGTAGCATCCGAAATCCACGCCCGCCACAATGCTCAGCGAATTCTCTCCCCCGCTACGGTAACTCTTTCCGTATCTTGGAGGCACGGATGGTAAGGTGGCCTCGGAGGATTCTTCAATTGAGGTACCGAGTTGCAGTGCATTTTTGCCTACAGGCTCTTCGGCGAACGTGGTTGATGCAAAGGCTATCATAATAGCCGCCAGCGTGATTTGTTTGAAAAGTTTTGTTCTCATTGTACTTGTTTGTTTTAGTTGTTTTTTGCCGCTGGCTCGACGGATTTTTCACAATACAAAAAGAAAGTGGAGCCATCCCGTTCCCCATCTCAGACGTAGGGCTTGGACTCCCTTTAAGTGGCATTAAGTAGATAAGGTTCTTGATATGACTCCACTTGGCTGTATGTCGCTAGGTACAAATACACACCAAGTTGGCATCATCCTTATTCCGACTTAATGCCTTCGTGAAGTGTCCAAGTTCACGTCTGCGGAATAGAGAAACGCACTTTCTCTTGCTCTTTCTGTCTATTGAAAGATTTTGCAAAAATACGAATATTATTTGTAATAATTGAGAATATTTTTATGAAATTTTTTCGCAACTGTGTTAAGTTGTATATAATCAATAAGATATATTTTATGTATCACGATAAATGCACATTTTGGGCTCCACAAAATCCCACTCACACAGCTGCTGTGAGGGTAGAAGAGGATGCAGCTTTTTGTGATTATTTTGGGGGGAATGTTGTGGGGGAAGAAAAAAGTTGTATATTTGCAGTGCAATGGATTGCAGGGGTAAACTTGCTAACCCCCTATAACAAAACAAGTTGAAGATGAAACAGAAGGATTTGCCGGAGAAGGATTCGGTGATTATTTATTCGGGAGGACTGGATTCCACCACATTATTGTATGAGGAGAGGGAGCGGATAGCGCTGGCGTTGACGTTCGACTATGGGAGCAACCATGCGGAGCGGGAGATGGGCTGTGCGCGGTGGCACTGCGAGCGGTTGGGGGTGGAGCATCTGGTGATCGGGGTGGACTTTATGAAAAGGTATTTCGGCTCGTCGCTGACGGCGGGTGCGGAGGCTATCCCTACGGGGGAGTACGGGGAGGAGAACATGAAGAGCACGGTGGTGCCGTTCAGGAACGGCATAATGCTGAGCATAGCGTGCGGCATGGCGGAGAGCCGTGGACTGAAGCGTGTGCTGATAGCCAACCACGGAGGGGACCACGCGATTTACCCCGACTGCCGGCCGGGATTTGTGGAGGCGATGGACGCGGCGATGAGGGAGGGGACTTATGAGGGGGTGAGGTTGGTGGCACCTTATACTAAGCTGAGCAAGAGCGAGATAGTGAAGCGTGGGACGGCGCTGGGGGTGGACTACGGGAGGACTTACTCGTGCTACAAGGGCGGGGAGAAACACTGCGGGAAGTGCGGCACATGCGAGGAGCGGAAGGGAGCTTTCAAGGAGGCGGGAGTGGAGGACCCGACGGAGTATGAACTTTGAGTTTTTCGCTTTGCGAAAGACGTTTCCTTTGCTCGGCATAAAAGTAAACTTTTCTGCTCTCGCTTTTAGAAACGTTCTAAGTTAAGAGTTTCATGTTTTGAATTTTAATATATAATATAATGTATTATCTGACGAAGACTATTGAGATATCGGGTGCGCACCGGCTGGAGCTGGACTACCCGAGCAAGTGCACGGCAGTGCACGGACACAACTGGAAGATAACGGTTTACTGCAGGGCGAAGGAGCTGGACCGGAACGGCATGATTGTGGACTTTGCCGACATCAAGCGGCTAATTGGCGACGAGCTGGACCACAAGGTGCTGAACGACGTGCTGCCGTGCAACCCGACGGCGGAGAACTTGGCGCGGTGGTGCTGCGAGAGGATAAAGGGCTGCTACCGGGTTGACGTGCAGGAGAGCGAGGGGAATGTGGCATCGTATGTGGTTGAAGATTAAAGAGGTATGTTGGTAAACGAGATATTCAGGTCGCTGCAGGGCGAGGGGGTGAACGCGGGAAAGGTGGCCGTGTTTGTGAGGTTCGCAGGCTGCAACCTGCGATGTCCGTTTTGCGACACTGACCACGGGAGAGGGCAAGAAATGACGGCGGAAGAGATTGTGGGAGAGGTGGTTAGGAGTGGAGAGACGGAACTGACGGTGCTGACGGGAGGGGAGCCGGGGCTGCAGGTGACGGAGGAGCTGGTGGAGCTGCTGCACCGGGCAGGGAAGCGGGTGGCGATAGAGACCAACGGGACGGTGGAACTGCCGAGTGGAATAGACTGGGTAACGGTCTCGCCCAAAGACGGTTACGTGGGTGAAGAGGGGAAGCCGGTGGTGAGGAAGGCAGACGAGCTGAAGGTGGTGTACGACGGGGAGCGGGAGCCGGGGAGTTACGGAGAGATGGAGGTGGGAGAGTGGATACTGCAGCCGTGCGACACGGGTAACGAGCAGAGAAACAGGGAGATAGTGGAGAAGACGGTGAGGTACTGCCTGGAACATCCGGAGTGGCGGTTGGGATTGCAGGTTCATAAACTTTTGGGTATAAGATAGGGAAATTTCCTAGGGGAAAAATGGACCCTTCTGAGGAGTCGGAAGGGGTATTTTTTTGTGTCCTCACTGTCACTGAAACCAATGTCCATTTTGTCAAAAATAAACCATAGACTTATCATAGAGTTGATACCTACTTGAGTCCTAGTTGTCAGTAAGTTAGCATTTACTTAAAATCGCCCCAACCTAACCTTTTTGCAACTTTTTAGTCATCTTTCACTACTTTGTTGTCTATTAGTGTATTAATCACTAATTTTAACAATTTTTAACTAAAAAGACACATCTTCCAGTAACCGAGTAATTATTGGTACTATTAACAAGGTAGTGTACCTTCGGAACACGGGGTTACAGGCCACCGGCATTTTGGAAAAAAGTTTTGGGGTGGGGCAATAAAGGGGGAGGATTTGCGTTATTATGATTGGTAGTATTTAATATAACGATATGGCAAAAAACGGAAAAAGAGTGGGGTGGACCATAGTGGGAGTGCTGCTGGCGGTGGCCACGGTGGTGGTTGCTGCGTTGTTGATTATGAACAGCAAGAAGCCTTCGACGGAGGGTTACCAGCCGATACAGGAGTTCAAGGCAGCGTTTGAGTCGCTGGGCGGCGACAAGAAGGCTGAGGAGAAGAAGCCGGAGTATGACCTGGAGAAGACGATAAAGGTGATAAACTCGCTGGAGGTGGCGCAGCACGAGGTGAAGGATTTCGACGCGTTTCTGGAATATCTGGCGAAACAGGACTATGAAGGAGTGGCGCCGGAGGTGCTGGACGCGAAGAAGAGGATGATGCCTGTGCTACAGGAGATATATGAGCTGCAGAAAGAGCATGACGACCTGAATCTGTGGACGACGCTGGTGCAGAAACTGAGTGCCGACCCGGTGCAGGCTATGGGGGAGATGGCGCCCGGGGTGTCGGAAGGGATAATGGAAGGAGGAGTGACGGGCATGATGGCGATCATGGAGTTCAAGAATGTGGCGAAGTATGTGTTTAAGCAATACAAAGAGGAGCAGAAGCTGAAGGGTAAACTGAAGAAGAAGATACAGAAGATACAGAAAGACTACCTGGGCTATCTGGAGGAGTTTACGCCGGTGTATACAAAATATATGACGGAGTGGGACAAGCTGTGTATAGACAAGGACAGGGCATATATAAATCTTTATAACGGGCAGCCCGAGGAGGTGATAAAAGACTGCGACAAGATACTGAGCAACTACCCGACCAACCGTGAAGCGCTGCTGCTGAAGGCCTACGGCCACACGCTGTGTGCGAACAAGGCCGACGGCAAGCGGGAACTGGAGGTAACGGACAGCGTGATGATGACGGAGAAAGACCGTCAGCTGGCCGAGGCCCAGGGGACGCTGGACAAATATATGGACCTCTATCCGGGCCAGGCCGCTCCGGCGCTGGTGGTTCAGGGAATCCTGTATGACTACCAGGGTCAGCACGGCAAGGCGCTGACCTGCTATGACCAGGCGGCGATAGAGTATCCGCGGCAGTCGGAGCAGCTGACCGACATGCTGAACAGCTACCGCGCGAGGACTTACCTGAACGGGAGCAGGGAAGGACTGTACCTGCTGAACCTGTACCGCTCGACGATGGAGGGCATCGGTTTCTTCTCGCCGAACCTGATAAAGGCGACAATCTACGACGGTAAAGGCGATTTCGAGAACTGTTCGAAAGAGATATACAACCACTTCTTCAGGAGAAGCAACCAGACGTCGTACGACGGGCTGCTGACCGATATGCGGATGTGCGAAGAGACGATGCCGGCGAGCTTCAACCGCCTGCTGCCGGAACGGAACTATATTGACATAGAGATAGCGAAGAAAGGGAAATTCCTGGGACTGGCGTCGGATGCGAGCGCGATAGACGTGGAGGTGACCAACCGCTCGGACCACGACCTGGAGAACCTGAGAGTGTTCCTGTGCATCCATTTCACCGACATGTATGCCGAAGACTATTACGTGATGAAGCTGCCGACGTTCAACCGTGTGCCAGTGCGTGGGAGCGCTAAAGCCGAAGGAGTGGAGTTGAACTACATGGGCAAAGACTTCAACGAGATAGCCGACGTGAGGGCAATAGCGATGACCGACAAGAGCATCTGCTGGATAGACAACGTCTATAACGAGTCGGACAACGTGGACTACAACAAGTCCCACGCGGTGAACTACGAGCAGCTGTCGAAGGCGCTGGACAGCAGTGCGCGGCATTCGAGAGACGCCTACCTGAAGGCGATAAGCAAGAGCGACAAAGTGTACAAGCAGGCGATACAGACGAACACGAGAGTGAGTGCGGCGACGAGTGGCGGCAAACTGCTGAGGAAAGCCAAACCCCTGCTGAACATAGAGATGCCGAGGGAATTGATACTCATCAACCCGACATTTACAATGGGCGAAGGAGTTGCACCGAAAGAGAATTATTTGAAAGGCAGTTATATACATCTGGCGTTTGAGACCTCTATAGCCGAAGGGCAGCAACGAGACCTGTACGTCACAAGCCCTTACCTGAACTACAAAGTGACGATAGTGAACGAAGGAGGGCAGATGAAGGTGAAAACGGTGGAAACACTCGGAGAATGACAAAAAATGAATATTAATAATCAAAACACAATAATATGAAAAAAATCTCAATGGCAATGGGTTTGTTGTTCGCCGTGCTGATAGCCGGAACAACAGCGATGGCCCAGAAGTACAGTTACAAGACCTATCCCAACGACCCGCTGGGCGTGCGTGAGTACACCCTCGACAACGGTCTGAAAGTGTTTATGAGCGTCTATAAGGACGCACCCAAGGTGCAGACTTATATCGCAGTCCGTGCCGGCTCGCGCAACGACCCGCACGAGACCACAGGACTGGCCCACTATCTCGAGCACATGATGTTCAAAGGTACCCAGAAACTCGGCACCACCGACTGGGAGAAAGAGAAAGTCCTGATTCAGAAAATTGAAGACCTGTTCGAGGCTTACCGCATGTTCGACGACCAGGCCACCCGTGCCGCCATCTACCACAAGATCGACAGCCTGAGCTATGAGGCTTCGAAGATTGCCGTAGCCAACGAGTACGACAAGGCCATGACCGCCATCGGCTCGACAGGCACCAATGCCTTCACCTCCAACGATTACACGATGTACGTGGAGAATATCCCCAACAACCAGATAGAGACCTGGTGCGAAATACAGGCCGACCGCTTCCAGAACCTCGTTCTCCGCCTCTTCCACACCGAGCTGGAGACCATCTACGAAGAGAAGAACATGAGCCTCACCAAAGACAACCGCAAGGTGAACGACGCCATGTTTGCAGCACTCTTCCCCCATCACCCCTACGGCAACCAGACCACTCTCGGAAGCCAGGAACACCTGAAAAACCCCTCGATGCGCAACATCCGCAACTTCGTCTCCACCTACTATGTGCCCAACAACATCTGCATCAGCATGGCCGGTGACTTTGACCCCGATGAGGCAATAAAGATTATCGACAAATACTGGAGCAACATGAAACCCAGCCCTGTGCCCGAACTGAAATTCGAGCGTGAGCAGCCTATCACCAGCGTTATCACCAAGACCGTGTCTGGCCTCGATGCCGAAAGCACCGTGCGCGCCTACCGCCTCGACAGCGGCAACGGCAGCCACGACGCCATGTTGGCCGACCTGTTGGAAAGTGTGCTGAACAACGGCAAATGCGGTCTCCTCGACCTCAACATCAACCAGCAGCAGAAATGCATGGGCGCATACGCCGGCACCTATACACTCAACGACTACGGTGCATTCGTGTTCGGCGGCCAGCCCTTGCAGGGACAGACCCTCGAGCAGGTGCAGGCCCTCTTCGACGAGCAGATTGCCCTCGTGAAACAAGGCAAGTTCGACGACTGGATGCTGGAAGCCGCCATCAACAACATGAAACTGAGCATCATGAAACGCGCCGAGAGCAACAACAGCCGCGCTAGCCAGATGGCCTACGCCTTCGTAGAGCACCGCAACTGGGGCGACGTCTGCAACGAAGTCAACGAGCTTTCCAAGATTACAAAGAAAGAGATTGTCGATTTCGCCAACCGTCTGTTCAAGGACAACAACTATGTAGTCATCAACAAACTGCAGGGAGAGCCAGAGCCTATCCTCAAAGTCTCCAAGCCCCCCATCACTCCCATCGAGGTGGGTCGTGACAACGAGAGCGCCTTCCTGAAAGAGATCAAAGCCCGTCAGGTGACGCCTATAGAGCCTGTCTTTGTAGATTTCTCGAAAGACCTCACCAAACGCAAACTGGCCAACGGCAGCGAGATGCTCTATGTGCAGAACAAGGAGAACAAGACGTTCAACCTCATTTATCGCTTCGACTTCGGCGAGAGAGCCGGACAGTTGGGTAAAACTCTCGACTTGGCAGCCGACGTGCTCGACTACCTCGGCACATCGAAACATACTTCCGATCAACTGCAGGAAGAATTCTACAAACTCGCCTGTAACTACAGCGTGAGCGTGGGAGCCGAGAATATAAACATCAGCATCAGCGGTTTGAGCGAGAACATGGAAGCCGCCATGAAGCTTGTGGAAGAGATTCTCTCCGACGCACAGCCCAACGACCAGGCCCTGCAGATGCTTGTGGCCCGTATCCTCAAATCTCGTGAGAACGCCAAGCACAACCAGCAGAGCTGCTTCCGCGCTTTGGGCAACTACGGAATCTACGGTGAAGACTCGCCGAGCCTGGATATGCTCAGCGCCGACCAGCTGAAAGCTATGAAATGCAGTCAGCTCACCGATGCGCTGCACTCACTCTGCGGCTATCAGCACAGGGTGCTCTTCTACGGTCCGGAGCCTGACGACATCATCGCCAAGACCATCGCCAGCATACACAAGACTCCTGCCAAGCTGCAGAAGGCTCCCGCCAACAAGAAAATCACTCCGAAGGCCGTATCCGAGAACACCGTATATTTCGTTGACTACAATGCCAACCAGACCTATATGCGCGAGCATTTCCGCGGCGAGAAGTTCAACACCAAGAACGAGGCTGTCATGGACATCTTCAACGAGTACTTCGGCGGTTCGATGAACGCCATAGTGTTCCAGGAGATGCGTGAGAAACGTTCGCTCGCCTACAGTGCACAGAGCTACTATGCCACACCTGGCGACAAAGACGGCTATTTCACCAACGCTGCCATCATCGCTACACAGAACGACAAACTCATCGACGCCATGAACGCCTTCAACGAGCTGTTTGACAATATGCCTGTGGCTGAAGCCAACTTCAAGATGGCTAAAGATGCAGAAATAAGCGGCATTCGTACTGCCAGAACCACCAAGATGGGCATCATCAACAATTACCTCTACTACGAGAAGATGGGATTGGATCCCAAGAAACCTCGCGCCAAGATACTCTTCGAGGCTTATCCGAAAGTGACCATGCAGAACGTCATAGACTTCAACAAGAAGTACATCAAGGGCCAGAAGAAAGTCTATATGTGCCTCGGCAAGGAAGCCGACATGGACTTCAACGCCCTCGGCAAGTTCGGCAAGGTGAAGAAACTGAAGCTGGAAGATATCTTCGGATACTAAGTCGTCACGAGATTGAACCATAGCAAGCTCAATAAGACAGAATGCAACGGCAGCATCTTAGCTGCCGTTGCTATTATTGTGCTTTCTCTTCTGCTCGGATTGCGTACCATAAACGACTATCCTGCCCATATACATGCTTGGGCCCAGGGCGACTGGTATGCCATCTCGTTAGGGTTCCAGAACAACGGATTCGATTTGTTCCATCCAGAGACGAATATATACAACAAGCAGTTTCCCGGTTGGTGGAAGGTCGATTACGGCAATACTGTAACCTCTGTCGATTTTCCAATTCACGGTTATATCATAGCTCTGCTGATGAAACTCTTTGGCACGACGGCTCCGTGGGTCTATCGTGGGTGGACTCTGCTCTGCAGCGTTGTGGGGCTCTGGTTTCTCTTCCTTCTGGGGCGGAGGCTCACTTCGAGGACGGTGAAGTCGCTGCTGGTGGTTACGTTGGCGGCCACATCGCCTCTCTTCGTCTACTACTTCAACAACTACCTCGTCTCGGCACCTGCGCTGGCGTTGGTGTCGGCCGGTCTCTGGGCATACGTGAAGTACTACCAGACCGACAAAGGCAGATGCTGGAACCTGTCCATAGCGTTCCTTACGCTCGCCACCATGATGCGCACATCACATGCGGTGGTCCTCATAGCGGTCTTTTCGTTTGAATTGCTGCGGGTGTTCCGGAAAGAGAGTCCTTTCCTTAAACGTCTGCCTGCGGTGGTGGTGTCGCTGCTTCTTATCATCGGATATATGTTATGGAACGCCCATCTGCGGAGTCTCAACGGTTCGCTGTTCCTTAACGAACTGGAGCTGCCTCGCGGGTGGGACGATGTGGTCAACGTACACAACAATGTGCGTGAGCGTTGGATGTACCGCTATTTCAGCAAGCTGCAACAGATTATCATGGCATGCATTGTCGGCCTGGCGTTAATCGGAATACCATTGTGGCGGAGAGGTCGGATGGCGAGACAGACTAATAAACTGAACATTGGATTTCTGCTGCTTATATGGTTTGTAGGTGAAGTGGCTTTCTGTGTGGCTATGATGCGTCAGTTCGTCGACCACGACTATTATTTCCTCGACAGCCTCTTCCTGCCTGTCCTGTTTCTTATGTTCCTCGCCTTGCGGCAACTGCCGCAACTGCGAAGACTGCTGGCTCCGGTCGGTTGGGTTGCGCTGATTCTGCTCGCTGGCACGATGTACAACAACGCAAAGCATGAGCTGATAAAGTCTAAGGCTGAAAAAGACCGCAGTGTGGAGTGCTTCGCCAACTATGATGAATCGGACGTCTGGCTCGACGAACAGGGGGTTCCTCGTGATGCTCGTATACTGTCGCTCTTCTCCTATCCTCAAAACACCCCTTTCATACAGATGGGCCGCAAGGGGTACAGCATGATGTGGTTGGATGATGATATTGTCCAGCAGGCTGTAAGCTTCCCGTACGACTATATCGTGGTCGAAGACTGCAAGGTGCGGGAACTGTTCAATATCAAGGAGTACGGCTTTATGAAATATATGCGACGTATCTCCGGCAACGGGCGAATCTCGCTGGCTGTCATGGAAGATACCGTGGTCAACAGCACTGTCGATGACTTCTTCTTTGAACCAGACTATGTACAGCTCTACAACGGACATTTTGCCATAAACCGCTCGGAGTGGTTCCCTCTGATGCTGAACTATCGTGCCGAGTTCCGTGAGAAGGAAGGACGCCTAAGTGTCGTTCCGATGAAATACTATGGAGGCGACTATATCACATCTCATTTCGACACTATCGCCTCATGGGGCTTCAATGCTGTGAGGATTTGTCTCGATGTGGTGGATGAAACTCTCGACACGGCAGAGGCATACACCGCCACACGCCGTATGGTACAGCAGGCTGGCGATGCCGGGCTGAGGGTCATGCTGCTAATAAAGCCTCCGTTAGATGACTATTGGAGGTCTTACACTATCGGGCTGATGAAACGACTTGCCGACCTGCCGGCACTCTGGGCTTACGACTTTATGAACGAGCCGCTCTATTTCGACCCTGTTGCCGACCGACCAAAGGAGGATGCGGTAAAAATAGTGCGAGAATGGCGTGATATGGCACGCCGTTATGCCCCTCACCAGCTCTTCACCGTGGCCACAGCCGAACCTATAGAAGTCTTTGTGTGGGACCCCTCGATGCTGCCTGTTGATTTCATCGAGATGCACACATATCATCCGCTGAGGGTGCAAGCCGAGATGTGGTGGTACAGCCACTATTGCGGCAAGCCTTGGATGGTGGGCGAGACGGGCCTGCCTGCCGACGGCGACAGCGTAAGCTACAACGAGCAGGAACGTTTTATGAAAGAGTCATACCTCTATGCGAGGGCTAACGGCGCCATAGGCTATGGCTGGTGGGAGTTTCAGGATTGTCCTTCCGGGGTCAACTTCGAAGCGCAATATACGGGCTTGCGAGATGCGCAGGGTCGCCGCAAGCCGGCTGCTGATATGGCTGAGTCGCTGCAAAACCTCTGTCTAGGACAAGCCGGACGCACTATGCCCGTGAACTACTACAACATGCTCGCCTACCGCAATCTCGCCACCACGGGAACGGTGGTGGATGGAAAGGGCCATCCTATAGAAGGGGCGGTGATACGCGGTTGGAACGACGACTGGAGCGTGGGTGTGAACACCTACAGCGACAGTAAAGGGCGTTTCCGGCTGGTGAGCAACGACATCTGCACCCATTTCGAGGTGTCGGCTCCGGGATACAGCAGGGTGAAGTTCGACAAGGCAAAACTCTTCCCGACGAACCTGCCGCTTCAGGACAGGCAGAGGGAGTATCAGTCGATACCGCTTACCGGATGGAACCTATGGTACCAGATAGAACCGATAGTCAGAAAAAGGGAAGCACCTGATAAAAACGACTTCGCGGCAGAGAAGGCCATGTCACGAAGTCTTGGAACAGTCAAACTAAAACGACTTTAGGGCTTAGAATATTTCCTTGATGGTCTGGGTTAGGCCGTTGATGGTGATGGATTCGCCGGTTTTTTTGCCTTTGAGGGCCATGTAGACTGGCGTTTGGGCGGAGATGGCGTAGAAGTCTTCCTTGCTGTCGTCAGTTTCCACCTGGAATTTTCCTAATCCGATGCTCAGGAAGAAGCGCTGGCGGTCGGTGATGACGATGGCGCCGTGGTCGGCGGTGTCGAAAGGAGGCAGCTTTTGCAGGTCGCCGAGCACACGCAGGCCAGCGTTGGCATTGGAGAGCTGCTTGGCATACATGTCGCGGGCACGCATCATCTTGGTGCGGTAGCTGTCGTAGCGGTCCACGTTGGCGCCGTAATCGTTGCTCTGCTGCTGGGCCGAGTCCATCTCCTGCTTGGCCACAATAGCAATATGCTCCTGCTGTTGGATGCAGGAGCATATCACGTTATGGCGTTTTTCTTCGCGGGTCATCTATTTTGTCCTTCCCGGATAAACCTTCAGTGCCTCTTCGAGGCATTTCACAGCGTGCTTCAGGTCTTCGATGCAGAGGCAATAGGTGATGCGGGCTTGATGGCGGCCGTCTTCGGGATTGACGTAGAAGCCGGTGGCCGGGGCCATCATCACGGTCTCGTTGTTGTAGTTGAAGTCGGTGAGGAGCCATTTGCAGAACTTGTCGCTGTCGTCAACGGGCAACTCCACGACGGTGTAGAAAGCACCCTTGGGGTTGGGGCAGAAGCAGCCGGGGATCTTGTTGATGCCCTCGACGATGACGTTGCGGCGAGCCACATACTCCTTGGCGACGGCGTCGAAATAGTCCTGCGGGGTGTCGACGGCTGCCTCGCCGAAGATCTGACCGAAGCTGGGAGGGGAGAGACGGGCCTGAGCAAGACGCATGGCGATGGAATAGACCTCCTCGTTCTTGGTGACCATGCAACCCACGCGTGCACCGCAGGCGCTGTAGCGTTTCGACACAGAGTCGAAGAGGACCACGTTCTTCTCAAGGCCTTCGAGCTGCATGACGCTGAAATGCTCGTGACCGTCGTAGCAGAACTCACGATAGACCTCGTCGGCGAAGAGGAAGAGGTCGTGCTTCTTCACTATCTCGGCGACTTTGAGGAGTTCCTCTTTGGTGTAGAGGTAACCGGTTGGGTTGTTGGGGTTGCATATCATGATGGCGCGGGTGCGCGGAGTGATAGCCTTTTCGAAGGCCTCGATGGGAGGCAGTGCGAAGCCGCTATGGATGTCGCTCGGGATGGTCTTGATGGTGGCGTCGCAGAGCTTGGCGAAGGTGTTGTAGTTGGTGTAGTAGGGTTCAGGGATGATGATCTCGTCGCCAGGGTTGAGGCACACGGTGAAGGCGAACTGAAGAGCCTCCGAGCCGCCGGTGGTGACGATAATCTGCTCCGGGGTGACGTGGATGTCGTGCTTGGCGTAGTACTCACAGAGTTTCTTGCGGTAGGAGAGGTTGCCGGCGCTGTGGCTGTAGGCGAGGACGCCGATCTTGGTCTCGGCGAGAGTCTTCAGAGCACCTTTGGGGGTCTCGATGTCGGGCTGGCCGATATTCAGATGATAGACGTGTATTCCGCGGCTCTTCGCCTCGTCGGCGAACGGAACCAGTTTGCGGATTGCCGACTGCGGCAGATCGTAACCTTTATTTGATATTTGTGGCATAATGCTTTAAGTTATTGAATATTATTAAATTCAGAAATTGTGGCTATGCGTTCAGCATAGCCACAATTGTCCATTGTCATTTTTTCCTATATGGGAACACTTGTCTTATTTCTCCGGTTGAGGTGTTGTAGTTGCACCGGCTTCCACAGTACCTTTAATCTTGAGAACCAGGCGTGGGTTGTCCACAGCGTTGGAGGTGACGGTGATGGTCTTGTTGAATCCGCCGACGTTGTTGGTGTTGTACTTCACGGTGATTTCATTTGACTTGCCAGGCATGATGGGTTCTTTGGGCCACGTGGGGACGGTGCAGCCGCAGGAAGCTTTCACGTTGGAAAGGATGAGGGGCTCGTTGCCGGTGTTCTGGAAGACGAACTTGCACTCGCCGTTGCCGCCTTTCTGTATGGTGCCGTAGTTATGTTCCATCTCGGTGAACTGGATCTTAGCGCCGTTGGCGGGAGTCGTCTGGTTGTCCTGAGCTTTTGCAGTGCCAAAAGTAAGAACTGCGATAAGGCTTAATAAGAATAACTTCTTCATAATAGGAATGTTTAATGTTTTTATAACTTTAGATTGCGTTTGCAAATTTACTACTTTTTAGTAACATAAGAAGCAATTTTATTGCAAAAAAACTATAATTTTTTTCTAATCTCCTAATAATCAGTAGGAGATTGGAGGAATTTTAGTCGCTGTGGTGCCGTTGTCGGAGGTCGGCGTCGGAGATGGTAAAAGTGGATTGGGTGAAGTGGTGGGCTTTGCCGCGGCGCGACTCTTCCCAGGAGTGGACATTGAAGAAGCTGTTGGTGTCGTCCATATCGCGCATTGGGCCCCAGTATTCGGTTTTCAGCATGTCGTTTACATAGACGCGCACCAGGTAATAGGCCAGGTCTTCTTGGATGCAATAATCGGGAAAGCTTATGCGTTTGCCTGTGGAGAATATGCCAAGTGGTTTTGAGCATCCGATGTAGTATGACATCTTGCTTTCGCCAGGGGCGATACGCAGGTCGTAGATAGAGGCTGGGACCGAATCGATGCCGCGATATATGTGGACGAGAATGGAGTCGTTGGATGCGTTTTTTATGTATGCCGCATTTCCGTTTTCCTCGTCGGTGTTGCAGGTGGAAGAGATGCAGCTGCATAGGCACGCAGCAATCATGATATTGGCGATTACAAGTGGAATGGCGTTTTTCATAATATTCTGTTTAGAATCTATGGCCGAAATCGGCCTCGGTATATGTGAATGTCGATTTTCCGTTTCTCTCGTCGATTTCTTGTTCAGTCCAGGAGTAGCGGTTGAAGAAACTGTTGGTGTCGCCCATATCGCGCATGGGTGGGTAGTAGATGCTCATCAGGGAGTCGCGGACATAAAAGGCGATGGAGTCAAAAATCGGCTTGTCCATATTGTAGGCTCCCTGCCCGATGAAATATAGGCAGCCTGGTTTGCTTTCATAAGAATACCGGCCACATCCGAAGGTGTAAACAGGGGCTTCTTCCTTCGGGGCTAATTTCACTGTGTCGCAGTTCTTGTCGTATCGGTCGGCGCTGTACCACACCACCCATAGGCTGTCGGAGGTTTTGTTGGCGACAGTGCAGGCGTTGTAGTCGTACGGATCCATAGAACATGACGGGTCGCAACTGCACAACAGCAGGGAGACGGGTATGAAAAATGCCAATAGTTTTTTCTTCGTCATAGTCAGAAGCTATAATAATATATGGTGTATTTATATTTATTTATTGTGGTGGAGGGGAGTCGGGAGTGGGGAGCAGGTGTTTGTGGATTTTGGTGAGGAGTTTGGGGGTTATTGGGTGGCGGTGGGAGTGGGTTAGGGTTTGGGAGAGGTGGGTAAGTTGTTGATTGTATTTGTCTTGATTGTTGGGGCTATTTATCTGAAGGGGTATGGTGGAGTCGGAGTTGGCGTGGGTGTTGGGGTTGTGCCAGAAGGCGTAGAGGATGATATGGTCTGTTGGGTCCCAGGTGACGGGGAGGGTAAGGGTTAGGTGGGCGGTGGCGCGGGAGGCGGCGTTGTAGTAGGGGCGTGAAGTGGCTTGGGAGACGTTGTAGAGGAGGAGGTGGAGCTGGTCTTGGGGTGTGCCTTGGGTTAGGTGCCAGCGGAGGGAAATATTTGATTGAGTGTGGTTTACGGCTGTGGGCTGGAAGGTGGGGAGGGTGCCGCGGGAGATGAGGACTCGGGCGGGGTCGAGGGTGAGGGTCTGGGGATTTACGGCGTCGTAGAAGATGTGGTGGAAGAGGTTGGCGCGTGGTGAGAGGTCGGGGTTGTGGTAGCGGTAGCCGAGTTTGTAGATGGGGCCGAGGGTGTGGATGAAGGTGGAGACGAGGGAGAAGTGGGAGCGGTGGGCCTGCTGGGCGGGGGTGCGGGGGTTGGTCATGTGTGAGGGCATGGAGCGGAGGTAGCGGTGGCCGCGGACGGTGTAGCCGATGACGGGGCCGAGGGCGCCGTGCCAGTGGGTTAGGGATGCGTTGAGAGCCATAAATGGAGTTTTGAGTTATGAGTTCTAAGTTCTAAGTTCTAAGTGGTGAAATGATGGGGCAAAGGTACTAAATTGTTTTTAATTTGCAAGTTTTTTTGGGAAAATTATTTTTATTGCTTTTTGTAAGTTGCTGGTAACTAGGTATCATGTAGGTATCAAGTCTATGGTAAGTCTATGATGGAATTTTGACTTTTTGTGGACAGTTTCTGGGGTGATTTTAGGGGGTGGGCAATAAAATTTGGAGTGTGGCGTTATTATTGTTGTAGAAATGTAAATTTTATGAGTCACGGGAAAGATGTTTGCGGGCATTTGAAGGAGGTGCGGCGGCGGATTGCGGAGGAGAACGGTATTCCGTTGGAGCCGAAGGAGTGTGGTTTTGAGGGGGAGTGTGACGGTACTTGCCCTTACTGTGAGGCTGAGGTGCGCTACTTGGAGAGGGCGCTTGCGGAACGTGTGAGGCTGGGGAAGGTGGCGACGGTGGCAGGCTTGGCGTTGGGGCTTGCCACGACGGCGTTGCAGGTCGAGGCGGAGGAGCCGGAAATGAAGCCGGCGGAGGGGAAGGAGATTGCGATAGGGGTGGACAGAGTGACGGTGAGGGGGGTGGTGAGGGACAGCGTAACGGGGGAGCCGATTCCGTTTTGCAGGGTGTATTTTGTTGCCAGGAGTATTGTTCTGGACACGGTGCTTGAGGAGAGTATGGACGGGAGTTTCGCGCTCAAGGTGCCGAAGGGGGAGTATAATATGTTTGTGACTCATCCTGGATATGTGGAATATACGAGGCGGAATATGGAGATCGAGGGTGATTTGGACTTGGGGGAGATAAGGCTGGCGAGGAGCGAGACGGATGTGATGATGTATATAGTAGGCACGTCGCCGAGAGAGGGGATAAAAGAATATAAGAGGCCTGGGCAGGAGGAATATGAGCAGGAGCCGGGCAAAACGACTATCACGATACGCTGAGGGGAAAGAGGGAATTTGGGGGGAGGTAAGGAGGAGTTTTAATAAATTTTATGTATTCTTATATAATAAAACGTGAAATGTTGCGTTTATATATAGTGTTTTTTTTATATATAATATAGTATAATGCGTATAACGCGACTGATATATGGAATGGTGATAGTGGCTGCCGTGGCGCTGGCGACGGTGTCGTGCCGGAAGGAGGGGGAGCTGGTCGGAGACAGGCCGCTGGCGTTCTCGACGGACACGCTGACTTTCGACACGGTGTTTACGACGATGGGGTCGGTCACGAAGGCTGTGATGATATACAACCGGTCGGGCGAGGACCTGAGTGTTGACGTGACGCTGAGGGGTGGTAGGGCTTCGAGGTACCGGCTGAACGTGGACGGCGACACGTCGATGGCGGTAAGGGGATTGGAGATAGCGAAGGGTGACAGCAGTTTCGTGTTTGTGAGGGTCAACGTGAATCCCAACTCGGCGACGGAGCCGTTCCTGGTGGAGGACTTTATAGACGTGGCCGTGGAGGGAGGCGAGATGCAGAGCGTGGTGCTGAGGGCGTTCGGAAGGAACGCTGTGTATCACCTGCCGGCGGAGGGGAAGCCCTATTCGGTGATAGACTGCGAGGGTTGGGACCACAGCAGGCCGCACGTGATAGTGGGGTGGGCAGTGGTGGACTCGGCGACGATGCTGACCCTTACGGCTGGTGACGAGCTTTACTTTGCCGCAGACGCGATGCTGTGGGTTTATAACGACGGCTGCCTGAAGGTGAACGGGAGCAGCGAGCAGCCTGTGCTCTTCACCGCGCTGAGGCGAGGGGAGGAGTGGTACAGAGATCTGCCCGGGCAGTGGCAGGGGATCTGGCTGAGTGCCGGGAGCAAGAACAACGAGATAGCGCATGCTGTGATAGAAGACGCGGTGGTGGGGCTGTTGGTGGATTCCAACGTGACCGCCGAGCCGACGCTGCGACTGAGCAACGCGAGGGTGCTGCACCACTCGTCGGCGGCGCTGGTGGCCCAGGGGGCGTGGGTGGAAGGCGAGAACGTGCTGATGGCCGACTGCGGGACTGCGGTGATGGCGCTGCAGTATGGCGGGCGTTACAGTTTCAGCCATGCCACGATTGCCAACTACTGGAAATATTCGGCAAGGAAGCTGCAGGGGCTGGTGCTGAACAACTGGTACAGCAGTGTGGACGGCCAGGTGATACTGAGGGGGCTTACCGAGGCGAGGTTCGAGAACAGCATAATCTACGGAAACTATTCTGCCGGCGAGGTGTTCCTCGACCGTCACGAGGGAGCCGATTTCAACGTGACGATGACCAACTGCCTGGTGAAGGGGCTCGGAGGCCTGACCGGGATAGATGCAGAAAGGTGCCTCGACGAGGACCCGGCGTTCAAGGACGTGAGCAAACACGACTACAGCCTTGAAGAGAGTTCGCCGGCAGCCGGATGGGGCTATATAGCAAACTAAGAGATAAACAGAAACAGAAAAGAAATGTACGAATACATCAAAGGAAAGATTGCGTCGGCCAATGCCACCCAGGTGGTGATAGACTGCGGCGGCGTAGGATACTTGCTGGAAGTGACGCTGAACACTTATGCCCAGCTGAAAGACACGGAAGAGGCGCTGCTGTGGGTTTACGAGGTGGTGAGAGAAGACGCCTTCACCCTCTACGGCTTTGCCGAGAAGAGCGAACGAGAGATGTTCGAGCTGCTGATAGGAGTGAGCGGCATAGGAGCCGGTACGGCGAGAGTGATGCTGTCGTCGATGACGGTGGGCGAACTGTCGAGGGCCATAGTGGAAGGCAACGCCAAAGCCATACAGAAGATAAAAGGCATAGGAGGGAAGACCGCCCAGAGGGTGACCATAGAGCTGGCCGACAAGGTGGTGGAATATGCCGGAGCCGGTGTTTCGGCAGGAGTGGCGGCGCCAGTGGCAATGACGGCCAACAAAAGCGACGCCCAGGCCGCACTCATCATGCTCGGCTTTCCCAAGCCGGCAGTGGAGAAAGCCTTGGGACAGCTGGACAACAGCCTCACCGTGGAAGAACTCATAAAACAGGCGATGCAGAGAATGTAAGGGATGCGGCTGAGGTACTCCATATTGTTAGTGTTGGTGCTGCTGACGGGTGGCTATATGTTTGCCCAGACGGACAGTACGGGCTCGACTTGGCGGCCTATGGGCGATGCCTATACCCCGTCGAGTATTACCACGACAGTGGAGTATGACGCCGAAAGCGGCGACTATGTTAGGGTGAAACGCTTGGGAAGTGTAGAGCTCAGTCGCGAATATATGACCTTCGAGGAATATCAGGACTGGAAGATGGACCAGCTGATGGACGACTACTGGCGAGGCGCCAACAAGACCGAAGGTCCCGGAGAGAAAAGCGGAGGCCTCCTGAGCAAGATTCCCGGCTTTGCCGAAATCAGCCGCAAGCTGGAGAGCCTCATCGGAAAGCCAGAGATAAAGATAACGCCGAGCGGAAGCGCCGAGCTGACCTTCCAGGTGGTCAACAACTACCGCAAAGACCCGCAGATCGACGCCAACAAGCGAAGCGTCACAAACTTTGACTTCGACGAGAACATACAGATAAGCCTCAATGCCAAGATAGGCGACCTCATAAACTTCGACATCAACTGGAACACCAAGGCGACCTTCGATTTCGAGAACAAGATAAAGCTGAAATACGAAGGCAAGGAAGACGACATCATACAGCTCCTCGAGGCGGCCGACATCTCCTTCCCGCTGAACACCACGTTGATAAAAGGCTCGCAGCAACTTTTCGGATTCCACACCAAGCTGAAATTCGGAAAGCTGACGGTGGACGCCGTGGTGAGCGAGAAAGAGACCAGCACCGAGAATATGCAGGTGAAAGGAGGTGCAAGCAGTAGAGAATTCGAGATAAGAGCCGACGAATACGAAGAGAACCGGCACTATTTCCTTTCGCAATACTTCTACGAGAGGTACAACAAGTCGCTGGAGTCGCTGCCGGTGGTGAACTCCAACGTGAAGATACTGCGAGTGGAAGTGTGGCGCACCAACATAGGAGCCGCGGTGACGCAGAACAGGAACCTGCTGGCGTTGACAGACCTGGGAGAATCGAATCCGAGTGCACTGCCCGTCGTGGGTTCCGGAAGATGGGGCGACCCCAACAGCCCAGCCTCGCAACTGCCTCGCAACAGCACCAACAACCTGATGCAGCTGATAAACCTCTCGGCGATAAGAAGTGTGAACAACATCTCGAGCTATATGCAGGGAGTGGGACTCAACGCGGCGTCGGACTACGAGAAGATAGAGAGTGCACGACTGCTGAATAGTAGCGAATACACAGTAAATACCGAATTAGGATTCATCTCGCTGAGTCAGCCGCTGGCCAACGACCAGATGTTGGCAGTAGCGTTCCAGTATCAGGTGATCGGAGACACCACAGTCTATCAGGTAGGAGAACTGACCACCGACGGTATCAACGACCCGAACACGCTGGTGGTGAAACTGCTGAAAGGAACGGCCATAGACACTAAGAATCCGATGTGGCGGCTGATGATGAAGAACGTCTATTTCTTGAAGAACACACAGATCAGTCGTGACAACTTCCGCCTGAACGTGCTCTACGAAGGAGCCGAGGGAGGCGTTGGGACTGGCTATTTCACCGACGGACCCAAGGAAGGAATACCGCTGATAGAAGTGATGGGGCTCGACCGAATGGATGCCTCAAAGCAGTATTATTATGCCGACGGAGTGATGGACTGGTTCGACTCGGCCGCGTTCAAAGGAGGTATAATCCAATCGACCACCGGACGAGTATTTTTCCCGATGGTGGAGCCATTCGGTAAAGACCTGCGAGCCATACTGGGCGATGGCGAATATGCCGACAAATACTGCTACGACTCCCTTTACACGATGACCAAGACACTGGCGCAGCAATATGCCGACAAAAACAAGTTCTACCTGGAAGGCTACTACACCTCGGCGGTGAGCGGAGAAATATCGCTGGGCTACAGCGTGGCGCCCGGAAGTGTGACCGTGACGGCAGGCGGAGTTCCGCTGATAGAGAACGTGGACTATACCGTGGACTATACAATGGGAACGGTGCGAATCATCAACGAGAGCATCTTGAGCAGCGGCACGCCCATCAGCGTGAGCAGCGAGAACAACTCGTTCTCGATGATGACCAAGCGAATGCTCGGCCTGCACCTGAACTATGAGTTCAAGCCCGATCTGAACCTCGGCGCCACGGTGATGAACCTCTACGAGAAGCCCCTCACACAGAAGAACAACTTCGGCGAAGAGCCGACGAGCAATACAATCTGGGGTATCGACTTCAACTGGAAGACCGAGGTGCCGTGGATTACCAAAGTGGTGGACTTCCTCCCCGGCATAAGCACCAAAGCCCCGTCCAACCTGACGTTGACCGCCGAATTTGCCCATTTCATACCCGGCATGACCAACACAGGAAGCGAAGACGGAAAGACATCCTATATCGACGACTTCGAAGGAGCAGAAAGCTCGATAGACCTCAAAGGAGTGAGCTATTGGCACCTGGCGAGTACGCCGCAGGATGCCGAGTCAGAGAATCCCATGTTCCGCGAGACAGCCAACGGCACAGGACTCGCCTACGGCTTCAACAGAGCAAAATTCGCCTGGTACAGGATCGACGATATCTTCTACAGCAACTCGCCCCGCAACATCACTGCCGACGACCGTTCCATGCCATACGCACGCCGGATAGCAGAGCAGGAGGTGTTCCCCAACAAAGAGATTGCAGCCAACGAGATTTCCAAAGTCTATGAGTTGAACATGGCGTTCTATCCAGAGGAGAAAGGCCCATACAACTACGAGACCGACGCCACGGCCTACAGTGCCGGTATGAACGCCGAAGGCAAGTTGGAAGACCCGAAGAGCCGTTGGGGAGGAATAATGCGTGAGTTGGACTATACCGACTTCGAGACACAGAACATACAGACCATAGAGTTCTGGATGATGGACCCGTTCATCGACAACCCCGAGCATACAGGAGGAAAACTCTACATAAACCTCGGTGACATCAGCGAAGACATACTCCGCGACGGACGCAAGTCGTTCGAGAACGGACTGCCGACGAGTACAGTGGTGACAGGCGTGGATACCACCATCTGGGGCCGAGTGCCAAACACCCAGCCGGTGGTCAACGCATTCGACAACGACGCCAATGCCCGTAAATACCAGGATATCGGATACGACGGACTGTCGAGCACACATGATATGAACGACGAGCAGAGCTTCTTCAGCGAATATATCACACGAGTGGGAGAACTGTTCGGCACCGGATCGTTGGCCTACCAGCAAGCGGCCGCCGACCCCAGTAGCGACGACTTCCGTTATTACCGCTCGTCGTATTATGACGACAACGACGTAAAAATCAACGACCGTTACAAGTACTACAACAACCCCGAGGGCAACTCGTCGGTGGAGCAAGACAGCCCCGAGAGTTACCAGACAGCGGCCACCACAATACCCAACGTCGAAGACATCAATAAAGACAACACCCTCAGCGAAGGCGAGAACTACTACGAATATCTGGTGGAGCTCGACCCCGCCCACATGAATATCGGAGAGAATTACATCGTAGATATCCAGGATGCGCAGAACGTGGAACTGGCAAACGGCACCACCACGTCGTGCCGCTGGTACCAGTTCAGAATACCGATAAGGGAGCCCCTCCGCAAGGTAGGCAAGATAAACGGCTACCAGTCCATCCGTTTCATGAGGATGTTTATGCGAGATTTTGAAGAGCCTATAATCTTGCGTTTCGCGACCCTGGAACTCGTTTACGGCACGTGGAGAAAATATACCGAGGACCTGTTGCAGCCCGGCGATTATCCGACAGGCTATGGCGAAAACACATCGCTGAACCTCGGGACGGTGAACATAGAGGAGAACGGCAGCCGCGACCCGGTGCCGTATGTGTTGCCTCCCGGAATTGAGCGTGAGGAGTGGTACAACAGCAGCAGTAGCTACACCCAGCTCAACGAGCAGGCAGTAAGTCTCGACATTACCAACCTTGCCGCCGGCGACGCCCGTGCAATTTACCGCAACACCTCATACGACCTCCGCTACTATGGCAAGATGAAGATGTACGTCCACGCCGAGAAGAAGTTTGCCGCCGACATGCTGAACGACGACGACCTGACGCTCTTTGTGAGGTTGGGAAGCGACTATACGAAGAACTACTACGAATACGAGATACCGCTGAAACTCACCGAGTGGGGAACATCGATGGACGACCCCTATGCAATATGGCCTACCGAGAACAACGTGGAAATAGACCTGCAGGCGATGGCCGAGATCAAGACCAACCGAAACAAGAGCATACGCAGCGGCTCGTCCGATTACACTCCCACGATGCTGTACTCGGAATATGTTGACGGCAAGAAGTATTCGGTACTCGGGCGTCCGAACCTCGGCAAGGTCAACGTGATAATGATAGGAGTGAGGAATCCTAAAGGCAACGGCACCGAGCAGGACATGGTGGCGAGAAGTGCCATAGTGTGGATCAACGAGCTGCGTCTGAGCGACTACAACAACAAAGGAGGCTGGTCGGCCATGGCGTTGGCGAGGACCAACCTTGCCGATGTGGGTAACCTCTCGTTATATGGAGCCTATACGTCGGCAGGATTCGGTAACCTGGAAGACAAACTCACCGACCCCGAACTCATAAACCGTCTAAACATGCAGGCGACCCTTGACTTCGAAATCGGCAGGATGTTGCCGGAGAAATGGGGCATGCACATCCCGTTGTATGTTGACTGGGCAAAAGAAATCGGCAGTCCTCAGTATAACCCGCTGGATCCCGACGTGTATCTGAAGCGGGACCTGGCTACCTATCAGACCGCTGCCGAGCGCGACTCGGTGAAGCGTATGACGCAGCAACGCAAGCAGACTACCAACATCACCCTCACCAACGTGCGCAAAGAACGCACAGGCAAAGCAGCGCTGAAACCACATTTCTATGATTTCGAAAACTTCTCGTTCAGTTATGCCTACAGCGGAGAACGCTCTTCCGACGAAGATATAGAACACTACAACAAAGACCAGCACCGAGGCGGTTTCTCATACAACTATTCGGTCCAACAGCCTAAGCAATACAGGCCTTTCGCAAAATACAAGGCGTTCAACAACAAGAACTGGAAGATCCTAAAAGAATTCAACCTGATGTACCAGCCGCGCAACCTCTCCTTCTCGACCGAGGTTTATCGTGACTTCGAAGAGACGATGCTGCGAAACAAGAGTGCTGCCCTTATAATAATGAAGCCGACCTATTTCAAGCAGTTCACCTGGCGGCGCGACTATGGTTTGCAATACGATATATCCACCAACCTGAAACTCCAGTATAACGCCAATGCCAATGCCCGAATTGACGAGCCTATAGGAAAGATAGAGACCCGCACCGGATCCGACTCCATCTGGCATTCGTTCCTCCATGGCGGAACAATGCAGAACTTCCAGCAGAATATCCAGGTGACCTACGATATCCCCATTACCAAGCTCCCCTATATGGACTTCCTGCGGCTGCCGCTCTCTTATCGTGCCAACTACATCTACCAAGGAGCGTCAGAGGCTTTGAAGAATATGGGAAGCGTTATTGAAAGCTCTTCGACCTTCACCGCCACCGCTTCGGCCAATATGCAGACGTTCTACAACAAGTTCAAACTTATAAAGAAAGCCCAAGCCCCGCCGACGCCTAAGACAAACGACAAGAAGACCGGTAGTAAAGATAAGGACAAGAATAAAAACAAACTTGACGCCAAGCGAGGGATGCAGCAGAACGACTCGCTGTCGAAAGCTATAGAAGATTCAATCCACAAAGCCGAGGTGGCTGAGCGTTGGCGTGAGGTGGGATATTTCGCCCTGCGTTTTATAACAGGCTTGCGTACTTTCAATGCGCAGTATAGCCAGTCGGGCGGCGGCCATATACCGGGATATATGGGCAATGCGACGATAGTTGGACTCGACCCGCGTAACTATGGAGCTCCGGGAGTGTTCATTTTGGGCATATCGGACAATGTGGCGGAGGAACTCGTGAAGAACGACCTGTTAAGTAGCGACACCCTCCTCAACCAGCCCCATTGGGTCACCGGCAACAGGATACTCTCGATGCAGGCCACGTTGGAGCCCATCCGTAACATGAAGGTCGACATCAACTGTACGCAGAACTATTCTACACGTGAGGAATACTATTACAAGTACCTTAGTGACTACGACCAGGTAATGGGACCGCTCTCTCCGATGTTAAGCGGAAGTTATACCACTACGGCGTGGTCGCTGGCTACGGCATTCCGTAACAAGGACGAACTGTACAAGGAGTTCCTCGACAACCGCAGTATTGTGGCAGCCCGTCTGGCAGAGATGAATGGCGGTGCCTACAGTCAGCAGATGGTACAGGACAGCATCACTGGCGAATATTATCCGGCGGGCTACAGCGGCAACCAGCAGACCGTCTTGCTCACCAGTTTCCTGGCTACATACATGGGCAAGGATGTCAGCACTCACAAGTTCACTCCTTTTATCAAGATGCCGTTGCCCAACTGGAGCATTTCTTATTCGGGACTTGGGAAGCTTCCGTTTATGAAGAAGTGGTTCTCCAACATCTCTATCACCCACAAGTACATGTCCACCTATAGCATCGGTGGCTTCTATACCGATGCGGCCATCTCGGGACTCGAAGACTACGACTATGGCGCCGAGACGGTGCTCAACTCTACCGGTGACTATGTGTCGCCTCTCAGCATGGAAGGGGTGCAGATAAGCGAGCAGTTCAATCCTCTCATCAAGGTGGCTGTGAATATGGTCAACAGCTTCCAGTTCAGTTTCTCCTACCAGAAGAACCGCACGTTGGCGTTGAGCTTCGCCAACAACCAGCTGACCGAGACTTCCCGTGACGGAATAACCGTTGGGGCAGGCTACCGTTTCAAGGATGTTGAGCTCCATCTCAAGGTTGGACGTCTGCGCCACGATATCAAGAGCGACGTGGTACTTCAGTTCAACCTCACTTATAACAGCAACAAAACAGAAATACGAAAGATAAATCAGAATGTCAACCAGATATCGTCGGGTAGTCAGGTGTGGATGGCGGAACTCTCGGCGGAGTATGCGCTCTCTACGACGCTTACTCTCCGTGCCTTCTTCCAGACCAACATCAACACTCCCTTTATCTCCAACGCCTATCCCAACTCTACCACCAAGGGCGGTTTGACGGTGCGGTTCTCGTTCTGATGACAATTGAAAGAATATATGCAGACAGACAGGTTCAAGAAATATGACAACGATGTGCGCGAGGCGGTGCTGCGGTTCGAAAAGATGCAGCGCACCGGCAACATGGGCTATATCGATGTCAGCGATATGGAGATGGTGATCGATTTCTATTTCGATTCCGACGATCTGGAGCAGCTCGATTCGGCTATCCGCTATGGCGAGCAGCTCTATCCGTCATCCAACGTGATAAAGTTGCGCAGGGCACATTACTGCTGTGTGATGGATCAGCCCAACAAGGCGTTGGACATGTTGAAGGAAATCGATAAGCTCGAGCCGGGCAATACCGATGTGATGTATGCCCTTGGTATCGTCTACAGCCAGCTCGACCAGCCGCAGAAGTCCATCCAGTATTTTCAGCTCGCTTCGGCCGATTGCTGTGAACTGGGTATGGTCTATGGCAATATCGGTGACGAATATTGTAAACTCGAGAACTTCCCCATGGCTATCAAATATTTCAAGAAAGCCATCAATGCCGACCCCGAGGAGGAGCGCTCGCAGTACAACCTGCTCAGCGTGCTGGAGGATACCGGCGCTACCGACGAGGCTGTGTCCTATTTCCTCGCCAAAGTGCAGGACCATCCCTATAACCTCAACATGTGGATTTGTCTCGGCGCAGCCTATTCCGAGTTGGGCCTTCTCGAAAAGGCCATCGATGCGTTCGAATACGCCTTGATTATCGACAAGACCCACTTCCAGACCTATGTGCTGCTTTCAGACTGCTACCGCAAGTCCAACAATCCCGCCAAGGCCGTATCTGCGCTCCACGAGAGTCTCGACTATGCCGAAGACCGTTCCTGGGTCTATTATTCCATGGGCATGATCTACGGCGGTGCGGGCAACTTTGCCTCGGCTATCGTCTATCTCAAGAAGGCTGCCGACGAAGATCCCTATTTTGGTGACGCCTGGTGGGCACTCGGCAGCTGCTATGCCGAGCAGGGCGACTATCATTCGGCCATCGAGATGACTGAGCGGGCCATCTCCATCAATCCTCGCTCGTCGGCCTATATGATGCAGGCAGCTTCGCTCTATTCCAAGTTGGGCAACAACGAGGTTGCCGACAACCTTTTCCAGTGTCTGCTCCATATCGATGGGGAACAGGATGAGAACCATCTGGTCTATGCCGATTTCCTCATGGACTGTGGCCGCTACAACGACGCAATCGAAGTCCTCAACAAGGGAATCATCAATGCTTCCAACCAGGCGAGTTTCAACCTCCGCTTGGCGGTGTGCTATTTCAAAACGGGTCGTCGCAATTTCCTTTACAATGTGTTGCGCTCCTGTATCGACGACTCCGACTGCGACCCTTTGGAGATGATGGAACTCTGTCCCGAGATGTTCAACGACCCCGAAGTGGCGGCTATAATCAAAAGTAGTTAAACATTCTTACCACGATGAAAGTACGGTTTCTTATATTGCTCTTTTTGACGCTGACGCTCTTCCTGTCGGCATGCTCCCAGCGCAACACTCCGCTGTCTGCATCGCCCGGCGAACAGTCTTCCCCGGCTCCCGCGGCGGGCCTCGCCGAAACGGTCCATGGCGACGACTCTTCGTCGCGTGGCTTTGTGGCCAAGGCGCTCCGCTGGTATGATGCCAATATGAACTATGGAGCGGTGTTTGCCCTGATGACTGTCGAAAGCTCTTTTGTTCCGTTCCCCTCCGAGGTGGTGGTTCCGCCGGCTGTCTATGTGGCGTCCAACCCCGACAGCGAAGGTGGCATGCGCATCTGGCTTATTGTCCTGGTGGCTTCGGCAGGAGCCATGGCAGGTGCCTTCATCAACTATTATCTCTCCCGTTGGCTGGGGCGTCCTATAATATACAAGTTTGTGGACAGTCGCTTTGGTCATCTGCTCCTCCTCAACCGCGAGAAGCTCGAGCGGGCCGAACGCTATTTCAATCGGCACGGCAACATCTCCACTCTCATAGGTCGTCTTGTGCCGGTCATCCGTCAGCTTATATCCATACCGGCAGGCCTTTCCAAGATGAATGTCGGCTATTTCGCTCTCTTCACTTTCGTGGGTGCCACTGTGTGGAACTGCATCCTGGCCCTTATCGGCTATCTGGCCTATAGGGCGGCTGACCCCTCTATCATCGAGCGCTACAGCCATCAGCTCTCCATCGCCCTGCTGGCCTTGGTCGCCGTCGGCGTAGTGTATTTCGTTTTGAAGATAATAATCAAGCATCGTAAAAATGGAAAATAACGACCACCAAAAACACGACCGCGAACAACGCGAACCTTTCGACTGGGGCTCCCTCTTCCGTCGCAAAGACCGTCCGCTTCCCCCTCGGGGTTGTAGTGTCGCTTTCTACATTTTTCTTTTGCTCCTGTTCGCACTCCTCATAGTTTCCTACATTTTGTATAAGAATAGCATTAATTGATATATCATGAATATTCGCGACCAGTTTCCAATACTCGGTACCACTGTCTATGACCGCCCTCTCGTCTATCTCGATAATGCGGCCACCACTCAGAAACCCCAGTGTGTCATCGACACTCTCTGCAACTACTACACATCACTCAACAGCAACATCCACCGCGGCACCCATCACCTCGCCTCTCTCGCCACCGAGCGCTATGAGGAGGTCCGTCGCAAGGTAGCCTCTTTTATCAATGCCGCTTCCTCCGACGAGATCGTTTTTACCCGCGGCACCACCGAGGCCATCAACCTCGTGGCCTTCTCTTTCGCCGAGCGCTTCCTCTCCGAGGGCGACGAGGTCATCGTCTCTGCTATGGAGCACCATTCCAATCTGGTGCCGTGGCAGATGGCGTGTCTTCGCAAGAAGGCCACTCTGCGCTTTATCCCTTTCAGCGACGAGGGTGTCCTCGACCTCGAGGCTCTTCGCTCGCTCTTCTCCGATCGTACTCGTCTGGTGGCGCTGAACCATGTCTCCAATACGCTCGGCACCGTCAATCCCATATCCGAGGTTGTCTCTATGGCCCATTCCCACGGTGTGCCGGTCCTCGTCGACGGGGCCCAGGCTGTGGCCCATCTTCCCATCGATGTCCAGGCTCTCGGTTGCGACTTCTACTGTTTCTCGGGCCACAAGATGTATGCCCCTATGGGTGTCGGCGTGATGTATGGTCGTCGCGACCTCCTCGACCAGCTCCCTCCCTATCAGGGTGGCGGCGAGATGATCAAGGATGTCAAGCTCGAAGGCACCACCTATAACGACCTCCCCTTCCGTTTCGAGGCGGGCACTCCTTCGGTGGGCGATGTGCTGGGTCTTGGCGCGGCTATCGACTTTATGCTTTCTCTCGGCATCGAGAATATTGCAGCCCACGAGCAGCAGATTATGAACTATGTCGTCCAGCAGCTTTCTGCCATTGACAGCATCCGCTTCTTCGGCACTGCCCCTCACCGCACCGGTGTCGTCTCCTTCCTCATAGGCGACGCTCACCCCTACGACACGGCCACTCTCCTCGACAAGCTCGGCATTGCCGTCCGTTCGGGACACCACTGTACCCAGCCCATCATGGACCGTTACGGCATACCTGGTACAGTGCGAGCTTCTTTTGCGACATATACATCTTTTGAGGAAATCGACGCCTTGGCCACGGCTCTCAAACGTATAGCACCTATGCTCCTCTAACCCTGATTCCTATGGCAAGTAATCCCGACCTCGTACAGTTTATCGTTGACCAGTGCAGTGGCGCTGGCGATATCTCTGCCCGCAAGATGTTCGGAGACTATGGCATCTATTGCGACGGCAAGATTTTCGGCCTCATCTGCGACAATGCTCTCTACCTGAAACCTACCGAGGCGGGCCACCCTCTCCTCCGTTCCGAAGTCTTGCGCCCTCCTTATCCGGGCGCAAAACCTCATTTTCTCATTGAGGACCTCGACAATTCGGATTATTTGGCCGCCCTTGTGAGAGCTACTTGCTCTGAACTCCCGGCTCCCAAACCTTCTAAATCTAAAAAGTAATACCCATGCTAGAAAATTTACATATCGAGAACTATGCGCTCATTGCCGCTTCCGACATCTCTTTCGACAGCGGCTTTACGGTCATCACTGGCGAGACAGGTGCCGGTAAGTCCATCCTTCTGGGTGCTTTGGCTCTCGTTTTGGGCCAGCGGGCCGACTCCCACGTCCTTTTCGACCCTCAGCGCAAATGTGTCGTCGAAGCTACTTTCAACATTTCTAAACTCTCTTTGCAACAGACCTTTGCCGACAATGACCTCGACTACGACGACCACCTCATCCTTCGTCGCGAGCTCTCTCCTGCGGGCAAGTCTCGCGCTTTCGTCAACGATACTCCGGTCACCCTCCCTCTCCTCCGCTCTATAGCCCAGCAACTCATCGACATCCACTCCCAGCACGAGACTCTCACTCTTGTCGGCTCGGCGTTCCAGACCCGTCTCCTCGACACTTTCAACGGTGGCAAGGAGGCTTTCTCTGATTACAGCGCCGCTTACGCCAATTATATGGCTCTCAAACGTCACCTTGAGCAGCTCTCTGCTGCCGACGCCCAGGCCAAGCGTGACCTCGACTACAACCAGTTCCTCTTCGACGAGCTCTCCAATGCGGCTCTCTCCGACGGCGAGCAGGAGGATCTCGAGCAGGAGGCTTCGCTCCTCGCCAACACCGAGTCTATCAAGCAGTCGCTCTCGGCGGTCCTCCTCTCTTGCGATTCCGAGGAGGGGTCGGCTCTCTCGCTCCTCAATGCGGCTCGCTCTCAGCTCTCCAAGGTCGCCTCGTTTCATAAGGACCTCGACGAGCTATACTCTCGCCTCGAGTCCAACATCATCGAGTTGGGCGACATCCTCGCTTCGCTCTCTTCCATCGACTCTAACCTCAATTTCTCGCCCGACCGCCAGGAATTCGTCAACACCCGTCTTGACCTCATCTACCGCCTTCAGAAGAAGCACTCGGTCCAGTCGGTCGCCGAACTCCTCGCCATCCAGCAAGAGCTTGAAGGTAAGATTCAGCAGGCGGAAGGGATGGACTCCCAGGTGCGCCATGCCATGGAAGAGGTGGACAAGGCCTATGCCGCTGTCCAGGACAAAGCCGAGAAACTCTCCGCAATACGCCGCCTCTCGGCCCAGTATGTCGAGCAGCAGCTCCTTCCCACTCTCGCCCAGCTGGGCATGAAGGAGGCTCGTCTCTCGGTAGTGGTATCTCCTGCCAAGGAGCTCGGACCTCTCGGTGGCGACATCGTCTCGTTCCTCTTCAATGCCAATAGGGGAGGGGAGTTGCGCGAACTCTCCAAGGTAGCTTCGGGTGGCGAACTCTCGCGCCTGATGCTTGCCATCAAGTCGCTCGTCACTCAGCAGTCGCTGCTCCCTACCATCATCTTCGACGAGATCGACACCGGTGTCTCGGGCGACATCTCTGTCTGCGTGGGCAATATCCTCCATTCCATGGCTTCTCATCTTCAGGTCATCGCCATCACTCATCTTCCTCAGATTGCGGCTCGTGCCTCGGCTCACCTCAAGGTCTTCAAGCAGGTCGACGAGTCGGGCCTGAAGACGGTCTCGCGCATCAAGCCTCTCGCCACCGACGAGCGTATCCACGAGGTGGCAGTCATGCTCTCTTCCGAGCCTCCCTCGCCGTCGGCTCTCCAAACGGCCAGCGAGCTTATGTCTGATAATATTAAATAATAGTATATGCATTTTTACCGTTATTTTCTCCTTTCCCTACTCTTCCTTTCCCATGTCTCGCTGGCGGCTTGCCAGCAGCCTCAGGGCGGTTCTCAAACTTCTGCCGACTCCATCCTTCCCGAGCCTCCGGTTGCCACTCCGCTGCCGCTCCACTCCGTGGTTCCCGACAGCGTCTCTAAGGACTATTTCGACCACCCCCTCCATATCCCAGTCTCGCTCTCTGCGGCGTTCGCCGAGATACGTCCCAACCACTACCACAGCGGCATCGACCTCCGTGTGGGCGGCAAGGTGGGCGAGAATGTCTATGCCGATGCCGACGGCTACATCAGTCGCATCCGTGTCTCTCCCTGGGGCGGTGGCAAGCACATCTACATCACCCATCCCAACGGCCTCCGCTCGGTATATATGCACCTCAACGACTACTGTGAGCCGCTCGCCTCGTTCGTCCGCGACTACCAGTATGCCCACCAGACTTTTGCCTTCGACGTTGACCTCCCTCCCGATTCTATCACCGTCACCAAAGGCCAGCTCCTCGCCCATGCCGGCAACACCGGTGGCTCGGGTGGCCCGCATCTCCACTACGAGATTCGTTTCGCCGACAACGACCAGCCTATAAACCCTCTCTATTTCGGCATACGTTACACCGATCCGGTCAAGCCCACCATCGCCAATGTCAAGCTCTACCCGGCTTCTCCCTCTTCGGTCCTCGACGGCTCGCGCCTCCCCTGGTTCAACGTGGTCACCAAGAAAGGACGCAAGGGCTCCTACACTAAACGTACCGACTCGCTCCAGGTCTTCGGCCCCTTCTATGCCGGAATCTTCTGCTACGACGTCTCTGAGCCTTCCACTGGCCGCAACGGGGTCGAGCGCATCGAGCTCTATGTCGACGGCAACCTCTTCTGGTCCTACAACTCGCCCACTTTCCTCTTCGAAGAGACCCGTGCAGTCAACGCTCTTATCGACTATCCCCAGTATGCCGCCACCAAGGACTACTACATCCTCACCCGCACTCTCCCGGGAGTTCCCAACAGTCCATCTCGTCCCGTCGCGGGCAACGGCGTCATCTCTTTCTCTGACAACAGTCTCCACTCCCTCGAATATCGCGTCTATGACCTCAAGGGCAACGTCACCAAACGTCTCCTGAAGGTCCGTTCGTTCTCTGCACCTCCTGCTGTCGAGCCTCTCCCGGCCGTCGCCCGCGGCGAATCGGAACCTCTCGACTACCGTCGTCCTCTCCGTTTCCGCCGTTCAGACGTCTCGCTCCTCATTCCTCCCTACTCGCTCTACGACCACGACACCATCGTCCACAACCGTCTCCAGCCCTCTGGCTCGCTCCTCTCCACGGTCCACCACTTCGTCCCACTCGTCAACGACATTCCTCCTCATTTCGCCATGACTCTCTCGCTCCCGGTCCCCGAGGGCTACTCTTCGCTCGCCTCTCACCTCGTCATCGTCTCGGTTGACGGAAGTCGACTCTCGGCTCAGTCCACCAGGCTCCAGGGCAACCGCCTCGTAACCGACATCAAGTCTTTCGGCTCCTACTCCGTCGCCCTCGACACTGTCCCGCCTTCTCTCAAACCCTCCAACTTCGCCGACAACCGCCGCTTCGCCGGCAACGAGCTCCTCGTTAAGATCTCCGACGACCTCTCTGGGATCGCCACCTATGCCTGCTTCATCAACGACTCCTGGCACCTCGCCGAATACGACCCCAAGACGGCCTCTCTTATGGTTCCCGTGCGCGGCATCCTCCAGCCAGGCCCCAACTCTGTCGTCTTCCGCCTCTCCGATGCCGCTGGAAACTCCCACGAATCTTCGTTCTCCATCATCCGCTGACGTTCTCCCATGATCCTCTACCTCATAGGCTATATGTACAGCGGCAAGTCCTCTGTCGCACGGGCCCTTGCACGTCGACTCAGGGGCATGAACCTCAAAGCCGAGGCCATCGATACCGACGCACTCTTCGAGCAGCGTTACCGCCTCTCTGTGGCCGACTGCTTTGCACGCTACGACGAGCCGATGTTCCGAACCCTCGAAGCTGCCGTCCTTCGCTCCATCGAAGACTCCCCCGACACATTCTCCATCGTCTCCACCGGCGGCGGTACTCCCTGCCACAAAGGCAACCTCGCTTTCATGCTAGACCACGGCAAGGTTGCCTTCCTAAACCCTCCCGAAGAGACACTCCTATCCCGTCTAGCCAATACGCACAAGCCTCGTCCGCTCTTCACCTCACTCCCTCCGGCCGACCGTCCTGCCTTTCTCCGTTCGCAACTCTCTGAACGTCTGCCCTTCTACTCCCAAGCCCACATCACCCTCACCTCCTCCGACGAACACCAGGTCGTCTCTATCCTCCTCGACTTCATCCTCTGACCACATTTATCCCTTCTCCGTTTTTTCTTCTCCAAAATCTTCTTTTCTGTCCAGAACCACCCTTTTTTGTCATTAGCAAAAGAAATTCCAAAGAAATTCTCCCGACAAAACTTGCAAATATAAAAACATTTCGTATCTTTGCCCCACAATTCAAAACATATATTTTCACCTAAATTACTTTGTATCAATAGTTATGAATAAAGATAGCCTGAAACACAACCCCAACCGCCTCGTGCAGTTCCTCCAAAAACCCATGGCGGAATTCACCAAGGCAGACATCCTCAAGGTCATCGACGAGTTCGATATCAAGATGATCAACTTCCGCTACATGGCCAACGACGGACGTCTCAAAACTCTCAACTTCGTCATTAACTCCCTCGCCCACGCCGACGAAATTCTCACCTCCGGCGAGCGTGTCGATGGCTCCAGCCTCTTCCCCTTCCTCGAAGCCGGAAGTTCCGACCTCTACGTCATACCACGTTTCCGCACTGCCTTTATCAACCCCTTTGCCGAAATTCCAACTCTCGACATCCTCTGCAACTTCTACACCAAGGACGGCGAACCCTTCGAGATGGCTCCCGAATACACCCTTGCCAAGGCTGGCAAAGCCTTCCGTGAAGCCACCGGCGGCATGGAGTTCGAGGTCATGGGCGAACTGGAATACTACGTAATCGATGAAAAAGAAGATCTATTCCTCCCGGCCGACCAGCGCGGCTACCACGCATCAAGACCCTTCTGCAAGTTCGAGGACTACCGCATAGAAGCTATGAAACTTATCGCAGAATCAGGCGGACTCATCAAATACGGCCACTCCGAGGTGGGTAACTTCACCGTGGGCGACACCATGTACGAGCAAAACGAGATCGAGTTCCTCCCCACCACCCTCGAGGATGCAGCCGACCAGCTCGTCATCGCCAAATGGATCATGCGTGCCCTCGCCTATGAGTACGGTATGACCGTCACTTTCGCACCCAAGATCACCGTCGGCAAGGCGGGCAGCGGTATGCACATACACACCCGCATCTCCAAGGACGGCAAGAATATGTACATAGGCCCTGACGGCCTCACCGACACAGCCATGAAGGCGATAGCAGGTATTCTCGACCTCGCTGGTTCACTGACTGCCTTCGGCGACACCAACCCCACTTCTTACTTCCGCCTGGTGCCCCATCAGGAGGCTCCCACCAACATCTGCTGGGGCGACCGCAACCGTTCGGCCATGGTTCGCGTCCCACTGGGCTGGACCAAGGGCAGCGGCAACATGATGGCTCACTGCAACCCTCTCGAGAAAAACTCGGAGGTGGACTTCAGTCACAAGCAGACCATCGAGCTCCGCACTCCCGACGGCTCCGCCAACGTCTATCTCCTCCTCGCGGGTATGACTGTAGCGGCTCGCCACGGCTTCGAGATGGAGAACGCTGTGCAGTATGCCAAAGACCGCTATGTCAGCGTCAATATCTTCGAGCACGAAGAGGTCCTCAAACGACTCGCCGTGCTCCCCGACAGCTGCGCTGCCAGTGCCGACATCCTCGAGCGAGACCGCAAAATCTACGAGGAGAAAGGGGTCTTCGCCCCGGCTCTCATCGACGGCATCATCAAGGATCTCCGCTCCTATAACGACCGTACTCTCCGTGCCGAAATCGGCAACGACCCCGATAAGATTCTCGAGCTTGTGCAGCGCTTCATCCACTGCGGCTGATGGCACGCCGCAAGCCTAAATATCCCTACTTCCTCGACCCCGACAGTCTCTGGTTTCCCAAACCGTCGGAGGCTCTCACCGACGAGGATGCGGACGGTTTTGCCGGTCTCCTCGCCATCGGTGGCGACCTCTCGGTCAACCGCCTCATCGCGGCCTACTCGCAAGGTATCTTCCCGTGGTATTCCGAAGGGACTCCTATCTTCTGGTGGTCTCTCGACCCCAGGATGGTGATGGACCTGGACGGTTTCCGCTTCTCCAAAAGCCTCCGCCGTACCGTCAAATCGGGACGTTTCGAGGTCAGGGTGGACACCTGTTTCGAGCAGGTCATTCGTTCCTGTGCCACGGTGGACCGCACCGCTTACGGACAGGACGGCACATGGATTGTGGAGGATATGATAGAGGCCTACATCCGCCTTCACGAGGCGGGTCTAGCCCACTCCTTCGAGACTTTCCTCGACGGCTCACTTGTGGGTGGACTCTACGGCGTCTCCACGGGCATGTTCTTCTCTGGCGAGTCTATGTTCCACACCGTCCCCGATGCCTCGAAGGTGGCGTTCGCGAAACTGGTGGAATTCTGCCGTATCAACGGTTTCCACTTCATCGACGCCCAGCAGCCCACTCCCCATCTCGCATCTCTTGGTGCCAAGCCTATCCCACGAACCATCTTCCTCGAACGCCTCAAGGAGGCTTTGAAGGTCAGGATTCAGGCCGAGAAGTGGGACTACCACACCGTGGTCCTCTCCTTCGGCAGCAATATGGGCGACAGGGAACGGACCATCAGGGAAGCGGCAGTCAGGGTAAAGGAGTGTCTCGGAGGCTTCGGCTCCTGGAGTTCCCCGTTCTACGAGAGCGACCCCTGGGGTTTTGACGAGCCGGTGGAGGGCTTCTATAACTGTTGTGCCGTGTTCCACACCAAGCTTTCGCCCCACGAGGTCCTAGAGGCTCTGCACGATGTCGAAAACTCCCTCGGCAGGGAACGTCACGAGGTCCCTTCGTCCGACGGGAAGAGGCACTACGAGTCACGTCCCATTGACATCGACATCCTCTTCTACGACTCCCTCCAACTCGACGACCCCGACCTCCAGATCCCCCATCCACGGCTCTCCCAGCGGAGGTTCGTCCTCGAGCCCCTGGCTCGGCTCTGCCCCCACTACGAGTGTCCAGGAACCGGCAAGACGGTGGCTCAGCTCCTCAAGGAATGCCCCGACCACAGCCAGGTGAAAGAGGTGCTTCCTGAATGTTGATATGTTGATATGTTGATACGTTGATATGTTTTTCGCTTTGCGAAAGACGTTTCCTTGACTCAACATAAGAGTAAACTCTTCTGTATTCGCTTTTCGGAAACGTTGATATGTTTTTTACTTCGTAAAAGGCGTTTCCTATAAAAAAGAAAATAGTTTTTTCCGACCAAGGTCAAAAACGACTCAAAGATTATTAATATCACATTAATGTTTGATTCGTGTTTGATTCGTGTTTTGTTCGTGTTTCAGACATCAGATTTCTGGTGTTGAAAATTTTTGTAGTAGAGTGCTGATAATCAGCGGGGTGTATTTGTGTTAAGAAAATTTATAACATTTTTTGTTGCCTTATATATATATTATACGTATATTTGTTGCGTGGAATAATATCGCGCAAATTAATATATGTTATTGAATAATAATATTATAACGCAAAAAACAGGTAACCGTAATATCGCCAAAAAGGCGAAAACGGCTATTATTATATAAAAACCACAAAAAGTTATAGAGAAATGAAAAACAATTACAATATGGAACAGAAAGCAAGATGTTCGGTCAAGCCCACCCAGGCTTCCGAGAGAAAAACAAAGAAAAGTCCAATGAAATGGCTGCTGCTAATAGCAGCGATGCTGCTGATGCCTACCTTCGCAATGGCGCAGGACAAGGTAGCAAGTGAAAACGCCAAAGAGTTTTACGTGAAATTCGGCTATGTGAAAGCCTCGAAGACCTATCCCGAAGGAAACCAGATAACCTACGTGAACGTCTCGGGTCTGCCGAAGGACCGGTCGGTTGTCGATGAAATGAGAAAACACCTGCTGATGAATATGCGCATCAATCGTGTGAATATTTATAGTGATCAGGACCGCTTTGTACTCGATGCCGATGCCGATGTGAATCCAGAGCATGTGGTTGACGAGATGAACATATTTTTGAGAAAATACTATGCGGAGCAAGAAAAAATCAGAGAACATAATAAGGATAAGAGGTAAAAAAAGTCAGGCTAATAGAAAACACAACAACTAAAAAAAACGCACTATGAAAACAAGAATATATTCTGTGCCGCAACATCTTGCGGTTTCGACTGAAAAGAATGTGAAAAGCCCGATGAAATGGCTTCTGATAACGGCGGTGATGTTGCTGATGCCGTCGCTGGCGATGGCTCAGACGGTCTTAGGGGAATGGACGTTGGGCACCGATAATACAACTCGTGAGATTGTTTGTGGAACCACGTACACTTTTACAGGTAGTATAGCAAATGACGTAAATGCTACGAGAGACCAATATTGTGTGATTACATCGTCCACTCCGAACTGTCCGATAACGGTTACGCTCACATCAAGAACGTTGAGTACTTCTGACAACGACTATGTGTATGTGTACAATGGCAGTGGTACAGGTGGAACGCTGCTTGCAACTTGGTCGCAGAGCATCACTATCGGTAGCGCAGCGGCCACGGTGACATCTACGTCAGGCGTGATAACGATAAGATTTGATCATAACAAGAAAAAGCGCGCAAACAGGTTCACGGTGTCGATTAGTCAGCCATGTGACTGTGGCGGTGGCGGTACGGGTTCAGGTCCGTCAACATCATATAACTGCGAGGGAGACACCTATACGATAGGGAATTCTACTGCTAATTCTTCGTACTCTTATGGTCCAGTTAACCGTTTTTGGGAATATAGCTACAGACAAATATTGTATAAAGGTTCAGAACTTGGCTATGCACCAGGAAGCATAAAGGCAATTGCTTTCCAATATGAAAGCACCGATGCAATGACAGTGGGTTCGCAGGTTACGATATATATGGCCAATACCTCTGTTAATGAGTTTGCAACCAGCACGTCGTGGATTACCTCCAATTTGGTGCCGGTTTACACAGGTACTCTGGATTATATATCGCAAGGATGGGCGTGGGTGGTACTGGACACTCCGTTCGGTTATTCAGGAGAAAACCTGTTGATGGCGATTGATGAAAATACTGGCTCGTACAATTCTGTTGGAGGGTATTTCTATTATACAGGTTCTGCAACAGGACCGTCGCTGCAGATATATCAGACATCGACTGGTACCAACTATAGTAATACAAGTCTTCCGACAACGGGCTCTAATACAAACTATCGTCCGAATACAAAAATTTGTATAGTACACGATTGTAATATGCGGACGGACAATTTTGAATTTGCCAATCAGCATGTGACGGTAGTCGGAGGCGACTCTTATACACAAAATGTTACAGGAGGGTCTGGAGTCGTGTATTCTATGACCTGCACACCGGCAGGCATTGCCACTTTCAATAGTACCACGCATACAGTTTCCACCGTTGCCGGTGCCGAGGGCGTGGTGACGGTTACAGCAAAATGGCCGGGAACGGATGGATACTGTGACAAATATGCATCATATAACATTGTAGTAGGAGACGGTTGTGCCAAGATAGGCACGGGTGAGGTATCCTCTTCATCGGGTACATACGGAGGTGTGTTTTCGTACTACAACTCTTACGGCTATACTCAGCAGGTTTACACAGCAAATGAGATACTTGCCGCAGGAGGATGTGTTGGACCAATAAGGAGTATTGCACTGCACTATGCCGAGTCGGAGTCAAGTGCATTGCCCTTTGAGATTTACCTTGGAATGACCTCCCAAGGGAGTGTGCCTACGTCATGGATAAATGACGCTAATCTCACACGAGTGTTTAACGGAACCGTAACTTTCACAGCCGCCAACAACGGATGGAACAGCATAGACATCAGTTCTGCAGATTGGGAATGGGATGGCGTGAGCAACATTGTAGTTGCGATTCGTCGAACCTCATCTACGTCAGGAACTGTATCGTACCCAGACTTCTATTACACCAGTAGTACTGGTATGGTTGCATATTGCTATAATTCATCGAGTTCTATTTCACTTGATGGGAACAATGTTGCCACCGTCACAGGAACATCTACTACACAGCGTCCCGAGATTAAGTTTTGCATAGAGTGTTGTACCAGACCGAATTTCTCGTTCAACGAGGCCACAGTATATTGTGAACAGGGTGGCACTTGTGCCGGTCAGACCATAGGTGTGAACCAGAGTGGAGGAGCAGTGACTTATAGCTCGTCGAATACTTATGTCGCAAGCGTGAATGCAACCACAGGTGCTATTACGGTAAATCATGCGGGTACAACTGTGATAACTGCCACAGTAGAAGAGACTGGAGGATTCTGCTCAAGGTCCGCCTCATATACCCTTATTGTTCCATGTGGCACAGAATCGCACACGTTGACATATAACACGCAGGCCAACTGTAACGGCGGTACTGCATCACCTGCCACGTGGACATATACAGGAACAACGGCCACGGTGACCAATGTGACGCCGACATGCAGCAGCGCCAGCAGTTTTGTCGGGTGGTATGAAAATGCCAATGGAAGTGGAACCCGTTATACTCCAGGTCAAAATATAGACCTCACTTGTGGCAATGTGACACTATATGCTGTCTATTCATACGCCCCTGACACAGTCGAGGGAGCTGGAGACTGCGAGGATGCACAAGCTTTCTGCGCTTCGAACGACGAGCATAATGGTGTGATATTGACAGCGGTTACAGGAGTAGAATCACCCTCTGGAATGTGCAGTTATTTTGATAACCCCTCATGGTGGTACATCCAAATCTCGCAGGCAGGAAGGTTGGAAATGACCATATCATCGACAGCCGGCGACGTGGACTTTGGCTGTTGGGGACCATTCGACAACTTTACCTGTAGCCCCACCGACTTGACTGACAACGCTGCCACTGAAACTTGGTACACCTCATCGTCACCTTCTGCTTGGGGAATTTCGGGGGCAACATCTAATACTCCAAGCGCTTCATCGAGTCCAATTTGTGATGTATCAGCTCTTGCATATCCTTGTGGCAACCTTGTGGATTTCAGTGCCAGTACAGCTTCTGTTGAATATCTGCAGATTGACAATGCCCAAGTGGGAGAATATTATATAGTGGTTGTGGCCAATTGGGCAGACGATGAAGGTATAATATCATTCACTCAGACAAACTTGGATGCGGCCAACCACGGTATGGCGGACTGCGAAATCGTTACTAACTGCGATATCAACGTCATTACCGCCAATACCACGGCCTGCAACACTACGAACAATACGTTCACGGTGTCAGGTGATATCCATTTTACCGATCAGCCTTCCGATGGAACACTGACCATAACAGACGTGACAGCCAATCCACCGGTGTCGCAAGTGTTCTATCCTCCATTTACATCGCCGACGCCTTATACTCTCACGGTGCCTTCCGATGGCGTAATCCACAATCTCGAGGCAACATTTGCATCCTCAACCACCAACTGTACCAAGGTATCGACGTATAGAGCCCCCGATGCATGTATGGATTGCTCATCGAGCGTGGAGCATACCGATGTTACATGCCACGGTCTCAATGACGGAACAATAACCTTGACATCAACCAACGGCAGAGGAGCCCGTTCCTACTATATAGGCAGGAACGGAAGCACGCCGACGCTCACGGCTACAACCAATAATACCTCGTACACATGGGACGGACTGCAGCCCGGCACATATACCGTGATAGTAAAAGATACCACCAACTGCGAGAGCGAGCAGACGGTGGTAATATCAGACCAAACTGAAGTCACGGTCACGATAACTACGCCCACCACGGGTGGCTGCCCCTCTGCCAATGGGCAAAACTATGCCATAACAGCTACACCCGGAGGCGGAGTCGGTAGCTATCAGAACTACACATGGAGTGTGGTTGTAGATGGTACTCCTGGAACTATCAGCGGTACTGGCAGCAATGCCAACATCGCTTCAGACGGACACTGCCACGAGTATGTGATAAGCCTTATGCTGACAGACGGCAACGGCTGTCCGGCCACTGCGAACAAGACTTTCGCCACGGTAGACAATACCAAACCGGTTATTGCCACTACGGCAACCAACAACCAAGACTGGGGATGCGACCCGGCAAACGTGGTTGCTCCGACATTCACGGCAACAGACAATTGTCCTACAGCTGGAACGTCGTTGACTCCGACGGTTACAGCAGGAGATATACAAAGCAACGGTTGCGCCCGTAGCCGCACCTGGACGGCAAATGTAACAGACAACTGCAACAACGCAGCAACGCCGGCTACGATTACCTACACTTGGACCGAGTCGCAGAATCCGACCATCGGCGCTATCGCCAACCAGAACGCGACGATGGGCAACAGCGGATGTAAATATAAGATGATAGACCTTTCGACGGTGACCCTCGCAGCGGCCAGTGACCCATGCGGCGGCACTGTGGAGTTTGTAAGCCAGAGTGTGGCGGCCGGAACGGAATATACCCAGACCAACGCACAGCAGACGATACCGGTGACGGTAACCGTCAGTGGCACTTGCGGCAAGCAGGCTACGGCTACGGTCAATGTGATAATACCTGCCAAGGATATAACCGTTGACATTACCAATACGGGAGCCAGCGTGTGTGCCGGCGGCGATACGCTGCTTACCGCCACAGGTAGCAGCTGCAACGGTGCACTCACCTATGCCTGGACACCGACCACGGGATTGAACCCGACCACAGGAGCCAGCGTAACGGCTACCGTTTCGACGGAGACCACCTACACCGTGACGGCTACCGACCCGGCAGGCTGTACGGCTACCGACCAGATAACGGTAACCATCAACCCCGAGGTGACGCTCAACGTAAGCAACCAGACGCAGACCAAGTGTCTCGGAGCTGCAATAACCGATATAGACATAACGGTGACCAACGGCACGATAAGCAATGCGGCAGCTTTGCAGACAGCGTTGGCAGCCATAGGGCTGACGTATAACAACGGCCACATCAGCGGTACGCCAAATGCTTTCGGCACACACACCTTCGAGGTGGTGGCGGTCAGCAACCAGACGCCGCAGTGCAGCCAGCAGACAGAGACGATAACCCTGAACATCACCAACCTTATCACTCCGGTGATATCGGGCAACGAGGATATCTGTGTCACCGCATCGGAGCAGAACACGCAGCTGACGTTGACCGAGACGGCAGGCGACAACAGCTTCACATACACTTGGAATGTTGACGGCGGTACCATCGTGAGCGGACAAGGCACGAACAGCATCGTGGCCGAATGGATCGGTGACGGCGACAAGACCGTCACTGTGACCCTCTCGCTCGATGGCTGCTCGGCAGAAGGGACGAAGACTATCCATGTGCGTCCTGCACCAGTGGCTACGATTACCCCGGTAACCGGCGATGTATGCCCCAACGCAGGCACGATAGATATAACCGGTAACACTACCACTACGAACCCGAACTACACCTACAACTGGGGTGGCGGCTTGACGCTCGACCACAACACGGTAACCGTGGCAGCGACCAGCGACGTGGTGACGGCAACGATACCGAGCAACAACTGCAACATCACCTACCAGGTTACCCTCAATGTGGTGGACAACTACGGATGTAAGAATACGGCTACGCCGATAACCATTACGGTGAAAGACGACCAGGCACCTGTGGCCAGCACTTACACGCTGCCCGACAAGGACGTTGACGGATGCAACTACAGCCAGCTGGCTACGCTGTATCCTGCAGTTACGACAGTGGCGGCCCTGGAAGCCGAGGCTACAGCGCTGGGAGGTCCACTAACCATCAGCGACAACTGCACCACCGACAAGACACAGCTCACTCTGTCCAACACTGAAACATACACCGGCAGATGTCCGATAGTGGTTACGCGTAAATATAAGGTGACAGACCTCTGTGGTAAGGTGAGCAACGAGATAGTGCAGACTATACGCATCAACGTAGCCGACGCCATCGACATAGCACCGGCGACCAATGCATCGGGAGTAGAATGTGTGTCTGAGGCCAGAGCCGACCTGATTACGCCGCCTACGGTGACAGATGCCTGCGGAACGACGTTGTTGCCGTTGGATGGTTCGCCGGTGGTGAACAACCAGGTGACGAACTGCAACGGTACGATAACCTATACATATAATTATAAAGATTGCGCAGAGCATCCCGCCCAGTGGGTATATACCTACACGGTGACGCATCCTAACCTGACGGTTCCGGCCGACAGTGTATCACCGATACCGTGCTTATCAGACACCTCGAACACTTTCATCCCTGTGGCCCTGACCGATGCCTGCGGCAACACCGTGACGGCAACGTTGGTGGGCACGCCCGACATGAGCGGCTACAATGCAAGCACCAATACAGGAGATGTGGTGTTCAACTACCAGTACACCGACTGTGCCGGCCAGACCTATCCGTGGACACTGACCTACGAAATAGTGCCATCGGCCTTCACCGAGACGCCCAGCGGAGCAAGCACAGTGTCGTGCATAAGCCAAGCGACGCTTCAGGAGCCTATGCCCCGTACGGTATGCGGAGAGCCGATAGTCTACGTGCCCGATGCAAACAACCCGATAGATGTGCCGGCAGACATAGATGCCAACGGCGGATGCGGCACGAGGACTTACAGATACACCTATAACGTGAACGGCACCGACTATGAATGGAACTATGTCTATACGATAAGGCCCGACTCGATAGTCTTCGAAGGCACCGTGGCCACACGCGATACCGTGGAGTGCGACGACCCGTCGTTCACGCCGACCCTGCCGACGGTGAAGACCAATTGTGGCATAGACATCACGAGCAGTGCCACGGTTGTGACAGGCGGAACATACGATGGATGTGAAGGCACGAAGACGTGGACCTACACATTCTCCGACTGCACCGGTCGTACACGTAACTGGACATTCACAAGATTAATCAGACGAGTGACCCCGCCGGCACAAGAAGGCAATGTGGAAGATGCACAGACTGTAGAGTGTCTGGCTTCGACCAGGGTAGCCCCGACAGTATTGCCAGAGGTGAAAGACGTGTGCGGAAATACGTTGCCTGCTCCGCAACCTGTGATAGACAGCACGTGGAACGGATGCACCGGAGAGAAGACCTACACCTATACCTACGAAGACTGTGTCGGTTTGACCTACGTATGGCATTACACTTATAACATTGTACGTACCGGAGGCATCCATGAGGAAGGCACAGCGCCGACCGAGACAGTGGTACATTGTATCAACGACACGGTGAGACCTACGGTAATGCCGGTGATGAAGGATACGTGTGGCAACATACTGCAGCCACTCAACCCGATGCCCGCAGCAACGGTGGTACTGACAGGATGTGTCGGCACGGTAACCTTCACATATAATTATGAAGACTGCGCTGGACAGACATACGAGTGGAGTTATGTGAACAGGATAGAGCGTAGCGAGAAGCCTCATATCGTGACAGCCGGTGGTATACCGAGGAGCGTGATATGCGAAGGCTATGCAGTGGCAGACTCGATTACACTTCCGGTGATAGCCGACCAGTGCGGAGTGACGCTTGACGCGCCGGTGCCTGTGATTACCAACGACTGGAACACGGAACCTTGCAACGGCACGAGGACCTTTACGTATAACTATACCGATTGTGCCGACTCGGTGTTGACGTGGACATATACCTTCACAATAGACATGCCGGCACCGACAATTCCTGCCAATGGAGGAACCACGGTGCAGTGCTATGCCGAAGCGCAGGTAGTTCCGACGACACCTGAGGTTACTGACACCTGCGGACGTACACTGACGGTAGCAGCTGGCACAGTTGATGACGCAGTGGTAAGCGGAATAGGTACGGTGACGTACAACTTCACATACACCGACTGCGAAGGCAACGACTGGCCCTGGCAGTATGTATATACCGTAACGCCCGATCCAGTGCCGTATCCTGCCGACGAAGAGATCAATGTGTACTGTGCGGCAGATGCTCTGGTAGCACCTACAACACCGGCAATAACGGTGTGTATGGCTCCCGTGGTGTTTACGTTGCAAGGAACGACAGGCGATGTCACGTCAGGCTGTGGCGACTATGAGTATGCTTACAGCTACACCTTGAACAATGTGGATACTGTGTGGAGATATACCTACCATGTGCGTCCGGGAGACTTTGAGGTGCCAGCACCTGGTGAGACCCAGTTGCAGTGCTACAACGGCGAGATCCCAACCCCGCCGGCAGTAAGCAATGACAGCACCTGTGGCAATGTTAGCATCAGTGCACCTGTGGTTGATGATAGCGACTACCAGGTTAACGGATGTACGGGAGACATAGTGTTTACCTATACCTACAGCAACTGTGCTCATAGTCACGACTGGACCTACACTTACCACATAGTACGTACCACGGTTCCTGTTGCCAACGATGTGCCGACATCATCGAATGTGACTTGTGTCGATTTGGCAGATGGCACGTTCACGATGCCTACTGTGACCGACGCTTGCGGTGTGGAGATAGCCAACTACAGCAATGAAGAGATCACCGGCAACCCGGTCAGCTGTAACGGAACGAAGATTTATACTTACACGTATACTGACTGTGCAGGTTTGACGATGGATTGGGTCTATACATATAATATAAATGACACGGTGCGCCCGATGATAGAAACGATCCCAGTCGATGAATTACCGACAGCTGTACCGGTGGGCAACTGTCAGTATGGCATACCTAACTTTGAAACGGTGGTGATGAATTATGCTACCGAGACGTGTAGTACTCCGATATGGGGAGGACAGACACCTGCTGCAGGTGAAGTGTATTCAGCGCAGGCTATAGCCACGACGGTGCCAGTTGTGGTAACGGTGAGGGATGAGTGCAACAACGCTAGAACTCTTACTATCAATGTGACAATTCCTGCAAATAGCCTCCAGTTACCCATCATACAGGGCGTTTCGATATGCGAAGGAGAAAGTGCTACTCTTACAGCTTCGCCCACGACTAACGCTGCGGCCATGCCAATCAACTGCGTTTGGACGTTAGGCTCTACTACTATAGGACAAGGGGAAGCTCCATTGTCGGTAGAGGTAATGCCTACGACAAACACCACATACAGTGTAGAGGTTACAGACCAGGCAGGTTGTACTACTTCACGCAATGTGCTGGTAAGTGTGAATCACCCAACACATACAGCCTTTACACAGGTGGTATGTGAGGGATACACCTGGAGTAATAACGGTTGGAGTGAAACATATACGACGAGTGGCAATTATACTCATACCTACAACACTGCACAAGGTTGCCCGAGTACAGATACGTTGCATCTGACTGTTAACTACAATACGAATACCGAATACACGGAGTCGGCATGCGACGTGTTTATGTGGAATAACCATGGTTGGAACCAAACATACACTTCAAGTGGAAACTACACTCATTCGTATACAACTGCAGAGGGTTGTCCAAGTACCGATACGCTGCACCTTACAATAAATCATAATAGTAGTGCTACATACATCCATACGGAGTGCGACAGCTATACCTGGACAAACAACGACCCGGGCTGGAGTCAGACCTATACCACCAGTGGAACATACAGCCACGATTATACATCGGCAGAAGGATGTCCGAGTACAGATGTGCTGACCCTTACGGTGAACTACTCGCACCCGAGCAGTGTAAGTGCGACCGAGTGTGACCACTATACATGGTATGGTACCAGTTACACAACATCGGGCGAATATACGCACATGCTGCAGACCACTCGTGGATGCGACAGTTTGGTGACTCTCTATCTTACTATCATCAACAGTTACGAGACGACAATATATGACACGGTGTGCGAAGGTACGGTGTACAGCTGGTACGGCAATGACTATACCACACCGGGCGTATATGACCATACACTCACTTCGGTTGACGGGTGCGACAGCGTGCTGACGCTGCGTCTGTCCAACTTCCCGACCGTAAGAGTGACGATCAGCGAGACTCATAGCTGTAAGACTGGTTCTTACATTTTGTCAGCGGCTGCTGTCAATGCAGACACCTTTATATGGAGCTCAGATCCGGAAGATGAGTTTATGGAGGGTGACGGATTGGCAGTAGAGACACGTCCTCTGACGCCCACTACCTACACCGTAGTGGCGGGCATGGCAAACCACATGGAGTGTGCCAAGAGTGATACTATCGTGTTGCTGCCCATCAAGTCTCCGATAGCAGCCATCGAGGCACATCCGAACTACCTGACAATCGATCGTCTTGACTGGAGCGCTTCAGACAGAAGCTCCTATGCCGACTGGATCCAGTGGTATGTTGATGGAGAGTACTATTCCGCCGACCGCCATATCAACGGCATCGCAGAGGCGGGAATAGACTCGCTGTCGCTGATGCTGATTGCCGGTACCGCCGAGTGTGCCGATACGGCACTCCTTGCCATACCATACAGCAACGTAGGACTCTGGATACCCAATGCGTTCACGCCTAATATGGACTACAACAACTTCTTCGGACCTGAAGGTGTCGGTATCACCGAGTTCGAGATGTGGGTTTACAACCGCGAAGGCTTGCTCGTATTCCATAGCGAGACGATAGGCGACAGGTGGGATGGTAAACACAATGGCACCAAGTGTCCGCAAGGCAGCTATACCTACCGCATCCTTTACCGCACGGTCAACGATGAGGAGAGTTTGCTGACCAAAGTCGGCACGGTGCTGCTGCTACGCTAAAGAGACATAGACAGAGGAAGAAAAGGTGAAAGGGCGATTGTCTATAAAAATTCTGATCCTGCTGCCACTGCTTTTCGGAGCAGTGGCAGCACTGGCTCAGAGTTATACGATAAGTGGCTCGGTCGTTGACAAGGAGACAGGAGAGACCCTGATTGGAGCCACTGTGCTTGACACCCGTTCCAAAAAAGGGACGGTGACCGACATCAACGGACGGTTTTCGCTCACCCTTCGGGCCGACTCGGTAAACCTGCGGGTCTCATACGTGGGTTATGCTCCAGAAGAGACGAACCTCCAACTTGAGAAAAACGTCACGTTTCATTTTCAGCTGAAGCCCAGTGTGGAGTTGAAAGAGGTGGTCATAACGGCCGAGAGGGTCAATGACGTGAAGTCGTCGCAGATGAGTGCATACGATGTCCCGATTGAACAGATAAAGTCGATACCGGTGTTGTTCGGCGAAGCCGATATAGTGAAAGCCATACAGTTGCTCCCTGGAGTGCAGAGCGGCAACGAGGGCAGCAGCGGAATGTATGTGAGAGGGGGAGGACCCGACGAAAACCTGTTTCTACTTGACGGCGTGGCGCTATACAACGTTAACCACATGGGAGGTTTCTTCTCGGCTTTCAATACCGATGCGGTGAAGAATGTGACACTCTACAAAGGGAGTTTTCCTGCCCGGTTTGGAGGACGGCTGTCCAGCGTGTTGGACGTCACGGCCAACAATGGCAACAATCAGCAGCTTCACGGGAACCTCTCAGTAGGTCTGATATCGGCGAAATTCAGCCTCGAGGGACCTATTGTAAAGGAGCGTACCACATTTAATCTCTCGGCCCGTAGGACATACGCCGACCTGTTTCTGGTTCCTCTGATAAAGAAGTTCTCCAAGTCAACAGACGATGGATCGGTATTCAAGGCTGGCTATTATTTCTATGATATCAATGCCAAGCTTACGCACAAGTTCTCAGACAAGAGTCGTCTTTTCGCTAGTTTCTATATGGGCTCCGATTACATCTATGCCAAGGTACGTACTATGACAAGCCTCAACGAGGATCAGTATATGGGTTCCAATGACCGTTGGGGTAACATACTCGGAGCTATAAGGTGGAACTATGCGCTCACTCCCAAAATCTTTATAAATGCCACCCTCTCCTATACGAGATATACCAATAGTCTGCTTGGCAATATAGAGAAAACCGGTGCGGGGTCGGCAAACACATCCAACATAACGGGCCAATACGATTCGGGGATTCAAGACCTCACCGCAAGGGTCGACTTTACATATATGCCCAACCCGTCCCACGATATAAAATTCGGGACATACTACACACACCATTGGTTCACTCCAGAAGTGATGAAGGGTGAGGTGAATTATTTTGACCAGTTGCAGATGAATGACACCCTCAAGGTGGATACCACCTCGGGAGACAATATTATTCCAGCCGACGAGTTTGTCCTCTTCGCCGAAGACGATTGGTCTATCACTGATATGTTCAAGATCAATTACGGACTCCATCTCAGTGGTTTCCGTGTGCAGAACTCCTTCTATCCATCCATTCAGCCACGAGTTTCGGGACGCCTGATGATTATAGAAGACCTTTCGTTTAAGTTCGGATATGCCTATATGTCGCAATATATGCACCTGCTGTCCACTACCGGGATAAGCCTCCCAACCGACCTGTGGCTACCCGTTACCGACCGCATAGCCCCTATGAAAGCCCATCAGGTGGCGGCCGGGTTGTTCTATAGCTGGAGCGGTATCGCAGACTTCTCGATAGAGGGCTATTACAAGCACATGTCAAATCTGTTGGAATATAAGGATGGAGTAACGCTCTTGGGTTCGCCTGCTGATTGGGAGAATATGGTGGTGATTGGTGACGGCTGGGCCTATGGGGTGGAATTTTTGGTGCAGCGATCAGTTGGCAAGTTCACGGGGTGGATAGGTTACACGTGGAGCCGTACGATGCACCAATTCAACCGCGAAGGGATGGTCCTCAATAACGGACATCCGTTTCCTGCAAAATACGACCGTAGGCACGATGTGTCGATAGTCCTTTCGTATAAGTTCAACAAGAAGATAGATGTCAGTGCCACTTGGGTGTTCTCCACCGGCAATGCCTTGACCCTGGCGATGCAGCGCTATCCTCAGGCATCAGACAATCCCGACGACTATAACGAGACCAGTTCCGACGACCTCTCTTATATCAGCAGTCGTAACAACTTCCGAATGCCCAACTATCACCGTCTTGACATCGGAGCAAACTTCCACCGGGTATTCAAGAATCCGCGACGCCACCGTACTATCAGCGTAAGTGTATATAATGTGTATAATCGTAAGAATCCATATATGTTGTATGTTTCCAACACACGCTCCTACAACGGCTATTCCTCTGCCCTGATGCAGCTGTCGCTGTTCCCGATACTCCCGTCGGTGGCATACACCTTTTATTTTTAATCTATGACCAGGAAATCGTTTATAACAATATTGACACTTGTGGCCACACTCTTTTGGAGTTGTCAAAAGATGGTGGAATTCGATACCGACCAGGTGGCGTCCCAGCTTGTGCTCAACTCTTTGCCTTCCGACGGCCAGCGGCTTTTTCTCAACTTCGCATATTCCCGCTTCTTCCTTACCGACCAGCCGGGGCCCACTGCTTCCTCGCCAGACATAAAGATTAGCGTCAACAACGGCTCTCTTATATTGGTTCCCGACTTGGTTGCCGGGTCGAACTATTTCTTTCCCTATACTCCTGTCGCAGGAGATTCCCTTGCCGTTACCATTAATGCAGAAGGCCATCTCGTGACAGCATCCACCCGAATTCCCAAGCCATTGCAGATTTCCAATATCAGGTATTATCAAGTGTGGGATCGGTCAATGCATTCGGTGGCCAAAGCCATTGACTCCTCGCTGAACTTCTGTATCATAAGTTTCGACCTTGCCGATCCCGCCGAAGAGGACAATTATTATTATGTGAGAATATCCGAGCGCGATAGCGGTGAAGTCTATAGTTCACGGCACAGCCGTTTCGAGAAGGTAGATACAGTATATCCCCGTTCGATGTTTATGTGCGACGATCCCAAAGTGGTAGGAGACGATGTGCGGCTCTCGGCCCCTGTCGTCGAATTGCCCGGAGGCTATACTCCGTACGACTGCATAATATGCTCCGACAAGGCTATCAGCGGAACCAATCACAGAATTGCGCTATATCTCCCCATTTTGGTCGATACCAACGAGGCCGCCGGCTTTATCCATCAGTTTACACTCCACGTGGAATCTATAAATGCCGATAGAGTCAAATACCTGCTGGGAGTCTCTTCCGCCACGGGATTGGCAAGCGCTTTCGCCGAGCCGGCTGGCGTATATAGCAATGTTACCGTTGACGGGGAACCCGGTTTAGGACTCTTCTCGGGAATCTCACACCGTTCTTATCCTATAGAAATAACGCCGTGGCCATATCCTCAAAATTTGTCGAAAATCGCATACGGCACGTCCCCGTTTAGAGCAGGTTCTGACCTTATGTACAAAATTTATAGCATTAAGAAACAGTATGTTACAAGAAAAATGTAAAAAACATTTGGTCAGAATAAAAAAAGTTAGTACTTTTGCACTCCATTTTGTGGAAAAATAATCTATTAAATTAATAAAAAAATGTACGCAATCGTAGAAATCGCAGGAAAGCAATTCAAGGTAGCTCAAGATCAGAAGATCTTCGTCAACCGCCTTCAGAACGAAGAGGGTAGCGAGGTTTCTTTTGACACCGTGATGCTCAAAGACAATGATGGCGCTGTAGAGGTTGGGAAACCCTATATCGCAGGTGCAAACGTGAAAGCCACAGTGGTCAAACACCTCAAAGGCAAGAAGGTGCTCGTCTTCAAGAAAATCCGCCGCAAAGGATATCAGAAGATGAACGGTCATCGTGACTACCTCACACAGATCAAAATCAATAGTATTAACTAATTGTCAAACCTTTTAAAAACAGTATATTATGGCTCATAAAAAAGGTGTCGGTAGTTCCAGCAATGGTCGTGAATCCGAAAGCAAACGCTTGGGCGTGAAAATATTTGGCGGTCAGAAATGCATCGCTGGCAACATCATCGTTCGTCAGCGCGGCACTGTCCACAACCCCGGTGAGAACGTGGGAATGGGTAAAGACCATACCCTCTTCGCTCTCTGCGATGGAGTCGTGAACTTCAAGAAAGGCCGTAAAGACCGTTCCTTCGTATCGGTACTTCCCGAACAGGAATAGTCGAAAGCCCAAAGATTTATCACATAACCTTCCCCTACAGAAAATGGGGGAAGGTTTTTTGTTTCTCGTTCCATACAAACCAAAGTCCTACCAAACACGAACCAATGTCCTATGTGTGTCCTATGTGCCTCCTATATAAAATAGCAGGCAAAACTTGTCAGAATAAAAAAATGTAGTATTTTTGCAGTCTCAAACAATATCAATATGAAGAACGGTAAAAACATCTGTAAGCAACTGAAAAAGATACGCAAAGAGATAGCCGAGAGTAACGACATCCCGTTGGAGCAGCCCGAGTGCACCTACAAAGGCGAATGCCAAGGGACCTGTCCCCGTTGTGATGCCGAGGTTCGCTATCTCGAACAGGAACTCTCGCGCAAAGGAAAGCTGGGAGCGGCAATCGTTGCAGCCTCGCTCACCCTTGCGGCATGTGAGCCGATAGAGGGCGATGTGGAATATCAAGGTGATGCGATAGAATCAATAGATAGTGTGGATACAGTCCAGCGGAGCGATACAAATTCCACTGCCGATAAAACCGACAAACCCGTTCTGACGGATATGGATTTGCCAGATGTTATCATAACGGAAGGGATATGTATTCCCAATGAAACAGATATCGACACTTTTCCAGAACCCGGAGAAGAGGAGTAACCTTGTGAATAATGGATTCTGTCCCATTTATAGGTGTCAACCGTCATAGAATCAACCGTGACGGAGTAGGAGTGACCACGTTGGCGGCTTTTCACGGATGTCCGCTGAGTTGTCGCTATTGCCTCAATCCTGCATGTAAGGGACCGGTAGAAAAATTGCCGCGCTATACTCCCGAATCGCTCTATGAAAGGGTGAGAATAGACAACCTCTATTTTCTCTACACGGGAGGCGGAATCTGCTTTGGGGGAGGGGAGCCGTTGCTGCGGGTGGATTTCATCAGCGAATTTCGGAAAATATGTGTGAAAGAGTGGAAGCTCACGGCAGAGACATCTTTGGCGGTGAAGAGAGAGGCTGTGAAGGAAGCGGCAAAGAACATAGACCATTTCATCGTGGACATCAAGGATACTAATCCCGAGATATACAAGAGATACACTTTGCGTAGCAACCGTCAAACTATGGCAAACCTGCGATGGCTGCTCGGTGAGGTGGGGCCGGAACGCATCATGGTGAGGGTGCCGCTTATACCGAAATACAACACCACTGCCGACTGTGTCCGGTCGGAGGCGCTGCTACGGGAGATGGGAGTGACGCAGATAGACAGGTTCTCATATATGGAAAGAAAAAGGCAGACCTCAAAATAGTCTGCCTTCTTCGTTACCGGTTAAGATGTTGCTTATTTTGCCATAGTGGCTTCAATTTCAGCTACCGTTTTAGGAATCGGCTTGCCGAGTACGCGGCAGCCTTTGGAGGTAATGAGGATGTCGTCCTCGATACGGATGCCACCGAAGTCTTTCCATTTCTCCAGCTCGTTGAAGTTGATGAAGTTCTTGTTGGTGCCTTCGGCGTGCCATTTGTCTATGAGAGCAGGGATGAAGTAGCAACCCGGTTCGTCGGTGACGACAAAGCCTTTCTCCAGTTTGCGGCCGCAACGGAGGCTGCCGAGACCGAACTGTTCGCTGGGACGGGTGCGTTCGTCGTAGCCCACGTAGATCTGGCCGTAGTTCTCCATGTCGTGAACGTCGAGACCCATCATGTGGCCGAGACCGTGGGGCATCAGCAGGCTGTGGGCACCGTTGGCCACGATGTCATCCACGTTGCCTTTGAGGATTTTCAAGTCCTTGTAACCCTGGGCGAGGATTTTGCTTATGGCAGTGTGGACCTCTTTGTAGGTGATGCCCGGTTTGGCAATGCGGATAGTCTCCAACTGGGCGGCGAGGACAATCTCGTATATTGCCTTCTGGCGGGCGTCGAACTTGCCGCCCACAGGTACTGTTCTAGTGATGTCGGAGCAATAGTTCATAGCAGTTTCGCATCCGGCATCCATAACAAGCATACGACCTTTGGTCAGGCGGTTGTTGTGTCCGTGGTTATGGAGAGTTTCGCCGTGTACGGTCATAATGATGGGGAAAGAGAGAGGGCCGTTGCCTTTCCATGCCTCGCCTTGCATGATGGCGGCGAGCTCATACTCGTAGCGTCCGGGCATTGCCGCTTTCATTGCGTTGACGTGCATGTTGTAGGCAGTGTTTATTGCTTTCTCGATTTCGGCGATTTCCTCGTCACTCTTTATGCTGCGTTGTTTTACGCAGGCTTTTAT
>JAFRTM010000005.1 GCA_017439185.1 Bacteroidales bacterium | reverse complement strand
GTGGCGATGATACGATGTGGAATCTGGAAACCGCGTACCCGTCCGGGAGGATTCGAGGGATTGGGCGAAAAGGCTTTCGCCATCGTGGAACGCCAACGCGGGCGATACCCCCGGCTCCGTTTCTGCTGTGAGGTGGCGAGCCCGGCCCATCTCGAGGCGGCACTCGCCCATGGGATGGATGCCATCTGGGTGGGAGCTCGAACCACAGCCAGCCCGTTTGCCATACAGGAACTTTCGGAGGCACTCAGAGGCACCGACATTCCGCTGCTCGTGAAAAACGCCCCGTCGCCCGATATCAGGCTCTGGCTCGGCGCAATCGAGCGTTTCAGGCAGGTGGGGGTTACGTCCATAGCCGCAGTGCATAGGGGTTTCGACATATACAACAACCTGGGATACCGTAACAATCCGCTCTGGCAGCTTCCGATAGAGCTCCACCGGCTGATGCCCGACTTGCCCATATTTTGCGACCCCTCCCATATCGCCGGCCGCACCGACGCCATAGCACAGCTCTCCCAAACTGCCCTTGACCTCCACTTTGACGGACTTATGCTCGAAGTGCATCCCACGCCCTGTGAAGCACTCACCGATGCGGCCCAACAACTTACGCCTGTGGAACTCACCCAACTCTTGTCGTCGCTGGTTTGCCGTACCGAAAACACAGACCAGGTTCCGGCAAACCTGCAGGAACTCCGCACACAGATAGACCTGCTCGACCACCAGCTGCTCCAGCTGCTCGCCGACCGTTTGCAGATTTCCTGCCAGATAGCGCAAGTCAAGCAGCAGCATAACCTTTCGGCCTATCAGCCCAAACGATGGCAGACGCTCCTCGATGACCGCCTGGCGCAGGCGTCAGGGATGGGGCTCGATCAGCACTTCGTGAAGACCCTGCTGGAGATGATACATGCCGAGAGTGTGGCCCGTCAGGAGGAGCTGCTCAACAACAAGGATTGAGCCCCAGAGGCTTGCGCGATTCTACTTCACGACAATCTCGTCGCAGAAAAGCCACGAAGGTTGTCCCGGTGCGGTGTGCCATTCGGGCAACAGGCCTCCGTTCGTCGCCACGACTTTTATATAGCGGCTTTTCACGGCTGAGTCAAGGGTTACATGGCAGTGGCGTAGCCTCATGCCGGTCTCACGCGGGTCGAAAGAATAGTCTTGCGATTTGGCAAGTTTCCAGTCCTTTCCGTCTTTCGACACATATACGAGCAGTCCCTTCGGACCGAGAATCCAGTCGTAGCTGTTCTGCATGAAGCGGGCGTCGATGCTGTGGATTTCCCGTTCCGAGCCGAAATCAAGCGTCACGTTGATATCCTTGCCCCAGTAGCCCTGCCAATGGCCGTCGGCGTAGGTGGCGTTGCTGCCCAGCACCCCGTCGTTGAGGGCATTGTCGCCTCCGCCGGAGTATATGGACTTGTATCCGCTGTCGTATTGAGTGCCGAGCGTCACGTCGGCTCCCATGCCTGTGTGGGAGAGCAGGTGCTCGCGGCTTTCCACCCCTTCGCCGTATTCGTTGTAAACGATGGTCCTAACCGTAGCCGAGTGTTCCAGCTTTATCGGCTCGCTGTATTTGGCAGAAGCCATGGTGGGTTCCGAACCGTCGAGGGTATAGTAGATAGTCGCCTCCTCGTCGAGAGTCCTGAGGGTCACCAGCGGCCACTGGCTGCCGTCGGTGGGTTTGCTCACGCTCATGAAGACGTGGCGGTCAAGGTCCAACACCTCTCTTGCCAGGTCGTCATAGCGGTTCAGCACTATGTAGCGCTCGTAGTCCCCGTTTTCCTGGTCCCAGAGCCGCAGGTATTCGCATTTCAGCTGGTACAGGTGGGAGAAATAGTCGTTCCGGATCGAATGCAGAGCCAGAAAGTCAACCAAGCCGATATCTCCGTTCAGGGCTTTGTTTATGACATACCGTAAGGCAGCCTTCTCCAAAGACAGGTGGATACGGGCTTTTGCATAGTGGACGTGGGGATTGGCGGAAGAGTCCACGTTAATGGTGGAGAGGAGAGAGTCGAGGCGTCCTATGCGGTCCAGTATCTCCTCGCCGGTGTTGAACGGGTTGAAGTTCAGGAGCGGCTCCATCAGTGCGGCGGAGGTGTACCATTCGCTCAGCTCCGGGTCGTTCTCTATGGCGCCGAGGTCATAGAGCTGGTCCACCTTGTCGGTGGTACGTTCACCGTAGAACAACCGTGCGAAGTTAAGGTTGAACTGGTATTCGCGCTGCCTGTATTCTTCGGGGTCGTTGCTCTTCAGGGGGTTCCAAGCCATCTCGGCACTCCAGTAGAGGCCGTGCCAGCAGTTGTCGAACAGGGCTTCGCCGTTGTCGTCCCAGCAGGTGTTCAGAAGGCCTTCGGCTCCGTCGGTGTAGCCGTCGCGTGCCAGGTTGGCTATGTTCTTCATGTAGCGGTGTGGGTTGGGCATCATATTGCCGCTGTGGCTCAGCGAAGGAGCCACCCAGAAGGGATTGCCCTGCTCTTTGAACGGCTTTATGAGGTGGGCGTAGCTCTCCAGCGGCTCGTAGGCCCACATGATATAAACCATGTCGTCGGGCAGCTGTTTCATCATCTCGGGATTCTTGGCCACGATGTCGCCCCACATCACCGGTGTTATGGGCTGGGGATTCTTGTCTTCCTCTTTTATTATCTGGCAGCAGCGGTTCAGGTGGTCTATATACACCTGGTTGCCACCTTTCTTCTCTACAAGGTTCTTGGCCCTGCCGGTGCCCAGCTGCTCGGTCTCGTCGCAGTTGATGATGAAGAAGGGCGAGCCGGGAGTCTGCCGCATGGCCTCGGCAATGCGCTTACGCAGGAAGTCGTAGGTCTTCTCGTTGTCGGGGTTGAAGTTGGCCTTGCTGTCCATCATCTCCTGATAGAAAGGGACACGCAGGGTCTTCTCGGCGTGGGCGAAGAGCTGCAGGTTGGTGACCTCGTCGGGAAGACGTTGGCAGTTGGCGTAGGCGGGCGCCAGATCGGGGAATTCCGGCTGGTAGAGGGTGTGCTCGGTGTAGTAGGTGCAGAAGTTGTATTTCAGCTTATGGAGAGTCTCCCATTGTTTTCGACGGTACTTCTCGTGGGTTACAGGTCCGCGGCTGATGTCGTCCATCCACCCGCGCCATTTGTAGGCCGGCCAGTCGGTGATGGTCACGCATGGTATGGAGGTGTGGAGTGACATCAGCATCTCAAGGGTCTGAAGGCCGTTCTCGAGTCCTTTGTCGTCGATATACTGCAGGGTGATGCGTTTGGGCTCCACTATCAGCCTGTAGGCTTGCTCTTTGTTGGCATCTGCGGGCAGGTCGGCGACTTTCTGCTCTTTCACTTTGGCTTTCTCCAGCACACAGGTCCCTTCGCCTTTCTCAATCCGTTGGGGCGTGGGGATGATGCCCAGGTTTATGTCCTCCTGTCCGGTGGCGCAGAGGGTGGCCATCAGGAATACTATAAAAGCAAGTCTTTTCATCGCAAGTCTGTTTTGGGTTAAGGCTATTTCAGGCAGTCGAGATAGCGGTGGATGGTCTCCTCGATGCCGAGGTATAGTGCGTCGGAGATGAGTGCGTGGCCGATGCTTACCTCGTCGAGCCAGGGTATCTGCTGACGGAAGTAGGCGAGGTTCTCCAGCGAGAGGTCGTGGCCGGCGTTGAGCCCCAGCCCGCAGTCACGGGCCACCTTGGCGGCTTCCACGAAAGGTTTTATGGCGGCTTCCCGTCCGGCGGCATAGTGCGAGGCGTAGCTCTCGGTGTAGAGCTCCACACGGTCGGTGCCGGTCTTGGCGGCTTGCTCTATCATCAGCGGGTTGGCGTCGATGAATATGCTGACGCGTATGCCGCAGCTTTGGAACTCCTTGACCACGTCGCAGAGGTAGTCTTGGTTTTTCACGGTGTCCCATCCGGCGTTGGAGGTGAGCACCCCTTCGGCGTCGGGCACGAGGGTGACCTGGGTGGGCTTGATTTCTTTCACCAGGTCGATGAAGCCGTAAGGCTTGCTCTGCGAGATGCCTTTGGGGTTGCCTTCTATGTTGAACTCGGTGGTGACCACCGGTTTCAGGTCGTAAACGTCGGCATAGCGTATGTGACGCTCGTCGGGACGTGGATGAACCGTGATACCTTGGGCTCCGAACCGCTCACAGTCGATGCCGAATTGTACCACATTGGGAGTGTTGCCGCCGCGTGCGTTGCGTATGGTGGCTACTTTGTTTATGTTTACGCTCAGTCGTGTCATACTGGATTTTATTGAATGTCGAATGCTTTCTTGATTTTATCGACGTAGTCGAGACGTTCCCAGGCGAAGAAGGCAACTTTCTTCTTGTATTCCTTGCCTGCGGCGTCGTACATCGTCACGTCGCCCTCTCTGTAGTCTCGTCCCATGTGGCCGTAGGCTGCGGTGGGGAGGTAGATGGGGTTCTTTAGTCCGAAACGTTCGGTGATGGCGAAGGGGCGCATGTCGAATAGTTTGGACACCCGCTGGGCTATCTCGCCGTCGGTGAAGTTCACGTGCGAGGTGGAGTAGGTGTTCACATAGAATCCCACCGGCTCGGCCATGCCGATGGCGTAGGCTACCTGCACGAGGGCTTCGTCGCACACTCCGGCGGCTACCAGGTTTTTGGCTATATGGCGGGTGGCATAGGCTGCCGAACGGTCTACCTTCGAAGAGTCTTTGCCCGAGAAGGCACCGCCGCCGTGGGCTCCGCGGCCGCCGTAGGTGTCCACTATGATCTTGCGTCCGGTGAGACCCGTGTCTCCGTGGGGGCCTCCGATGACGAACTTGCCCGTGGGGTTGACGTAGAGCTTGTAGCCTTCGGGATTGTGGACGGCATCGTATTTGCCGGTGGCGAAGAGCCGGCGGTTGTCGTCGGAGAGTTTGGCCAGCACTCTCGGGAGGAGTACCTTTTCCACGTCGTCGGCAATTTTGGCGAGCATCGCCTTCTCCTCGCCGAAGTCGTCGTGCTGGGTGGAGAGGACTATGGCTTCTATGCGCTCGGGTTTTCCCTGGTCGGAGTATTGCACGGTTACCTGACTCTTGGCGTCGGGACGCAGGTAGGACATCTCGTTGCCTTCGTGGCGTATGTCGTCGAGGGTCATGAGGATGATGTGGGCGAGGGTGATGGGGAGCGGCATGAGGTCGGGGGTCTCGCGGCAGGCGTAGCCGAACATCATGCCCTGGTCGCCGGCACCCTGGTCTTCGGCTTTGGGACGGCTGACTCCTTGGTTGATGTCGCCCGACTGGCCATGGATGATGGGGAGGACGGCACAGGAGTCGGCGGCGAAGAGGTATTCGCCTTTGGTGTAGCCGATGTCGGCAATGACCTTGCGGGCGGTTTCCTGGATATCTACATAACCGTTGCAGGTGACTTCGCCGCTTATGACAGCGAGGCCGGTGGTGACGAGGGTCTCGCAGGCCACATGGCTTTCGGGGTCGTGGCGCAGAAACTCGTCAAGGAGTGCATCGCTGATCTGGTCGGCGATTTTGTCGGGGTGTCCTTTGCTTACGGACTCGGAGGTGAAGAAGTAACTCATAACTGTTTTTACTTTTAGATTGTTAATGTTTTACACAAACCACACTCTGTGGGTTGGGCTAACAATGTAAAAGATTTGGAAGTTGATTGAAACTAATGTTGTTTTAGCATTTTTTTGGGAGGCGATTCTTGAGGGAAGGAAATTATCGCTCTTGAAATCAGCCTCTTGTGGTTGCAATCATTACAAATCTATCCACGTTTGCGGTTGCAAAGATACGAAAGTTTTTGAAACTGGCAACAAAAGTTGTCTAACTTTTTTCGCTGAGGCTATCTCGGATATCTTATGGTGAAGTCGTTACGATATAGTTCGTCTTTCCCGATATCCACCAGATCGACTACTTTCAGGACGCGATATCTGTTATATGAAGGATCCAGGTCATACGGCCTGTCCTCAGAATTGACGCCTGAGCAATCGGTAGTGTCGCAAAGATAATAGGTAAATTCTTTGTGCAGCCGTGCAGCGTATTCATCATAAGGACTAGGACTAATGCATTCTAAGCAGTCATGGTTATCGGCGAGTTCGATATATATTGTATCATCTTGAAAAATTAGGTATCGATGCCGTTTGACGACATCTATTGCGAATATCGGGATGTTGGAATTGTTGATGATATTTATCCCTTTATGGCATGTGTCGCTTAGAGGGTAATCCGGCTCACACGAAGATAGCATAAACAATGATACAGACGTGATTAGGCTTATAACTTTTGTGGTAGTCATGATGATTTACTTTTTTTTAAGTTTTCTGCTTGCCGAAAATATGTGCGCCAATGGATAACTTCGAGTAACGACTGTCGGCAATCTAATCATGTTTCATTTAATCGCAGCCCAGTTCAAGGGTAATTAATGATAAAGTTACTTTGTATCAATTTCTCCAAACCTACTGAAATTAAATCAACCACCTTGAGAACCTCGTATCTGTTATAATAGGGATCCAACTCAAACAAGGTATCCTTCGTGTACTCTGTTGTGTCGCATAGGTATAGGACAAAGTTTCGAGGATGTTCCCCCCTGCTTTCATAGTATTCGATATAATTTTCAAGACAGTTGGTAGATAAGCCGAAACCGAATTGACTTTCATTTGCTACAGAAACACGATAGGTATCACTTGGGTTGACTTGTCTGATTTTTTCTGGATTATATTCAGCAGCCACCCCGACTATGTATATAGGACTATCTGAATTGTTGACAACTTCTACATATTCGTGGTAGCCATATGGGTATGGATCTTTACACGATATGCATAGGGCCACAAGAAATATTGTCGCAATGGTTTTTGAGAGATAATGATTCTTCATGACCACTTAAATTTATACAAGGTTAGACCTCATTTAATACTAGATACAATTTACTTGTCATAATTGTCAATAAGTCTATTGGGTATCAACCCGATGACCTGTTGCGTCGTATGGAGTTCTATTGTCAGCGCACATGGGGGCGCACGAAGGTAAAAGGATACCTTATTGTATAGTTCATTTGAGACAATTTCTGAATCCCGAGATCTAATAAATCAACAGAATCCAAGACTGTATTAGTAGTGTCACATATGTTTATTACATAATACCATGAAGGCATAGTCCCACCATTTGCGCAATATTCCATAATCCCTTCCATACAATCCCGATGACCTTCTAATTTGAAAAATACAGTATCTCCTTCCTTTGCAAGAAGTCTAGCAGTCCCATTTACAACCATAATGGGTATATCTGAATTATTTATTACAGTTACTCCATAATGTCCATTATGACAAATATTATCGTCACAAGAGACAAGGCAAAGGATTAATAGCGATTCCAATAAAATGCCCATAAATTTAGTTGTTGTATTATGCATATTATATTGTTATTTATTAATATAGCGTACGATAGTAAAATCCTATGCAGAGACCGTCTGCCCAAATGCCCAGTAAACCTCTCCAAAAAAATATATAATCATACAAATGTGCATGAATGTTACTAGAACAATAAGGGTAGTCTCTATATTTTGAATCCGAATTAAGTGGATATTCATCAAAATCCCAACCGAGATAATTTTCAATAGTGCTGTGCTGATTCCATTCTTCTTCAGTTTTGTAAAAACCTGTTATGTTTTTGTTAAAATATTCAAAAGCTCGTCTGTTTGCGTCTATTTCTACGGGATTTTTCTGATGGGGTGTTTTACTTATGAGACTTGGTATACCGAACCTTGAAAGGTATGCTATTCCATAACGTTGACTTTGTCTATAATGTCCGTATTCGTGTTGGAACAAATGGTTGTGCACATCTGGCTGTAATTCGTATCCGCCATTTATATAACTGCTCAAAGTAACAGCTTCATCTTTGTCATATCGGTTAGTGATTACTGTGGCGCCATATAAATAAGATACATTGTCAATGCCCCCTCGAATATTGTAATTGCATAATTGTGCATAACCCCATCCTAATACTGTTTGCGGCAGTTGCCAGGTTAACCTTGAAATTGTCTCCCATGTCCTACCCCAAAAGCTTTTATTGGGATCAGAGACAAACAGTCCTCCCCATATTTTTATGTCATTAAGAGCGTATTGGTTGGCGGTATTCAAAGCGGTTTTCCACCTGTCTTTACCCGTGCTGAAGAATCCGTGTATGAAACCAAAAATCCAAGAGTCTGCAGCGAACAATTCCCCTGTCGGGTCGGAGTACATCACGGGATTGTTTCCGCAGTAGCTGTAGCGGTTCAGGCCTTGTGTGGAATAGGGGTTCTGCACCTGCGGGTCGGGCGAGAAGAATCGTCCTATCACAGGGTCGTACAACCGCGCGTTCATATTGATTACCTTGAACTGGTCGTAATGCTCGTGCCCCGTGAAACCTCTGCGGAAGACGAAGTTTGTGCCGTCCTGTTTCGCCGTCCAGTTGCCGGCATTCATACGGTTGCCCCAGGGGTCGAAATGGCTGCTCTGCACCACGGCGTCGCTGGTGTTCACTATCCGCTCCCAGCTTCCCAGCATGTCGGTGTGCACATAGTATATGCTGTCTGCCGTGCCGTTTTTCACGTGCAACGCCACCACCCTGCCGTCGGCCATCAGGTAGTCCACATGGCGTGTCACGCTGCCGGCTACCTCCTCTTCGCAGTCGACGAACAGGAAATTCACCGTCCGCTGGACTGTGCTTCCTTGCTTCCATATCTCCTGGTCTCTGTCCAGGCCGTCGCCATAGCCTATGAGTATTGTGTCGAGCCCCTGCCCGATGCTCGCCGGCCGGTTGCGCTCGTTATAGGTCGTGCTGCACCATACCGACGATATGACTCCCGTGTCGGCCACTATGTTGCTCACCGCGTGGGGCAAACCGGCGCTGTAGCTGTATGCGTTGCTGCCCACTCCGCTGTTTTGTGTCATATTGCCGTTGTTGGCATAGTTGAAGGTGCGCTGCACCGTGTTGTTCACCGTATAGGCCGTCAGCCGCCCAATCGCGTCGTAGGTGTAGCTCTCGGACTGCCCCGTTTTGGTGTTCTGCTTCTGCGTGATATATCCTTTGTCGTTGTAGGTGTACTGCAACACAGAATACTCATTTCCGACATAAGTTCCCATTGGTCTTATGTCTTCAGTTGTATAATATGTGCAATATTCATTCATTATCAGCGTGCACTTTGTATTGTATCAACCCTATGACCCGTTGCATCGTAAGTGCCATACGGCGGCCACATACTAATGTCGCGCATCTCATAGGAAGGAGGAAATTGCAATTCCCAATTTAGTTTCTGTAGGTCGCCTAAACTTAAGTCATACCGTTGTGCTATCATATAATGCATTTTCACATAGTCCCATCCATACAATGCCAAAGTGTCAGAATTAAATACGAAGACTATTAGAGTGTCATACGTGTTATTAAAATAGTACTCATACGAATCCCTGCTTACAAGTGCATCATTATTGGCAGAATGTGCTTGGACCATAAGATTCCAACCTGGAGTCATAACATTCTGTACACGCGAAAGTGTGGAGTCCAGATATCCGAGGCTCTTGATAGCGTCTATATATATATCACTATCAGATGCGTTATAAAACTTTATGTGGTGGTGTTGTGTGTCGCTATCTTTTGTGCATGTCGTAGCTATAAACAACAGATATCCACAGCATATTAAAATTATTTTTTTCATAACTATTTTTATTATTCCTCATGGTTTTCTAGGTGGGTTCTATTAATTCATAATTTTCGTCTCAGCAGGTGGCTGAACCCATTCACCACAGCCTCCACGAAGTCGCTTTGACGGTGCAAAGTTACAACTTTATTCCGATAGGGTAATCAAATCTATGTCATTTTTTTAAAATTTTATTTTCGTGTGGGTGTATTTCGTTGGTTATCTTTTTTTTAGCAAACTATCCATTCTGCGTGATATTTCCTGATTTGCACCAGCCGGCACATGTTGTAGACCAGGTTGGTCAGCGCGATATTGGCTTTTGCCCTTATTATTCCCATTCCTCTGAACACAAGGCCGCCCATTGTCTGCTCCATAAAGCCGAAGACGTGCTCAACACGGCAGCGTGTCTTTGACTTCTGGCGATTGCTCTCTTTCTGCTCGTCTGTCAGCGGGTGGCCTTTGGTGCCTTTCTCGCAGATGACTGGCTCCATCCCTCTCGCCTTGATTTCCGCCTCTATCCCTGTATACCCGGCATCAGCCTCGAGCGCCTCTCCTTTCCTTTTGCTGCCTATGGCATCAAGCACTTTGCCTGTCTCCTTCGAGTCGTGGCGGTTGGCAGGGCAGACCGAGTATCCGTGTATCAACTTCGTCTTCTTGCATATACCTACCGAGTCCTTGTAGCCATAGAATGTCTCCTTGCGTTTCTTTGTCCAGCGTGCGTCTATGTCCTTGTGGCACTTCTTGTGGGGATTGTCGTTCCACAATTCATCGCCCTCGCCCTTCTTTATTTTCTTGTTCTCCTCCGGAGTGTTGCGCTGGCGTGGGGCTATGACGAAACTCGCGTCGATAATCTTCCCCTCGGTAAGGATGAGGCCAAGTGTGGACAGGTACTCGTTGAACTTCTTGAACAACAAGTCGAAAGTGCCTGTCTTCGCCAGTTCGTCCTTGTACTTCCATCTCGTCTTCTCGTCAGGCACGTCTTCCATACAGGCGATGTCGAGAAAGTCGCGGAAACTCGCACGGTCCTTTATCTGATATTCCGTCTGGAGGTCGCCCATCCCGTACAGCCGCTGGAGAAACAGCACTCTGAACATAAACACTGGATCAAGTGGCTTTCGGCCGGCATTGCTCTTTTTGTCTTGCTTCTCGAACATAGGCTCCAAAATACTGCGAAACTGTTCAAAGTCAATTGCTTGCTTGAGGTATGGCAGCGGATTCCCTTTTTCGAGCAGATCCTGGAGGGTGTTTTCCTTGTCAAATATTGCAACTTGCTGATTATTACGGAATTTCATACGTTTATTTTCTTCTGGTTATAATGCAAAAATACGCACATTTTTTGATATAAGCAAATGATTAACAATATTTTAATTCATAGAACCTCCTTCTAATGAAAACCAATTTATAATTCCAGTAATAACAAACTCCCCAGGTAAAATATAATTATACCACGCAGGGCGAAGCAATCCATTATTCAAAGCCGCCTGATTTTGTGGATTATCGTAAGGTCTGCTTTCATCATAACTTAAAATAGGATTCTCCCTGAATCTCCAACCTGTGTAATTATCAATATTTTTGTTGAAATATTTGAATGCTCTAATATTCGCGTCTTGCTCCGCAGGATGATAATCGTGGTTTTTGTCTCCTAGGCAATTAAGTCCGCTGGGTATGCCATAACGCGATAAATAAAATATTCCGAAATTTTGACTTTGAATATAATGTCCGTATTCGTGTTGGAACAAATGATTACATGGGTCTGCTCTAAGTTGGTTGTCACCATTAATAAAACTTCCGAGTGTTATAGCTCCCCATCCTCCGACATTGTATGTAACAGCAGTTGCACCATATAGGTAGGATATCGATTGAATCCCTCCATTGGTAAATCCTAGCCATTCAGAAGCGTTAGCGAATTGCGATAAGGCAAAACCTGCTAATGTTTGAGGCGTCTGCCACAGAAATCGAGAGGCGACTTCCCAGCATTGACCCATGAATGATTTATTGGGATCGGTAACAAACAGCCCTCCCCATATTTTAATGTCATTTTTTGCAAGTCTATTAGCAGTATTTAGTGCAGTCTGCCAACGATTGCTTCCCGTGCTGAAAAAGCCGTGTATAAAACCGAAAATCCAAGAGTCTGCGGCGAACAATTCCCCTGTCGGGTCGGAGTACATCACGGGATTGTTTCCGCAGTAGCTGTAGCGGTTCAGGCCTTGTGTGGAATAGGGGTTCTGCACCTGCGGGTCGGGCGAGAAAAATCGTCCTATCACAGGGTCGTACAACCGCGCGTTCATATTGATCACCTTGAACTGGTCGTAGTGCTCGTGCCCCGTGAAGCCTCTGCGGAAGACGAAGTTTGTGCCGTCCTGTTTCGCCGTCCAGTTGCCGGCACTCATGCGGTTGCCCCAGGGGTCGAAATGGCTGCTCTGCACCACGGCGTCGCTGGTGTTCACTATCCGCTCCCAGCTCCCTAGCATGTCGGTGTGCACATAGTATATGCTGTCTGCCGTGCCGTTTTTCACGTGCAACGCCACCACCCTGCCGTCGGCCATCAGGTAGTCCACATATCGTGTCACGCTACCGGTTACCTCCTCTTCGCAGTCGGCGAACAGGAAATTCACCGTCCGCTGGACCGTGCTTCCCTGCTTCCATATTTCCTGGTCTCTGTCCAGGCCGTCGCCATAGCCTATGAGTATGGTGTCGAGCCCCTGCCCGATGCTCGCCGGCCGGTTGCGCGCGTTATAGGTCGTGCTGCACCATACCGACGATATGACTCCCGTGTCGGCCACTATGTTGCTCACCGCGTGGGGCAAACCGGCGCTGTAGCTGTATGCGTTGCTGCCCACTCCGCTGTTGTGTGTCATATTGCCGTTGTTGGCATAGTTGAAGGTGCGCTGCACCGTGTTGTTCACCGTATAGGCCGTCAGCCGCCCAAGCGCGTCGTAGGTGTAGCTCTCGGACTGCCCCGTTTTGGTGTCCTGCTTCTGTGTGATGTAGCCTTTGTCGTTGTAGGTGTACTGCAACACAGAATACTCGTTTCCAACATAAGTCCTCATAGGTCTTATGCCATCCGTTGTATTATATGTGCAATATCTAATCATCGTCAGCGTGCACTTTTCGTTGTGTCAATCCTATGACCGTTTGCGTCGTAGGTGCCGTATGGCGGCCACATTTTTATGTATTCACTCATGCGTTTTGTTGGAGGAAACGCCAAAATTTCTATCCAATGGCCATGGCCATCATCTCCTTCAAACTCAACCAACATCTCTGCATTAAAATCATAACGTTGGATAAGAATGTCATGAGTATCTATTGAATCCCATCCATAGCGATCCAACGAATCTGCATTGAATATGAACATGGACATGGTGTCTTTCATTTCTTCAAAAAAGTACTTATATCGATTTTCATATAATGGACACCACTCTCCTGCTCCGGAAACCCTTTTTATATTAGATGGCATCCTAGGACTTAAAGATGTGTCTGGATAGTTGTAATAGTTACATAATGCAAAAGCCTCGGCCCTATTAGGGTTCCATATCAACGGATGGTACACCAAAATGTCAAATTCTGCATTGTTTGTAATGTCCATCACCTTATTGCCTAATTTCTCGCATCCAGAGAAAAAGATACAGCATGCCAACAATAGGAATAGTCTATTTTTCATATAATTCTGTTTAGTATATGTATAACGGGTATTTACTTATTCCATAATCTTCCTTCCATACATAATCATAAAATGTCCCCCAATATCTGGAAGCCCAAATGTTAGCCCACACTTCCGTTATAAAACGGTCATGCGAAAATGCTCCAAGGTCTAATACTATTGCTCCATAAATACATTTGTGCTGCTAAATTATTGTGCAATCCTTTATTAATTTCTTTCATTTTCATTTTGCAAATATACTAACTTTTTTTTGATCCCTTTATATCTATTAGTCTTAAAAATGGCCCATTCCTGACATCTTGGTGAAAATTTTCCTACAACAAGTTGATTGTCAATATGATTTTTTTAATGTGTTTTGTTATGTAAAAATGGCGCTTCTATATATAAGTACGTCAATGACCTGTTTTAAATCGCACTTTTGCCGTAAAAATCGCCATATAAGATTATTCTAATCTTAACTTTTTTTTGAGGTTACGGAATTGAACCTTTTGAAGAGGTGCCAAAGGAGAGGTTTTCTCTTGCGGATTATGAAAATTGCAACCAAGCCAATGTAGGAGGAAACCAGAATAAAAGTAGGAGAAAGGTGCTATTTGCCTGCTATGTGCATCGAATAGGCATCGAATAGGCCATTGGCATCGTCACGGGCAGACCGGTGACTGCCGACCTTGGAATTTTAAGAAAATAAAAAAATGTTAAAAGTTCTTAAATTACTCTTGCTTTTCACTACAAAAATTGATTTAGAAATGGACTTGTCCGTACTTATATATGGGGGGCGATGTGGCGTGGAGAAGGGTGGAGGAGTTGTGAAATGGCAGAAGATGGCAGAAAATGTTAAAATTGGGATTAAGATACATGGAATCAGTCAGTTATTATTCTAAAAGGGCGGCTGGGAGCAGTAAAAAGATAAATAGCTGATTCCTAGGTGGTCTATAGGTATCAACTCTATGGTAACTCTATGGTTGGTTCGAGAGGGGCAGGAGAGGGGTGTGGCAGAAGTTTGGCAGAGGTGTGTCAGTAGTGGTCGAGGTGGTCGGGAGGGCTTTTTTGGGGGAGGGAGGAGGTGAGGGGCGGAGGGGTGGTCGGGAGGGCGGTTTTGGGGGCGGTTGAAAATTTTTTTTATTATTTTTATGAAAAATATTAAAAATGTTGTATCTTTGTTGCGTATTATTTGCCGTAAAATTGGCGGCAAATGGTGCTTTAAGTATTGGAAAACAGATAGATATGACGATAAAAGGCAATTGTAAAAGGATTGTAATTATGGTGTTGTTGTGCCTGGGAGGCACGATGGCACCGTTGGCGATGCATGGCCAGGGGGACGGGGATGTGACGTTCCAGGACTCGTTTACGAAGAAGATGCAGGCTTTTCTGGAATCGGATCCGTTGGCGATCACGGGAACGTTGGGAGCGGACATGAGTGCGCAGTGGGCTACTGACGAATATACGTCGAGCCCGTTGGCGTTGGCGATGTATGCTAACATCAACTTGAAGATCTACAATTTGACGCTGCCTATCCATTTCAACTTCATGGATGTGAGTTTTGTGAATTTTGCGGAGGACATGAAGAAGGCGTCGTTTCCGAAGCCTACGCTTTCGATAGGCATGACGCCGACGATAGGGAACTGGAAGTTCCACTTGGGATACAGCTCGATGTCGTTTTCGAAATATACGTATAGCGGACTGCAGTTTTTGGGGTTGGGATTTGAGTATCAGGGCAAGCTGTTGAGGGCCGGCGGATTCGGCGGCACGCTGAAGAGGCCGACGCGTTACAGGGAGCTGGACAAGAGGAGCGCGTTCCAGAGGTATGTCGACGACCTGCTGGGGCTGTCGGTGTACGACACGCGTCCGCAGTTCAGGAGAGAGGCTTTGGGAGGAAAGATCGGCGTCGGTAACAAGAACAACTATTTCGACCTGGTGTTTATGAAGGCGAAGGACGATATCCACTCGCTGGATTCGATAATACCGTACAACGGCGAGGATGTGTATAGGGACTCGGTGGTTCAGGCGAAGGAGAACCTGAGCATCGGAGCGGTGCTGAAGGTGACGCCGTGGAAGTGGATGGTGTTTACGGCCAACGGCGCGATGAGCGTGTTCACCGCCGACATCACGGCGCCGCCGCTTGACGTGAGCGGCACGGTGAACAGCCTGGGCGGCAAGACCAACAAGAAGACGGAGAGCTACGAGAAGTTCCTGCACGCCATCAGGGGAATATACACGGTGAGGAGCAACACGCAGGTGAGGTTTGCCGGCGACGCTGCCCTGAAGCTGACGTTCAAGAAATTTTCGTTGGGAGCCGACTATAAGTTTATACAGGCGGACTTCGCGTCGCTGGGTATCATGTCGTCGCAGCAGAACATACAGAGTATCGGAGGAAACGGCTCGTGGAACATGTTCGACGGCAAGGCGGTGCTGAGCCTCTCGGGCTACGGCCAGCGCGACAATATGAACAAGCAGCAGATGTACACCAACAGGGTGTTCACGTACAACGGAAGCTTGAGCACGACGTTCGGCGACTATGTGGGACTGAGCCTCACGGGCAACGTGGTGCACCAGAACCAGTCGGACGGAACGCAGGAGGTGGACCCGCTGACGAGGGTGCAGCAGCTGACATATACGGCCAACGCGACTCCGTCGGTGAACTTCTACACGGAGAACTCCCACTCGGTGAACGCGAACTTCAACATAGTGGAGACGAGGAACCTGAACAAGGAGGCATCGTCGGACAACGACTCGAGGACTATCACGGTGGGTGCGGGCTACGACCTCACGATCGATGCGCACAACCTGGCAATCAACGGGTCGTACGACTTCTCGATATCGACGAGCTCGTACAGCGTGTATAACGCCCACACGATAGGATATGGCCTGAACTACCAGATAGTGGATGCGGCGAGGGTGAAGCTGGGCATGTCGTTCATGGGCTCCATATCGTACAACGACATCAAGGAGCAAGGCGAATATGACGACCTGAAGACGATGGCGGAGCGGATGGGCTACACCAAAGGCAGCGGCAACTACTATGTGGTGACGGACATGAAGGAGTGGACATTCAGCAACACGCTGTCGTTCACGCTGGACACCAAGGTGGGACACAGCGTGTCGCTCTCGGGGTCGGTCACGAATATGAGTAACCGCGAGCTTATAGCCCAGGAGGTGAGTACATCGGTGACGGCGTCGGTGTTGCTGGGATACAGCTACTCTTTCGCCAAACGCCTGATAAAACACAGGACGGGAGTGCGCTCACGGTCGAGCGAAGACTTGTAGGAAACGGATAAAAAACAGATATAGAAAATTAAAAGCAGATATAATATGAAAAGGAAAGTATTGTGGTTGATTGCACTGGTGATGATGACGGCAGGGACGGCGAGTGCACAGATGGAGATGCAGGTGACGCTGACAAGAGCAACGGTGGCACCATTCCCGACATCGGCGTTGGCCTATTACAACAACCCGATGAATTATTTCAACTTGACGATAACGCCAGTTGACGGCCGTTCGCACGATATCTTTCTGGAGATGTCGCTGTCGTCGGACGCGACCACGACACGCATCTGGACGGATAACCGTTTCGTGGGCATCATGCCGAAGATCAATATTCCTGCGACAGGAAAGAAATTCACCGGTCAGGAGTTTGTGCAGCACTTCTACAGGCGTCTGAACACCAACCTCTCGGAGAGCTACAGGGGCTCGAGCGACTTGACCCTGCTCGAGGGAACCTACCACCTGTGTATCGCCGTCCACGACTACTACGACACGGCACAGGTGCTCGGCAGCAACTGCCTCCACTTCGATATCTGCTACAGTGGTTTGGCACCCGAGTTCACGGCACCTTCACTCACACCGTCGGGGAGCGGATTCGACAAGCTGAAACCCGCCCGCAAGACCAACTTCTCCTGGACGGGCGTGGTGAGCAACTGCTTTGAACCCAACACTTTCGATTATGTGATAAAGTTCGTGGAGGTCTATCAGGGACAGAACGTGCAGGAGGCCATCGACGAGAACCCCGTGAAGGCGGCCCTCGACTGCGGCCACCGTACCTTCTTCACCTTTGACTACCGCACCAACCCCTACTTGAGACTCGACAGCGGACATGTCTATGCCGTGCAGGTAGAGGCCACGCCGGGAGATCCCGACAGGGTGGTGAACCTCACCAACGACGGCAAGAGCCAATATATGGTATTCGTGTGGGACGGACCTAGCACCGAAGGAGTATATGGCGACGGCGGCTCGGGCGGCTCGGGCGGCTCGGGCTCGACGGTGGGCAACGGCGACGGAATCGACGACCGTAAGGTGACGGAGAAGAGCAACCAGAAGAAAGTGCTGGCATCGGTCAAACGCCACAAGATAGTTTCGCCCAAAGACCACACCATGGCCTCGGGCACCACGCTGCCGGTGGAAGTGAAGGCAGCCACGGGCGACTCGGTGACCACGGTGGACTATATCGTAAGTCTCTATGAATTTGTAGGCGACAGCGCGGTATCGCTTTCGCGCCAGCCGCTGAAACGTACCACGGTTGACGGGACACGCAACAGGGGAGAGAGGACCCTCAGGCTGGTGGACGACTGGTCGGATGTCCTCACCCAGGGTTCCCGCTACCTGCTCACGGTGGATGCCGCGGTGGAATATAAGTACAACATCACATATAAGATAAGGTCGGTAACGTTTATCGACAACTTCCCGACGATTGACCACAAAGACTCGGTGGTGGTGTTCAGGGATGTGAGGAATTTCAAGGAGTATTCGGTATTCCAGTGGGGAAGCGGCGACGCGTCACAGACGCTGAACCCGGCCCAGCTGACATCGCCGAGCGCGCTCGCCGGCGAGGCGGCTACCATCGCCCGTGGCGAGAACCTCAGGTTCGAATGGAACAAACCCAGCGGAGCCCAGGTGAGCAACAAGGCCTTGTCCTACGACCTCTATATCTACGAGGTTGACAGCACCGGCAGAATCAACCAGACGAACAGCCTGGTGGAACGCAAAGGGCTGACGACCACGTCATACGCCGAGTCGTCGTTGGCGAAACTGTTGACGCAGGGCAGGCTGTATGCCGCCTGTGTGGTCACGAATGTCGCCAACGGCTCGACCTGCATGGTGGCTGACAACGGACGCTCCAATATGGTGATGTTCGCAATAGGCCAACTGCCGAAGAACGCAACACGTCCGGAGGGCATGACGATATGCAACAACGCCAGCGCTTCCGACCAGACAGAGGCTTCGGTGCAGGCGAAAGACCTCGTGTCCAAGTCTTCACCGCTGAGGATGGGCGGATTTTTACTGTATGTGCAGGAAGCGACGTTCGACGGAGGCTCGCAGAGCTTCAGCGGAAAAGGAACCGTGAAATGGAGCCCCTTCGGAAAAGACGTGGACCTCGCAGTGACATTCTCCGGACTGAAGGTGAACGGCAACCGCGAAGTGATAGCGGGTCAGGCTCAGGCAGACCTGACAAGCAAAGGCCACGTGAAGATTGGCATCGGCGACAGGTATCAGCAGAACAAGGGCCTGGCTTATTCGTCGGTCATCTCCTCGCTGAGTGCCAGCGACAAGGTGCGCAGCTGGTATAACCAGTCGGCTCGCGCCTCGAAGGAGCTCGGAAGCGGAGCTACCAACCTGCCGATGAAACTGCCGCGCACGGCAACCGACCCGCAGTCGAACCAGGTGACGGTCACGGTTCAGGACTTTTTGCTTACCCCGACGGGCGCTGCAATAAGCCTGCTCGGAATATTCGCCTCGATCGAAGACAATATCTACCTGCCGTTTGTGGCAACAAATATATGCACCTCGCCGTCAGCTTTCGCCATTGACCCGACAGTCGAACTGGTGCTTCCGAAGAACTTCTCGGTGGCGATGAACGACGGCTGCACGATGAACTTCAAAGGAGGCGAGTCGTCTGACGTGTGCGCACTGATATTCAACAGCGGAAAATATGCCGGATTGCGTCTCGCAGCAGGCTTCGATATGGGAGCGGCCGGATTGTCGGCAGTGGACGGCGGAGCTCTGGAGGCTACGATGACGAGCACCCAGCGTGTCACCGACTGGAACGACTGGACAGCACAGCTCTCAATGCCGCCCTTCAAGGTCAACGGCGCTGCTGGTGTCAAGGTGGTTTCTCAAGGCTCGGTAATCTATGACCATTCGGCCAGGCAGACTCCTGCCGAGGTGGTGTTCCCCGCCAATTATCAGGTGCAGGACAGGAACGCATGGAAGGGCTTCTATATAAAGAATTACAAACTGGCTATGCCTACAGTGTTGAGCGGCATGTATGCCGACCTGAACGGCAAACAGCCTCAGGATATCTGGATTCAGACCTCCGCGGGTGCTGTGATAGACGCACGCGGAATTTCGCTGAGTGCTTCGGAGCAGCCGGGACTGGCCGCTGCGTCTAACGGCGTGGACAACTGGTCTATGAGCATCGATAACGTGAAGGTCAGGCTGCAGGGTGGCAACGCTGTGGAAGGGACAGCTTCGGGATCTCTGGGTGTGCCGATGATTGCCGGCAAGATGCCTTATGTGTGTAATATGACCACCAGCGAGCCGCAGTTCACGGTGACTCCGCCGGAAGGCACGTTGCGATGTCCGCTGTTCCAGGGTTATATCAAACCCGATAAGACTTCCAATGTGGCGGTTCGTCAGGTGGGAGAGAAAACCCAAGTGACGGTGACCCTCAACGGAACAATCAATATAGACTTCCAGAAGATGGGCCTTGCCGCCGATGTGAAGAACGTGAAAGTCGAAGGGATGCAGATACGCAATTACCGCGGCACCACTGCTGCCGATTCTGCAGCGATGCATTTCGACCACTTCGATTTCTACATAGGGACATGGAGCAAGGCTTCGCCTCAGAAATACATAGGAGGAGACCCGTCGGCCTACGATGACTCGATGGGTGAAAACCGTGGCTTTTTTTTCAACATCGAGTCTATTGAGCCGGTAATAGACGATCGACCGAACAAAGCCGGCTACCGCAGTGCAGGTGTCAATTTCTCGGGAACGGTGCGTTTGGGCATCGGCGGTAAGGATTCAAAGGGAAACCCCCGCAGCATCACGGCCCGCGCGGCTTTCCGCGTAGGAGGCATGGTGGAGGAGAACAGCGGTAAGATAAAAAACAACGAGGGGTCGATGGATTCGTTGTACCTCTCGGCTCAAATGGACCTTTTCAAGCTGGAAGGGAAGTTGGCACAGGGTGCCGACAAGGGTTGGTATGGTCCGCTGAAGGTCACTCTTTTCGACGGGGCTACGGCAACGATGAACGCTGGCTTCGGCTCCGCTGTCGATGGTCAGGGTGAGCAGTACGACTGGTGGTTCCTCGCCGGCGGCGAACGCTACAAGGAACCGGCGGCTCTCGGCGATATGAACTATTCCGGCTTCGGCGGCCTGTTTGCCTACAATATGAAGGTCAACGACCAGTCGCTCCTTTCACGCTCGGCCGACGACCTTATGTCGGGATGTGCCCGCAACGCTAAATTCTCGCCGGCAAAAGGCCAGTGGGTTGCTCGCGGCGGCGTGGCGATTGCCCATAACGACCCAAGCATGTTCAGTCTGGATGGTCTGGTGGCTCTCTCGATGGAAAATGCACACTTCGCGCGCGCGTACATTTATTCTAATATATATGCGCTCTCCAATGGGGGGCAGAAGGCAGCGGCCAAATTTGCAGGCAACGCCATTGGCGAATACAGGCAGTCGGCTGCCAAACATCTTGTCCACTTCACCCAGGTGCCGGCCAAAGCAACGGTTCCTATTATGTTTGGCGGGACTTACATCGACAGCGTGCCGGTTAATGTAAATGTATATGACTTTGCCGAGGGGAACTCTGATATTCCTTTCTCGATGGACATAGTTACTTGGTCTTCCCAGAGCTCTCCGTCGTGGTCTATCGCCATGGGTGACAACGGGGGATCCAAGTTCGAAGTGGGGAAGGATCAGTTCCAGGCCCGCTTGTCGGCAGGCTCCGCTGAAGGGGACTGCCCTTACAATATGGAAGACAACCTTCGTCAGTCTGTTGTGCAGGGTAAGCAGACTCCTGCCGCAACGAAGAACGAAGGCAGTGGCTATTATGTGAACACGACGGTTGCCGCAAAGGGATCGGCTAAAGGAATATTTGAACTCAATGCCATGTCGGACATTGAGGCCAACGGCAGCCTTGCCAAGGTGGAGTCCTCTTCGAAGTCGGGGATCAACGGATTCCAGTCGGCAGGAACGGCAAATGTCCTGGTCAAGGCCCTGATGCAGGTTCCTACAAGCCGTGGCGATATGGCTGTGGGTTCGCTAACGTCGCTGGCTGACCTCTCTTATTCGGGTCCCAATCCCTCTTGGGCGTCGGGCAAGTTGGAACTTTCCCCGGTCGTCTTCTCAGGCAAGGTGAAGGCCGCTTCGGAATCTGTATTGTCGTTCGGCAGTAGACCTGACGGTATGAATAATGCCACCGATGAGTTCTTCTGCGATATGGATCCTGCCAAGGCTTCTTTTGTAGAGGCACTTGTCGCTCCGGAAAGGGCGGAGTCCTACGAACCGCTAAGGTTCTCGACCACGATGCCTCTCACCGTTGACGGCAGGGACGATAACATCGCCGACCTCCTGGTCGCGGTGCCGACGGATAACGGGACCTACATCCCTCGCCGCTTCTGCTTCGCTATGTCTGAAGACCATTCGTCGGTAGTTGTCGGCAACGGAAACTCCTCCGCTGTAAAGTTCTCGCAGGCTGACGATGGCATGATGGTGCAGTCGGCCAATGGCGGCTTTGGTGCCGACTCGCTGTGTAAAGTCAATATTTCGGCTGCAATATATGAGAAACGCAAGGGCACAGGCGCGATTGAGGATCGTAGAATGGATGTTTTCAAGGGCAAGTCCACTTCGATGATGCGTGCCGACGCTTATTCGTGGGGTCTGCCTCTCGTTTCGGGGTCTCCCGCCGAGGCTTTTGCCGACACTACGGTGTTCCTCGCCACCAACGAGGCTCCGATGTCGCTGGATAACCAGGTGATATTCACATGGCCCTATAACGGCGATCCCCTCGTTCCTTACAACGAAATTGACAACGCTTGCTATATAGTTATCCGTCAGGATCGCCCAGAACTCTTCAACCCTTCGCTGCTGCAGTCCAAGGGGCAGAAGCTTATGCCGATTGTGGTAAACCAGGAAATGGGCATTGCCAACGCCAAGGTGTGCGGATACGAGTATGTCGATGCTGCACAGGCTGCAACGCTCTCGGGCTCTACTACGGCTTATCCTTATCTGAAAGTCGAACTGCCTTCCGACGTGGTGAAGGTCAAAAACGCAAGCAAGACTTACTCGCCCTGCCGTGTGTCGCTGGTGCTGGTCGATACGGCAGAATATGCCGAGGCTTTGGTGAAGGCCAAGGACATGGCTCTGAAATCTGATACCATGTTCTATCCGTTCGCCGTAGCCGAGTCGATGGGCTACTCTCTCTATTCTCTCTATTTCCGTCTCGACCACAGCTATGCCACCTATGCAGATGTGATGGATTCTATCGCTTCGGAATCGGCCAAGTCCGACATCGGTCTCGGCTATGGCGCCACGAAGGTGTCTGTATCGGCCGACGGTACCATATCTTCTCTCATACCGCCGGTCAACCTCAACCGTTTCTTCGCGTTCAGCAATAGGGCTTATCTCTTCGACTCTTATTCTCCCAACGATCCTAAACTCTATGCTTCCGATGTGGTGTTGCCTCCTATCGCCTGCTTTGCGGTCAACGGCCGCCAGACTATTAGCTCGGAGTACAACAACCACATACCTGAGTGGCTTGCTGTCAACGAGTCGTTCTACTATCAGCTTACCTATTTTACCTATAACCTCAACCGTGCCAAATGGCTTATCCATAACGATACTACCACTGTCTTCGAACCTCAGCTGATTCCCTCTCAGCCGCTCGCTTCGCCGGACTTGCGCGTACTCTCGCTCGGCAACCGCTACACCTCTATGTCCAGCTCGGTTCTCGACTCCATAATGATTTCCGGACACGGTGCCACGGGCAACACCCGCTATTGGTTCCACGAGGGCTCTCGCTATCGCGAGCCATTCGACTGGGCTGTGCCTTCTGTGCTTCAGGTGCGTGCCGACCAGGTGGTGCGTGTCAACGCTTCCCATTTTGCCTCTACCAATCACTTGCAGACTGTCACTTTCGTGAAGCAGGAACCGGCTGTGTATATCGACGACCGTGTGTCGTCGGCTGCCGTCAGCGACAACCAGGCTCTCGCCCGTTTCTTCAGCCAGATTCGTTCCTATGCTCTCTGGTATTCCGACTTGAGCCCCATGGCTCGGGCCTACGAGCGCAACGCGTCGGTCAACCTTATAGCATTGTCGTTCACCAACTCGCCGTACACTGTCTATAGCGCTTCGCTGGTGTCTGCCTACGACAGCTGGTCGGCATCTAAGACAAGGTATCGTAGCCGCGACTATTGGTTCGACACCTGGCTCCGTTCCAACGAGGACTCTTCCTACACCGGTTACAAGCCTATGTGGACCTCCTCGTGGCTCGAGTCTGAGTTCTCCCCGGTCAATACCAAGAAGTATGTCAAGTCGCCTAACCGCCACCCCTATCGCTACTATGTGGCTAACGTCTATTATATCTCTCCTTCGCGGGGTGAGCGCGACTTCCTGTCTAATGTCTTTGCCATCTGCGACAATTCTTCGCGCAAGGCGAAACCATATATTTGCCATAACACTTTCGCCGATGTCAAGATCCTCGTGAACGTGCCGGCATACAACAACGAAGCCAAACGGGTACTCTCTGCGCCTATTGTCTTCTGACCTCTGCCGTACCAAATGAATGTCTGTTGAATATATCATATACAAATATTATCCTAAAGTGAAAAAGTTAATACTCTCCATAGCACTCCTGCTTTCGGTTACATCACTTTGCAGTCAGTCCGCCTATCGTAACCTCACTGCCGACGACTCTCCCGAACAGCCTTATTCGGTGACTCTGATGGCCCGCAGTTATGGCGACAGCATCGTTCTCCGTTGGGCTGCCGACGATCCGGGATTCTGGCTCCTCGCCTCGCAGGAGGGGTGGACCATAACCCGTACGGGCGGTGTGGCAAAGAACGATTACGTCACTCTCAACGACTCGCGTCCCATAAAACCGTGGTCTCTCCAACAACTCCAGCGTTCTTCCAACCCTTGGGCTCCCGCTATGGCTCAGGCTCTCTATGGCAAATCGCTCGTCCCTGCCAAATTGGCCAACTCGAAGGCTTCCTTGGCATCGTTCGTCTTGCAGTCTAACCACGAGCAGGGTCAGCGTCAGACTCTCGCCTATATTCTCTCCGACCTCAACCCTCAGATGGCTGAAGCGGCTGCTCTACGTTTCGTCGACCGCAATGTCGAGAAGGGTGCTACCTACCAATATACCATCACCACCACGCTCGACCGTCAGCTGGTTCCTTTTCAATCTACAGCTATTCTGGTGACCTGCAATCCTTTCGACTCGGCTGCAGTGGCTCCGGTTTCGGCTCCGCAAGTGTCTCAGCTGGACTCTCGCAGGGCTGTCGTCTCTTGGTCGCGCACCTCTCATACTGCCTATTTTATTGAACGTTTCAACCACTCTGACTCCTCGTGGTCCACGCTGTCCGACATTCCGGTCCTCAATATCGCCAATGCCGACCAGTCGGCCTACGGCTCTTCAAAGTTGGTGGCTCTCGCCAAAGACAATGTCATGTATATAGACTCGCTGCCGCTGGGCTCGCAGTTCTCTTACCGTGTACGTGGCGTCGATGCGTTCTCCAACCGCTCTGGCTGGAAGTCTTCTCAACCCTTCGCCATGAGCGATAGGGTTCCTCCTGCTTCTCCTCGTCTCTTGTCTGTCAAGGCCGACGAGAATTCGGTGGTCTCGCTTACCTTTACACCCTCTTCCGATGCCGACTGCCGCAACCTTTACGTGGCTTATGCTTCCTCGCCGACAGGCCCGTGGGCTCAAATCTCTTCCGCCCTCGCTCCCTCGGCAACCTCGTTTTCCGACTCTCTCGCCACCACTCGCGCCGCAGGATTCTACCGTCTCTATGCGGTGGACTCTGCTTCCAACAGCTCTTACTCCAACATGGTGCCCTCGCCAATCGCAGACCTCAAGGCTCCGGGTGCGCCCTCAAAGCTTTCGGGCAAGGCTTCCGCACTGCGCGCTAACGTCAACGGACGTCCGGCTCCCACAGGCCTCGCGGTGGTAACGCTCGCTTGGGAACCTTCGGCATCTTCCGACGTTCTTGGCTACCGGCTCTTCTCGGCCAACCAGCGCGACCATCAGTTCATCGAGGTCGCTTCCGCCAACATCTATTCGACATCGTTCAACGACACCGTCAACATACAGACCACCACGCAGAACATATACTATTATGTTGTGGCCGTCGACAACCGCTACAACTACTCCGTGCCGTCAGACACCCTACAGCTCCAGCTCCCCGACATCGTCGCCCCTTCCCCTTGCACCCTCGAGTCGCTCTCTCAGTCCTCTTCCTCCAGCGTGATACGTTGGCATAAGAGCTCCTCCTCCGATGTTGACCGCTACATCGTTTACTCCCAACCCAAGAATTCCTCGGCGTGGCAATATGTGAGCACCATACAGGCTTCCGATGTCGCCGACGCTTCCTATGTGTCCTACACCGTGGCATCTAAAGATATCTCGCAGCCTTGCCAGTATTCCATCGAAGCTTTCGACAAGGCGGGCAACTCCTCCGGCCGTGCCGCACTCGTGTCGGTCATCCCATCCTCCGTCCCGCAGACTCCGCAGGTGTCCATCTCCCTCTCGGCAAAGTACAACAAGAAATCTGCCGCCATCAACCTCCAGTGGTCCTACTCCCTCGCCGAAAACCACTATGGCATCATCTACCGCTCGGTGGGATCCGCTCAGCCCGAACCCATATCCTCGTTCTCTCCCGGAGAGACCTCCTTCTCCGATACCGACCTGCCCTCTTCTTCCGCCAACATATCATACTATATAGTGTTGAAACTCTCCTCCGGTGCCACCACCTCTCCCTCGCGCCAGGCCCGCGTATCCTTCAAACCCTGAGACTCTGACTTATTATAAAAGAACATTAGCATTGACGGGCAAGTCCATCGGACTTGCCCGTCTGTCTATTCTCGAATGCCACCTTAAGCTCACCTGAATCCCACCTTAATGAATATCGAATTTACCCTTGCTTTGCCCTTAACCAATGTCGAATCAACCATGGCTCAACCATTAATCAACGTTATTGCAAGCGAGAGCAGAAAAGTTTACTTTTATGCCGAGCCAAAATAACGTCTTGCTCGTAAGAGCAAAACTATTAATAGACCTTTAATCCCCTTTCTCGCGCGAACATTATATAATATAAGGTACGCAGAAAATCACAAATACAGCTTATTTAACTGATTATAAACGACATGCAGAGTTATTAACAAGAAACGTGTCAAAAGTAGTGCCAAATTTGATGAAATCCACCGCCGTATTGCCCGTTTTAACCCCCGTTATCGGCTCCGATTTGAAAAAAATAAAAATTTTTTCGAAGTGTAAACCGCTGGCAATCAGCGGAAGTATGTAAAAGGAGCCAAAAAACTTTGAAAAAAAATTTG
>JAFRTM010000004.1 GCA_017439185.1 Bacteroidales bacterium | reverse complement strand
TCCGACTCCACCATACCCCTCCAACTAAACAATCCAAGCAATCAAGACGAATACAATCAGCAACTTACCCACCTCTCTCAAACCCTAACCCACTCCCACCGCCACCCCATAACACCCAAACTCCTCGCCAAAATCCACAAACACCAACTCCCCAACACCGCCGGTAAAGACTCCCCACCCGATTAACCCGCCACCTCCACCTCAAAATCCCAAAGTTTTAGCCCTCCTCTTTGACAAATAAATACTCAAAGAGCAGGCGCAACATCCGTTATTGTACCTGCTCTTATATACTTTTCTCTTTGATTCTAAGCTCTATAGTTCTTCGGAGGAGACACGGGAGAAACCCTCCTTTTGGTATCAGTATGACTACCGCACTCCTTTCAAAGCTTTCTTTATGAGTGTGTCGTAGATGAATTCGTCGTAGAGGGCTACGCCGTCCTGATTCAGATGGGTCACGTCGTAGAAGTGAAGACTGTCATCGAGCTCGTCCATGGGAATATAGTAGAAATCACCATATTGTTTCATTGTCGTATGAAACTCGCCGAGGTTGATGTAGGCCGCTGTCTGGACCTTAGTGTCTGGCACCTCAAGAAGAATATAGGGGACCTCACGCTTCCTCAGAATAGACACACAGCGCCGCAAAGCCGAAAGCTGGTCGCCCCTCATACGTATGGTGTCGGCGGGGACTGGAGTGGGGGTAAAGTGTTCAACGTCACGCTCTACAAAGCCACGGCCGGCATAACGGTTGCCGCCGCTTTCGGACTCTGTGAAGTGTTTAAACGAGGAGGAAAACGAATTGTGGAGCAGCGCATACACGGCGGTACAATAGACTTTCATGTTTTTTGTCCTTAAGACCATCGGAACCATACGCCACGAAGGCTCCACATTGCACACCTGGTATATCGAGGCCTCCACTCCGTCGATTGCCACAATGTCGGGGTGCACCTCGAGCACTACCAGACGGGGTTTAAGAGTGTCGATCATTCCGAGCAGGACTTCGGTCTGCAGCAGAGACTGATTGGATGAGCCCAGGTTGAACGTGTTGATCCCGTATCTGTCGAATATGCGAGGGTCAAAAGTACGGTATGCGTGGGATGAGCCGAGGAAAAGCACGTCCATGCCGCTGTGTTCTCGGACTTCTCGTGCCTTGGTGTAGAGGAAGTCGGCACCGCCGAGAGTATATGTAACGTTTCGCAAATGGCCTGTGCCACCAAACGACCAAAGCAGCAATGCTGTCGCCAACGAAGAAGACAGTAGGAAAAGGGCTATATGGAGGATAAAACGTTTCAAAACTGGAAATAGATAAATGGCATTTCGTTGGTCTGCATCCAGGCAACAATTACAAATATTATAGCCGAGTAACCCAGCCATCTTACAACCATGTAGCGGCATTGCCGTTCAAACTCATGGCCACATCTGCGGTTGAGCCATTCGACACAGAACATGGCTGCAACCGCCGGCAATAGTATTGTATAATCACCACCCCACGGAACTATTGCCGATCCTTTGCCGAACATAAGGGAAATATAGTGTGCCGCGAAGCCTATGGAGGGCGAGCGGAAAAGCACCCAGCCGACGGTCACAAGTGAGAAGGTGAGCAGTATGCGACCAAAGTCAATCGCAGTGGGCAGATGGCGGTTCTCGGCCACAGTGTCGCGATAGCGGCGGTTTTTACCCAGCAGAATAAGCGGAAGGAAAAGCAGCGCATGGAAGGCACCCCAAGCGAGGAAAGTCCAGTTTGCCCCGTGCCAAAAACCGCTGAGCAAGAATATAACAAAAGTGTTCAGCACTATACGCCAACGCCCCACACGGCTTCCGCCCATGGGTATGTAAACGTAGTCTCGGAACCACGAAGTCAGCGAGATGTGCCACCGGCGCCAGAACTCCGCAATATCGCGGCTGAAATAAGGCACATTGAAATTACGCCGCAACCGTATGCCAAAGAGCTTGGATGTGCCTATTGCCACATCGCTGTAGCCGGAGAAGTCGCCGTATATCTGTACCGCAAAAAGCACTGCCGCCATAACCAGGGTCGGGCCACCATAAGCGTCGGGCATTGCATACACACGGTCAACATACAAAGCGCAGGTATCGGCCACTATCATCTTCTTGAACAACCCCCAAAGCATCTGACGTAACCCGTCAACGGCTACCTTATAATCAAAAGTGCGAGTCTTCTCGAATTGGGGCAGGAGGCTTGATGCCTGCTCAATCGGTCCAGCCACCAACTGAGGAAAGAAACTCACATATGCAAAAAATGCCACTATATTATGAGTAGCCCCGACTGTTCCTCTATATACATCTATGGAATAACTGAGAGCCTGAAAGGTATAGAAGGATATACCAACAGGCAACACCAACTTTAGCAGAAGATTGTCAGCATTCCCGTCGAGGAACACATTGGCAAACGACTGTGCGAAGAAGTCGTAATACTTGAATACGCCAAGTATAGCAAGGTTCAACACAATGTTGCTCCACATGACCGTTTTTCTCCTGCGACCGCGTTCTATCAGCAGTCCACTGGCGTAGCTGAGTGCCGATGTCAGTGCAATAAGTATCAGGAATCGCCAATCCCACCATCCATAAAACAGATACGACGCCAGCAGCACAAACACATTCTGCCACATCAACCGTTTTCGTAGCAGCCAATATATGGCAAAAACACACGGTAAGAATATGGCGAATTGCAGAGAATTGAACAACATTGTACTCTCTCTTAATCGTTGTTCTGCAAATTACAAAGTGTAAAATATAAGCCCTACAAATCTTCGGAGGGGACTCTTAGTAGTTCCTCTTCGGTGCCGTTGCGTTCGACGCAGAACACCATGTCGCAGTCGCTGTCCTTCATAAGTTGGAGCATATCGCGGCCCCCTTGGGTGGTGCGGAAGGCGGAGACCACGGTCTCGGGCGGCACGAGGGAGAAAAGGTCCACAAGGCCGAGCTGGGCCATGAGGGAGTTGGGATCGACGCCGAAGAGGCAGATGCAGTCGTCGCCTTGGAGGCGCAGGCTCTGGATGGAGAAGCCGTAGCCGAGCTCGATGGGGCACTCTTTGTTGGCTCCTTTGACGGCGGTCTCGAGGCGTGTGCGCGAGGAGCAGCCGAGGAGGAGTACTGCGGCGGAGAGGAGTATGAGGCTATGCCTGGCCAGCTGTTTCATGGGGCGTGGAACTATCTGAAGTGGCGCTGTCCCCAGCTTTCTTTAGCCTTGTTTCCGAGCACCATCTTGGGCTGCTGAAGCTTGCCTTGGAGGGAAGACTCGTAGTTGAGCTGGGAGGTAATATTGTCGAAGAGTGTCTTGTAGTCGATGTCGCCGCGAGTGCGTTTGAGTTCCTTGAGGAGGAAATAGGTGAGGAAGCCGTGGTGCTGTGCGTCGTAGCTGTAGGCGGTCTTGTTCCAGTCGGCGGCGGCGAACATAACGACGTCGTTACGTATGCGGAGACCTTTCATCTTCTTGGCTTTCTTCTTGATGTTGAAGAGGGTGTGGCCAGTGCGCTGGTTGCCGTCGAAGGAGCCATCGACGATGAAGGTGAGCTGTTTGAATTTCACGCGGTTGAACCAGGAGTTGCAGATGGTATCGACAGCAATGGATTCCTTGAGCATGTTCTTGGCGTCGCGGCAAGCGAGGATGAGGTCGTCGGGGAGAGTGGTCTTGGTGTTGAGGGCCTTGATGCAAGTGGTGTTCATCTGAGCCGGAATGATGTAGGGGTTGTAGTTGGCGTCGGTGAAGCCGAGACCTGCATAGTAGAGTATGATGTTGGCCTCGCCGTTGAGGGCCACGGTGATGTCGCGGAGCCAGTCGATGCCCTGGGTCTTGATAACCTCTTTGGAGGGGTTGCGGAGCACTTTCACGTGGCGCTCGGGAATGCTGAGGGTCTTGATGCAGTACTGCTGGAAGATGTCGGCGTCGTTAGCTGCAAAAGGCACTGTGGGCAGCGGCTTGACGTAGGTGTCGTTACAGATGATGAGCGCGAAGGTGTTGGTGTTGGTGTTGGGAGTGTTGACAGGGATATTGAAATCGACATATTCGTCGTTGAGGAGTTTCTGGTACATCTCGTTCATGGTCTCGTCGAAGGCGCCGTGGACGATGACTTCGATGCTGCTGCGGCGGTACTGCGAGCCGGTCTTGTCGTAGGTCTTGGTGATGAACTCGTACTTGTTGGAGCCGCGGCGCATGGGAGCCACGTTGTTCTCGAGGAACGACTTGACCGACTGGCCACGGAGGTAGGCGAGCTGGGCGTTGGAGGTGATGCCCTCTTCCTTGTTGACGGAGATACGGATGTTCTCGCCGTTATAGTTGGTGGGGCAGTATTTGAAGTCGCCATATTCGCCGGCGTAGGGAATATGGGTGATGGAGATATCGTCGGTGGTGGCGGTGATTTTGGTGGTTATGGCCTTGCCGTCCTTGAAGAGGTCGGCGCAGGTGCCCTCGATCATGGTCTTGGCGAGGTTGCAGATGGCGCGGCAGGAGTTGGAGGCGTTGTAGTCATAGACGCCCATGGGGTAGTCGTCGGAGACGCCTTCGATATGTTTGCAGTTGTAGGAGAGGTCGAAGATAAAGTTGTACTCTCTGCGGCCGTCCTCACGCAGGGCCTCCACGATGTCGGTCTTGAGGGTGACAAAAGTCTCATCGTAGAGTTTTTCCTCGTTGGGGAGGTTTACGAGAATCTGCTCGGCCTGCTTGGCCATGGACTGCTGGCGCTGCTGTATGTCCTGACGCAGGTAGTTGAGAATCGCGTCCCTGTACTGCGTATTGACTGTGATTTCGGTAGCCTGCTGAGCACGAACCAATGGGAATGCCATAAGCATCACGACCATTGCTAAAACATACTTATTCTTCATAATCATTTGATATATTGTAATATAAATATTATTTACACTTTCTGACGAAATGCAAAGATACAAAGTTTTTTTTATTCTGCAAATTATTTCATCATATTTTTCTTTCGGGCGGTCGCCACCGGCCACTGGCCACTAATCCTCAAATGTCTTTCTCGATAGAGAAACGGAACTGACGGTCGAGGCGTTTACGCAGGAGAGCGAGGAGGCCCCAATAGAGTCCGACGAACCCCAAGGCGGCGCAAGCGCTTATCAGCTCGTTGCACCAGTGGTTTACGACAAAATAGACCGCTATAAGGCCCACCGCTGGCAGGAGATAGGCCCACCACACGGCGAGAAGCCCTTCGCCACGGCTTATCACCACCATCACATGGTCGCCCACCTCGTAGTGCTCGTCCTTGGCGACTGGGATGGCCACCACCTTGTCGCGACTCTCGGAGAAAGAGCACTTGGCGTGGGCTTCGCACGACGCACAAGCCGAATGGACAGTCATCTTGACGTGCACTACACTTCCCTCGACTGCCACCACCTCGCCTTCGTGCCTGATAGGTTCTTTGCTTGCCATATAATCTATATTCGTTCTATATCCTCAACAGACATCCAGCCCCTGTTGCCGTCGGCGGCACGCACCTCGAGCCACCCGTCGATTTCCTCCAACACCGAGACCTTGGCGCCACCGTGGAGCTGGAACCGCTCTACGCTGCCGGCATCGGGCGAACCCTGCACACTCGCCACCGTACGAATCACTATGGCCTCGTTATGATGGGCATAGTGGTTATGGCTGCGCACGGCGATATAGGACAGCGGCAACAGAGCCACCACCGCCGCTACCATCACCCCGAACATCCACTTGCGGAGAGAATAGGAGCCCGAGAGGGCAAAGAGAGCCCCCGCCGCCATGAGGAGAATCCACACCAGGAGAATCCACACCAGCCAGAAAGCAGTGGTGTGGCGCAAGACGAGTACTTGGTCGCACCGCTGGCCGAGAGTGGGCGGCAACGGCTCGATGGTCTGCACCACCTTACTGTTGGCGAGAGCCAGATTTTCACGGGCGTCACGGTCGGAAGGTTTCAGCCGCAGAGCCCGCTCGTAATAGAGTATCGCTTCGGGATAGCGAGCCGTACGATAATAGGCACAGGCCGCGTTGTAGTAGAGCGGCTGGCTCGCATAGCCGTAATCGAGCATCGACTCGTACAAGGCAAGAGCCTCCTGGTAATGAGCCGCCCTGTAGAGAGCCTCGGCCGAAGTCATCGAAGCGGAATAGTCAGAAGGCGCGACAGTGGCGACAACACTGTCGGCCGCAGTCGTATCGGGCAGTTCCTGAGCCGACAGAGCCGGGACAAGCAGAGCGAAGAGCAGCACGAAGCTGAGAGTTCTTATCATATCCAGAGCCTTTTCGTAGATAGACTGTTTCTTGGAGCTGGAGTCACCCGGCGCAAAACGTGCATAATCGACATCCTGGAGAGTGTCCTTGATGAGCTGCTGTTTTTCCTCGGGCACCTCCTTCTCGGCGAGGCACGACTGCACCGTGTCTCTGCTCAGGCGGCTAAGCTCGATATTGAACTTGTCGGCGAGGCAGCCCCAGATGGCTTTATATATCTCCTCGTAGAAACGGTTGTCGTCGCCGCTCTGGAGGTATTTCTCCGCCCTCTTGAGACGCTTGCGGGCCTCGCGAGTGGCGCGGCGGAGGCGAACTCCGGCGATGTCCTTGTTGGCCTCCTGACGACGTTTCACGAGGACTATGGCTGCCACCGCAGCGACGGCAGACAACGCCATAATCAGCCAGAACCAAAGATAAGAATGCTGCTGTTTGCCGCTGTAGGGTTTCCCGGGCTGAGTCTTCAGGTAGTTTATGTCGGACTTGAGGTCCTTGTTGTCACCACTGCTGGCGTTCTGCATCAGTTTGGGGTCGCCCTTCTCCACTTCCACCGGGATAGCTGGGATGGAGAGTTCCTTGTATTTCTTTTCGGCGGGGTCGAAGTAGGACAATTTGAGTTCGGGTATCGTGAAACGCCCCTCGCTGCGAGGGATGAGGACCCACTTGAACGTGCGGCTGCCGGAGATGCCGGTGGCGGTGCGCTTGATATCGTCCTCAAACTCGGGGTCATAAGCCTCCATCACCGACGGGAACTCGATGGACGGGGCATCGACGAGAGTAAGGTTGCCTTTACCCGAGAGGGTTATCGAATAGGTGATAGCCTCGTTGGCCCTGACCTTACGGTGGTCCACCCCCCCTTTGAGAGAGAACTGACCTACAGCCCCGTCGAAGTCGGCAGGGGCCTTGGGGAGAGATTTGACAGCCACCTCCAGCGGGTTGGTCTTGAGCGATATTTCCTGCGGGTCGGGCTGCGACGCCTGGATGGTGAAGAATCCCAGATTGATAGGCCGGGAGGTGTAGAACACAGCCTGGATGGGAAGATCCATGACATCAATACGCAGTTTGCCGTCCTGCTGGGCATAGAGAGCCTCGCGGCCGAGCTCGTAGGAGATATAGCGCTTGCCGTTGATTGTCTCCTCCTTGGGCTTTATATACTGCTGGTCGAGCAACAGGTTCTCGGCCCAGAAGCCACGTTTCTCGGGAGCGTGGAAGCCGCCCGTCATACGGAAATCGACACGTGTGTAAATCTTATAAGTAAGAATGACCTGCTCGCCCTTGTAGGGGTGAGTGTTGTTGATGCTTATCTTGGCAAATATGAGATCCTTGTCGTTCTTGTCGGCCGGATCGACCGGGTCGGGAGTCGGGATAGCCTGACCTGCGTAGGGGTCCATCTGCTGCATCATCTGCTGCATCTGGCGCTGCACTGCGAGGAACGGGTCTTCATCGTCCTCGTCGTCCCAACCCCAGCCTCCACGGCGGCGCTGTTGCTGCTGAGGTTTGGCCGAAGCGGGCTCAATTTTTATCGTCTTGGTGCCGCTGGTAATGGTCTTGCCGCCCACCACACAACTGGCAGGCCCGATGGTAACAGTTCCTTCCTTTTCGGCGACTACGGTATAGCCATAGCCACGGCTCACGTTGCCATTGACAATACTCGTGCGGTTGCTCGTACCCACAACCTTGAGTCCCGGCATCTTAGGTGCGGCGAAGTCAGAACAGCGCGAGGCATTGACCATCACGTTGACCGAGAACGGAGTGCCCGCATAAGCCTTATCGGGAGCCTCGATGCGGAGAGTCTGCCCGAACATCTGCGCCATCAACAAGAGGGTGGCTATTATTGCTATAGTACGCTTCATCGATTGTCTGTTGCTGTGTTATTGTGCTTACCAGTCCTTTTCAATCCTCCGGCTGCTCTTCTCGGCCTTGAGCTGCTGTTCCTTCATGGTCTTCTTCTCATTGTTCTCCATCGCCTTGAGGAGACGCTCGGCATCCTTCTTCTGCTCGGACTGCTGAGGTTGTGGTTGTTGCTGTTGTTGCTGCTTATCTTGTTTCTGATTGTCCTGATTCTGCTGTTGCTGCTGTTGTTGTTGTTTACAAAGAGCCAGATTATAACGAGTCTCATCATCCGTAGGATTATTTCGCAGCGCTTCCTTATATGCCTCTATAGCCTCGCCAAACATCTTCTTACCCTGACAGACGACTCCCATGTTATGGTAAGCCTTCGCTTTACGTATAGGATTTGTCTCGAGTTTGGCGGAAGCCTCAAACTGTGACACGGCAGAAGAGTCTTTACGCTGTCCCAGGAGGGCATTGCCAAGATTGAAATATGCTTGCGAATTGCGAGGATTCTTCTCTACGGCTTTGCGGTACAGCACCTCAGATTCGGCATAGTTGCCAGCGCGGAACTGTTTGTTGCCCTGCCGAATCAATTGGCGGTCACTCTGCGCATTAGCCAATAAAGGTAAAAAAACAAGAAGGTAACAAGGTAAAAACCATTTTACCCTCTTTCCTGCCTTATTT
>JAFRTM010000003.1 GCA_017439185.1 Bacteroidales bacterium | reverse complement strand
TCCGTCGGTGTAGGTCACCGTCGGCGCCGCTGTGCAGTTGTCGGCCACCATCGTAGGCTCGCCGGCTGCTGCCGTGCTGGTGTCGGCCAGGCAGTTGGCATCTTTGTAGAAGGTGATGTCGGCAGGTCTCGTGTACGTCGGCGCTGTCTGGTCTTCCACGTTGATTGTCTGCGCTATCGTGCTGCTATTGCCACAGGCATCCGTTATCGTATAGGCACGTGTCACCACTATCGGACACGTGCCGGTCGACGTCTCGCTCACACTCTTTATCGTCACGGCTCCTCCGCAGTTGTCGCTGATGCTCAGCGTGCCGCTCAGCGCAGTAGCCTCTGCCTCGAGTTCGGCCACCGTGGCCTTCGCCGGATACAGCGTGCTCAGGTCTGCACTGCAGCCGTCCACCGTCTTGGCAGGCAGTGCGCCGGCTATCTCTGGTGCCGTCACATCCTGTACACTCACCACCCTTTCCGTATGGCTCTTACAGCCCTTGCCGTCAGTAACCGTCAACGTCACCGCATAGCTTCCCGTGCAGGGCGTGCTCGGTATCGTCGCCGTCGTCGTTATTGATGTTGCGCTCGTCGCGGCGGGCGTAGCCGGACTCATCGTCAAGTCTCCACTCCACACGTAAGTATAGTTTGCCGACGTCGTGGTCGTCAAATTACCCGTAAGCGTCTGCGTTCCCACATTGGGGCACAACGTACCCGGGTCGGCTATCGCCACCACTGGCACTGCGTTCACCGTCACCACTGTCTTCGCATGCGACACACAGTTAGTCGTCTTATTCGTCACCGTCAGCGTTATCGTGTAGGTACCTGCAGTGGCAAACTGAGCCGTCACCGTATTACTTCCGCCACCGCCAGAGGTTATCGTTCCGCCGCTCGGCACTGTCCAGTCGTATGTATAGTCTGTAGTAGTTCCAGCCGATGTCAGCGTCACCGAGTTCAAAGCCTCCGACGCCGTGGCGCATATCTCTGCCGTAGCTGGCAATCCGGGCACCAGCGTGTCTTTCACATGCAACGTGATTGTGGCATTCTTTGCCTCGCACTGCGGTGTGTAAATGCTCGTCGCTGTTATATTATATGAATAGTCACCTGCCGTGGTCGGTGTGCCGCTGAAGGTGTAGGTCCCTGTAGGATTTTCCACTGCCGTCACGCCTGCCACCGAAGGCCAGCTGCCGCTGTTCAACGCAGCATTGGCGTACGTCACCACCACATTGCTCATGCTCTCGCCAAGGCACAACGTCTGCTCCGCCGTCCCTGTCACCGTCAGTTCCACCAGCGGGTTCACCACCACGTCTATCGTCTTCACATCTGAGCAGTTATGAGCATCCTTCACCGTCAGCGTATAGGTCACCGTCACAGGGGTTGTCGTAGCCGTAGGAGTATGGGTAGCCGCAGTCACCGCAGGTGCGGTGGGCGTAGTCGTGGCAGGTGCCGAGCCGGCCGATGCAGTCCATGTGTAAGTATATGCCGGATCAGTGCCAGTACCAGGCGTGCCACCTGTCGCAGTCTGAGAACTCAGCGTCACCTCTGTACCCGAGCATACCGTGGTGGCCGATGCCGCGATTGCCGCAGCAGCTACTACCTGAGGCTCGTTCAAGGTATATGATTGGTTGATCTTACAACCGTTTGCGTCTTTAATATATATGGTATGGGTACCTGCACTGACATCCGAGAACGTGTATGACGTAGAAGCCTGCGCTTCCGAGTAGTTGGCATCGCCTGTTCCTTCGTTATCGAGAGCGAACTGATAGTTCGCCGTACCGCCAGTGATAGTCACCGTAATGCTTCCATTTCCATCTCCATGGCACAACGGCTCAGTTCCACTGACCGTGACAAACTCCAACTCAGCCGGCTGCGTAATCTCGACCTGCCTTACCGCACTGACACATCCATTACCATCTTTCACCAACAAGTCGTACGTACCTGCTCCCAATCCTGGGAAGTTATAATTTCTACCAGACTGTCCTCCACTTGGCACCCAGTTCTCTCCGTTGTCATTTGAGAAATAATAGTTCGGCGTAGTTGCCGACGTGCTTACCGGTATAATTGCATTATTATCCCCATAACAATTCAACGGGTTATGTGATACTGCTCCCAACGTCAGCACTGGCAGCGGATTCACCGTAATCGTTACATCGCTATATGACGAGCAACTATTACCGTCTGACACCGTGCATCTGTATGTCGTAGTTGTCGTCGGTGCCGCCGTCACGTTTTGGCCTCCGTTGGTTATCGTCAACGACGTCGTGGGACTCCATGTCAATGTCAAATCGCCTGTACCCAACGAAGGTGTGGCCGTAATGTCAACACTCTGTCCGTTACACAACGTAGCGCTTGATGGAGACAGATCCACTATCGGCAAACGATTAACCTTTATATGTATCGTCTCTGTCGCCGTACCACAACTAGGTGTCTGATCGCTCGTCACCGTCACCGTAATATAATAGTCCCCAGCCGTATTCAGACTTCCCGAAATTGTATGCGACGAAGAATTGTATGTCAACCCTGTGGGCAAATGTCCTGGTGTTCCGTTGTCACTCACACTTATCGTTCCGTTCGTCGCAGTTATCACCATATTTTCCACCGCTCCAGCACATATCTCCTGCTCCTTATTCGTCACACTAACCGTCGGATTCGGTTTTACCACCACCAATATTGCGTCAGCTGTTACTACATTACAAGGCGAAACATAGCCTGCATCGGTAACAATCACTCTATAATACGTTGTACCCGCCTCCGAGATGTCGGCCCCGTACGTCGCGCTGCTGTTTCCTACATTAGTCCAAGGCTCATTGCCATTTGGCGACGACTGCCACTGATAGGTCAACGTAGATCCACTACCATTTGTAACATTAACCGTGAGGTTGTGAGCCGTCTCACTGGCACAAACGCCTGCAGTCCCTCCCGATATTGATGCCGTCAGCGTCGGCCACACCACCACACTGCGTACAACTGACGTCACCGTCTTACACGGAGCCTCATAACCTGCATCCGTCACCGTCACCCTGTAGTACATCGTACCGGGTGTCCCCGTCGGCACCGTGTAGGTTGCCGCGTTGTTCGTGCCGCTGGCCGCACTCCATCCATTCGTGCCGTTAGCCGACTGCTCCCACAGATAACTCAAATTCGACGTATTGCTGTATCCACCAGCCGTCGCCGTTAGGCTGAAGCTGGCATCCTTACAGATTCCTGTCGTGCCATCGCTTACCTCAACCGTCAGCGTCGGCCACACCGTCACCGTTGTCTCCTTCACCACCGTCTTGCAGTCTCCAGTCCGGCCGTTATCTGTTACCGTCACCCTGTAGTGCATCGTACCGGCCGCAGTCGTTGATGCCGTATATGATGCCTGGTTGTTCGTGCCGCTGGCCGCACTCCATGTGCCAGCCCCTCCGGTCGCCGACTGTTCCCAGGCATAGCTGTAACCTCCAACTCCGTTCAGGTTGCTCACCGTCAGCGTCACCATCGGCCCTATACAGGTTCCCGTCACCGGGGCCGTGATGTCTGCCGTCAAATCGGGCCATACCGTTACTGCAACCGCATCTGTCGTCCTCGTGTTGCCGCAGTTGTCACTAACTGTCACATGGTAATATGTCGTTCCAGCCGTCGACGTATTCGGCTGGAAAATATTATTTCCGCTACCCACGTTAGTCCAGTTTGACGTGCCGTTGGGCGACGACTGCCACTGATAGGTGTAACTGCCGTTTCCTCCACTCGGCACTTCGGTCAAAGTCACTGTGGTTCCCCTACAGAAACTTCCAGCTCCCGTGATGGCCGTCACTCCCAGTGTCTCATACACCTCCACTGTCACCGTCTTCTCCACACTATTGCCACACACCGCATCCGTCACCACCACCGTATAGGTTGTAGTCCCCGCAGTGCTAATATTCGCGGCGTATGTACTCGTTGTCACTCCGTTGTTGGTCTGCAACACCGTCGAACCATTCTTCCATACTATGTTGTAACTGCCCGAACCGCCGCTCGGCGTCTCCGTCAGGTTGGTGGTTGTCCCTATGCAGAAACTACCGCCTCCCACAACGTTGTTTGCCGTCAGCGTCTCATACACGTTCACCGAAACCGGAACCGTTATGTCGCAGTTCACGCCGTCAGCATGACTCTCTCTCACTGTGATGGTATAGTTCCCGGCTGTCAAGCCCGTGAACTCGTTACCAGACTGCCAATGCGAACCGTTGTCACGACTGTACGACAAAGTGCCGCCGCTTCCGGCCGTAGCCGACACCGTTATTGTGCCGTTGTTACCTCCCGAGCATATCGTCGACCCTTCTGCCGTTGCCTCCGGCAGGGCGTACACCGTGATTGTTCCCTCCTTGGTATTGTCCGCACAATGTTCGCAGCTTGCATCTCCGCATTTCTTTCCCTTTATTATATAATGATACACGCCCGCGGGCATACCCGCGCCCGCGTATCCTATATTTACTATTCCGTGTTCATCTCCACCCGCTCCGTTTCCTACTGTAACGTTGGCCGCACCGCCCCAGATTGAGGCAGAACCCGTGGTTATTGAAGTATTATTTCCTGCTATCGTAGTGTGCGCACCATCGTTGACCCACCACTCAAGTTCCCAGCTCGCAGCCTTTCCGCCATAGGCGTACACTATGGGCGAAGCCATCGCGCTTCCCTCGCAGAACTGCTGTACAGGATTCCCCGACTTAAGGTTAATCCACGCCGAATCAATTACAAAGTTTATATGGTTGCTCAGTGTTGTCTGGCAGCCGAAGTTGTCAGTTAACACCAACTGACAGTCGGTGGCCCGGTCTCCCCACTGGGGACGGATATACAGTATGTCTCCGACCTGCTCGGTATGCACGGCGTCTTCGCCGCAGTCAAGCGAGCGGTCTTTCAAAGTTACGTCGAAGCCCCATTGTGTAGGCAACTTATCTTCAGACAGTTTCAGCTCCCAATTGAATATCCAGCCGTTGTCTTCTTCCCAGCTATCGCATACCTGCACCTGCCATGTGCCGTTCAATGGACAGCCTATCAATCCTGAGAAATCTTCCCATGGATGATATATCTGACTCATGTTTGTCATGTCCGATGGCTTGACTTGATATGTCTGTGTCGCTATTGTATTTAGGTTTGCAGCTTCATATATGTACCCATTGCCACTGGCATAGGTGTATCCGTCACTTGTGTTGTTGGACCAACAGTAATCCTCGCCTATTCCTGCCGGATTATTCGCGGGGTTGCATCTTGTTGATGTTGTCGTACCATCTGTTGCGTTGTGGGTACCCAATACAACCTGTTCCAATATGTTTCGACCACCAGAAATGTGAGTGTGAGGCCATGTATATGTGTCATCGTCCAAACCACCATTTGCCGTAGTGTAGTAGTCTTGGAAAATTATCACACTGCGATTGCTCGGACAGATTAGCTTTATCTGAAGATCCACGATGTAGCTATGCTCCATGTTTATTCTTAGATATTTAATGTCGTCGGCACTTGTGACTGTGGCAGTCTCGCTGAAATCGTTGAATGTTACATTGGAATTGTAGCACTTTGTGTCACAATTAGGGCCATCAGGAATGAATGTTTGGACTCCTTGTCCCAAAACAGCCTCCACGGTTACGGAAGGTTCGTCAACTTGAATGTCGCTTCCACTTCCGCTTCCGATGGTTATGTGGCCTTCCGTTCCAACGCAAATATGCCCAAGGTCGATGTCTGGCAAGGCGTTGCTGGTAGGAACTACACCCTCCGACACTCTGACTCGCGCTCTCGCGGTAGCGTCGCATACTCCATCGCTCACTGTCACTCTTACATCATACCCTCGCTGCTCGTTCAGTGCCATCGTGAGGGTTGAGCCGTGACTCTCGTGTTCTCCCGTATTGTCGTAACCGTTATATACCCAGGTATAACTCGTCGGTGTCATAGTACTCTCCACTCCGAGGGTCAGCGATGTCGGAGCACAGGCATTTATCATACAGATACCGTCCACTATCTCGGCACATCCGTTAGGCGAGGTTATGGCCACCTCGGCACATTTCACCTCCACAGTGTATGTCGCTGTGACTGCGCAATATTCTGTACCACTGCCGTTGTCGTAAGACTTGATGGTACCAGTGATGGTCACTATGCCGGGGGCTACGCCTGTGACTGCGCCTGTGGTTGGGTTCACTGTTGCCACTCCTGGGTTGCTGCTCTCATATTGTTCGTCTCCGTTGCTCGGTGTCAGGTGGTTGCTCACTCGTTGGGTATATGTTTGCCCAACCAAAATGGTCTGGTATGTCTCTTCAAACGACAGTGTTCCTGTTCGTCCAGTGCAGCACTCGATGCAGAACTTAGTGTTCGGTCGGTTTGTTGTTCTTGTTCCGGTTGGCGGGGCGGACATAGAAGCGTCTGTGTTGTCGTTGTAGTAATATATTTGTTTGTTTTCCGATCCAACGGTATAATAAAATGTATAGTCTATGCCATCATAGGCCCCAGAACGATCGTGGATAGCCACTACGAGATTGTTCGTGCCAGTGTAGTTGAACGTATTGTCCAGGGCTATCCAGTTCCATCCGTTCTGGCAGTTCATGCCGCCGCTGTACACCAGGGTGAAGTCGTCATCGTCAATCCAGTCGTTGGTGTTGTCAAACTCCGTCTTGTCCGTCTCGGCCATATAAATGTATATGTCACTTCCCTTGCTAGTCATCGTAGTGCTTCCGGCATACTGGAACCCTATGCTGTGTATTGCTCCTTTGCAGAGTTCGCTCTTGTCGTATATTATTTGGCGATAACCATAATTGTAGTAATCGTTTACAGGACCATAATAATATGACTGGCTACTTCCAGTCCCTATTGTGTTGTTGGTGTATTCGCATGCCGTGACATCTATAGTGTAGCTTGTACTCACCGGACAGTAATATGTTCCACTTACCGTCATACCCGACAGGGTTGCAGTGATAGTGGTTGTCCCTTCCGCCAATCCTGTCACCTCTCCAGTGGCTGGATCCACTGTCGCTACTGAACGGTTGCTGGAATGGTAGCTTACAGTTCCGTCTGACGGGGTCAAGCCGTTAACGGGTGTCTGGGTATAGTGCTGCCCAACCGCTATCGTCTGCGATGGGTTGTTGAATGCCAGCGTTCCGCTTGTGCGTGACGTGCAGGGATGGCTGATGCAGATGTTGTCTATCACCACACAATACCAGCTGCTGGTATAGTACCTCCTGAATGCAAGTCGCGCACCTGTCGGCAGATTTGTATTCAGCACGTAGGCATAAGTCACATCTGCCGCACCTGTTGTTGTATAACCTGTCGTTGGTGTCACCGGATTTGAACTCGTGGCTGGCGCTATGGCTGTGGTGTTCAGTGCTACAAATGACCCTGCATTTGCGGGGTCTGTCATATAACCCAACGTCAAAGTTCCATTGCTTGCATTTTCCCACCATGCATTAAATTTGATTGTATCCCCAATAGTGATGCCAGTAATATACGGCATTATCACATAACTGTTATTTCCGTAGTAAGTGGCATCTCCGCTAATCAACACAAGACCGTTGCCGTCCAACGAGTATGCAACACTGCCGTTCACCACGTGTGGAGCATATCCAGCGGATGAACCTGTGTACAATCTGTCCCAACAGGCTGGAATGCCGGCATCTGTACTTTCTGAATTTCCAGCGGTTCCGTAGTCTTCAAAGTCAAAACACAGCGGCACAGTGTATGTCGGGCATGGCACTGTGATGGTGTATGTCGCCGTGGCGGGACACCAGTTCCCGTCTTTCTCCCTCCTCACCGTTATCACTGCAGTTCCTGGCCCGACGGCTGTCACAACTCCAGCAGTGCTCACTTGGGCGACATTCACGTTGCTCGACGTCCATGACACTGTTGTTGCAGGTGTGTTGGTCAGCAATGGCATCAGGTTTACCGTCTCTCCAACTTGTTTTGTTCCGCTTGTCGAACTGAGCGAGAACGACGGAGTCTGTGTGCAGCAATCCTCAGCTGTAATATATGCTTTCCATCCAGCATAAACGTTAGATCCATCCGAATGCCATGTCACAGTGACTATTCCGCCACTCACAGATGCTGTGAACGTGGTGTTGCCGGCAATGGTTGATGTTTCGGTTACGTCGCTTGTCGTACCGTTGATGCTAATGTAGTCCCAACCGCTCTCTCCAGTGAATGACACAAAACGCATCTTTATCACCCCCCCAGAAGTGAAGGTCGCCGTGTAGTCCTCATTGTTGCTATAGCTTCCATCTTTGCCGCTGTCGTAGAAACAATAAGTTCTGCCGCACTCAATGTCCTTCGTGATATTGCCGTTCAACAAAATCTCCTCGTCACATTCATTCACCGTCACGGTATATGTAGCCGTAGCCCCGCAGTATATTCCGCTGGACGCAAGAGTGGCGGTGATCGTTGCTGTTCCGGCTCCTTCAGCTCTGATCACGCCATCGGTCACGCTTGCCACGCCTGCGGCGCTCGTGCCCCACGTAACCGAGCCTCCCGTCGGGTTGTTGAGCAAAGTGTTCAGGTCTCTGGTGTTGCCGATGGTCAATGTTCCGCTGTTTGGTGTTATTGCAAAAGTTGGTGTCTGGCAGGTCACCGTGAGCTGGTAGCTCGCCGAAGCTCCGCATAGTCCGTTGTCTTCGGGAACCGTCACCGATATTGTGGTCGTGCCTGCACCCACCATTGTTATGTTTCCGCTGCCATCCACCGTAGCAACATTGGTAGCACTCGATGCCCAGGTCTGTGTACCTGTGTTGTTTGTGGTTAAAGTACGCCCGTTGCATGTTCCTCCCATCGCACAAGTAAGGTTCCCGCCACTAAGAGTAAATGTTGGTTCTGTACAGTTTTTAAAACAGATGTTATCAATGGTAACTGTGTACCAAGTGCCATTTGTGTTACTGATTCTGAATGCAATATAGGCTCCTGACGGGAATCCGGCAGGCACAGTAAACTCATTAATGCCAGTCGCCGCAGAGCCGCCTGCCGCAGCAACAGGCGTTGCGCTTCCTATTGCCACAAAAGTAGCTGGGTTACCTGGGTTAGTCATATAACCCAAAGTCAATGTACAATAGCTGGTATTTTCCCACCATGCGTTAAATGTTATTGTTGTGCCTGCTGCAACTCCTGTAACTTGGGGCAGTATAACATAATTCGGGTTGCCATACGTCGTGCTGTTATTTGCAGCAAGCATTATTATTCCGTTTCCGTCGTTTGCCCTGGCGTATGCTGTCCCATTGTACACATGAGGAGCGCATCCCGTAGTTGTCCCTCCATAGATTCTCCCCCAGCATAATGGCAATCCTGAGTCTGTGCTGTAAGAATTACTTGCAGTCGCATCTTCAAAATCAAAACAAACCGGAACAGAATAACTACTATTGCAGCATTCTGCACAAAACTTTGTCTGAGGTCGGTATTGAGCCCTGAGATTTGCTGTGCGTCCGGGGGCTTCTATGCTTGCAATTTGATTGTTGTCATCTCTGAAATTCAGGAATTTGTAGCCGGTGCAAGATGATTGGTAAAAGTACCTGGAGTTATCATTCTTGTAATCGCCTGATTTATCCCATATGGCTACAATTAAATTCCTATGACCAGAATAGTGAAATTCATTGGAAAATTGACACCATTTCCATCCATTACCATTATAGTCCAAGCCCCCACTATAAACCCTTGTCAACCCTGTTGTAATCCAATCTGTCGTGTTGTTAAACTCATTTTTATCAGTTTCACCAATGTATATTTCAACATTACTGGTTTTTGCATTAAAATTGCCGGTATAGTGCCGAAATGCTATTCCATAAATCACACCAGCTGTGTTGTTTCCACAAATTTCATCAGGCGTATAAATGATTTGCGAATAGTTGTATTTATAATACGTGTTTATTGGATAACCCAATGTGTTCCTGTTTGTATTTGCATCTCCAGTTCCAACAGTCTTCTCCGTATGCGCACACTGTCCCAACGCGTTTACTCCATTCAATACCATTGCCAGCAAGGACACTGCTGCGACCAATGCTTGCACTCCTCTTCTCAATCCTTTGCCATTCATATCTGTAGTTTCTCTTTTGCTTGTTTTTAGCCAGTGCTCAGAAACCTCTGACACACAGTCATCGCTCAATAACCTCTCACTTATCTGTGAGTTATATCTGTGTGATACCTGAGACCAGCCTCCCTTGGCTCCGATTCGGGTGTCTTTGAATACGGGTACGCCCGTCTCCTTCTCCCATTTTTCTCCTCTCTCGTTACAGGTCCTCTGCATCTCGTTTCCGCGATTTTCATTCTGGGCGGTTACGCTTCTCGTAGTCTCTTCGTAATAATAATTTTCCATCTATTGCGGTATTATTTTTATTCTTGTATCTGCGCACGCACGCGTATGTGCGTAATAAAAAACTCTGCCACAGTATCTTACGTCCGTTTTGAACTGACAAAAAACTATGGTGTTGAAATGCAAAGATACTAACATTTTTCAACATACACAAGTTTATAAATAATAATTTTTCTTAAAAAATCAAAAACTGTTGGTTAGTAACTATTTACAAAATCAAGAAAACTCTCTCAAGTTCAATAGTTTTCCAGTGTTCTGCCTTATTTGCAACCCTGACGCCGAAAAATGTGACCCGATAGGTAAATTACTGGCAAACAGTTTGTAAGAATGGTTTTTCATCGGTGTTTTTAACTTTGCAAAAAAAATCCGACACCATGGTGTCAGGGAGTGCCTCGTCTCCCTTTTCCTCTCTTCGCTCCCCCTGGAATAATAAGTAGCCGGATTACGGGCAAGACTCTGACAATCGGGGAGCGCACCTTTCCGAGGTGATGCGGGTAGCAGGTAATGTCGTTTACCTGCCGGATTTTTCAACAATGTTTCACGTGAAACATAACTAACTGATTATACGCATTGCTAACAAAAACACCAACAACCTACCGACAAAATATTAACAAGTTATCAACAGGACGAAATACGTAAAATCGGCATTGAATTATAGTGGTTTTTGACGCAAGAAAACGACTGATGTGAATCGAATGACAAGATATTCGGCATGAAAATTTCATGGGAATGGAAACGGAGAACGAGTGCCTGAGGGTATGGCTTCGGGACATGACTGGTTTGGACAAAATTCACCATAGGCTTCACATAGAGTTGATACATATTTGTGTGCTATGTGTCAAGGAGTTAGGATTTGGAGAAACAAGGATAAGGCTTGGAAAAATTTGAAAAATGAGTGGAGTGTTGACATAAAAACACTAGATAGCAGATTATCAGTGATTTATCATTATCGAAACGATGTTTTGGGGATAGTAATAATGAACTGTGAGGTGGCGGTGCTGGGGGTAAAAATTGAAATGTTAAAATTGCGGAATTGCGGGTGTTGATTATCAGGATGTTCACATTGTATTTTTTATAATTTAATATTTTTTATAATTATTAACTTTGGTATGTTAAAAATAGTTTGTATATTTGCAGGTTCGTGTATTGTGCGCAAACAGGCGGTCTCAGGGAGGAAATTGATTGAGTGGTAGCGACTTAGAGTTTGCGGGCTTTGCACGTACGGGGAAGAAAAAAGTAAATATATTCACATACACACGCGTACTATGATTAATAATTACTATTTGGAAAAGAAAAATGGCGGTGCAGAGGCAAGAGGGGGAGAGAGAAGCAGCGGCGAAAAGGTCGTAGTGCGTGAAACTCGTTCTACTATGGAAGGATATAACAACCAGTTGTCAGTTGTCAGTGGCCAGATGGAAGACAAATCAAAAGGAATCACCTCGGAGGCAAGTAGGAGGCAAGTTCGATGCATATTCTATGCATCGGTCGTTTTCTCGCCTCAGCATATATGCAAGCATGTCTGCGTTCGGCTTAACGAAAACTCTGGAGGCAAGTTCGAGAAAGAGCAAGCGGCTACCGTCACAAATCGTTTTTCCAAGAGTTGTGCACGGCATGCGAGCTTGATGAGCAAAGTCTATGGTAAGTCTATGTTTGGCAGAGGCGTGTTGGCGTTGTTGGTTTTGCTGGTGATGGTGGGGGTGGGGTATGGTTATGCTCAGGGTACGTGGACAAATAGAACTGCATCATGGGATTTGACAGGAAACGTCACAAACACCTTGCCTTACAGTGGATGTGGACATCCATATACCATAAACGCTGAAAGATACGTGGGAACTTTAGACGTTAAATACACTATTTCTGTCGAAGAATCGAGATGTCCTGTCACCGTAACTGTACAAATGACAGAGGGAGTAAGCAACAAGGGGCATTTGTATGTATATAATGGAGGTACTGATGGTACTCAGGTGATGGATATTCAAGATGGCCAATCTCATACTACAACAATCACAGGCGGAACTATCACAATTTGGTACTATAAAAATAGTGGAGGCCAACAGAATCGCCGCAGGTTCACGGTCACTCTAACGCAAACATGCTGTGTCGTAAATTGTCAAGATCGCAGTGGGAGTCTCAGCTTCGCTAACGCATCGTTGAATACTTCCGTTGGAGGACATGTCACGCAAACGGCCAGCAACGGTTGCACTCCAAATAACGGAACAATAACATACAGTAGCAGTGATAACACAGTTGCGACAGTCAACCCTACAACTGGAGAGGTGACTGGTGTCAATGAAGGTTCGGCCACCATAACCGCCACGCTTTCGCAAGAAACAGTCAATGGCACCTTGTATTGCTCGTCAAGTGCCACATACACGGTTAATGTAAGCGCATGTGGTCACACAACTCACACTATCGGTGATGGAAATAATTATAGTTATAATTATGGTCCAGTCAGTCCTTGGTATTATTATGGGTATCGCCAAATAATTTACGACAAGGATGAACTTTGTAGCGGCACGATATACAGCATGGCATTCCAATACCGCTACACAACAGCAATGGCATCAAAATCCTCCAGGATAGAGGTGTATATGGGTGAGACGAATAAAACGGAATTCGACGATGGCAACGACTGGATAGCATCAGGCGCTTTGCACCTCGTATATAGTGGTGGGATGAACTGCTCTACAGGTTGGAATTGGTTTACCCTTGATGTCCCGTTTGAATATACAGGGGATGGTAATCTGGTATTGGCTATTATCGACCATTCTGGCTCTTATGATGGGTATGATTACACTTTTTACTACACTGCCGCAGACAAAAATAAGCAAATTTATTATCATAGTGACAGCGATGATCCTTCGATGGCGTCTCCATACACAGGATATAAGACTTTCAATCGTCCTAACACCAAATTCTGCATACAATGTTGTTCACCACGCACAAGTGGAAGCCTTTCGTTTGCCGAGTCCTACCGTGAAATCATGGTGGATGCAACAACAACCCAAGCTGTTACAAATGGTCTGACCCCAAGTGGCGGCACAATATCATATAGCAGCAGCGACGACGCTGTCGCCACCGTTTCCAATAGCGGTGTGGTGACTGGCCATGCTCCAGGGACGGTTACAATAACGGCGACATTGAGTGAATATAACGACGGGACAAAAAACTGGTGTGCTGTAACGGCGTCGTGGACAGTAAAAGTAAAGTGTGCAGATGTGTCGATAACAGTAGGTGGTGGATGCGATGAAATGGTAGATGGTGTATGTTATATCAATCGCTGTGCGCCTGCATTGGCTGATACCATCCCCACGTCAGTTACATTAGGCGTATCAACCGATCTAACCCCTAACTCCTACTCGTGGACATGGAATGCTCACGATAATGCTGGCAACCATGAGTCATCGGGTTCAACCGTAACAGTGCCGCTCAATGGTTACGCCACGGCCACCCAACAGCAGCGTGGTTACGATGTGTCGGTTACTGTAAGTGACGGCACGTGTGAAGCCACGGCGCAGGCACGCATACGTGTTTCTGGGGGTATTCACGCTGCCAGCGATGCGTTACCCGATATTTACTTGGGGGAAATATGCGTGGGTACCGAGGGCAGGATTGTTATTGGTACGGGCAGTGGCAGTGACTTGCAGATTGAAGAGCCAGCCGTAAATATAGAGGCGGCATTGGGGCAAGGTGTTCGAACATTTATCCCTGATGGTCCCAACTGTGATATCTCATGTTACACATCAAGTGTGACTTTCAACGATTTTGATCCTGCGGCTACCGTTACAAGTGCTGACGACATCCGTTTTCTGCGCATCAACATGGAACACAGTTTTATCGGTGATATTCAGATAAAGCTTATTTGTCCCAACAACCGCAGTGCAATAATTCTACAAGACTATTTTAAGACGAATAGGGGTGGAGAGGATGACGACACATATGGCTGGCCATATCAAGAGGGTAATAGTCTTTACTATGTGGCATTTGGATCCCCTAATTATAATGATGATGGTTCTAGATATTGTGATGAGGCTGATAATGCTCCTGGCACTGGAGCAAACTATGTGTGGTCAAATTACAACGGCTACAACTATGCTTCGGGAGACGATGGCTATGTTTACGAAGTGGCTAACATTGCGACTGATGGTCCCACAGGGTACTCGTATTATGTAATGCCAACGACAATGACATCGGGAGAACCGACCGCACAGGTGTACCACCCTTGGCAGGGTTTTGAGAATCTCATGACATGTCCGTTAAACGGAGAGTGGAAAGTGCAGGTATGCGACAGTTGGGAGGAGGACAACGGTTGGATATTTGAGTGGGAACTGAAACTTTCTGAGGACAAGCTTCCGCTGTCATGGGGGTTCAATGTAACACTTGAAGAACGAGGACTTTCGTGCACAGGTGATGTCCATACAGAGCAAGAGGTGGACACTCTATGGGTTCGCCCGCAATGGGGCGATGCTGCGAGTGGCTGCCAGCTGGTGCTGACTGATAACTTTGGCTGCCAAACGACGGTGAACAACCATATCAAATTCACGCTGGACTCGGCTTGGGTTAATTTGAAGTCAGATGCCCTCCCGGTGCAGTCGTTCTGCGAAGGAGTCACGATGGCTTCGCCCATAGTGTACGCCTATGGAGACATAAAATACTGTCGGACGGAGTTCAAAGAATACGAATACAGCTAAGGAGTTTTATTCAACGGAAAAAAAGATGGTTTATGACTCTTATTGAATGGATGAAGCTCTATAGAGAAAAGAAGTCCGGCTGCAGTGCAAGCCTAATCGAGCATATAGACCTCACAACGAGGCTATTGTGCCAATACGGAGACTGCAGACTGAGAGACGCGGGGAAGGCCTACTGCCTTGGGTTCATAGACTTTCTGAAGAAAGCAAAAACGAAACAGGGGAAGCCACTATCAGCCGCAACGGCGAAGGTGTTCCAGGACTGCCTGAGGGCGGCGCTGAACGAAGCGGTTAGGGAGGAAATGATTGAACGGAACCCGTTTGTACTGATAAACCATACAGAGAGGATAAAAAAAGAGGAGCAGATGATGATATACTTAACCATCGAGGAGGTAAAACGGTTGAGAGCTACAGAGTGCCGCGACGGGATGGTAAAGCGTGCCTATCTGTTCAGCGTATTCTGCGGACTGAGAATCAGCGACGTAAGAGCGCTAAGATGGCGAGACATAAACATAAACGGAGGCCAGACGTGGGTAACACTGAGACAGAAGAAGACGGGGAACCCTCTGTGGCTACCCTTGTCAAAGCAGGCGGTAGAGTGCCTACCAGAGAGATGCGAGACAGGTAGCGAAGTGTGCGTATTCAAACTGCCATCGCGATACACGCTGAACCAGATTATTGGAGAATGGGCAAAAGAGGCAGGGATAGACAAACACGTGACATTTCACTCCTCAAGACATACGCACGCGACGATGATGCTGACGCTGGGAGCCGACCTGTACACAGTGAGCAAGCTGCTTGGGCACTCGAACATCAATACCACGCAGATATACGCAAGAATTATAGACCAGACGAAGGTATCGGCAGTAAACAAGATAGACTTGGAGTTCGGAGAGAGCAATGGGGAGGCCTGAATTTAGATAGGCACCCCAAATAACGCACGTGCACATGTAGCGAATACTAAAAACAGGCCACACGAGGGCGAAAAACGGGTCAATTTTGAACGAATGCATATTTTACGGGCAATTTGCCGCTAGAAAGTTTTTCGTGGCAAATTTGGGGCGTTTTTAGGAATTTTGATTTATATTTTGAGATTGGATCGCTAAATTTTGACAAAATCAGGCAACAAATAACGACAAAAACAGGCAAAAATTTTCGACAAAATCGGGCAATTAAAAATATTTTTGTATATTTGCAATCGGATATACAAACAATCTTACATATGAAAATTGAGTATAAATCAAGGATTTACGACAAAATATTAGCAAAAAAACTGGCGTGTACGGGTGCTGTTTTGATAGAAGGACCCAAATGGTGCGGCAAGACAGCCACGGCAGAACAGGCAGCCAAAAGTGCCGTTTACCTACAGGACCCTGACAAGACTATACATTATGCCGAAGTAATGAACAGCAAGCCATCACTATTGCTTAACGGAGAGACTCCGCTACTCCTGGACGAATGGCAGATGTATCCTTCGATATGGGATGCCGTAAGATATGCGATAGACAGAAGAGGGGCAGTCGGACAATTCATACTTACCGGTTCGGCAGTGCCTACCGACAACGCGACGCAACATACCGGAACTGGGCGAATAGCAAGGATGACGATGAGACCTATGAGCCTATATGAATCAGGCGACAGCAAAGGTGGGGTTTCGCTGAGAGAACTTTTTGACGGTACCGCCGAAAACATAGAAAGCATTACCGATACGCCCATAGAAGAGCTGGCCTACCTCGTAGCCCGCGGGGGATGGCCCGGAGCACTGACGCTGAGCAGGGAAGCGAGGCTGGAGGTGCCTCGCAACTATCTGGACATGGTCATAAACCAAGACGTGTCGAGGATAGACAACATAGAAAAGAATCCAGAGAGAGTGAGACTACTACTGCGCTCCTTGGCACGTAACACAGCGACACTGGCCTCGAACAAGACCATACTACAAGACATCGAAACAAACGACATAGGAATCTCGGACCGAACACTGGACAGTTACCTCAACGCATTAAGGCGAATATTCGTGATTGAAGACATCCCTGCCTGGATGCCCAACATAAGATCGAAATCAGCAATACGAACATCCAACAAACGCCTATTTTGCGATCCCTCGATGGCGGTGGCCGCATTGCGACTCACACCAGAGAAGATATTGCAAGACTTTGAAACGTTCGGACTACTCTTCGAGGCACTCTGCGCTCGCGATATAAAGGTCTACGCCCAAGCGAACGACGGCGAGGTCCTACACTACCGCGACCGGACTGGACTGGAAGCAGACATGATAATATCTCTATATGATGGAAGGTGGGCTCCAGTGGAAGTAAAACTGGGAAGCAGACAAATAGACGATGCCGCCAGAAACCTGCTGACACTAAAACAAAAGGTAGAGGACACCGAATTAACGCCCCCCTCGTTTATGATGGTACTGACAGGTGGCAATACCTCCTATCGCAGAGATGACGGAATATACGTTGTCCCCGTCACAAACCTTAAAGACTAAAAAAGCAAACAACAAAAACAGGCAACGAAATGCGACAAAAACGGGCAAAAATTTTCGACAAAATCGGGCAACTTACACCTTATCGGGTATAATATATAGAAAAATGAGTTTTTATACCCGAAAGGGTAAAACCATGAAACTCTATAGTAGACTTCTAAAATTCACGTTTGAAATATAATGACTTATGAGGAAGATAGCATTTTTTTGCATAGTATTATTGACCGGACTCCTTCCTGCCATGGCGCAGAAGGAGGAGGAGCGGGAGAATGACCCGGCGGTGGTGGCACGGCTGGAGGAATGGCAGGACCTGAAATTCGGATTTATGGTGCATTGGGGCATGTACTCGCAATGGGGCATCGTGGAGAGCTGGAGCATCTGCAACGAGCCGTGGATAGACCGCAAAGGGGAACCCTACGACGAATACAAGGCACGCTACCGCGCACTGAACAAGTCGTTCAACCCCAAGCACTTCGACGCGAAAGAATGGGCCAAAGCAGCCCAAGGGGCCGGCATGAAATACGTTGTGTTCACCACAAAGCACCACGACGGCTTCTGCATGTTCGACAGCCATGAGACCGACTACACCACAATGGGCAAGGAATGCCCGGCACAGAGGGACTTCACCCGCGAGGTGGTGGAGGCGTTCAGGGGAGCGGGGATGTGGACGGGTCTCTACTTCTCGAAGCCCGACTGGCACTGCGACGACTACTGGGCCCACGAATGGGCTACGCCCGACAGGAACGTGAACTACGACATAGTGAGCCATCCAAAGCGGTGGGAGAGATACAAACAGTTCACCTTCAACCAGATAAAGGAGCTGACACACAACTACGGCGACATAGACATCCTGTGGCTCGACGGGGGCTGGGTAAGACCCGAATGGAGCATCAACGAGGAGACAAGGCCGTGGCTGGGGTGCTACGGCAGGGTGCAAGACATCGACATGGACAACATCGCAAAGATGGCGCGCGAGGAGAACAAAAACCTGATAATCGTGGACCGCAGCGTGGGCGGGAGGCACGAGAACTACCGTACTCCCGAGCAGCAGGTGCCCGACTCGCTCCTCCCCTACCCTTGGGAGACGTGTATGACGATGGGCGACAGCTGGTCGTGGGTGGAGAACGACAGATACAAGAGCACCAAGCAGCTGATACACACCCTGATTGACGTGGTGGCGAAGGGAGGCAACTACCTGCTGAACGTGGGGCCCGACGCCGACGGGGAGTTGCCGGAGGCTGCAGTGTTGAGAATGAGAGAGATCGGAGCCTGGCTGAAGGCTAACGGACAGGCGATATACGGCACACGTCCGCTATACCCCTATTCGGCTGGCAACAAGCGATATACGCAAAGCAAGGACGGCAAGCGGAAATACGAGATTACGCTGACGGAAGAGGCGCCATACGCCAAGGTGAGGAGGATGAAGTGATCAGTGGCCAGTAGTCAGTGGGCAGTGGGTTTATTGGCGAGAAAGCAACTATTTGTAATAGAGGAAACTGAAGGAGTCGTCGGAGGCGAAGAGCTCGTTGGCGAGGTTCTGGATGTCGGCAGCGGTAACGGAGAGCAGGTCGCGGCTCATCTCCTCGAGCGTATCGACGTGGTCGTAGTTGAGATAGGCCTTGCCGATGGACTGCATCTCGTTGAGTGCCACGTCGTTATTGATGGACATCTGAGCTATGAGCTGCTTCTGTGCGACGAGAAGTTGGTGTGGCGTAAGGGGCTGGGAGCAGAAGGTGCGCAACTCACGCAATATCAACTCTGTAGTACGTTCAGCGGCATCGCCGTCAACACCGGCATAGACATTGAACAAGCCGGCATCGGAATAGGGAATATACTGTGATTCAATGGTGTAGCAAAATCCATAACGTTCGCGTATCGCCACGTTGAGACGGGAGTTCATAGCCGGTCCTCCTATGATGTTATTGAGGAGGGTAAAGGCCACCTTGCGCTCGTCGAAGAGGTTGGGGGCAGGACACCCGACCATCAGGTGCACCTGATGGGTGTGGCGGTTGACAGTCATGTCAAAACGTTGTGAGACAGGCGACTGCAGCCGCGGCGAAGGAGATTCGGAGGACTGATAGGAGCCAAAATATTTATCACAGAGACGCACCAACTTGCGAAAATCGACGTTGGCGACCACGGTAACCACCATACGGCTGGGGGTGTAGTTGGCACGCATAAAGTCGCGCAGACGGGCCGGGGTGAAGCCTTTCACGTTGCGCTTGGTGCCTAAGATATTGTGACTCAGCGGATGACCACGAAAAAAGAGCTCCTCGAACTCGTCGTAGATGAGCTCGGCCGGCTGGTCTCGGTAGCTGTTGATTTCCTCGACCACCACATCTTTCTCGTTTTCAATCTCGTGGGAGGGAAACACCGAGTGGAAAAGGACATCGCTGAAGAGCTCGAGGCACCGCTCGAGATGTTCGGCAAGGGAGGAGGCATAGATGCAGGTTTCCTCCTTGGTAGTGAAGGCGTTAAGTTCGCCACCAACCCCGTCGATGCGGTTGAGAATGTGGTAGGAACGGCGATGCTCAGTGCCTTTGAAGATGGAATGCTCGATGAAATGGGCCATCCCCTCGTCGGCAGGAGCCTCGTCGCGCGAGCCCACGTTGATGTAAACGCCTGAATAGGCGACCGTTGAGGTCGTTGGTCGGAAGACTATACGCAAGCCGTTGGAGAGCGTATGATAGTGGTACATCGTTTCGTTATTTGGAGTTTTATTCATTAAGGTCAACTTAAGGATAAAGCAAGGGTAAGGTAAGGGTTCCTTTATGGTTGGTCCATGGTTGGTCCATGGTTGATTGCACTTGGGAGGTCGTTTCCGGCAGAGTCAACCTTCTGAGACAGGAGGGAGAGGAAAAAGGCCACGAAGACGACGCCGGCAAGGGTTTCGAGGGTGTCCTCGGTGAGGAACGACACTGCTACGATGGAGAAGGCGGCGGCGAACTTCAATGATTGCATAAGACGCTGACGGACAACGGCATACAACACCGTGCAGAGCCACAGGAGGAAGCCGACGGCACCAAATGCCACGAGGAGCGCAAGATACTGGTTGTGAGTATGTTTAGTAGTTCCTGCAAGGGGCGAGCCGGAGGTCTCGAGTTGCTGAAGGCAAGAGTCATAGACGTCGCCGGTGCCGACTCCTATAACAGGATGAGAGACAAAGACTTGCCAGCCGTTGTGCCAAAGCTCGAAGCGTTGGAGCATGGTGAAGTCCTTGACACTGTGGTAACAACGATAGTTCTCGTATTCGAACAGCATCACGTAGAACATCTTGCGGAGGCTCACCGGCTGCAGATACACCGGATTGCCGACTCCTTGCTCGATGGCTTTGATATCGGTTGCCGTAAGGCTATGGACTCCAACGCTGTCTTTTCCGAGACCCGAAGCGTTGAGGTAACGCAGGAGGGCAGGATAGAGAGGATACCCGGTAGAGGTCATGGAATCAACCGGATAGCGGCTCACCTGAGCCCACTCCCGACGTATCTCTTCTTCGCAGACCCGGTCGTTGACGCAGTTGCCGTTTTCCACCAGCCCATCGTGGGCGTAGGTATAGGGATTCCCGTTGACCGTTTTACATGTAAACGTCTTGCTATCAGCCGTTACCGCTGATGTTCCGTTATAGTACTCATTGACATAATAGGCACTCACGCCTACCGTGGCCACGACCACTGCCAGCAAGACTCCCATGAGGCTCCACCTCAGCTTGTTGGAGAACCTCCGCCAGCCGGCAACGAGGCACACTGTCGCGGTGACGAACAAGATTGCGAAGCCTGTATAGGACTGCACCAGGAGCATAAAGAACAATAGCCAAAGTATCAACACAATAGCTCCGACAATAATCCATCGCGACTTTGCTGTCCCCTGCCTTGCCGCCCCGGCTATCGCCGACAACAGCAATACTATTGACATACAGATGTTTAGGCAGAACCGGATGTGCGATATAAAGGGGACGATACGGCGATAGGGCAGGTCGGCGATAGTCAGGTAGCGGACAAGTCCGATAACACTGACAACCAACACTGTGCCGACATATACAAAAGCTACCGGCTGCCACTGACGCCGGGTCAGCGGCTTGGAGGTAAGCACCACCAACGGAATGGCGAAGAGGGGAAGTTTCTTGCGGATGTCGTCGAGGCCGTAGGCGAGGTTGTCGGTCCATATAAGTCCTACAAGATGAAGCACTAAGAGCAGAAGAAACGACATCAGGAGCCAGTTGTGCGACAGTTCGGAGAACTTGCGTTTCATGTCCCACTCTATCACCCAGTTGGCAAACAGCAACACCCATGCAAGATTCATCAGAAAGTTGCTGGTGGTCATGGACACAGCCAGCAGCACCAGCAACAACAGATAGACAATCCTATGGATCTTAGCCCTCATCTTTCCGCCTCGCGATGACTACTTCTTCTTGGTTAGCAGCTCGTTATAGGTTTTCTGATCGTTGAGTATCTCCACTGCCTTGCGCACCTCCTTGTCGTTTTTCAACGCCCCTTCGACACGGCCTTTCTGATAGTAGTAGCGGCAGAGAATCTCACGTTTCAGCAACTCGCTGATCTCTCCTTTGAACTTGGTCAGATCGTCGGCCTTGTCTTTTTTCAGCTGCTCTTCCAGCTTGTCAAGTTCCTTGCTCAGAGCCTCGTAATAACTCTCCTCCTTTGCCATATCGCGCAAATCTTTGAGCATTCGCTCGGTGGCGGTAGTATAGGAATAGTCCTTGTCTTTCAGCCACTTGACGAAGTCGTTGTAAATCTCGTCGCTCACCTCGAATTCCGAAGGCGAGGCAATGGTGGCATGTTCTTTCACAAATTTGTTGACATAGTTGAAAATCAAAAACTTCTGCACCAGCGTGATCGAGAGCTGGGAGATATACTCCGGCTCTACCTCCACGTCGGGCTCTATGCCGAAGCCGTCATAGACGGTGCGGCCATTGCGTGTCTTGAATGCCGTCTTCAGGGAGTCGGGAACCCTTATGGCTCTGCCGTTCTCGTCGCGGTGGCTATAATCTATAGCCTGTATGCATCGGCCCGAGGGTATATAATATTTCGAGACGGTCACCTTCATCTGGGTGTTGTAAGCCATGGGCAAGATATTCTGTACCAATCCTTTACCATAGCTGCGAGTACCTAGGATGACCGCACGGTCAAAGTCCTGCAGACTGCCGCTCACGATCTCCGAGGCACTGGCACTGTAGCCGTCAATCAACACTGCCACAGGTATTTCGGTGTCCTCGGGGGCATTGCGGGTGTAGCTGCGGATGTTCTTCGACGCCACCTTGCCCTTGGTCTCCACCACCAGCTCTCCTTTCTTCACAAAGATGTTCACGATGTCCACCGCCTCGGCCATCAGTCCTCCCCCGTTACCACGGAGGTCTATGATAACGCCTTTCATGTCAGGATTTTGTGCTTTCAGACGCTTGAACGCTTCACGCACGTTTCTGCCTGCCTCCTGGGTAAATTCGTCGAGTTTTATGTATCCCACATTGCCCGTCACCATACCACTGTAAGGCACGTTGGGCAGCTTGATTTCCTGACGGGTGAGGGTCTTCTCGAACGTCTTGCCTTCGCGCTCGAGTTTCAGTTTCACGCTGCTGCCGGCCTGTCCTCTCATGGCTCCGCTCACGTCGGACGTACTCTTGCCGTCGGTGCTTTCGCCGTTGACTTCCAATATTCTGTCGCCTGCTTTCAGCCCTGCCTTGTCGGCCGGAAGCCCCTCGTAGGGCTCGGCCACATAGATCTTGTTGCCCTCCTGGTGTATCAGGGCGCCCACTCCGCCATATTCGCCCAAGAGCTGCAACTTCACGTCTTCCATGTCGCTCTCGGCGTAATAGTTGGTATAGGGGTCGAGCGACGACAACATGGCATCTATCGCCGTCTTCATCAACTTGCCGGGCTCCACGTCGTCGACGTAGTTCTGATGCACGTTTTTATAGACATTGGCGAATATCTCAAGGTTTTTCGATATCTCGAAACCTTTATCGTCCTGTCCTTTCGCCGTAAAACCCACCGTCAGCGTCATTGCCAACGCCACCACTGCAACTATTCTTTTCATATTCTGTCTTTTTGTTATTTTACGATATAACTTATTCATTTTCAATCATCCGCCTTCAACAAACTGCCTCAGCGAGATGTTCTCGGGCGACACGAACCACACCACGTCATCGACCTTAAACACTGTCGATGCTGGCGGATTGACTATATATTGGTCGCCCCTCTGTATGGCTATTATCATTCCGTGATGGCGGCTCTGGAAGTTGCTGTGCGACAGCTCCTGACCCACCAACGGACCGGTCGAAACGACCGTGTACCGGTAGGTCCTCATCTCGTGGTCGGCATGGTCTCTTATCAAGATGCTCGGTTCCACCTCCACCGCTGCTCTGAACCGCGATATCTGCTCTTCGGTACCTATCACCGTCAGGCGGTCAAGCGGCATCACCACGGTCTCCTTGGGCGGCAGGTCCATGATCTTTCCTCCCCTCTCTATGCTCACCACATTCACTCCAAAGTCCTGCCGGAACCCCGAGTCTTTCAACATAACTCCCACAAACTTGGAATATTGCGTCACCGTCAGCCGCTCCATCGAGAATTGGTGCTCCATGGTGCTGGGTATCTGGAACGAGGTCTGCGCCTGGCGCGAGTTGAAGTTGGCCATAAACTGCCCTTCTATCCTCTTGTAGAACTTGTTGGCCATGCCCGAGAAGCGCACCACGATGAATACCGTGACAGCCAATATCAGTATGAATCCGAACGCCATATTGGTATAACGACCCATCACAACGCCGACCGCCACTATGGCAGCGAAATAGCGCAGAAGGATGACAGGAATCACCACCGCTTGGCTGTGGCGGTAGAGTTTCAGCAACTGTTTGACCCTCTCGCGTTTAAGATTTTTTGAAATCATAGCCCAAATAAACGGAGCCATGACCGCCAATGTCACGACCAACCCTATCACGTTGCCCCATATCGACGGTGTCTTGTCGCTGTTGACTATCAGCTTGTTAAGCAACGGCTTCAGCAGAAACAGAGACAACGCCATCAGCGCCACCAATATAGAGCCATATATCACTATATCAGTAAATTGTCTCTTCAGGAAACGTTTTATCGTGGCCGCATGACCTTCGCTCTTCGACTGGCTGCTGTAGCGTTCCAACATCTCTTTCCACTTCGCCGGCAACTTGGGCCACAGCTTCTCGTAGGCCGGCGAACCTGCCTTTATCATATATGGCGTCACAAACGTGGTCAATATACTGACACTCACTATTATAGGATACAAGTCGGCACGTATCACACTATAACTCAATCCCAAGCCTGCTATGATAAACGAGAACTCACCGATCTGGCAGAAACAGAAGCCGCTCTGCATCGCCGTCTTCAGCGGCTTGCCGCTCAGCAGAACTCCCAACGTCGCTGCCGACGACTTGAACACTATGATTGTCAGCGCTATAACCAACACCGGCAACCAGTTCTTCGCCAGCACCGCCGGGTCCACCAGCATTCCCACTCCCACGAAGAACACAGCTCCGAACAGGTTCTTCACCGGCGTGATTATCCTGTGTATCACGTCGACTTCTATGGTCTCGGCCAGTATGGCTCCCATCACGAAGGCTCCCAACGCCGTGGAAAAACCCACCCAGTCGGCAAACACCACCATGGCGAAACACAAACCTACCGCCACTATGCACAGTATCTCCTCCGTCATCCACTTCCTCATCAACCTCAACATCGTAGGAATCAGATAGATGCCGAACACAAACCAGATTATCAGCATAAACGCCAGCTCCAACATCTTCATAGCCAGCGCACCGCCGTCGAACGTCTTACTCACGCTCACCGTGCCAAGCACCACCAGCAGCAGCACCGCCACGATGTCCTCCACCACAAGCACCGCCGTCACCGTTCCCGTGAACTTCTGCTGTTTCAGCTTCAAATCGTCGAAACTCTTGATTATGATAGTGGTAGAACTTATGCTCAGCATACAGCCCAGGAACACGCTCTCCATCGCGTCGAAACCAAGAATCCGTCCCACACTGCTGCCAATCAGAAACATGATGGCCAACTCCGTCAGCGCCGTGATGGCCCCCGTAGCGCCCACCTTCTTCAACTTCTTGATCGAGAACTCCAATCCCAATGCAAACATCAGGAACACGATGCCGATGTCGCTCCAAAGCGTCAAGTTCTCGTCTCCCCTTATCACCGGAAACCACGGAAAATGGGGACCGATAAAGAATCCTGCCACGATATACCCCAACACCAGCGGCTGCTTCAACCACTTGAATATCACAGTGATTACCCCAGCCGTCACCAGTATCAGCGCCAACTCCCGAAACAAAGGATTCAGTTCTCCCATACTATACCAATCTCATTTCTTCTCCTATATAACGACAAATCCTCAATAATATTGTATCAATGATAAAAAAATCAATAAACCCGTGCCAGAAGCCAATCATCTCAATCCGTGTGCCGGAGGCACACTATCTCAGTCTGCCTGCTTGCAGGCCTACGACTTTATGGAGTAAACCCCATACAAGGGTGATTGCGACCATCGGAGAGCAACACCCTTGTGTGGGGTGTTGTAATACCACATATACCGTGTGTCGGAGACACACTACCTTGACTATTCTCCCACCCTCAAACCTCTCCAAAATCATTGTCAGTTTTACCTCAGACTTGTATCAGACTTGATATCTATAAGTATACTATAAACCAGCAACTTAGCATCAGCCAAACCTTACCAAGCACTCAACACATAATTACTCACTGATTTCCAATCCAATAACCCCTAAAATAGCCATTTTTGCCAAACGACCCCTTCCCGCCGTCGGCAACTCCAATTCTCCTCCCCTATCTCCTCAAAAAAAATCTGCGAAAACTTACCTTTACTGCTCCTCGCCGTTCTTCTTCTTGAAATAAATCTCTATGCTCTTCAATCCCCAGTTAATCAGCAGTATAACCCCTACTGCAATCAATGCCTCCAGCCACATGCCATAACCACACAAGCACCCTAAACCAGCTGAACACCAGATGGTTGCAGCAGAACTAAGGCCGTGTATCGTCAAGCCGTTCTTCATGATAACACCTGCACCTAGGAATCCGATGCCCGTGACGACTTGAGAAAGGACCCTCAAGTTATCGTTGTTGACAGGTCCTCCCGACAACTCGGCATGCATTATCACCGACTCGCTTATCAGTATGAAGATGCAGGCACCCACTGACACCAGCGCATTGGTGGTCAATCCAGCCTGGTGCTGTTTCAACTCCCTCTGGGCTCCAATGATTATACCCGCCAACAGCGCACATCCCAATCTGAACAAAAACATCGTTATCGGCATAACCTTTCCTCCTATCCGTTACTCTCTGTTAATCATCTTTTTGCGATTTCACCTCGCCTCTTCCTTGCAGCACCACCACTATCTCCCCCTTCACCTCTTTGGACTTGAAATGCCCCAACACCTCGTCAATCGTACCTCTCGCCGTCTCGGCATGTAACTTACTGATTTCCCGACACACAGCCACCTCTCTCTCTCCTCCGCACGCCTCTTTCAGCTCCTCCAGCAGCTTCACCAGCCTGAACGGACTCTCGTAAATCACGCTCGTACGCTCCTCCTCCGCAATCCTCCTCACCGCCGTCTGCCTACCCTTCTTGTGCGGCAGAAATCCTTCGAACACGAAACGGTCGCACGGCAACCCGCTCATCACCACCGCCGGAACCATCGCCGTGGCTCCCGGCAGGCATTCCACCTCTACTCCCACCTTAACTGCCTCTCTTACAAGCAGAAATCCGGGGTCGCTGATTCCCGGAGTGCCCGCATCGGTTACTATGGCTATCTTCGTGCCTGCCTGCAGTCGCTCCACCAGTCGCCCCACTCGCTCGTGCTCGTTGAAGATATGGTAACTCTCCATTGGAGTCTCTATACCATAATGTTGCAGCACCACACGGCTCGTCCGCGTGTCCTCGGCCAATATCAAGTCCACCTCACGAAGAACCTCGACGCCACGATAGGTCATGTCGCCGAGGTTCCCTACAGGTGTCGGTACCAGATACAACTTCACAGTTTATTCCTCCTCGAAGTCGTCGGGTATCTCCATATCGTGGAAGACGTTGACCACGTCATCGTCCTCTTCCAGCATATTGATGACTTTCAGCACCTTACGCATACTCTCCTCGTCGATGGTGCGCGTGGTGTTCGGAATCCTCTGAAGCTCGGCGCTCTCGCACTCTATCTTCATGTCTTCCAGCATCTTGACCATGTTACCAAAGTCCTCGTAGGCGGTGTAGAGGGTCAGGTACTCGTCGTCCACCTCCATCTCTTCCAGTCCTCCGTCGATAAGGGTCATCTCCAGCTCCTCGACATCCATATCGGGCTTCCTGGGGATCACAAACACTCCCTTACGGGTAAAGAGGAACGACAGCGAGCCGTTGGTCTCCAGCGTGCCGCCAAACTTGTTCATGATGGCTCTCACGTTGGCTACTGTCCTCATGTTGTTGTCACTCAGGCACTCGATGAAAAGTGCTATGCCGTGGTTGGCGTGGCACTCGAAAGTTATCTCCTGCATAACGGCAGCGTCCTTGTCCGACGCCTTGTTGATGGCGCGCATCAGCGTGTCTTTAGGCATGTTGCAGCCACGGGCGTTCTGCACCAACAGTCGCAGTCTGGGGTTCGAGTCGGGGTCGGGACCGCTTTCTCTCACGGCTACTGCCACCTCTTTCAGGATTTTGCTGTACTGTTTGCTGCGTTTTGCGTCGGCTGCGCCTTTTGCGCGTTTAATCTTGCTCCATTTGTTATGTCCGCTCATATTATATAATGTATTAAGGGTTAATTAATTCTAAATTTCAGATAGGTGATGGGCTTCCCTTCCGCAAGGAACATCTTTTCGTAAAAGGTCTGCGTAAGTTTAGCTTCTCCTTCGTAATCAGTATTGTATAGGTCGTTGGTGGCATACTCCAACGGGTAACCGTTCGGCTTTATCACCTCCTCCAGGGCATATTCGTGCAGTTCCTGCGAGTCGGTCTTCAGGTGGATAGGGCTTCCCTGAGCCAGGAAATGGCTGTAACACTCCAGAAATCTAGGCGATACCAGACGTTTCCCTGGCTTCTTGGGTTGCGGGTCGGGGAAGGTGATCCATATCTCCCCCACCTCGCCCAGAGCGAAGAAGCGGTCTATCATCTCTATTCGTGTCCTTATGAACGCCACATTCCCCATCTTCTCCTCCGTAGCCGTCTTGGCTCCCCTCCACAGGCGTGCCCCTTTGATGTCCACTCCTATGAAGTTGCGGTCGGGATGCAACCGGGCCAGCGCCACGGTGTAGTCGCCTTTGCCGCAGCCCAGTTCCAAAGTTATGGGGTTGCCGTTGCCGAAATAGTCGCACCACTTCCCCTTCTTGTCGAAACCGTCTTCCTGCAGCATCGCATACGACACCTGGAAGAGGTTGTCAAACGTCAGGTTCTCCGCAAAGCGCTCCAGTTTGTGATGGCCCATTTCGTCTATCCTGTTCTCTATTACTCAGCCGTTTACTCTCCTATCGGGTCAGATTCTTGCGTACCGACAAGTCTCCGTCATACCACTTCTTAGCCTCTCTCAGCATTGCGTCGGCCTCGGTCTGCGTGGCTGCCGATCCCATCGACACATAGTATCCGTGGTTGATCTCTATGATATAGGCATTGCAGCCGTAGCCTTTCAGTCTCTTGTACATCTGGTCTGCCACATTCTTGTCCACATAGTATCCCGCTATCAAGTCGAAGCCTTTGCGAGACCTGCTTGCTGTCGGAATCTGCGGTGCCGGGGCGGGTGCCGGAGGCATCACCACCTTCGCCACATCGCTCTTCAGGCCCAGCTCCTCGACCATGGTGTTGAGGATGCCGTCAAGCGTGCTGCCGTCGAGCAGTTCGCTCTGGACCATCACCTGCTTCTGACGACTTTTGTGCATACGTTTGTAATCCATCAAACTAGCTGCCATGTAGTCATCGCTCGGCACAAGGCGTTCCACCTCGAAATGTGAGACATCCAGCAGTTCGGTCAGCCTCGTGGTGGCATATTGTTTCACTCTCTCCGTCAGCGGCACCTTGGCCGTGGTGTATTTCTTGGCGGCGAGATATGTGGTCAGGTAGTCGCTCATGTAGTCGGTAACCTCCTGGGCAAACTCGTCGATCTCTGCCGGGGTAAATCCTACGAGATCTTCGCTGTACGTGAACAGCATTGCATTGCTGTACATGGCTCCTGCCATCGGTTTTGCGGGCTTCGAGACCTCTTCGGCTTCCTCGCTCTGCTCGGCCTCGGTAGACTCATTCTGCTCGGCAGCTACCACCGTCTCTTTCTGGGTCGGCTCGCTGTTGCTCACCATCTCGTCGAGGTTCAGGTCCACCTGCTCGGTCTTGTCTTTTGCGTTATTGCCGGCTATCTTGTCTATCTGGGCGAAGACAAAGTCCTTGGCGGGTTTCACGAAAAGGAACACCAGCACTGCCGCAAGCAGCAACGCCAGTATCGCCAGCACTATCCACAACCACACTTTGCTCTTCTTCTTTTTCTTGCCTTCTTGCTTGCCGTTATTGACTTCCTGATGATTTTCAGTCACTTCTGCAACCGGCATCGGTTTCGCCTCTTCTTTCTTTGCCTTCTTGGCGGCTTTGGCTTCGGCCTTGGCCTCTGCTTTAGCTTTCTTCTTGGCTTCCTCTTCTTCTTTCTTCGCTCTCTTCTTGGCCTCTTCGGCTTCTTTCTTGGCGACTTTCTCCTTGGCTTTCAGCTCTTCCTGCTTACGTATCGACTCTTCTCTCTCCTTCTTTTCTTTTGCTTTCTCCTCGGCTTTCTGTTTCTTTTGTTCCTCTTTCAGTTTCTTCTCTGCCGCTTTCGCCTCTTTCTTGGTCATCTGCACTGTCTCGTCGGGCGACGGCAAAGACGATGCTGCCACAGCACCGGCCACTGCTGCAGCCGCCACTGCCGGCTCGGGCTCTGCTGCCACGGGCTCTTCCACTACAGGCTGCTCCTCCACGGGGTCCGGCTCGGGCTCTGCCGCCACTTCGGGCTCTGCAACCTCCGGCTCGGGCATATCTGCCTCTGGCTCGGGAGCAACTTCGGGCTCTGCTTCAACGGGCTCTGGCTCCACCGGCTCTGGCTCGGGCTCCCCTATCGGACGCAGGGGCTGCTCGAAGGCGGCGAAGGGGTCGTCGTCGGCCGCCGCCTGGTAGGTCTTGATGCCGTCTATCGGGGCCATGGCGTCATCGGTCCCCAGGTTCAAGGAATCCGCCACGGTGAACGAGCCGAATCCCAAGGTGCCGAGGCCGTTTATCTCTACCTTCCCTTGCGCCTTCATCCTCTCTGTCAGCGTGTCGGCATAGTTCTTTACCATCTGATCCGCCACATTAGTGCCTACGCACTCCTGCGAAGCGATATACTCCACAAACGATTTGTCCCCTTTACACTGCGGGGTAAATTCCACTACCTTGCGCCGCGGGTAGAACGTGTGGCTTTGCGGGTCGTGATGGGCCGCCTCTTCGCGCGTTGTCCATTGACCGATGCCGGCTATTTCCACCGTTTTGCCCTTCTTCAGGCTCTCTACAATGTAGTCAGTTATATTCATATCTTTGCGTTATTTGTTTTTCTTTCTTGTTTCTCTGTTATACGTTGTGCTCTCTCAGCCACATCTCCGCTCTCGCCAGGTCGGCGGGGGTGTCGATTCCTATGTTCTCTCCCTCGGTGAGCGCCACTCTTATTCTGTAGCCGTTCTCTATCCAGCGCAGCTGCTCCAGCGACTCGGCCTTCTCCAATTCCGTCTGCTGCAACTCCGACACTTTCACCAACACTTCGCTGCGGAAGGCATAGACTCCGATATGCTGCAGGTAGTCGCACCCGCCAAGCCACTTCCCTCTCTCCTCTCCTCGCCGGAAGGGCAATGCCTGCCTGCTGAAGTAGAGCGCATCGCCTTTCAGGTTCCTCACCACCTTCACCACGTTTTCGTTTTCCACGTCTTCTTCTCTGGTAATCTTCCGGGCCAGGGTGGCGATTTCCACATCAGCATCCTCGAATGCACTGACCAACGCCGCCACTTGCGCGGTCTCCACGAACGGCTCGTCGCCTTGCACGTTGACCGTCACGTCGTAGCTCTCTCCGCTGGCAGCCAGCCTTCTCGCCACCTCGGCACATCTGTCGGTGCCACTGCGGTGGGTGCTCTCTGTCATCATATAGCGCCCGCCGAACCTCTCCACTTCCGATGCTATTCTCTCGTCGTCGGTAGCCACCACGGCGGCTTCCACGCAGTCCATGGCCGATACCCGTTCCCACACTCTCTGCACTATCGTCTTGCCGGCGAGCAAGGCCAAGGGCTTGCCCTCGAAACGGCTGGAAGCCCAGCGTGCAGGTATTATGGCTACGGTCTTCATCTCTTCTTCGTCTGCTTTTATCAATTGAACAGGCTGTTGAACTCGGCGTCGATCTGGTTGATCACATGCCCGAGGTCCTCGGGACTGTCGGCAAAGTTGGTCTGCTCCACATCCACGATTATCATCTTGCCTTTGTCGTAATTGGCTATCCAGTCCTCATACCTCTGGTTCAAACTCGTGAGGTAGTCCAGGCGTATGCTGCTCTCGTAGGCTCGCCCGCGGCGCTGTATCTGACGTATCAGCGTCGGCACGTCGGCTCGGAGATACACGATAAGGTCGGGCGGTTGCACAAACGAACTGAGCAACTCGAACAACTGATGATAATTCTCGTAGTCGCGCGTGTTCATCAGTCCCATAGCGTTAAGATTGGGAGCAAAGATATAGGCATCCTCGTAGAGTGTACGGTCCTGCACTATATTGGGGTTTTCCTTCATCACATCCACCAACTGCTTGAATCTCACTCCCAGGAAATAGACGTGCATATTGAACGCCCAGCGCCTCATGTCCTCGTAATACGAATCCATATAGGGATTGTCGCCGCTCTCATATACGGGTTTATAGCCATAATGTTTCGCCAAAAGCTTGGTCAGCGTCGTCTTTCCCGATCCTATGTTCCCTGCTACTGCTATGTGCATAACCTTTTTATTATATGTTTATTATATTAATAATTCTTTTTTCTCATTGTTTCTCAACCAAATAGCCAAGAAACGCTCTATACTAATAAAACGCAAATATACACCTTTTTTCTATTCTGACAAAAAAACATGTCATTTTTTTACACTTATCAACATCTCTGGGTGTATATTTTCACCACTCCCATTGTTGTCAGGTGCCTTTTTCTTCGTATTTTTGCATTTTGAAATTTTGCGTTTTCCGCATCACTGTAAAATTTGCATTTTATCATCAATAGAACACAAATATGGCTCTGATTAAAAGTATATCGGGTATTCGCGGCACTATCGGCGGCCTTCCGTCTGACAACCTTACGCCGCTCGACATTGTGAAATTTACCTCGGCGTTCGCCACTTTCCTGCAGCGTCGTAACGAGGGCAAGCAGCTCTCTCTGGTGGTGGGTCGCGACGCGCGGCCTTCGGGACCTATGGTGGAATCGCTGGTAGTCGCCACTCTCCAGGCTATGGGCGCCGACGTGATGCTGCTGGGTCTCTCCACTACTCCTACGGTGGAACTCGCCGTGACTTACCACAAGGCTGACGGCGGCATCATCATCACAGCTTCTCACAACCCAGTGGTATACAACGCTCTGAAACTCCTCGGCAGCGACGGCACTTTCATCTCCGCAGCCGAAGGCAACGAGGTCCTGTCTATCGCCGAAAAGGACGACTACTCCTATGCCTCGGTGGATAAGTTGGGCAAGGTCGCTCACGACAACGATGCCATCGCCCGTCATATCGACGAGGTCCTGAAACTGAAGCTGGTGGACCGCGAGGCTATCTCCAAAGCCGGCTTCCGCGTGGCTCTCGACGCGGTCAACTCCACAGGCTCGCTGGCCATAATTCCCCTGCTGAAAGCTTTGGGGGTGAACGACATCGTCGAGCTGAACTGTACTCCTGACGGCCATTTTGCCCACAATCCTGAGCCGATTCCGCAGAATCTCTCCGACATCGCCGCTACCGTCGCACGCGAACACTGCCACCTGGGCATCGTCGTCGACCCTGACGTGGACCGCCTGGCTCTGGTATGCGAGGACGGCTCTATGTACGGCGAGGAATACACTCTGGTCACGGTGGCGGACTACATTCTGGGTCGCACTCCGGGCAACACGGTCTCTAACCTCTCCTCCTCTCGGGCTCTGGCCGACGTAACTCGCCGTTACCCCAACTGCTCCTACTCCGCAGCAGCTGTCGGCGAGGTCAACGTGGTGGAGAAGATGAGGGCCACTCACGCGGTCATCGGCGGCGAGGGCAACGGCGGCGTCATCTATCCCGAACTCCACTACGGCCGCGACGCACTCGTTGGCGTGGCTCTCTTCCTCAGCCATCTGGCTCATAAAAACATGAAAGCCACAGCCCTACGCGACAGTCTGCCGCAATACATCATTTCCAAGAACCGCATCGACCTCAAGCCCTCTACCGACGTGGACGCCATCCTCAAAAACCTGGCTCTCCACTACTCTAAGCTCGAAGGGGCCTCGGTCAACACCATCGACGGGGTGAAGATCGACTTCGAGGAGGGTTGGGTGCACCTCCGCAAGTCTAACACCGAGCCTATCATCCGCGTCTATTCCGAGGCTCACTCGGCCGAGGTGGCCGAGCGGCTGGCGAAGGAAATTATAGCGATGGTGAATGATTGAGGAAGAGGCAATTACACTTATTCGGTAATCTTAGTCGGGCGGCTGCAGATTTCCCTCGGGACTTTCGGCCGCCCACTCTTTATATCTGATTCTCACCCAGTTGTGGGCAAGTCTCCTATTGAAGTCGCGCCTCTCGGCGGCTCTCAGGATGTCCCCTTCGGGCGAGCCCAGCTCGGCAAGGACCACGGAGTCGGAGGCTATTCCGCTCTTCGGGTCGCGCCAGAAGCCATAAACCCAGATATGGTCGCCTTCCCATTCGGAAGGGATATTGATATTCAGCGCGTTGCCTCTGCGCGAGGCCACATCTTGCATCATCAGCGCGACTCCCTTACTCTGGCTGTAGAGCACTATGCTCAGACGGTCGTCGCCTTTGCCGCGTCCGTGAAGCCACTCCAGCCTGAGGACTCCCTCCTCTTGCCGCAAGTCTCTGACTTGCAACGGCTCCATCGGCCCGCGGGCCACCTTCAGCCTGCTCATATCCAACGTGCCGTCGGCCTGCAGCACCTCGCCGAACACCTGCTCGGTAAATCTCACCCTCGGCGATCTCTCGGTCCTATATTCTTTATAACCAACCTTATACACTCTCTTCAGTGTCGCCACAAACGACGACACTATCGCGAACTGCTGCCTGTGGGCCTGCTGCGCCTCGGTGCGCGGATTGGCCACCCTCGCAGGCATCGACCGGAAATATCGCTGCCCCCGCACGGTATAGCCTATCAGCCCTCCTACGTTCCCCGACCAGTGGTTTAACGAACAATTTGTTGCCATATATCTCTTTTTTATCTTATATTACTTCTATAAACAGCCTCGAAGAGGCTAACTCTCTATAACCCCGCACGTAGTGTGGGGTTTCTCTGCTATCTGTCACAGCGCCTTGAAGAGACGCGCTTTCTAAAGGCCCCACCTTATTATCAACTTTTTACCCCGCAAAGATACTCATTATTTTTATATCTACCAAACTTTTTTTCGCCCTCTTTCCCGAAAACCTCTCCCCTCCCCCTTTTCCGCCCCGAACTTTTTTTCTCCCGCCCCCGAATCCGCCCTCTTTTTCTCTCCTCCTTTTCTTAAATTCCTCCCCTTTTTGCCAAAACCGAATCTCGGAGTTCTCTCAGAGTTCAGTCAGACTTGATACCTCTCAAACACCTATCTATCAACCTCCTAACACTTCCCCGTCTTGATCCGATCTCTTCCCTCTCCTTCCGACTCCCATAAAGCAAGTCCCCCGACGCCTGACGGCGTCGGGGGACTATATACTATATATCAGTTATTCAGTGTTTACTGGCACACATGACGCACCGGCCTTATGCTCCGCCCGTAGTACCTGTAATAATAACTCACATACTTGCCACCCTCGTCGAAGTAGAAATACCACGCGTTGCCGGGGTCGTAGGGGTTCAGCGACGAGGACCAGTAGTCGCCTCTCGTCTCCGCTCCCTGCCGCTCGCCGCCAAGCTGGCACCCGCCGGCCGGCAGGAATATCGACTTGCCATGGGCCGAGAATTTGCGCCCCTTCACCCCGTTGACTGTCGTCCATTTCGACCGGGTGCAGCTCTTCAGCTCTTCCCAGTCGTAGCGCGTCGGTATGCTGGCTCCTTCGCCCAACACTACTGTCGCCACGTCGTCCGCCGGCTCTAGTTCTTCCAACTGGTCGGTAACGCTGTCGGCGGCAAAGGTCACTGAGTTACAATATTTTGTGAGCAGCTCATGGGCTCCGTTGCACCACCGGTAGGTCTCCCAGGTGCACTCATCTTTCTCCTCCGTCTCGCCCCAGGCGTAGCAGTCGCCGTACTCTTCGGGCGCTCCCGCTCCGAGGTTTACGCTGTACCACAAGGTCCCGCTCGGCAATCCGAGGTCCACCCACTCTCCGGCCTTCTTCTCTCCGTTTCCCCCTCCACATGAGGCAAGCACCAACACCGACACCACCGCAGCAACAACCGCACAAAGTCCCTTTCTCACCATTATTATGCCCATTCTACCTCTCTCAAGCCTTATTTCTTCACAAACTCAACCCTTCTGTTCTTCGCTCTTCCCTCGTCGGTTGAGTTGTCTCCGATTGGCACCGAGCTTCCTTTACCCACCGCGGTCAGCCTATCCTTAGCTATTCCGTTGGCAACCAAAGCTGCCACTAACGCTTCGGCTCTCTGCTGCGAGAGTTTCTCGTTGGCTACGGCAGCTCCGGTGTTGTCGCAGTGGCCCTGCACCTCGAACTTCAGGCTCGGGTCGTCCTGCATCATCTTGGTAATCCTGTTGATCTCTCCCGTCGATTCGGGCTTGATGTCGGCTTTGCCAACCTCGAAGGTGATGGCGTAGGTCACAATCTTGCCGTCGCTCGCCAATCTGTCATACAGCGGCACTGCCCCTTTCGCCATTCTCACGTTCTTGATGAAGTGCGACCTCTGCGAGTCGCTGTTGGTCTCCCATTCCACCCACTTGGGCGCCTTGGCGTTGGGAATATTCGCAACTCTCTGATTGTCAAAATAGACCTTGTAAGCCCTCTTATTGAAGCTTATCGCTATGTGGTGCCACGCTTCCAGATCCACGTTATGTAGGTCATATTTTCCGTCACGGTGCTCTCCTGAAGGGGTCCACCACTCGTAGTAGAAGGCGAAGTCGGCTGTCATCACGTTGCGGTCGGGGTCGGCCTGGCTCTCGAAATGTATCTTGAGCGCCCTTTCCGATCCCCAGTCGAAATCTTTGGTGATCTTGTCTTTCGTGACGAGCGAGACGTTCTGGCCTGCCCATCCGTGCAGGTCGGTCCCTTCGTTGGCCTCCCACACTTTCTCGTGGATGAAATAGACGTCCCACTCTATCGTGCAAACGTCGGTGAGGTAGGGCTGGTTGTTGTTGAACAGCGGCGTAATCCTCGCGTTCTGGTAGTTGATACATTTCTTGCCATCGATTTCCACTATCTCCGCTGCACCCTTGAAGGCGTCCCACATCGAGGGGAATTCGCCCAACTGCTCTCCCGCACTGTTGTCCTCGAAGATTATCTGGTCGCCGCTCACGAAGTCGTAGTTGTTCCACTTCTGCTGCAAGGGCTGACGCTGCTGCGTCTTGGCAGTTTGGGTAGCCACCTCTGGCTGGGCCTCATAACTCTCATCTACGGCTTCCTGCTGCTGGGGCTGGGCCTCCTGGGTCTGCTCCTGCTTGTTCTTCTTGTTGTTCTTCTTGTTCTCGAGGGCTTCCATCGACTCGTCTATCGCCTGATCCACCTTCTCCTCTATCTTCTCCTCGATTTTCTCCTTGGCCTTGTCCTTGGCACGGTTTACCACATTGTTCAGCCACCCTTGGGCGCTGGCTCCTGCCGCCATAAGGCAAAGCATACTCATTAAGGCAACTAATCCTTTGATTTTCATACTATTCAAGTTTTTTTTTGTTTATATTTCACATGTTATTCCAATTTGCAAATATACATATATTTTATATATATATGCTTTTTTGCGAAAAAAAATTACTCTCTTGTGACTAATGTTATATCTCCCAAAAGTGTTGGAACAGTGATAAAAACAAGTGGGCAAGCAACAAGTTGCTTGCCCACTTTCTATCTCATTTTAGTCGTTATTGCGACTTAAATAAGTCCGCGGTTCCTCAGCAACGGCTTCACATCGGGGTCCTTACCTCTGAAGTCGCGGTACAGCTGCATAAGGTCGGTGGTGTTGCCGCTCTCCAGTATCTTGCGGAACTTATTGGCCAATTCGGGATTGTACAGGTCTCCGCTCTCCTTGAACGCCTCGAAGGCGTCGGCATCCAATATGGCTGTCCACGTGTAGCTGTAATAGCCTGCATCGTAGCCCGTGGTGAAGATATGCTGGAAGTAAGGGCTCTTGTATCTGCTGATGATTTCGGGTATCAAGCCTATCTTGTTCAGGTGCTCGGCCTCGAAGGCGTTGGCGTCAACCGCCTGCTTGGCGGTAATCGAGTGGTAGTCCATGTCGAGCAGCGAAGCAGCAAGCAACTCGGTGTTGATAAATCCCTGTCCGTAGGTCTGGGCCGCCGCAATCTTGGCTATCAGCTCGTCGGGGATTGCCTCTCCAGTCTTGTAATGCTTGGCGTAGGTCTTCATCACCTGCGGGTTGCGGCACCAGTTCTCCATTATCTGTGAGGGCAGCTCCACGAAGTCTCTCGGCACGCTCGTTCCGGCCAACGACGGATAGTGGCACTTGCTCAGCAAGCCGTGCAACGCATGGCCGAACTCGTGGAACAACGTCTCGCTCTCGTCGAAGTTCAGCAGCGATGGCTTGTCGCCGCTGGGTTTGGTAAAGTTGCATACAACCTGTATGATGGGAATCTCGTTCTCGCCCTGACGGTTGACTCTCTGGCCCCTGAACTCGGTCATCCAGGCTCCGCTGCGCTTGCTCTCTCTCGGGAAGAAGTCCATATACAGGATTCCGATCACTTTTCCGCCGTCCTTGACTTCGAAGACTCTCGCCTCTTTGTCGTAGGTGGGCAGGGTGTCGGTCTCGGCAAATTCTATGTTGTACAGCTTGTTGGCCACCATGAAGGCTCCGCCCAGCACGTTGTCCAGCGAGAAATAGGGTCTCACCACTTCGTCGTCGAGGTCATATTTCTCCTTGCGGAGTTTCTCGCTATAGTAACGCCAGTCCCATGGCTCCAGTTTGGCGCCTTCTATGTCTTTGGCTATCATCTTCTGGTATTCTGCACATTCGGCTTTGGCCTTCTTCAGTGCCGGGTTCCATATCTGCATCAGGCAGGCGTAAACGGCTTCGGGGGTCTTGGCCAGGCAGTCGTCGAGGACATAGTCGGCATGACTCTTGAAGCCCAGTATGTTGGCTCTCTCAAGACGGAGATTTACCAATGTGTCGATAATCTTGGTGTTGTCGAATTTGTCTCCGTTGCAACGGCTGGAGTATGCGTCCCAAAGCTCTTTCCTCAGCTCTCTGTTGGGGCAGTTCTGCAGGAACGGCTCCATGCTCGGCATGTGCAGCGTGATGACATATTTTCCTTTGGTCTCGGGGTCGGCTTCGGCTGCCTCTTTGGCGGCGGCTATCTGACCCTCGGTAAGTCCTTCGAGTTGGTCAGCAGTCAGCACCAGCTTATAGGCGTTGGTGGCTTTCAGCACGTTCTGGGCAAATCTCAGGGTCAGCGAGGCAATCTGCTCGTTCAGCTGACGGAATCTCTCCTGCTGCTCGGCAGGCACGTTGGCGCCGCTACGGACAAATCCTTTATATGTCTCCTCGAGGAGTCTCATCTGCTCGGGGTCGAGGTTGAGGCTCTCTTTCTGGTCATAAACTGCCTTGATTCTCGCAAACAGTTTGGCATTCAGAGCTATGTCGTCGCCGTGAGCCGAGAGCATAGGAGTAATCGTATCGGCTATCTTCTCCATCTCCTCGCTGTTCTCGCACTCGCTGAGGTTGAAGAACACGCTGGACACTCTGCCCAACAGCTCGCCGCTGTATTCGTAAGCCTCTATGGTGTTCTCGAAGGTCGGCGCCTCGGTATTGTTCACTATCTCGTCTATTTCTGCTTTCTGCTGTCTCATTCCCTCCTCGAAGGCCGGCATATAATGCTCGGTCTTGATCTTTCCGAAGTCGGGAATGCCGTAGGGCGTGTTAAAGCCCGCGATAAAAGGATTCTCTTCCATTACTTTGTCCTTGCTTTTGCAGCCGCCGAACAGCAAAAGTCCGGCGCACACTGCCATTAACATTGTCTTTTTCATATTGTTATATTATTTATTATTCTTCTCCAACTGCTTGAGTATAACCTCCTCGAACACTTCCGGACTGAATTTCTTGGCTATAATCTTGCGGTCTTGGTCCAGGAGGAATATCTTGGGCGTGGTGATGACGTCATACACCTCTTTCCAGTCTATGTTGCACTCTCCCCCGTCGAGGTTGAGCCAGTTGAGGTCATGGTCTTTGATAAACTTCTTCCACAGCGGACGGGTATGGTCGTCGGGCTCGCTAAGTATGGCAAAGGCTCCGATGTCGTATTCGTCTTTGTATTTCACGTATTTCTCGTGGAGTTCGGGAATAGTCACCTTGCAATGGCCGCATGTGGGACTCCAGAACATCAGCAGTGTGTATTTGTGCCTCTTACACTCCATGCCGAGCATGTGGTATGCTCCCAGCGTGTCTTTCAGTATCAGCTCGGGGGCCTGCTTGCCCACCAGTATTTTCTCCCACGTCTCGGCTCTCTTCACGTTCTCGTCTATCGCACTAGGACTTGCCCACACGGCGTCTCCGCTGGCGTAGTATTTCTTTATCATGTGGACATACACCTCGTCGTAAACCATCACGTTGCTCTGCAGGAACCGCTCCGCCGTGGTGTGCACCAGATATTTGAACACCTCTGGTGCAGGCCTCGACCGCTCTATCACTCTGTCGGTCTTCTCTATGATAAACTCCGGCATCTGGTTCTTCAGCGCCTGGTTGAAGAAATCTTCCACCTTCTGGTAGAAGGTCCCCTGCGGCGTCCTCACTATGAAATCCTCGTTCAGTGGCACATTGTCGAAGAAGTGATCCACATAGTAGTAGTATCTCTCGTTCTGGCTCAGCGAGTCTCCCGCCGCATTCACGAACGGCACCTCCACCGGCTTGGTGGCCAGCATCATCTTGGTGAACATACAGTCGGGATATTTGTCTATATACTTGAGCATCAGCGTGTCGTTCTCTCTCAGCACCTCTTTCCTGTATTCCTCGAATTCCTCTTTCTTCATCTTCTTCGACGCCTCCTCCAGCTTCTCCATCAGCAGCCTCCGCTCGTTGTGGAACGCAAAGAACACCTCGTTCTCTCTAGACCCTTTCACTCTCATAAACGCCTTCCAGTCCTCGTCGTTGGTGGTAAACTCGAATGTCGGTTTCTCGCCGCCATACACCACAAACTCCACATATTTTCCCTTCTGGTTGGTGAAAAAATAGAGTCCGTCATATTCCGGCAGACGCTTGAACACATAGTTTCCTTTCCCGTCGTTCAGCGCCGTGTCGGTAGCGTATGTCCCTTTGGCATAATAGTTCCCCATATACACCGTGTCGTCGGCTGAATTTTCTATATGGAGCGTCAGCACGTTTTTCTCCGCCTGCTTCTTCCCTTTCTTCTGGGCCTGCACTCCCACAGGAAGCACCACCAGCAACGCCAACGCCGCCACCAATATGATTCTCGCTTTCATAGTCTGCATTTTACAAGCTTTCATAGTCAGTATTATTTTATATATGACTTTTTATATTAACGCAACTAATATATATTTATTGCCCTGCAGCGAAACTTTTTTCTCCGCAGACCATCTCATCCCTACCCCGCTAAACAAACGGCGGGCGGCACTTCCTGTCGCCCGCTTCCCTCTCCTCAACGTTCTACTTCCAAAGGAATTTCATCACCAACCACACAGCCACCGACGCCACAAAAAACGATATCGCTATGCCCCATAGCTTTTTATTCTTCTCTTTCATAACATTTGATTTATTCCGTTACTAAATGATGAACTATCATACCTGCATCGCTGCTATACTCAAGAGTCTTCTTCTCCGGATTATAGGTAAACTCTATCGCCTTGTCCGAAAAGTCTGACGTCTGATAGCCGTGCAGCACGCCTTTCTTCGTCGCCGGGTCGTAAGTATATGTCATTGGGATGTCCTCCCCTCCGCTATCATAGTTTGCCATGTAGGGGTCTGGATATTCCGCAATCCAATGCTCATAGATACTCCCCGTGCTATCTGTCTCGAATCGCCAGATACTTGTGTCGGTGTTGTGTTGCACCAGCGGTTCCGTCCAATCCTCCTCAAAGACACCCATCCACGTAGTCCCAACCAGCGTAAACTCTACCTCTTCCGCCTTTTTGTTGTCCGCTCCGCCCTTACAGGCTCCCATGGCGACAAGCAACACCACCGTCGCACACGCCAACATTACTTTTTTCATAATCCCTCCTTTTTTTTATATTAAACAATGACTTCACTCAGAACTCACAACGTTTCCGAAAAGCGAGAACAATGGAAGTTTGCTTACATTGTCGAGCCAAGGAAACGTCTTTCGCGAAGCGAAAAACTTAGAACTCAAAACTCAAAATCTTCTCCTCCGGATACCAGTTCTTGAACACCAACACATGGTGTCCTTTCTCCACCCCCTTTATGTCGTACGTGCAGTCTGTCGCACACATACAGCGGTCCAGCTCTCCGTCGCGGTTTTCATGTTCCTCTATGGTTATGGTGTCGCCGCTTTGGGTCAAGTCCACATCCACCCCTGTCTCCTCAAAGGCGCAGTTCACCAGCACGTTGAAGTGCGTCACGTGCAGAGTTCCCTCGTCGTAGGTCACCGTCACCGAGTCGGGGTCTCCATAAGGATCCATAGCCTTCGCCAGATTGTCTGTATGGCTCTTGCATGCCGAGTAGGTCACATTACCCAACGAGAGGTCTCCCGCCTGATTCTTCTTGCACCCCACAGCCAGCACCGCCAATACCGCCACAATAGCCAACAAAACAATCTTTTTCATAATTCCTTCTTCTTTAATATTCACAACAATTTGCTTAATTTACACCCCTATTAAACGCAAAAACCACTAAAAATATTACACCAAGAAGAAAAAAAATCGAAAAACACGCCACCATTAGAGATATCTACACCTCCCACCATCCCTCATAAATAGAGACCCATACCAACTCCCACATGCATATTGCCGCAACTAAACTAATCCAACAAAACTTTTTAGCTTTTTTCGATAACTCATACGCATAGCTTTTGTGTCCGAGACGCCACTCGCTTTTCACTTTAGCCGAAAAAATAATCGCAACTATGCCTGTTGGCCAAAAGCAACACAGCGCAGCCAAAATTGACCATCCCAAATAATCATTCGGTTCTACTGACTCGTAATCGGATTTCCTACCAACCCCATCTATTCGTCTATCCCCTAATATTATTGATAAGAAGAGCATTAACAAAGTTGTTATTACTATGAGCGTCATGTTTTTCTACCCTATTACGTTTTCGGGCGCAACTTTTACCTGTCGCCCAATGCCAAAACGACAAATTCACAGAAAAAGAAGCGTGGCACCGTACACCACTTCTCCCTACGGAGGTCGTGAGAATTACCTTGAATTGAAGAAATGGAACAGTCCACGCTATACTCGTGAACCGCTATACTATCCTTGCAATTCCTTGGAAGTTTCTCACGTTTCCGTAGGCAAGAGTTAAGCATAACGCTTCATGATTTCTCTCTCGAAATCGGCTGCAAAAATACTAAATATTTTCTAATTGCAAACTTTTCTCCCTAAAATTAACAAAAAACGCCTCCCTCTTATAAATTCTATTGATTCTATAGATTCAATCTTCTCACCCTCAAAAAAAGAAAGCTCCTACCTAAGCGGTAGGAGCTCCCTCGATCAAAATCTAAAGACAAATTACTTTCTTCCAGCTCTTTTGTACTTGCTGTTGAACTTATCGACGCGTCCGGCAGTGTCAACCAGCTTCATCTTTCCCGTGAAGAACGGGTGCGACGTGTTACTGATTTCCAACTTCACCACAGGATACTCGTTACCGTCGGTGTAAACAACAGTCTCTTTCGTGTTTGCACAGCTCTTGGTCAGTATCATATTGTCATTCGACATGTCTTTGAACACAACCAGTCTGTAGCTCTCGGGATGGATTCCTTTTTTCATCTTTTTCTCTTTTTGCCGTTTTAAGCAGTGGCTCTTAAACGATTGTTTATACTCTATTTTTTTACTCTTTTTCCTCTTAATTTGAGTTTGCAAAGATACAAACTTTTTTTATTCCCACAAAACTTTTTTTATCCTCGCCCTCCTCTTCCTACACTACACCCTTAATTAACAACAACTTACATCCCAAAATCCCTCCAAACTTTTTCTCCTTCCTCCCTCTTCTTTCCCCATTTTTTCAACCCTCCATTCTTAATTTCCACTCGTTTTTACTCAACTCTCCAATCTAAAAAAACAGCCTTGACTCTTTCGTCAAAGCTGCTTTCCCGATTTGTTGTCGGGGCGAGAAGACTCGAACTTCCGACCCCTTGCACCCCATGCAAGTGCGCTAGCCAACTGCGCCACGCCCCGATTTTTTTCTCTCAAATCGGCTGCAAAAGTACTAACTTTTATTATTCTGACAAACTTTTTCGCAAACTTTTTTTTCTTCCTTCTTCTATCTTCCTTATTCTCAGCCCTCTTTAGAAATTCCCAAACGTCACCGTCATCAGGTCGTTCCTCGGATTTTTGTTCTCCTTCGATGCATATTCTCCCCCATTTTGCACCGTATATCTGTCGGCTTTCGGCGCGTTCGATTTCAGGAATTTCTTCACACTCACCACTCTCTGCTCTGCCACAAGCATATTGAACTCCTTGTCCCCACTAACGTTGCAATACATCGTAATCGAGACCGGCGCATGGGGATTCACCATCAGGAACCCTGCCACCGACTGCAGCTTCTTCCTCCCTTCGGCGGTCAATTCCACCGCAGCATCGTTGCCGAACAGCCCTTCCAGCTCCATATACTGCCCCGGCTCGAAGCTTTCGAGCTTCACATCGTGGGTCATCTTGTAAAACAGCGTGCTCTCGTCTTTCCTCTCAGTATAAAGACGCAACCTGTCCATACCAAACCCTATCTTACTGAATATCACCTCATAACTTCTATTCTTCCTCAGATACACCACATATCTTCCTTCGAAATCGGTCTGCGCACTCGCAACCTCCACTCCTCCTTCTCTCACCGTTATCATAGCCCTCGCCTGCGGACGGTCGCGCATGTCTGTCACCACTCCGGTAAGCATAAAGCCGTCCAACTCGCATTCATACACATATAGCCGGTCTCCCATCTCCGCACTGTCGCGGTCGGAACCCAAATATACCTTCTTGCCGCTCACCGTCATGGCTCTGTCGTCTTCTTCCGACGAAAGGGGCATCGGCAGGTGCTGCGGCCTCAGGAACGTGACTCTCGCCACACTGCCGTCTTCGTTGAGGTATTTCTTCATCTTGCTGGCATAGAAATCGTAGCCCCCGTAGCCGTCGGCATTCCCGTTGCTGGCATACACCAGGTAATCGTTGACAAAGAACGGCGTCGTCTCGTTGCCTTTTCCGTTCACCTGCTCTCCTATGTTCAGCGGAGCTCCCCAGCCTCCTATTCCCCACTCGCTGATATACACGTCATATCCTCCAAATCCTCGTAACTCTTTGCTCACAAATACCATAAAATTCCCGTCGGGCGAGAAGGCGGGGGTCTCTATCGAGATGCTCCTGCCTCCGGGTTTCACTTTCTCGGCGACCTGCTTGCCGTTCTCTTTCTGCACTATCCTGTAAAGCACATGTTTCCCGAACATTTTCGTCTTAGTGAAATAGACCACTCCGCTCTTCGGATGCCTGGTCACATATTCGGCTTTCCTCTCGCTGGGCACCGGCAACGTGTCGGGCAGCACATACGCCACCTCGCCGTCGCTCTCGTGTATCCTCATCAGCAAGCCATCGACCGACACGTATATGTCTCCGTCGAAGGTCACCACACTGCTCACCTGTCCGGGCAACTGCTTCGGCTCGCCCACTTTCTTGGCGTAGGCCCCTTCCTGAGCAACGGCCGCCAGCGGCAGCAGCGCTATTATGGCTATCAGCAGTCTTCTCATTTCTTCCCTTTCTCCAGCATCAACGGCAGGGCCTCTTTCATCTCTGTGATATAGTGAAACTTAAGCCCTTTCAGATAATCGGCGTTTATGTCCTCTATGTCTCTGCGGTTTTCTTCGCTCAGCACTATGTCTGTTATCTCGGCCCTCTTGGCTGCCAGTATCTTCTCTTTGATGCCTCCCACAGGCGTCACCGCTCCTCTCAGCGTTATCTCGCCGGTCATCGCGTAATTGGCCTTCACCTTCTTCTGGCTGAAGGCCGACACCATCGCCACAAACATCGTGATGCCTGCCGACGGGCCGTCTTTCGGCGTCGCCCCTTCGGGAACATGGATATGGATATTGGACTCTTCTATCTTCTTCGAATCCACCCCGAATTCTTTGGCGTTGGCTTTCAGGTATTCGAACGCCAGCGTAGCCGACTCTTTCATCACGTCTCCCAGGTTGCCGGTCATCGTCAGAGTCCCTTTTCCTTTGGAGATGCTCGATTCCACAAACAGTATCTCGCCTCCCACACTCGTCCACGCCAATCCGGTCACCACTCCCACCTTCGACTCTTTCCCTCTGTGCTCGCCGGTGTGTATCGGCAATCCCAGTATGTCTTTCAGTTCGCCTGCCGTGACGGTCTTCTTCAGGTCTTTGCCCGATGCCACATCTACCGCTCTCCTCCTCACTATCTTGGCTATCGCCTTGTCCAGCTGTCTCACGCCGCTCTCTCTCGTGTATTCACTCACTATCTTCACCAGCGCCTCGGGCTCGAACTTTATCGACGTCTTCTTAAATCCGTTCTCTACCAACTGTTTTGGTATCAGGTGCCGCGTCGCTATCTCCAGTTTCTCTTCCAGTATATATCCGTTCAGGTCTATAACCTCCATCCTGTCCAGCAGGGCCGACTGTATGGTCGCCAGACTGTTGGCAGTCGCTATAAACATCACGTGCGACAGGTCGTAGTCGATATCCAGGTAGTTGTCGTGGAATGCCGAGTTCTGCTCGGGGTCCAGCACCTCCAGCAGCGCCGATGTCGGGTCTCCGTTGAACGAGTTGGTCTGAACCTTGTCTATCTCGTCCAATATGAACACGGGATTCGACGAACCGGCCTTCTTGATTCCCTGCAATATTCTTCCGGGCATGGCTCCGATATATGTCCTCCGGTGTCCCCTCACCTCTGCCTCGTCGTGCAGGCCTCCCAGCGCCACTCTCACATATTTCCTCCCCAACGCTGTGGCGATACTCCGTCCCAACGAGGTCTTGCCCGTGCCCGGAGGGCCTACCAGGCACAGTATCGGCGACTTCATGTCTTTCTTCAGGCTCAGCACGGCTATGTGCTCCAGTATTCTCTCTTTCACCTTCTCTATGCCGTAATGCTCTTTGTCCAGCACTTTTCTCGCGTGTTCTGTGTTGAGGTCGTCAACGGTGAACTGGTTCCACGGCAACTCGAGCATCAGGTCCAGATAGTTGTACTGTACCGAATAGTCGGGCGACTGCGGTTGGTATCTCTCCAGCCTCCTCAACTCTTTGTTGAAACTCTCTTTCGTCTCTTTGTTCCATTTCTTCTTCCTCGCCCTCGACTGCAGTTCTTCTATGTCCTGGTCTATCGGCGAGCCGCCCAGCTCGTCCTGTATCACTCTCATCTGCTGGTTCAGGTAGTACTCTCTCTGCTGCCTGTCCATGATGCTCTTCGTCTTCTGCGCCACTTCCTCTCTCAGGTCCATATAGTCCTCCATCTCAGCCATATAGTTCAGCAGCGACTCCACTCTCTCTTCGTAGTCCATCAGTAGCATCATCTGTTTCCTCCCCACCTCGGCTTCTATGTGCGAAGCTATGTAGTTCACCAGTATCAGGTCGCTCCCTATGGCTTTTATGTTGTGGGCCAGCTCGTTCTTGGCGTCTTTGCTCTTCAGGTATGCCGCATATTGCTTCCTCAGCGTCGTCATCTTGCCCTTGAACTCCTTCCCCATCTTCGCCGGTGCGTCGTCACCAAACGGCTCTATCTCTCCTTTGAAATAAGGTTCCCTCGACGTCAACGCGTTGAGTTTGAATCTCTTCACTCCCTGCACCACTCCCATCGTGGTCCCGTTGGGCAGGTCAAACACCTTCAGTACTCGCCCCACGGTCCCTATGTCGAAGATATCTTCTTCACTCGGCTCTTCGGCGTCGTTCTTCTGCGCCACCACTCCTATCCTCAATCCCTTCTGGTGCGCCTCTTTCAGCAGCTTCACCGACGTCTTCCGGCTTGCCGACACCGGCAGTATCACTCCCGGAAACAGCACATTGTCTCTTATCGGCAATATCGGCACCTCGTTGGGCACCTCGTCGTCTTTCAGCAAAAACTCTTCCTCCTCCTTCGAAATCAATGGAATAAAATCCGCCACTCCCGATGATCCTGCCAATATATCTTTCTCCACTTCTGTAAACACCTTCATTGTCTGTCGTTTATCTTTTTCGTTTATATTCTGTTTCTTTGCGCTTCTCTTTTTCCACACGCCCTTTTTAATACGGATTTTCACACAAAATGTTACACTCCGCCCGCTCTTTTAACATTATCCTCACCTTATCTCCACCATATCGTCGCTTATCTCCCTCTCGCTCCCCGTCATCTTCAGGTACAGACGCGCCGTCGTCAGCACATCTTTCTGGCAATACACCGCTATTCTCTCCAGGTCGTGGTCCTGCCAATACACCTGACCCACCTGACTCCCGTTTATGTCATCTTTCGGAGTCGGTATCCCAAACACCGCCGACAACAGCTCCAGCGACGTAAAATGCTTATAATCACCGAATTTCCACATCTCCAACGTGTCTATATGCGGCACCTCCCACGGCTTCTTTCCGCTCAACTGCAGCATCGGCGGCAGCTTCACTCCGTTTATCAGCATCCTCCGCGCTATAAACGGTATGTCGAACTCCTTGACGTTATGCCCGCATATCGCGTGATAAGGATCGCCCAGGAATCCGGCCATCGTCTCCTTGAAGTCCTCCAACAACGCCTTCTCGTCGTCTCCCGCAAACGAATGCTCCACAAACTTTCCTCCCCTCAGTATCCCCACCGAGATGCACACTATCTTCCCGAACTCCGAGTATATCGCCGCCCGGTTGTACAGCTCCCTCGCACTATTCTCGCTGAAGTTCACAAACTCGCTCATCGTCTGCGCCTTCTTCTCCCACAGCCTCTGCATCGCCTCTTCCAAATCGTCGAACCTCTTCGCTCCCGGCACCGTCTCTATGTCCAGAAACATTATGTTTTCCAATTCCACTGCCATAACTTTTACTTTTTATATATAGAATACCTTTATTTATATTATACCTTTTTCTCCTCCGGGCACAACACTCCCCTATCTTATATCCCAACAACTTCCGTGCCACCTCTCTCCCCTCTGCCACTTCTGTCATACCCTTCTGCCACCTCTGCCACTCTCCTGTCATACCTCTGCCAACCCTCTACCGTCGTCAAAAAAAACTTCTGCCAACCCCCCTGTCACACTTCTGCCATTTCTGTCATACTCCTCTGCCGCCTCACCCATATTTCTATCTCAAACTTGCATCAGAGTTATGTCAGACTTGTGTCAGACTTGATACCTATAAGTATCCTATAAACCAGCAACTTACCAAAGTGTTAAAATTGACCGTTTTCGGCCCTTTCTACACCTCTGCCACTACCTCTCTCTCCGACCCTCTCTCTCAAATAAAAAACAGGCAAACTCCTCCCACACTGATCACCGCCCCTATCACCTCTTTCACCCTCACCTTCTGCTTGAACAGCAATGCAGCAGGCGCTATTATCAGTATCGGCGTCAACGCAAACAGGGTCTGCGCTATCCCCGTTGACGTATATTGGGTGGCCAGCAGCGACGCGCTCACCCCTATAAACGGCCCGAACACCGTAGCGCCCAGCACACACCACATCGCCTTCCGGTCCTTCACCGCCCTCCCTAGTTTCTCCTTCCAGTCTTTGTTGAACACCATCAGCACCAGCATAAAACCCACAAGCCCTATCGACGCCCTTATCATCGTCGCCGCAAACGGCACCGCCAGAAACAGCGGCACTCCAACCGCAGCTCCTTCAACGGCCACCTGACTGTCAACTCCCTGCATCTCTATCGCCCGGTCGTAATGTTCCAGTCCTATCTTGCTCAGCACAAGCCCCAATCCCTGGCAGATGCCCGCCATGCTCGCAAAAAATATTCCCTTCCCGGGCAACGCAAGCCTCAGCTTCTTCTCCTCGCTCCCTCTCGACAATATCGAAATCGCTATTCCCGTAAGCGTCACCATCATTCCAGCTATCGCCAGCGGCCTCATCTCCTCTCCTATCAGCATTCTCCCCATTATCGCGGCCGTCGGCGCCGAAAGGGTCATGAACAGCTGCCCGAAACGCGACCCTATATATATGTATCCCTGCATCAGGCAGTAGTCGCCTATCACATATCCCACCACTCCCGACAGCACCAGCCACCACCACGTCCCTCCGTCGGCATACCTCGGGTAGGGCGTCCCCATTATCAGCCACAACGTCCCCGTCAGCAACAGCAGCGACATCGTCATCCTCACCACATTCAGCGGCAGCGACCCCATCCTCTTCGACGCCACCTCCGCAAACAGCGCGGTGGCCGTCCACGACACTGCCACAAACAACGATATCATCTCTCCTGCAAACTGCATCTCTCTACCCAAATTCTATTATTTCTTCCCTCCGCAGGCCTCCAGTTCCTCTCTCAGGAAGATTCCCGTGGCGTTGTCTTTCTGCTCCGCCAGCTCCTCGGGAGTCCCCTCAAACACTATCATTCCTCCCTTCTTGCCCCCGTCGGGCCCCATGTCTATTATCCAGTCCGCCACCTTTATCACGTCCATGTTGTGTTCTATCACCAGCACGCTGTTCCCCTTGTCCACCAGCCTCTGCAGCACCTGCAGCAGCACCTTTATGTCCTCGAAATGCAGTCCGGTGGTAGGTTCGTCAAGTATATACAGCGTATTTCCCGTGTCGGGCTTCGACAGTTCGCTGGCCAGCTTTATCCTCTGCGCCTCTCCGCCCGACAGGGTCGTAGCCGACTGCCCCAGCGTGATATATCCCAGTCCCACGTCTTTTATCGTCTTCAGCTTCTTGTGTATCTTGGGATACGACTCGAAAAAGTCCACCGCCTCGTTCACCGTCATGTCCAGCACATCGGCGATACTCTTTCCTTTATACCTTATCTCCAGCGTCTCGCGGTTGTATCTCTTCCCGTTGCACACCTCACAGTTCACATACACGTCGGGCAGGAAGTTCATCTCTATCGTTCTCACTCCCGCTCCCTTGCAGTTCTCGCAGCGCCCGCCGGCCACATTGAACGAGAATCTCCCCGGCTTATACCCTCTGATTCTCGCACTCGGCAACTGGGCAAACAACTGCCTGATCTCGTCAAACACCCCGACGTATGTCGCCGGATTGCTTCTCGGACTCCTTCCTATCGGCGACTGGTCTATCTCTATTACCTTGTTCACCTGGTCTATTCCATATACCGCCTTGTACTCCAACGGCCGCGCCTGCGAGTGGAAGAAATACGACGACAGTATCGGATGCAGCGTCTCGTTTATAAGCGACGACTTCCCGCTCCCCGACACTCCCGTTACACACACAAACCGCCTCAGCGGTATCTTTGCCGTAACGTCTTTCAGGTTGTTCCCCTTCGCCCCCTCTATCACCAGATACTGGCAGTCTTTCATCTCTCTCCTCTCGGGAATCTCAATGTCTTTGTTCCTCAGCAGGTAGTCGAGCGTCGTGGTGTGGTGATTCCCCGACAGCAACTCCTCGTGGCTTCCCGCAAATATTATCTTCCCTCCGTTGATTCCCGCTCCGGGTCCGATATCCACCACATAGTCGGCATTCAATATCATGTCTCTGTCGTGCTCCACCACTATCACACTGTTCCCCAAGTCCCGCAACTCTTTCATGGCGTTTATCAGCTTGCGGTTGTCTCTCTGGTGCAGCCCTATCGACGGCTCGTCGAGGATATACAGCACGTTCACCAGCTGCGCCCCTATCTGCGTCGCAAGCCTTATCCTCTGGCTCTCTCCGCCCGACAGCGACTTGGAACTCCTGTTCAGCGACAGGTATCCGATACCCACGTCTATCATAAATTTGGTCCTCGTAGTTATCTCGTGCAGTATCTCGTGCGCTATTGTCCTCTTGTGTCCGTCAAGTTTGCCCTCCAGCGTGGTTGCCCACTCGTAAAGCTCCGTGAGGTCCATGTCCGCCACCTCTCCTATGTTCTTGCCGTCTATCCTGAAACTCAGCGACTCTTCTTTCAGCCGGTGGCCGTGGCATTCGGGACACTCTATCGGATTCATGAAGCTGTTCGCCCACTTCTGCAGCGACGCCGGACTCTCGTCATTGGTCAGCTCCAATATATAGTTTACTATGCCCTGGAATCCTGTGCCATAGTCGTCGTCCGTCCCATGGTAGCCGCTGTAGTCGCTCGTGCCGTACAGTATCGCGTTCATGGCCTCCTCGCTGAACGACTCCACCGGGTCGTCTATCGAGAATCCGTAACTCCTGCCCAACCTCTCCATCTGCCTGTACGAATAGTTCGTCGCCGAATATTTCCCCAGCACCTCAAACGCTCCCTCTTTTATGCTCTTCTTCGGGTCGGGTATCAGCTTCTTTATGTCTATCTCGGTGATTTCTCCAAGTCCGTTACACTTCGGGCACGCTCCATAGGGCGAGTTGAACGAGAACGTGTTGGGCTCCGGCTCGGGATAGGAAATTCCGTTCTCGGGGTCCATCAGCAGCTTGCTGTAGTAGTGTATGTGTTCCTGTCCGGGTATTATGCTATGCTCCAGCACCATCAAGACTCCCTTCCCGTGCTTGAATGCCGTCTTCACTGCCTCCTGCAGCCGGCTCTCGCTCTTCTCGTTCACTCTCAGCCGGTCTATCACCAGCTCTATGTCGTGCGTCTTGTATCGGTCCACCTGCATATTGTAGGTCAACTCTTTTATCTCCCCGTCTATCCTCACTCTCAGGAATCCTTTCTTCGCCACCTGAACAAACAGGTCTCTGTAATGTCCCTTCCTCCTCTTCACCAGCGGAGCCAGCACTATCACCTCTTTCCCCTCGTAGTCGTTTTTTATCAGCTCCAGTATCTGCCCTTCTGTATGCTTCACCATCGGCTTCCCCGTGATATGGGAATAGGCATCGCCGATTCTCGCATACAGAAGCCTCACAAAATCGTATATCTCCGTCACCGTACCCACCGTCGACCGCGGGTTCTTGTTCGTCGTCTTCTGCTCTATCGAGATCACGGGACTCAATCCGTTGATTCTGTCCACGTCGGGCCTCTCCATGTTTCCTATGAAATGCCTGGCATATGCCGAGAATGTCTCCATATATCTTCTCTGCCCTTCGGCATATATCGTGTCGAACGCCAACGACGACTTTCCGCTGCCGCTCAATCCGGTAAACACCACCAGCTTGTTGCGCGGCACCGTGACATCTACATTCTGTAAATTGTGCGACCGGGCTCCTAATACCTCTAATTCTTCCATCTTTTTCTCCTCTTTCTCTGCGGAGCTCCTCAGAATCGTCCGACTATCGAAGTTGACCGGTCTTCGTCTTTCAGGATTTTCGAAAGGCTCGTCCCTTTCTCGGTAGGCAGCTTCACCGTATATTTTTTGTTGCCTTTGTTCACTATCTTCTCGGCGTTCAGCCACGGGTTCAGCTCTCTCAGCACCTTGTAGCTCACTCCCTTCTTCTTGGCAAACTCGTACAAATCTACGTTCTGTCCTTCCAGCGTAGCTGTGGTGGTGGGTATCACCGGGTAAAGATCGCATTTCCTCAGGTAGAACCCGTAGTCTTGCGGATGTTGCATCACCAGCTTTATCGCCACTATTCTGAACACATATCGCGCCGTCTCGCTGTTAAGCCTTGTGTCGTAGTACGACTTGGCCGACTGCTGCCCCATCCTCTTCGACAATCCTCCCTCTCCGCAATTGTAGGCTGCCGCTGCCGCCGACCAGCTTCCCAGATGGGAATACAGCACTTTCAGGAACTTGCACGCCGCTTCGGTCGAGGCCTCCAAGTCGTTGCGCATATCCACGTCGGCGTTTATCTCCAAGCCGTAGGTCTTCCCAGTCATCTCCATGAACTGCCAGTATCCTTGTGCCTTGGCGGGCGACGTGGCCGTGGTCAGTCCGCTCTCTGCCACACACAGGTATTTCATATCCGCCGGCACTCCGTTCTTTTTCAGTATCGGCTCTATTACCGGGAACACTCGGTTGGCTCTCTTCATCCACAATATCATATTGGTGTGCCCGTACATGTTCACTATCAGCTCTCTGTCCAGCGCCTCTTTCACATAGTAGTTTTCCAGCGGCAGCTTCTCTCCACAGAAACTCACACTGTCGGGTATCGGCGGCGCATATATCCTGGAACCGTGCTGTATCGCCTGCTTCTGAACCTCTATCGGCGTCTCTTTGTGCGTCGCAAATATCAACGTCTCGCCCACAAGCGCCAGAAGGGCCACTCCGGCGAGTACTATTGCCACTATGCTCAGTTTCTTCATTTCTTTCCTTTATTTGTTTTCCATCTGCCTCTCCACCGCGTCGGCTATGTCGCCGGCCACCTCTCTCTTGCTTTTCAGCTCGCCGCTCTCCACGTTCCCTGCCTTGTCTATTATCGTAACCTTGTTGGTGTCTGTCCCGAAGCCGGCTCCCTCGTCTCTCAGCGAGTTCATCACTATCATGTCCAGCCCTTTCTTCTTCAGCTTCTCCGTGGCGTAGGTCATCTCGTTGTTCGTCTCCAGCGCAAAGCCCACCAGCAGCTGACCCTCTCTCTTCCTCTTTCCCAGTGTGGCCAGTATATCCGGATTCTGCACCAGCTTAAGCGTCATTCCTCCGTCGCCCTGCTTCTTTATCTTCTGCTCTTCTTGGTGGTCGGGACGGAAATCGGCCACTGCAGCCGACAGTATCGCCACATCGGCTCTCTCGAACGCCTCGGTTGCCGCGTCGTACATCTCCTGCGCCGACTCCACGTCTATCCTTCTCACTCCACGGCTCTTCGTCGTTTGGTTGCACGGTCCGGCCACCAGCGTCACCTCTGCCCCTCTCTCCGCAAACTCTTCGGCAAGCGCAAAGCCCATCTTCCCGCTCGAATAGTTGCCTATAAACCGCACCGCGTCTATCTTCTCGTAGGTCGGACCGGCTGTAATCAGCACCCTCTTCCCTCTCATGCTCTTCCCCTCTTCCAGCTTCTCTTCCAGCCACTCCACTATCTTCTCCGGCTCTGCCATTCTCCCCTTCCCCACTGCTCCGCAGGCCAGCTCTCCCACTTCGTAATCCATCACCCTCACTCCCCTCTCCTCCAGCACCCTCAAGTTCTCCGCCACCGCCACATTCTCCGCCATCTGCGTGTTCATCGCCGGGCAAACGAACATCGGCTTGCCGCCAAACGAAAGCAGCAGCGTGCTCAGCGCGTCGTCGCCTATCCCGTTCGCCATCTTCCCTATGATATTCGCAGTCGCCGGAGCCAGCAGCAGCACATCGCCCCAGTCTTTCAGCGAGATATGCTCCGTCGTCCGCTCGTTTCCGTCGTCGAACAAGTCACAGTACAGCCGCCTCTCCGACACCGTCTCCAGCGTCACCTTCGTCACAAACTCCAGCGCATGCGCAGTGACCACACACTGCACCTCATGCCCTCTCTTCTTCAGCAACCTCACCAGCTGGGGCACCTTATACGCCGCTATACCGCCGCTTATGCCGACTATTATCTTCATCTCCTCCTCTTATTTCTTCGCGCTCTTGCGCTTCTTCGGCTTCTCCTCGTCGTTCGTCTTCACCGCCGACTCCACCAGCTCGTCCTCCAGCTCCTCCATCATGCTCACCATCGTCTTGCTCTTCATAGGGTTCTTATAGAAAAGCTTGTGGTCCAGATACTCCTGCGTAGCGTTCAGCACCGGCTTCGGCATCTGCTCGTAATGCTTCACTACCTCTATCTGCTCGCGGTTCTCATACATCTCGTCTATCGCGTCCGTTCCCGTCGCAAACTCCTCTATCTTCTTGTGCAGCTCCCTCTTCTCCTGCACCGCCAGCTGGTTCGCCCTCTTCGAAAGCATCGCCACCGTCTCATAGATATTATCAGTCATCTGGCTGAAATCATTTGTGTTTCGTGTAATCGTCGTGTTGATCACGCGGGGCTTCTTCGCCACCACCTTTGCTGTTTCCTTCTTTTCCATTTTATTTGTTAAATTTATTTGTTCCCTGATTCATTGCTTCTCTCCCGCCTCTATCTTCGCCAGAGCCGCCTTGCTCTTGCTGTATATCACCTGCGCACTCGCCATATACTTCGAATCCGTAAACGACGACGCAAACTTGTCAAAATCGTTCACCACCAGCTGCAGCCTCTCCCTCACCTTCTCCTCCTTGCTGTTTATCGCATACTCATACCCCGACTTCAGCATATAGTACATCGCCTCCTCCCTCTTTGGCGAGTCAGGGTAATAATTCAGAAAACTCTGCAACGCCACATACGCCGCATGATACGACTGAATCCTGTAATACCCGTACGCAATCTCATAATCCTTCATAATCAGCTTACCCCTCATCTCATCCAGATACCCGTTCACCTCCGGTATGTGCACCGACTGCGGATACTTGTCCGAAAACTGCTCAAACTCCGTGATCGCCTCCCTCGTCACCGTCTGGTCCAGCGTATACTCCGGCGAATCCATATACTTGCAGTAAGCACTCAAAAACATCGCCTCCTCCACATGCACACTATACGGAAACTGCCTCACAAAATTCTTGAACTGGTACGCAGCCGTGTAATAATCCTTCTCCTTCAGCAACGACTGACCGTAATACCACGAGATATTCTCCGAATAGTCCCTCCCCCTGTAATGCATCGACAAATTCTCAAACAACTGTATCGCCTTCGAGTAACTCCCCTCCTCGTAAAACTTCACCGCAGCCTCGTATTTAGCGTCATAATCGTTACTTTTCACCAGTTTACTCGTACCGCTACAGCCAGCCAACACACTGACTGTCACCATACTTAGCACTATAAGCCAACAATTTTTCATAGCCGCAAATATACAAACATTTTTTATATTGTAAACATTTTTATATAATTTTTTCCTCCACCCCCCAAAAATCCCCAACCCTTCCCCTCCCCTAAAACCACCTTCAACAAACCTCCGACTATCCGACCTCTATATTTAACATTTCCTCCCCAAAAACCAGCTACTGAATACTGAATACTGACCACTAAAAACATCCCTTTTCAACCAAAAACAATTATCAGTCTTCCCTCAGATTTCAGTCAGACTTGATACCTCTCAACCACCTATAAACCACCCACTTGTCCAACCCCCGTCCCACCCCGAAAATCATCCACTCACAACCCCCACAAAAAAAAAACTCAAAAAAAACTCCGCCAAAACAAAAACATTTCGTACCTTTGCCCCCGATTTCAACATATCAACTTATCCACATATCAACATTCACCCCCATGGCACAAAACTGTTCCTTGGTAAACTTCTCCGGCAAACTCGGCCCCATCATCGGCTACACCGTACGCGGTCACCGCTATTTCCGCTCCATGCCCGCCTCCGTCGCCAACCCCCGCACCGAGGCCCAGCAATCCCACCGCCGGCAGTTCGCCCTCGTCTCCTCCTTCGTAGCCTCCCTGAAGAAAGTCTATAAACTTGGCTATAAAGAATATAGGTCCGAGCGCTCGCCACGGGTGCGCTTCACCGAGCAGGTCTTCGCCGACGTCCTCCAACCCGACGGCACCCTCAACCCCTCCTTCCTCAAAGTCGCCCGCGGACCGTTAGAGCCTCTGCAAGTCAGCGACCTCCAGCAAACCAGCAACGGCCTCCGACTCCACTTCCTCCACGGCCACGGCAACTCCAACGACCGCCTCTCCATAGTCCTATACAGCCAGACCAAGACCGCCTCCCTCCTGATGCAAGACGTAGCCTCACGCCGCGGCAACGCACTGAATATCAGCATTCCTTCCGAGTGGCAAGGCGACCACATCTGGGTCTATGCCTTCTGGCGCGACCCCAAAACCGGCCTCGCATCCGACTCCCTCCTCCTCGCCGAACTCGGCTCCCCCGAAGGCGACCTCCTCAGAGCCGCCGCCCTACACACCTTCTGCCGCCAACTCGCCCACAACTGGGTGAGAATCAAATACCCAGACTCCACAGCCCTAACTCCCGAGACTCCCTCCCAGCCGCCCGACTGATCCTCCTCTCTCCTACAGCGCCGTCCCCACCACCGATTGGATATTCCCCACAAACAACTTCACCGCTATCGCCAGCAATATCACTCCGAAAAACTTCCGGATCACGAATATTATGTCCCCTCCCAAGAACTTGTGTAGCCGGCTCAGATACCTTATCACCAGATAATCTATCACAATATTCAGCAGCAACCCGATCATAATGTTCGGCACCGAATACTCCGCCCTCAGCGACAGCAGTGCCGTGATCGCTCCCGGCCCCGCTATCAGTGGAAATGCCACCGGCACTATCGACGCTCCCGACGACCTGTGGTTGTTCTTTATCAGCTCACGGTCCGTTATCATCTCTATCGACAAGATAAACAGCACCACGGCCCCGGCCACTGCAAACGACGCAGCGTCTATGCTGAAGAGCCGCAGCAACGCGTCGCCCGCAAAAAAGAAGACGACGAAGAGCAACAAGGCGACGCCTGCGGCCTGTAACGCTTTGATCGACTTCCCCTGCTCCTTCATCGCTATGAAGATCGGTATCGACCCGGTGATGTCTATTATCGCAAACATCACTATAAAAGTGCTTAAAATCTCTACTATACTTATACTTCCTAACATATCTCTGCTTTTTTATTCATAAATTAACGGACAGTCAAACCTCCTCTCATACTCCTCCGCCAGTTCCGGCCTGAACTTCGGGTGCGCTATCCTTATCAAGTCCTCAGCCCTGTGCATCAGCGTCCTTCCCTTCAATCTCGCCGATCCATACTCTGTAACTATATAGTCCACGTCATTCCTCGACGTCGTCACCGCCGAACCGGGCGTCAAAAAAGGTTTTATCCTCGATATCGTTCCGTTCGCCGCCGTCGACGGCATAGCTATTATGCTCTTCCCTTCCCTCGACAAACACGCTCCTCTTATAAAATCCACCTGACCTCCGGTTCCGCTGTACTGTCTCATTCCTATCGCCTCACTGCTCACCTGCCCCATCAAATCTACCTCCAGACACGAATTGATCGACACCATCCTGTAATTCTGCGCTATCACAAACGGATCGTTCACATAATCAACTGGATACAATTCTATGTCATGATTCCCGTCCACAAACTCATACAAATCATTCGAACCCATCACAAACGTCGCCACCACCTTGTCTTTATGTATCGTCTTCCTCCTCCCATTGATGTTGCCACTCCTCATAAGTCTCGCCACTCCGTCCGAAAACATCTCCGAGTGTATTCCCAAGTCGTTCTTCTCCCCGAGAGACGCCAACACTGCGTTCGGTATCGTACCAATACCCAACTGCAGCGTCGAGCCGTCGCTTATCAGTTCCGCACAATTCTTCCCTATCGCCAACTCTGTCTCAGACGGCTCCTGCGACAGCAACTCCGGCAACCTGTATGCACACGGCAGAATATGGTCTATCTGCGACACATGTATCATCGTCTCCCCGTATGTGAACGGCATCAGCTCGTTCGTCTCTATTATCACCGTCTTCGCCGCCCTGATAGCCGCTATCGCATAGTCGCACGACACTCCCAACGAGCAGTATCCCTCCTCGTTCGGTGGCGTGGCCTGAAACACTGCCACGTCACACGGGATGTCTCCTCCTATCATTCCCGGCACATCCTTGAAATAGGCAGGAAAGAAATCTCCGGCCAGCTCTTCCACGACCTCTCGCGAGTTCGCCGCCAGAAAATTCGACACATGCCGGAAATGCCCGTAGCACTTCGGCTGAAGACACTCGTTCTCCCCCAACGTCGTCATGTGGAACAACAACACATCGTTATAGTCCAGACAATGCTCAGCCAACGCCTTCTGCACCACCCTCGGCGCAGCAGCCGCATGCCCCATTATCACACAATTGCCGTCGTGTATGTCGGCAATCGCCCGCTCGGGCGTAGAAACCTTTTTCTTGTATTCGTCTTTCCAGTTCATAGCATTTATAGTGTTTTACATTTCTTTCTCTAACAAAACACATATACAATGCTATCGCACCTGGGCTCCCCTGCCCCCCAGTGGTGGAAAAACACAACCGCAGCAACTCTATTCCTGCGTTCCTCTCGTCACTTCTTTTCTGGGTAAGAATCATCTCGTCTCCCAAGAACTTCCGTAACGCTGACAACCGCCTTTGACGCGAAAGCATTGCCAAGTCTCAAAGGCAGGTTTCCTGACTCGTCCCCGATTGGCGGCACCTTCTCGGACTCCTCGTCCAATGGTCTCTCCCGTCATCGTTTTTTTTGCGGAACTTACAGTTGCGCGACAGCTCACGATTCCCACGTGATTCCCTCTTAGCCTCTTTTTCAAGCGGCACCTAAAAGACTATTCCATGTGTCAAATAACTGATTGCAAAAAACTTAAAAGCAGTAACCCCTCAGTCAATTGCGTTGCAAAGATACTAACATTATTTTACTCCACAAAAATATTCCACTAATTTTTCAATAATTTCACCCTTTCTGGTACTAAATAACAGATTGTGGAAAACTTTTTTTTGCCATTAAAAAATAAATTCGTAGTTTTGCAATTTATTATAATAAATAAATATGGATTCAATACTTATCTTAGACTTTGGTTCTCAATACACTCAGTTGATTGCACGCAAAGTTCGCGAACTTAATGTTTATTGTGAAATTCATCCTTTTAACAAAATTCCGGAGCTCACTTCCAACATCAAAGGTGTGATTTTTTCCGGTAGCCCATACAGCTGCAACGCAGCCGACGCACCCGTGCCCGACATGTCCAACATCAAGGGCCGCCTGCCTCTCCTCGCCGTATGCTACGGCGCACAGTATCTCGCCAAATGGGGCGGCGGTAAAGTCCAGCAGTCCAAGATACGCGAATATGGCCGCGCCAACCTCCAGTTCATCGACTCCGAGTCGCCACTCATGAAAGGCATCTCCACCGGAAGCCAGGTCTGGATGAGCCACGGCGACACCATCGAGGAGGTCCCCGACAACTACCACTGCATATGCTCCACCGACAACGTGCGCTTCGCCGGCTACCACATCGAGGGCGAGCCCACCTACGCCATTCAGTTCCACCCCGAGGTGCACCACTCCACCGACGGACAGACGCTCCTCCGCAACTTCGTCGTGGACATCTGCCACTGCTCACAGAGCTGGACTCCCGAGTCTTTCATCGAGACCACCATAGCTGAACTCAAAGCCAAAGTGGGCGGCGACAAAGTAGTCCTCGGCCTCAGCGGCGGCGTCGACTCCACGGTCGCTGCCGTCCTCCTCAACCGCGCCATCGGCCATCAGCTCCACTGCATTTTCGTCGACAACGGACTCCTCCGCAAAAACGAGTTCGAGGGAGTCCTCGAGTCCTACAAGGACATGGGTCTCAACGTGAAAGGTGTCGACGCCAAGGACCGTTTCTATTCCGTCCTCGCCGGCGTCACCGACCCGGAGAAGAAGCGCAAGGCAATCGGCAAGACTTTCATCGACGTCTTCGATGCCGAAGCCAAGCTCATCACCGACGCCAAATGGCTCGGCCAGGGCACCATCTACCCCGACGTGATTGAGAGCAGTTCGGTCAAAGGCCCTTCACAGACAATCAAGAGCCACCACAACGTGGGCGGACTCCCCGACTATATGAAACTCCAGCTCGTCGAGCCTCTCCGCTCCCTCTTCAAAGACGAGGTGCGCCGCGTGGGCCGTCAATTGGGCATCAAAGACGAGCTCATAGGGCGTCATCCCTTCCCCGGCCCAGGACTGGCTATCCGCATCCTCAGCGACGTGACCCCGGAAAAGGTACGCATCCTCCAGGAGGTTGACGACATCTTCATCCGCGGCCTCCGCGACAACGGCCTCTACGACAAGGTGTGGCAGGCGGGCTGCATGCTCCTGCCGGTTCAGTCCGTCGGCGTGATGGGCGACGAACGCACCTACGAGAGCGTCGTGGCTCTCCGCGCTGTGGAGTCTGTCGACGGCATGACCGCCGACTGGAGCCACCTCCCCTACGAATTCCTCGCTCGTGTCTCTAACGACATCATCAATCGAGTAAAAGGCGTCAACCGCGTGGTCTACGACATAAGCTCAAAACCGCCGGCAACCATAGAGTGGGAATAACCTAATGAACGAGTAAAACAGCGACAATGAAAAAACTTACAATATTGATAATGCTGCTCCCCGTATTCGGTGCCATGGCTCAGATCGCCATCTCCGACCAGGTGCAGACTCTCAACGGTAAGAAATACTACGTCCACATCGTTGGCGAAGGCCAGACTGTCTATTCCATCAGCCGCGCCTACGGCGTGAAAGACTACGAGGCGGTGCTCAAGACCGACATACACCACATCTCGGTGGGCGACACCATCTGGCTGCCCTACAAGGGTCAGACCGTGGTGGAAGAGGCCAAGAGCTACCACTATGTCAAGGTTGAGCCGGGACAGACTCTCTACAGTCTCTCCAAGGCCTACGGCATGACGGTGGAGGACATCTACGAGCTCAACCCCGACGTAAAAGCCAACGGACTGAAAGCGGGCCAGATGGTAAAGGTAGCCGGAGCGGGCGACTCGAAAACGGACACCAAGAGCGAGTCCAAGCCTGCCGCCACACAGCAGAAGCCTGCCACCCAACCGGCCAAGCAGGGCCGCACTCCCGCCCAGTACACTCCCAAACCGCCGGCAGCGCCTGCCGTCATAAGGCCGCTGACCGAGGCGGGCAAGGTGCACGTCTCTGTGATGATGCCTCTGCATCTGGCCGACCTGGACAAGATATCCACCACCAAGTTCGACCTCGACCAGCGAGGCAAGAAAAACTACGGCGCTTTTGAATACATCCAGTTCTACGAAGGCATATTGATGGGCCTGGAGCGGTTGGAACGCACCGGCTGCAAGGTTGTCCTCAACGTCGTGGACGTGTCGGGAACCACCACCCAGGATGTCACCACGGCGTTCAACACCCACCGTGTGGCCGAGTCGGACATCCTGATTGCACTGCTGCCGAGACAGCAGTTCGAGCAGGCCGCCAACCTGGCACAGCAGAACCAGCTGTTCATTGTAAACCCGCTGTCCGAGCGTAGCGAGATAGTGGAAGGCAACCCTTACGTGTTCAAATGCATGCCGTCGATGGAAGGTCAGGTGAAATGCCTGCTCAGGATGATCGAGCACAGTCCCGCCAAGCCTCACCTCTACATCGTGCACACAGGCTCCCGCAACGAGGCCCGTATGCGCGAAGTGCTGGAAAAGGAACTGAAAGCTAACGGGAAAGTGGAATACACCTTCTTCGACTGGAGCGCCAACTCCAAGTTGCCGGCAACGCTGAAGAAGACTCCCAATTGTGTGGTACTCAACATCTACGACCAGAACAAGGACAAGAACCACATACAGATAAGCACGCTGCTCAACCGACTGATAATGGTGAAAACTGGCGTCACGCTGGTGTCTATGGAAAACTACCTGAACAAATTCAGCGACCTGGACTTCATGCAGCTGGACCACGCCCACTATACGACAATCTATACCGAGATAGACTTCTCCGACCCCGACAAGAAGGCTTTCGCCGACCTGTACCGGGCAGAGTTCAAGACCGAGCCTCAAGGTCTTTATGCTGCGAGCGGCAACGACCTGATGATATACTTTGCCAGCGGCCTCAGCCAGAGGGGAACTGAGTTTTTCAAGAACCCGGTGATGTCGAAACCTGCCGGCATGGTCTATGGTCTGAACTTCAAGCAGAGCGACCCTGGCCACGGATTTGAGAACGAGACCGCCCACTTCTACAAACTCTCCAACTACCACTTTGTGCCCGCCCAGGGACGCAGATAAGACAACACAATGGAACAACAGACAACAATCAGAATACCATTCAGACTTACCGGACCCGGACTGCATACCGGCAAGACGGTGACGGTGCTGGTGAGACCGGCGGCGGGCAACTTCGGCATCGCTTTCCGGAGGACCGACCGGGTTAACATCATCACCCAGCACGCCCTCGCCGACAAGGTGGGAAGCACGGCACGCGGCACCACGCTCGGCACCGGACGCCATACCATTGCGACGATCGAGCACTTGATGTCGGCTCTGCACGGAATGCAAATCGACAACGCACTGGTGGAACTCGACGGAGGTGAGGTGCCTATCCTCGACGGTTCGGCACTGCCGTGGCTGCAGCAGCTGCAAAGGGTGGGAACGGTGCAGCTGGAGAACGAGCGCCACTATTTCGAGATAACGGAACCGCTCCATTTCGAGTATACGCCGACCGGCTCGGTGTATGACGTGGAGCCTTCGGACCATTTCTCGGTGAACTGCAAGATTGACTTTACCGGCAACGTGATAGGAGTGCAGGAGGCAGTGCTGGAGGACTACTCTCAATATGCCGGCCAGATAGCACCCAGCCGCACGTTCGTGTTTCTTCACGAGATCGAGCCGTTGCTGCACCTGAATCTCATAAAGGGCGGAAGCCTGGACAACGCGCTGGTGTTTGTGAACAAGGAACTGGGATCACGTCAGCTTAAGAGGCTGGGCAAGACGTTCCACAAGGACACGTCGCAGTTCCGCGTGCACGACGGCCTACTGAACACCACTGACCTCTATTTCCCCAACGAGCCGGCACGCCACAAGCTGCTGGACTTCCTGGGTGACATAAGGCTTACGGGATGCCTGCTGAAAGGGCATTTCAAGGTGTACAAGCCCGGACATAAGGCCAATAACGCTTTTGCAAAATATTTGATGAATTATATACACAACAAAATATGACTCTATACGACCTCAACCCTAATGCCAAGATAGGCAAGGATGTGACAATTTGTAACTTCACCACCATATACGAGGATGTGGAAATTGGCGACGGATGCTGGATTGGTCCCAATGTGACCATATTCCCCGGTGCTCGAATTGGTAAGAACTGCAAGATATTCCCCGGCACGGTTATTGCAGCAGTGCCTCAGGACTTGAAGTTCTCTGGAGAATACAGCACTGTAGAAATCGGCGACAACAACGTGATTCGCGAATGCTGCACCATCAACCGCGGCACGGCGGCCTCGGGCAAGACGGTGGTGGGAAACAGCAACCTGATAATGGCCTACGTGCATGTGGCGCACGACTGCGTGGTGGGCGACAACTGTGTGTTTGCCAACAACACGACGCTGGCGGGACATATCATTGTGGGCGACTACGTGATAATGGGCGGCAAGACTGCGATACTGCAGTTCGTGCATATCGGTTCGCACGTGATCACGGCAGGAGGCTCACTGATTGACAAGGACATTCCGCCGTTTGTGAAGGCTGCGAGATATCCGATCAGCTACGCCGGAGTGAACTCGCTAGGTCTTAAACGCAGAGGCTACACCCAGGAGCAGATCAACAACATACAGGACATCTACCGCTATATTTTCCAGAAGGGCTTGACTATCAGCCATGCGGTGGAGGCGGTGAAGGAACATTACGGCAACACCGACGAGGCGAAGGTTATCCTGGGCTTCATCGGCAGCGCCAACACGGGCCTGATGAAGGGCTACACCTATATGAGGAGAGACTGAGGAATCAACACTAAAAAACATACATTATGAAACGTTTATTTATAGCATTTTTTCTCGTATTATTAACTATTACGGCATCTAATGCTACAACTCTAAATGGAGACTCACCACGTTACGGTATCGACAAAGGCTATCGCGGATTTGCATATACTGGATATACCGTAGGTTTTGGTACGAATCCGTACGGACGCATTACACTTGGAACAATCCATGGTCGCCAGTTCAGCGACATATTTTTTCTCGGGGGAGGTATTGCATTTAACTATTTTCCACCAACCAATGTTACTCCATGGCTCTATAGTATTCCTGCCTTTGTAGCAGTGCGATGGGATATAAGATCTTCCACCAGATACAAGGCTTTCTTCCAAATTCGAGATGGCATTACGCTTGAACTCAGTCCTGCCGCCTATCTTGACCTCGGGGCTGGCCTCCGTATTGAAGTCGGAAGCCAGACTGCCATTAACCTTTCTGCCGGGTATGAAATACTTCTCTATACTGCTGTAACCAATACACAAACGGCGTGGTATCCTTTTAGCGGAGCATCACTACACCTTGCACTTGAATTTATGCCACGCAAACACCAATAATCAGGATTTCCAATAGGCAACTTTCTTTTACCTGGAGAGATTGAGTAATATATATATAAGGTATTATATATAATAAGTGAAGTTCCCGGGAGATGTTTCCGGGGACTTTTTTGGTTGCGGAGAGGAGGCGGGTGGTGTGACAGAAATGGCAGAGGTGGCAGGTAGGAGGCACATAGGAGGTTGGTAGGACACAATGTAAGGGTAAAGCCTACATTGGTTCGAGAGGGGGAGGTCTGCCATTTGTGTCAGTACTGACAGAAATGGCAGACTGCTGACAGGGCTGGAGCGGGTGGCACGGAAGTTGCTATATATAATAATGTATAGGCGACGGACGCCTACGGTTATTGAAGTAATAATAAAAAGACAGAGATATGAACGGTAAACTGAATGTACAGACGGAGAACATTTTCCCGGTAATCAAGAAGTTCCTCTATTCGGACCACGAGATTTTCCTGAGGGAGCTGGTGAGTAACGCAGTGGATGCGACGCTGAAGCTGAAGGCCTTGTCGAGCAGGGGCGAGGTTGACGGCGAATTGGGCGACCTGACGGTGGAGGTGAAGGTGGACAAGGAGAAGAAGACTTTGACGGTGAGCGACAGGGGAATTGGCATGACCGCCGAGGAGGTGGAGAAGTATATCAACCAGATAGCTTTCTCGGGAGCCGAGGAATGGATGGAGAAATACAAGGATGTGAAGGAGGGGCTGATAGGACATTTCGGACTGGGTTTCTACTCGGCGTTCATGGTGGCCGACAAGGTGGAGCTGCGGACCAAGAGCTACAAGGACGCGAAGGCAGTGAGATGGGAGTGCACGGGAAATCCCGACTTTGTGATGGAGGAGTGCGAGAGGGCCGAGAGGGGAACCGACGTGGTGCTGACGGTGTCGGAGGACTGCAGCGAATTTCTGGAAGAAGGAAAAGTGCTGGACCTGCTGAGGAAATACTGCCGCTTTATGCCCGTGGCCATAAGGTGCGGCGAGGAGACGGTGTGGGTGGACAGCGAGACCGACTGCGACCAGGACGGAAAGCCGAAACAGGTGGAGAAGAAGCAGCCGAGGATAGTGAACAACACGGAACCGGCATGGAGGAAACAGCCGTCGAACTTGACCGACGAGGACTACAAGGCGTTCTACCACGAACTGTACCCGATGAACTTCGAGGAGCCGCTGTTCTGGATTCACCTGAACGTGGACTACCCGTTCAACCTGACGGGAATACTGTATTTCCCGAAGGTGAAGAAGACCATAGACCCGAACCGCAACAAGATACAGCTGTACTGCAACCAGGTGTTTGTGACAGACCAGGTGGAGGGCGTGGTGCCGGAGTACCTGATGCTGCTGCACGGCGTGCTGGATTCGCCGGACATTCCGCTGAACGTGAGCCGCAGCTACCTGCAGAGCGACGGCAACGTGAAAAAGATTGCAAGCCACATAAGCAAAAAGGTGGCCGACAAGCTGGAGGAGATGTTCAAAAACGAGCGTGAGGACTTCGAGAAGAAATGGGACGACATAAAGATATTCGTGGAATACGGAATGCTGACCGAAGAGAAGTTCTGCGAAAGAGCCATGAAGTTTGCCCTGCTGAAGAACACGGAAGGAAAATATTTCACGATAGAGGAGTATAAGGAGAAAGTGAAAGCCCTGCAGACCGACAAGGACGGGAACCTGTGCCTGCTTTACGCCACCGACGCCGAAGAGCAGCACTCCTACATAGAGAAAGCCAAGGCCAAGGGCTACGACGTTCTGGTGACGGACAGCGTGCTGACGCCCCATTTCGTGAACCTGCTGGAGCGGAATGTGGAGAAATGCCGCTTTGTGAGAGTGGACAGCGACGTGGTGGAGAAACTGATACCCCACGAGGACAAGATTCCCGAGAAACTAAGCAAGGAAGAGCAGGAAAAGCTGAAACCGCTGATTGAGGCCGAGGTGGACAAGCAGAAGTTCACGGTAGAGATGGAGAGCATGGAGAGCGACGACCAGCCGATGACCATCACGCAGAGCGAGTTTATGAGACGTTACCGCGAGATGGCGGCGATGGGCGGCGGCATGGCGTTCTACGGCGAGATGCCCGAGAGCTACAACCTGGTGGTAAACGTGAACCACCCGCTGATCGAGCAGGTGCTGAAAGAGGAAGACGGCGAGAAGCAGAAACAGCTGATTCACCAACTGACCGACTTGGCCCTGCTGAGCAACGGACTGCTGAAAGGCGAGGCGCTGACGAAGTTCGTGGAGCGCAGCGTGGAGATGATAAAATAGGGCTGAGTCCTGAAAATATAGAAAGGGTGGCGACTGCCACCCTTTCTCATTTTTTGTTGAGACGATTTCTCTGTTTATTTCAGAAGTGTACCGAACAAGCCTCTAACGAGAGTTCGCACAGCTGCCGAGGAGGAGTTCTTGATCACCTTCTGGGTGGTGGAGGTGCGCGACTTGGTCTTCTTGCCCGTAATCTTGTTGCTTATGGAAGTGCCTACGGCTGTAGCCACGGTGGCAGTGGCGGCTGTGGCTACTCCTTTCAGGACCTTCTTGCCGAGACCGTTGGACTTGGACGTCGTCGCCTTGCCTGCCTTCGACTCCTTGGCTGCTGCCTTCTCTTCGGCAAGTGCCGCCGCCTCGGCTTCCTGCTGCTCTATGAGTGCCTGCTGCTCGCGAAGGAGGACCTCGTAGGCACTCTCACGATCGACGGGAGTGTCGTATTTGCCGTAGATGCGGCTCGAACGTATGATATTTTCGCGTTCGGCAGACGATATGGCACCTATCTGGGAGAGCGGGAACAAGATGTTGGCACGCTGGACCACCGAGGGAGCGCCGGCTGCGTCAAGGAAACTCACGAGAGCCTCGCCCGTCTCCAGTGTAGTGATGGCCACATCGGTCTTGAAAGCCGGGTTGGGACGGAAGGTGTCGGCGGCAGTCTTCACCGCCTTCTGATCTTTGGGCGTGTAGGCACGGAGGGCGTGCTGCACCCGGTTGCCCAACTGGCCGAGGATGGAGTCGGGAATGTCCGACGGCGACTGGGTAACGAAATAGATGCCGACCCCTTTGGAACGGATAAGACGGATGACCTGCTCGATTTTATCTACCATCGCCTTCGAGGTGTCCTCGAAAAGCATGTGGGCCTCGTCGAAGAAGAACACGAGACGAGGCAACGGCTGGTCGCCCACCTCGGGGAGTGTGTCGTAGAGTTCGCTGAGGAGCCAGAGGAGGAAGGTGCTGTAGAGCTTGGGCTGCAGCATCAGACGGTCGGCGGCGAGCACCGAGAGGACACCCTTGCCCTGCTCGACCTGCAGGAGGTCGAAGATGTCGAAGGCTGGCTCGCCGAAGAAGAGGTCGGCACCCTGGTTTTCGAGCTGCAGGAGACCCCGCTGGATTGCTGATACTGAAGCAGTGGAGATGTTGCCGTACTGGGCTGAATATTCCTTGGCGTTCTGTGCCACAAAGTCGAGCATGGAACGCAGGTCCTTCATATCGAGGATGAGGAGACCCCGCTCGTCAGCCACACGGAAGACAATATTGAGCACACCGTCCTGAGTGTCGTTGAGGCCGAGCAGACGCGACAGCAGCTGTGGCCCCATCTCCGACACGGTGGTACGTATGGGATGACCCTGCTGGCCATAGACGTCGTAGAAACGTACCGGGCAGGCGGAGAACTGCGGGTTTTCGATGCCGAACTCCGGCAGCCGCTTGGCTATGAAGTCGGACATGGCACCCGGACGGGCTATGCCCGAGAGGTCGCCTTTCATATCGGCCATAAAGCAAGGCACTCCCGCCTGCGAGAAAGTCTCGGCGAGCACTTGCAGCGTCACCGTCTTGCCGGTACCGGTAGCTCCTGCTATGAGTCCGTGGCGATTGGCCATATTGCCGAGTATTGAAAGTGGTCCCCCGTATGAAGAGTGGGCGATGTAAAGTCCGCGTGTCTGGTCGTACATAACTGAATGTGTTTTATTTAATGATGAATATATTATTGTTTATGAAATGCAAAGATACGAAAAAAAATGAGATTGCGGTCCGGTACGGAATATTTTTTGTAACTTTGCAAATTATGTTTGGTAACATACAAGTGACTATATGCCTGAAATAGAAAAACATCCGTGGAAACCCTTTCTGCCCGAGGGCGGACGTTTGCTTATGTTGGGAAGCTTCCCTCCCCAGCCTAAACGGTGGAGTATGGAGTTCTACTACCCCAACCGCAGCAATATGATGTGGGAGGTTATGGGATCGGTGTTCTACGGCGACAGCGGACATCTGCTGAGCGACGACGGCAAAGAATTCAACCTCGCGGAGATAAAGCAGCTGCTGAGCGACAAGGGCATAGGCATGTACGACACGGCAACGGCTGTGAGGCGACTGGCCGACATTGCGTCGGACAAAGAACTGGAAGTGGTAGAACGTACCGATATCGCCGAGTTGCTGAGGTCCATGCCCGGGTGCCACGACATAGCGTGCACCGGAACCAAGAGCGCCGAGGAGGTGTGTGAAGAGTATGGCTTGGCGGTACCCAAGATGGGCGAGCACTGCGAAGGCTCAATCGGAAACCGCCAGGTAAGGATATGGCGTATGCCGTCAACCTCACGCGCCTATCCTATGGCCTTGCCACGTAAGGCGGAATATTACCTTAGGTTGATGTCTGCTGTAGGAATTCTTTAGAAGTCCTGCACCAATCGCACGGAGAGTCCGTGGTCGCGGTGCGAGTAGTTCTGCGGGTTAGCTCCCTCCTCGCCGAAAAAGCACACGTAGGCGCTGGGCGAAGGACTGAGTACGCTGTCGTTGTTCAGGAGCACCGAGGCCGACCAGTAGAACCCATATTGCGAAGGATAGAAGTAGTCGGTGGCTTTGCGGTAGCCTGCTGCCGGGAGGAACACTGCCCCTGCCGCCTGCATCTTGGAGAACTGCGACACCGTATAGCTGTTGGTCTTGTAGCCTTTCGCCGTGCCGGGAGTGAACGAAAGGCCGTCAGGAAGCGAGAATCCGTCGGGAAGCAGGAGCAATCCCTCGGTACGGTTGACGCGTGCGAGGGCATATTTCTGCGAAGCCGAGGGACGAGAGTTCAGGAGATAAGTCCACTCGTCCTTGGTCAGCGTGCGCCACACTCCGGCCTGACCTCCTCCGTTCTCTATGGCGTTGTGGCCCCAGTCGGCGAGCGTGGAGAGCGCCGCCGACGAGTCGGCAGGGTAATAGTCATTATAGTTGGTGGATATGGCATAGGGCTGGTAGGCGGCTGCTCCGCTATTCCAGCCGCTGGTGCCGAAGCCGAAAAGGTCTATAAAGTCGGAATAGGTGGCGTCGATATTCACGTTGTCGGAGCCTATAAAGTCGTATTGGTGCTCGGCAAAACGCCAGACGCCAGTCTCGCCGCAGTATTGCAGGTTACCCATCGAGAAGAGCACCTTCGTGCTGTCGCTTACCGAGAAGGGAGCCTGTATGGCGCCCGCTTCGGAGATTCCCTCGTGGCTGTCCTTGTTGCATGCCGCGAGGAGCATGATGGCTATGATAAACGGAAAGGCTTTATATTTCATAAGTTAATATGTTAGGCGTTTTGCATATCGAAGTTTCTGATTCGCTCTTTCACCTCTTCGGGTATCGGGGCTGCCGAGGCCGCGCTGCGGCAATATCCGGCCATCACCGTGTGGCATACGGCATACACTTTGTCCCCCTCGGGCGAGACCACCTGCTGCTCCACCGTGAGGCTCTTGGTGCCGAAACGCTCCACCCGTGTGCTCACGGCCACCTTGTCGTGGAAGTGTATCTGTGCCTTGAAATCGACCTCGAAATGAACTATCATCACGGTGAAGTCGCCCTCCTCGGGAGGCAGTCCCACGGCGGTGAAGTAGTCCGACTTCGCCAAGTCGAAATACTCCATTATCACTGCATTGTTGACATGCCCCATCTGGTCTATGTCGTTGAAGCGTATCTGTATCGGTAAGGTGTGCATCGTAATAGTATTAATAACCTTATAATAACGCCACGCGGGCGGTTTTATTGTGCAGCACATAAAAAAGAGGGAAGCACTCGTGTGTTTCCCTCGGGCGTGGCATCGACTGGAATTGAACCAGTGACACAAGGATTTTCAGTCCTCTGCTCTACCAACTGAGCTACGACGCCATCGATTTTTTCTCACAAAATCGGGTGCAAAAGTACTAACTTTTTTTATTCTGACAAAATTATTTTTCTTTTTTTTTCATTAACCACTGATTACCAAAGGAATATTTTTTTATTTCTCTTCGGAATCGGTAGGAGTTTTTTTGTCCTTCACAAGCGAGGTGATCGTTTTTTGGGGTCTTCTCACAAAGTAAACTATGATGAACAGGATGGTGCCCACGGTGATGGCCGCATCGGCGATGTTGAATATCGCGTTGAAGAACAGGTATTCTCCTCCCCAGGGCAGGTCAATGGTGAACAACGGGAAGTAGAACATATCGACAACCTTGCCGTAGAGGAACGGTGCATAGCCCCCTTCGGGCGGGAAAATCTGTGCCACGGAAAAGTAGCTCTCGTTGAAGATAAGACCGTAGAAGCAGCTGTCTACGAGGTTGCCCACCGCCCCTACCAGGATGAGCGACATGCACACCACGTATATCGTGGAGATTCCTTTGCGTATTCCGTTGACGATGAACCACACCAGGATTCCCGACGCCACTATCCTAAACATCGAGAGGAGAAACTTGCCTATGTTTTCGCCGAAGGAGAGGCCGAAGGCCATTCCCTGGTTCTCCACGAAATGGATGTGGAACCACGAGCAGATAGGTATATCCTCGCCTATCTGCATGTGGGTCTTGACCCAGAACTTGAGGCATTGGTCGGCGATGAGTAGCAACGGGATTACTGTCGCCACAATGGTTATTTGCTTTGCTTTTGTGTTCATATTTCTATTTCTTTCTTTCTATATAGTTTTCACATAACAGTGCCAGCTCGTCGTACCATTCCTGGCCGAACTTGCGTATCAGCGGCTCGCGCAGGTAACGGTACAGCGGCACGCCCTCTCTCTTGCCTTTCGCCACGGCACAGCGGCACACATCCCACCTGTGGTAGTTGAGGGCTCTGAACTCGCCGAAGTTATCGACCCTTATGGGGTACAGGTGGCACGACACCGGTTTGGCGAACTCTATCTTGCCCTCCCTGTAAGCCATCTCTATGGCACAGAGGGCTTTGCCGTCACGCCAGGCCACGTAGGCACACTCTCTCCCTCCCACCAGCGGGGTGCAGGGCTCCCCTGCCCTGTCCAGAGTCGTCACCCCTTGCTCCTCCACCGCCTTGCGGCCATCCTCGGTCATATAGGGTTTCACCTGGGGGTAAATCTCTTCCATCACCGCTATCTCATCCTCTTCCACCGGTGCCCCGTCGTCGCCTTCCACGCAACACTGCCCCTGGCACTGCTCCAAGTCGCAGCAGAAGCGACAGTCGGCTATGTCTTCCGTGATTATGCAGTCTCCTACTATGAGCATATTACCTCCTTTATCTTCTCGGCCAGCACCGCAGCCAGTTTCACCTTCGATTCCGCCGTCCAGCCTGCCACATGCGGTGTCAGCACCACTCGCGGCGATTTTTTCAGATAGGTCAGAGCCTCCGGCTCATGTTCTCCACCCATAGCGTCGGCGGTCATATTCTCGTATTCCAACACATCCAGCGCAGCCCCCGTCACACTGCCGCTCTCCATCGCCTTAACCAGATCAACGGTTTTCACCACCGCGCCGCGCGACGTGTTCAGCAGATATATCGGTTTCGAGAAGCGCTCCAGGAAGCGTCTGTCCACCATATAACGGGTCTCGTCCGTCAGCGGCACGTGGAGCGACACCACATCGGACTCTTCGTACAACTGCTCCAGTGTCACCTCTTCGACGTATTCCGAGCCGAAGCCCTTCTTGTATTTGTCGTAAGCCGCCACTCTGCAGCCAAAGCCCTGCAATCTCCTGGCGAAAGCGGCGCCCATGTTTCCATAGCCCACAATACCAACCGTCTTCCCCTGCAGTTCCACTCCGCGGTTTGCCTCCCTTTGCCACAGGCCGCCTCTGACCTCGCTGTCGGCCCTTGCTATATTGTTCAGCAGCGCCAGCAGCAGCCCCACAGCATGTTCCCCGACGGCATCGCGGTTGCCTTCGGGCGAATTCAGGCATCTTATGCCTTTCCCCTCGGCATATTCCACATCTATAGTCTCCATGCCGGCGCCGACGCGGCCCACGCAATGCAGCTTACCCGCCGCATCCAGCACTTCCCTGTCCACTTCAATCTTGCTCCTCACCACAAGGCCGTCATACTCGCCGACGGCTTTCAGCAACTCTCTCCGACTCATGCCCGGATTGACACACACCTCCAGCCCCGCTTCTCTCAGCCGTTCAACCATCACAGGATGGACATCGTCTATTATCAATATTTTCTTCGTCATTTTTTATCTTCCGTTATCTCCCACTCATGTCGAACTTACCCTTACTTTACCCTTGCTTTGCCTTTACTTTATTTCCAAGTACCGTCGTCTTCAATTTTACCTACATAAACCTCCGTCCGCGCCTTCGCCGCAAACAGCCCGATTCCGTTTTCCACGTTGCACTGAACCTGTACCGGCTCCGTCATAAAGAAATCCGACGAGTTCTGTTTCATTATCGACAAGATATACAAATACTCATCCCTCGTCAGCGACTCCACCTCCAGATAATAATACGTCACGCTCTCTTCTCCGTAGCCCCCTTTCTCCCAATAATACACATCGCCGTCCAGACTTCCCAGCTTCACCTCATACTCGCGCCCGTCGAATGTCTCGTCGGTAAAGAGCAGCTCACGGTAATATGTATCCGAGCCTCCCAGATCCACATCTAGTTCAGTCTCCGTCAGATTCTCGGTCAGCACCACATCCTTGCACGTGAAATAAGCGCCCTCTTCCGTCACTATCAATGTGTCCACCTTGTCGTATTCATGGGTCTCTTCATTATATACGCTGACGCTAAACGTAGTGTCCACCTTCTTGACCGACACCCTGTAATAGTTTCTCTCCCCTCCCCTGTCGCTCAGTTTGAAACGCAGCTCCCTGTTCTCAAACGACACCACGTTAACTCCCGCCTTGTACGGCACCTTGGTGGTCGCCGTCACCAGCGTGTCCTCGCCGCCGTTGCGCATTCTCACCGCGAGCGACAGATTGTCGCCTTCGTGGGCTGTATATCCGAACGTGTAGTTCTCACCGTCGAACAGCCCCACATACTCTGTGCCATTGGCGCTGAGCCTCACGTCGGCGTTGGAGATAACCCTGAACGAGTTGCTCGCCGAGAGAAAGAATCGGCTGTAGGTAAGCCTTACCGCCACAGCGCTATCCACCTCGGGTTTCGACATCAACACCACCACCGGAGACGATTCCTCACCCCTGAAGTCTATCTGCTTCTCGCACCCTGCCAACAACAGTGTCGCCGCTATCAAATATATTATCTTTTTCATTGTTGTCAAGTATTAGAATTTGTAGGTATAGGTGAACGACGGGATGATGGGGAATATGGAGAGTTGCTTGAGCGTCCTCGGGTAAATCTCCCCGGTAGTCCTGTTGGTAGACACCCCGTCGGCGGTATATATCAGGAACGGGTTCTTGTGGTTGTAGAGGTTGTACACGCTCACGTTGATAGTCCTTTCGCCTTTCTTGAGCTTACGGTGGAAGTTCACGCTGGCGTCCATCCTGTGGTAAGCCGGCATCCGGTAGTTGTTGCGCGACTCGATATATGTTGTGGACACGCCCCCTTCGCCCTCATATTCCTGCATCCCCAAGGTGCACATATTGCCCGAGCTGAACACCCATGTGAGGCTGCAGTCTATCTTCTTGTTGAACTTGTACATCAGCACTATCGACACGTCGTGGCGCCTGTCGTACTTTGCGGGGAACACCTTGCCGCCGTTGATCATCTGCCCTTCGCGGTCGAACCTCCGGTCGCTGTGGCTCCACGTGTAGCCTATCCATCCGGTCAGTTTCCCTATGTTGCGCTGTATGAGCACCTCGACGCCATAGGACCAACCCTCGCCGAGGCACACCTTGTCCTCCCATCCCACCGAGCTGCCCCAGAACGAGGCTCCGTCGCGGTATTCCATCAGGTTGTCCATGTGCTTGTAATATCCTTCCACCGAGAAGTCGGCGATGCCGCTCCAACTGTACATCGCCCCCACTGCCACCTGGTGGGCGGTCATAGGCTTGATCCTCGCCGTCACAGGCACCCACAGGTCGGTGGGCAGACTTATCGACGAGTTGGACAGCAGGTGCATATACTGCGTCATCAACGCATATCCCACCTTCAGCGAGAGGTCAGGGGTGATGAGAAAACGGCCGCTCAGTCTTGGCTGGATGGAGGGATAGAACTTCCCCTGCACCAGGAATCCGCTGAGGTTCACACCTCCGTTGATCTTCACCGCCTCCACTATGCTCCAGTCGTCTTCTATGAAGGCGTTGAACTCCTCGGCATGGATGAGGCTCTGTCCCATCAGCGTGTCGAAGTTGAAGTTGGTGGTCACCCCCTCTTCCACACCCTGCTCGTGCAGCCTTACGCCGCTCACCTCGGGGCGGAAGATATGGTGGATATAGCTGGTGCCGAATTTCACGTTGTGGTTGGGGTTGGGGGCATAGTCGAAATCCACCTTCGCCGTGATGTCCCTGATGCCCGACTTGTAGCTCATCTCCCCTTCGGTGACGCTGGTGTTGGTCCCGTCGCTGTACTTGTCCTCCATCGTGAGGCTTATCTTGTTGCGGTACTGGGTGTAGGCTACCGTCACGTTCATGAATATCTTGGGGTTTATCACGTAGTTCCACCTCACCGAGCCCACGATGTTGCCCCAGCCGTAGCGCAGTTTCATATATTCCTCGTAGCCCGAATAGCCGCTCTCACGAGTCTTCATCCGGGCATACGCCACGTCGTCGCCCATGTAGAACGAGCCGTAGAGGCGGCTTCTCTCCGAGAACTTGTGCGTGATCTTGGCGTTGGCGTCGTAGAAGTAGTAGCCTGCCGTGGTGTTTATGTCGTTGGCGGCCGACACCAGCCCCAGCAGCGGCTGTATCAGCAGGTCGGCGTAGGTCCTGCGTCCCGAGAGGGAGAAAGTGGTCTTTTCCTTCACTATAGGCCCTTCCACGCTAAGTTTCGCCGAGACGAGCCCCAGCGACGCCACTCCGTGATATTCCTTGTCGTTGCCGTTGTTGGTAGTCACGTCCACCACGCTCGAGAGCCTTCCGCTGAAGTGGGCAGGGAAACTCCCCTTGTATAATGTCACGTTCTTTATCGCGTCGCTGTTGAACGCCGAGAAGAAACCTCCCAGGTGGTTCACGTTGTACAGCGGCACACCGTCGAGCAGGAAGAGGTTCTCGTCGGGTCCTCCGCCACGCACGTACATGCCGCTGGTTCCCTCGGTGCCGCTCTGTACGCCTGGCAGCAGCTGCAGGGCCTTAAGTACGTCGGTCTCGCCGAACAGCACAGGCACAGCCTTGATATGTTCAAGAGGCATGTCCACAGCACTTATCTGCGACGACTTCAGGCTTCCCACCCTTTCGGCGCTCACCACCACCTCCTTCAGTTCCACTCCTGGTCTCAACGCCACGTTCATCTCCATGTCGCCGCCCAGCACCGTGTCTTTCTCGTAGGGGTTGTAGCCCACGAAGGAGACCTTCAGGCTCACACTGTCGTTTTTCAGCGTGAGGCTGTAGAAGCCGTATGAGTTGGTCACCGCCCCCTTGCCGCTCACCCGGTCCACCACGGCGACACCTATCATGGTCTCGCCGCTTTCGCGGTCGGTGACCACGCCGCTCACCGTGTGGGTCTGCGCCAGCGCCGCACTGCAGGCCAGCGTCAGCAACAGGTTAGTTAATATCTTCCTCATAGTCTTCATCCGTCGGATCAAGCAGCTGTTTTATCTTTTTCGACTTCTTGCGTTTCTTGTGGCTCTCTATCGTCTCACCCGCCACTATGCCCGTCGGCACCGCTATGATAGAGTAACCGAGTATCATCACCACAATGGAGATGAACCTTCCCAGCGAGGTGGTGGGCGTCACGTCGCCATAACCCACCGTGGTGAGCGTCACCACCGCCCAATAGACGCCTTTCGGGATACTCGACATCGCTTCGTTAGTGTTTCCCTCTACGGCGAACATCATCGTGCCGAGCATCACGGCGGTGATCAGCACGAAGAACATGAATATCAGTATCTTTATGGCGCTCCGCTTGAGAGCCTCCAACAGCAGCTGTCCTTCCTCCACAAACCTCTCGATCCTGAATATCCTGAATATTCTCAGCAGCCTCAGCAGCCTCAGCACCGACAGCGCCTGTGTGGCTGGCAGGAAGATGCTCAGGTAGGCGGGGAATATCGAGAGAAAGTCGATCAGGCCGTAGAACGAGAACACGTAGCGCCACGGCTTCTTCAGGCAATAAACCCTGAGGTAGTATTCCAGCGTGAAGGCCAGTGTGAACACCCACTCCAGACCCTTCATCGTCCACCACAACCACGAGCTGTTGCGGTGCACGCGGTCGGTCAGCGTACTGTTTTCGCTTATCATGCTGTCCACTATCAGCAACACTATGTTCAGCACTATGGCTATCAGCAACCACACGTCGAACTTCTTTCCAGCCGGTGTGTCCGACTTGAAGATCACGGTATATATGTCTTTCTTCGTCGCCACCTTCAGCTGTTTCGGCATCAGCACCTTGAACAGCAGCCAGTGGAATATGCCGCTCACTATCCTTATGAAGCGCATGCCCACCTTGCCGAGCCCTCTCCAGAAGGCCTTCTCCCAGAAGTGGTGCTTCTCTTCGGGCTGCTGCGTCTGTCTTTTATCGTTCCCTTTGTCCATCTGCTAACTCTTCTTTTTGTAGTATATGGTGTTGCTCCGCTCTTCTGCCAGTCCCTCGCGCGCCACCCTCTGCAGGTCGGAGGTCGTCACCTTGCGGTATTCTTCGGGTTCGCTGTTCACCCATTCCGTCTTCCCCATCCACTCGTAGTAGCACAGGTTCGCCGCCTTCTCCGACGCCTTGTAGTGCGAGAAGGCGAATGTCGCCTCGTATTTGTCCACCACCTTCTCCAGTTTCCTCGCCGCTAACTCTTCGTTCCTCAGCCGCTCCAGCTGCTCCTCCACTCCCCTCTCGGCGGCCTCGAAGGCCACGTCCTCGTTCAACATGCCCTTCACCACGAAGAGTCCCTCGCCGTATTCGCCGCTCACAAAGGCCGACAACTCCGTGAACAGGGGGTTCTCCTTCACCAGGTCTATGTACATCCTCGACGATTTCCCGTTGCTCAGCACGTCGCTCAGCAGATCCCACACCACGAAATCCCTCTCCCCCTTGCCTGCCATGGGGTAAGCCTTGAGGAACACGTTCTCCAGCACTTCCCGCTCCACTTCCAGCCTCCTCGCCTCTTTCTGCAGCGGCTCGCGCCTGTATTGGCGGTGTTCCGCCGCCACTCCCACTTCTATCTTTCCGTGGGGCGCCAGGTCGCCGAAATGCTTCTCCGCCAGCCTCCTCACCTCTTCGGCCTTCACGCCTCCCGCCACCGCCAGTATCATGTTCTCCGGACCGTAGAAGCGGTCGTGGAACGCCCTCACATCCTCCATCTTCGCCGTGCTCACGTCCCTTATATCCTTCCCTATCGTGCACCAGCTATAGGCACTCTCTTTGAAGCAGAGAGGCCTCAGCAACAGCCACAGATCGCCGTAGGGCTGGTTCTCGTAGCGCTGACGGTATTCCTCCGTCACCACCTTCTTCTGCACCTCCAGCACCCCCTCGCTCCAGTCCAGGCCCCTCAGCCGGTCGGCCTCCAACCACATAGCTCGCTCCACCATCGTCGCCGGCACAGTGATATAGAAATTCGTATAGTCGTTGTTCGTGAACGCGTTCGACTCGCCCCCCATCTGCTCCACCTCCCTGTCGTAGGAGGGCACCCTCGGCGTGCCGCCGAACATCAGGTGCTCGAAGAGGTGGGCGAAGCCCGTAAGCCCCTCACGCTCGTCGCGTGCTCCCACGCCACACAGCAGGTTCAACGTCACCAGCGGCGTGCTCCAGTCCTCCGTCACCAGCACCGTCAACCCGTTACCCAACCTGAACCGTTCGTATTCAATCATTAATTATTTTCAATTTTCAATTACCATTCAAAGCTCATCACCTTCTCCTCCGGGTACCAGTTCTTGAACACCAACACGTGGTGGCCTTTCTTGACCCCCTTGATGTCGTACGAGCAGTCCGTCGAGCACATGCAGTCGGCCATCAGTCCGGTGCGGGTCTCATGTTCCTCTATGGTGATAGTGTCGACGCTCTGCGTCAGGTCCACCTCCACGCCGACCTCCTCGAAGACGCAGTTCACCAGCACGTTGAAGTGCGTCACGTGCAGAGTCCCCTCGTCGTAGGTCACCGCCGCCGAGTCGGGGTCACCCCAAGGCTCCATAGCCTTCGCCAGCTTGTCGGTATAGCTCTTGCAGGCCGAGTAGGTCACGCTGCCCATCGTGAGGTCTTCCGTCTGGCTCCCCTGATCCTTCTTGCATCCCACCGCCAGCACCGCCACGGCAGCCACCAAAGTCATAATTACAACCTTCTTCATAATGGTCCCATTTTTATTAGACTATATACAATAACGCAACCCCCGCCCTTTTATTGTATAAATAAGGTACATTTATAAAAAAACCACACTTTTCGTAGCCACTTTTTGAAAAAAAGACTTTCTCTGAAATTGGTTGACAGATTTGAAACGGTTAAACTAAATTGTTTTGCACTGTTTCGTTCAAATCCCCAATCACGCTTACACCATCACTGCTTTTGTTTACACTTCTCGGCTCTTTCCCTTGTTTTGTTTGCCCCCCCCTGCTTGTATTAATAGGACTCCGCACCATATAGATTCCGTTTCGTCATACTACTATATATTACAATATTACCAAACGGTAATCACAACTCTATGATATCGAATTTTGGCCTGTCATAAAAAAGTGTTGTCTCTATATTATCAAGCTTTTTCTGCGTTGCTTCTATAGCATATTTTGATTGATCAATACCAATCCATTTACGATTATTCTTATGTGCAGCAACAAGTGTTGTTCCAGATCCACAAAAACAATCTAAAACAATACTGTTAACATTTGATGATGTTTTTACAATCAAATTAAGCATATCTTCATTCTTTTCTGTCGGATAATTGGGATATTGAGGATCCTTGAATTCCCAAATATCTTGAACCCTTTTCCCTTCTCTATCTTCAAAATATATTATTTTTCTTGGGTTACCATTCGCAGACCACTCAATAAGACCATTTTTATCCCATTCCTCTAGCGTTTTCACATCAGTTCTCCAATGTCTTCCCGGAGGAGGATACATTCCTTTAAATTGTTGGTTTGACGAACCATTTTTAGTTTCTCCTGGCGCATGTATCGGAACGGTTGTATATCGTTTGCCATCCTTGTCGCATTTAGGAAAAAGTTTTTTTATGTCCTCTGCTGTATATTCTGTTTTAGGTTCATTCCATATTGGATTGTTACCTTTTGTATAAAACAAAATAAGATCTTTAATATTGCCATATCCTACTCTTTGAAAATTCTTAGGATTACACTTGATTCTAGTTATATCATTTCTAAAATTCTCAATTCCAAACACCTCATCCATCATAACCTTGACATAATGACCAATTTTATAATCTATATGAAGGTAGATCGAACCGTTATCAGAAAGAAGTTCTCGTATAAGGACTAATCTATCTCTTAAAAACTCAATAAACTCAACCCCTACAAGTTTATCCGAATATGCCAAGGTCCCGTTCTTAGAATTACTTATTGTAGAAGTTCTACCTTCTGATATTGTAAAATCACCACCGGTTGCAAATGGTGGGTCTATATATACAAGATCGACTTTGCCCGCAAGATGCTCTTTTTCAATAAGATATTTTAATCCATATATGTTATTTCCATGTATAAGTATGTTGTTCTTCATTATTTTGGTATTGAATATAAAAAATTTCTTAATAAGAGAGCGCTCATTATATTGCGATTTTCATATGTCCCCGTAATACTTCTATACATTTTTTCTCGACTCTCAATATACAGAACGCCATCTAAAATAGCTATCATTATAGCATTAACATGGGGACAAGTTAGTGTACTTATTGCATCTTCAAATTGTGCATTCTGATGCCCTCCATTGTCCGTTAGAAACTTCGCTTCACCAAGTATATATTTTCCATGCCAGCGGGCAACAAAGTCAAGTCCCTTATTTCTTGAATATCCAAGAGATTTAGCAAAATCTTTCATTTCCTCATCACTCCCTGACAATATTGCATTATCATCATTTGCCAAAAAATCATCTATGCACACGGGGTCTACGCCAAGCGCCTTGCTGTTTACCCATTCCTTAAATTTTGGCCCCATTTTTCTATTAGCCTCTTTAGGTTCGCAGCATCTTTCGTAAATTTTATCTATACCCCAATCGTACAATATTCCCGACAGCCTATCTATAGTTTCTGGGTTTCTCTCTATTGCAGACGAATCACGTCGTAAATATGAAACATAACTGTCCTTTATAGGAAAAAGTTCTAATGCAAGAAGAGATTTTATTAGTTTTTTATTATCTCTTAATTTATATGCATTTTCTACTTTTGAAAATTTTTCTTCATCCATACACCGTATTCCATCCGGGATTGTCGGATATACAGCATACAGGTCATCAAGATATGCTTTAGTCTTTGCATATTCCAGACTCAGTTGTAACCATTTGTTCATAGCACACATATTTTATGTATGCGCAAACCGAATAAAAAAAACGGAAGTCAGGACAAGCACAAAAAAAACGTGGACATCATATCCAACGTTCCTAGGTGCTTGGCCTGACCTACTCTTGCAAGATAAATGCCCACGCTAGTAGGCATTTGCTTCATTTTATGCAAGAGTTCTTTGCGGCCAAGCTTTAGAACGTTTAATTAATCAGCAAACGCTATCTATATTTATTTGTTATTTTCTTTTTATCAACCGTTTATAATTTTTATATCATATTATTTTAACTTTGCAAAATTACAAATATTTTTTTAATCCACAACAATTCCTCTTTTTTTTCTTGGTCCTTTCAATATTCTTATGGCCTTTTTTATAGACTAAAACTCTCCATCAATATTTTAATCAAATTTCAAATCACCCTGCCACATTTATCCATTTTCTAAACTATCGCCCATCCTAAAATCAAACATAGACTTACCATAGACTTTATACGAATAAGACATTAATTTACAACCTATTATATTTTTATAAAATTCCGTTGTTCCCCATTTTCATATCAAAATTCTTACATTTTTACTATTTCTCTATAAATCAACTACTTAATTTTACAAGACAAAAAAAATCAAAATCCAATACCTCCTATCGCATCTCTCGCCTTATTTTCCCCATCTAAAATTGCCGGGAAAGGGCTGAAAGAGGGTAAAATTTTCGTCCCATTGGACACCAAAAAGGTGGGACAAAAACGTAAAACACTCATTTTCATCATCGGTTTTGCCCCTTTCGGCACCATTTTAACACTTCGGCACCTTCCGCTCGTCCCACGTTCCATTTTCGCCTGCGGAATAAAAAACGGGTGTATCTTTGCACCGTTTTTCGAACATCAAACAACAAAAAAAAGATACTACCATGAAAAAGATATTCGCATTCGGCGACTCGGTGATGAAGGGAGTGACCACCGACCCCGAACTCTTGAGCCAGGGTATAATAAAATATAAGGTGTGCGAGAACAACTTCGTGAACTCATGTGCGACATTTCTTGGCATACCCATAGAAAACCTGAGCCGCTTCGGCTCGACGATCACGGGCGGCCTGAGCTACCTGGACCGCCACTTCGCCAAGATCTCGGCGGGCGACATCGTGGTGCTGGAGTTCGGCGGCAACGACTGCAACTACGACTGGGCGGCCATCAGCCGCGACCCCGAGGGGGAGCACCGTCCCCAGCTGACCCTGGAGGAGTTCCGGCGCACCTACAACCGTGTGCTGGACCGACTGGAAGAGCGGAAGGCTGTGCCGGTGCTGCTGTCACTGCCCGAGCTGGAACCCCAGCTGTTCTTCGACCACGTGACGAAAGGGCTGGACCGTGAAAACATCTTGAGGTGGCTGCACGGCGACATCCACACCATCAGCAACTGGCACGAGCAGTACAACCTGGAGGTCTTCAAGATAGCGGCGCGGCGCAACCTGCGGGTGATAGACATCAGCACCGCCTTCCTCAGCCAGAAGGAGATCAGGAAGTACGTGTGTGCCGACGGCATGCACCCCAACGAGGAGGGCCACCGCTTGATAGCCCAGGCGATACTCCGCGAGCTCTCCCCTGCCGAGACGCGCTTCCTGCACCACAACCCCCTGCCCGCCTGAGGCACGCAGACGACAAGCCAGCCGAGGTACCACTCGGCCGCCGGGACAAACAAAAGACAAAACTATCGCTTCAGAATACGGAAGGACTCGACGCCGTCGCCAGCCACGAGCCTGAGCATGTAGGTGCCGGTGGCGAAGGCCGACAGGTCAACGGAGAACGCCGCCTGGCCCACCCGCTCGCGAAGGAGAGTACGGCCATAGAGGTCGCAGACCTGAAACTCCTGCACCGTGAGTCCCCCCTCGGAGCTGACATGGACCATGCCAGAGGTAGGATTGGGGAACACGCTGAAACCGCCCTTTTCACACCGTGCCACGGAGGCTCCCGGCAACGCGGGGCCGCGGATTCCGATGATGATGGCGTGCTCGTTGTTGAAGCCGTAGGAGCTGCAGCTGCTGAGGGCGTAGTAGCCGTTCTGGTCGCCACCCCAGCCCCAGTTGAAATGGAAATAGTCGTCGTCGCGGTAGCCGTCGCAGGTCCACACATGCCCGCCATAGCTGCCACTGCCGCCGTACATGAAAGGGGCTCCCTCGTCGAGCTCGCCTTTCAGGTAGCCGAGCCACACCGACATGGAGGTGCTGCCCTTCTCGATATAGCGTACGGTGGAGGGGTAGCCGAAATAGGTGGAGAGGGCACTCACTATCTTGTTGGAGTTGGCGACACTCGCAGCGGCGCCATAGCGCATGTTGACCGCCACGCCGCAGTGGTAGAGCAGAGTGGCCACGGCCTCCTTGCAGCTGTCGGGCGTCGAGGCTATGAGCCTGTCGGGCATCGCCGCATAGCGGTAGGTGGTGGCGCCGAAGTCGGCGGAGAGGGTGCCGTAGCCGGTGGCGGAGTAGGAATGAGAACCCGTGCCGGTGACCGGGTAGCGCCAGTAGCGCATCACCTGCCCCATCACCAGGGCGCCGCAGCCCACGGCCGCATGGCCGCCATAGGCGGAGTTGCCGGTGGCGTCGGCTGGGCACAGGTCGTTATAGTATTTCGTCTGGTTCCACTTGTTGTTGCCCAGCAGCGGCCCCACCACCACGTCGCCGTCCTTCCTGGCGGGCGGCGTGCCGGCAAGCAGTTCGGCCCACTGTCGCAGGACCGCCTCGTCGGCCTGTCCCTTCTCCCCGACCTCGTAACGTATTCCACGGGTATATTCCTCCAGGAAGAAGCGCACATTGGCCGGCATCCCTTCGGCCACGAAGGCTCCCTCGTCGGAGAACGCCAGTATAGGCTTCACACGGTCGTCGCCCGCCACGATGACGAAGCCGTCGGAGTTGAGGTTCACGACATAGAAGCTGTGGCCCGGCAGGTCGTCAGCATAGGGCGAAGGGGCCGCATAGACGATGGAAGGAGTCAGCGACTCCGGTGCCTGCTTAAACTTGGAGGCATAGAAATGGGCCGCCACGACACACGCATCGGTGGCGTCAACCGGCTCGCCCTTGGCATAGGACGACGCCAGGACCGACAACACAAGGAAAAGGATATATCTCGACTTCATAAGCTGAATGTACTAATATCGTTACAGACTGACTTTGACAATCTTCTGCATAGAACCAGGCGCACCTTGCCCGACCAATTGGAAGAAATAGACCCCGTCGGGACGGCACGAAAGGTCGATGGCGCCACAGCCCTCGGACAGAGAGCCCGAAAGTACCAGCCTTCCGCCCGCGTCATAGACACGGAAAGAGCAAGCCTCCATGCCGCCCTCGAGGAACGCGACCCCCGCGGTGGGGTTGGGATAGACGGCGAGACTGCTGCCGGAGACCGTGCCGACACCTTCGGAGGAGGCGGGCACCAGGCCCATGATGGCTCCCTGGTCGTAGGAGAAATCCTGGTTGGAAGGAGTCATAGCGTCGATCTCGAAGAAGCCGTCGTAGGAGCCTTTCAGACCCCAGTTGAAATGGAAGAATCCGTTGGCGTCGTAGCCGTCGCAGACGAAACAATGGCCGCCCGAGTTGGACGAGTTGAATCCGTTGTATATCATAGGCACACCCGCGTCGAGGTTGCTTTTCAGCATGGCAATCCACGTGTCCTTGTCGTACATTATGCGCCGTTCGCCATGGGCGTTGCCGCTGAAGCCGAAGAACTGCTTCATCGCCGACTCCGCATTGTAGGGGTGCGACGCCGTGTTGAGCACGTATGCCGTAGAGTTGTTCGACGTGTAGTAGGTCTCGATGGCGACGCCGCAGTGGTAGAGCAGCGTGGCGACAGCCTCATTGGCGCTGCTGCAGCTGTTTGGCATGGCGTCGTAGTCGTAGGTGGCGGCGGAGAAGTCGACATCGTGGGAGTATCCGTTGCTGGTGTAGGCATGGGAGCCCGTGCCGTGCTCGGGATATTTCCAGTAGTGCATTATCTGGCCCATGGCCACCGCCGTGCAGCCCACCAGGGTGTTGGAGGGGCACATGGCGTTATAAGGCGTATTCTGTCCCCATTGGGCCGAGACCAGAGGGTCGACGGTCCGGTCTTTCCTTCCCTCAAACCAACGGCCCGACCGCAGCAGCTCCCACTGAGCGGCGATCTCGGGCGTAGCCACGAGCTGCAGGCTCACCGCCTGCCCGATGCGACTGTCGTAAGTGAAGAGCCAGTCGCGCACCGCCACAGGGATATCCCCGGGGTCGAAAGCGCTGGTGGTGGAATAGGCTAGTATCGGCTTGGCGCAGTCGTCGGCAGAGAGTATGACAAAGGCGCCGGGGCTGCTGAAGATGTAGAGGTGCGAAAACTCCGTCTGTGCCGTGACGTCGGCAAAGACACCTGCCTCCACGCCACTTAGGCTGGCGCAGTCGCTCTGCTGCCAGAACGTCAGGACAGCCTGCCGGGCATCCTCAGGCCCTACGGGGTCGCCCCACGCCCATCCGGCGAGCAACAACAACCCTATGCTACAAAAGATTTTTTTCATAATCATTATCTATTGGTAAGACATTCCAGCAAGCGGCAGGCTTAGAACAAGCTCGCCTCCATGGCCTTGCGTACCTTGGCGACGAGGCCGGTCAGCACGGCTCCGGGACCAAGCTCGACGAACTCGTCGGCTCCGCCGTTGACCATGTTGACGACACTCTGAGTCCAGCGTACGGGAGCCGTGAGCTGGGCCAGCAGGTTGGCTTTTATCTCCTCGGGCTCGCCATGGGGCTGCGCATCGACATTCTGATAGACCACGCACATCGGACGGCTGACGACAGCCTTCTCTATGGCCTCGGCGAGCTCTACCCTTGCTGGCTCCATGAGCGGAGAGTGGAAGGCACCGCTGACGTTGAGCGGCAGCACCCTTTTCACCTTGCCTTTCAGCGCCTCTGAGGCCAGCTCTATACCTTTAGGAGTGCCCGAGATAACTATCTGGCCGGGGCAGTTGTAGTTGGCTGCCACCACCACCTCGCCTTCCACACCAGCACAGGCCGCCTCGATGTCGGAGGCTTCGCCGCCGAGGACCGCAGCCATCGTGGAGGGCTGCAGCTCGCAGGCTTTCTGCATGGCCATGGCACGTTTGGAGACGAGGGTGAGGCCCTCTTCGAAGGAGAGCGCTCCCGCCGCCGTAAGGGCGGAGAACTCGCCGAGGGAGTGTCCCGCCACCATGTCGGGCTTGAACTCTTCTCCAAGACACACGGCGGCTATCACCGAGTGGAGGAAGATGGCCGGCTGCGTCACACGAGTCTGCTTCAGCTCCTCGTCGGTGCCGGAGAACATGATGTCGGTGATGCGGAAGCCGAGGATGTCGTTGGCCTGCTCAAAAAGTTTGCGGGCGTCGCCGTTGCTATCGTAGAGGTCTTTGCCCATTCCTACGAACTGGGCTCCCTGACCGGGGAAAATATAGGCTTTTTTCATTGAGTTTTATTGTTGATAGGTGGATATGTTTAATGTTGATATGTTTGTTGTTGATATGTTTGTTGTTGATATGTTTGTTGTGGATATGTGAAATGTGGATATGTGGATATGTTTAATGTGGATATGTGGATATGTTTAATGTGGATATGTGAAGTGTTTATTCGCTCATCACGTTGGAGCCGCTCTCGTCGCTGCCCTCCTTGGCGTTACGCTCGAGCTCCATCTTTCCGAAGCGGAAGGTGATACCGGCGCTGATGGAGGTGGAGATGGGCTTGGTAGGCTTGCCAAAGTAGTAGCTCTTGGAGGTCGAGTTGCTGAGATAGTAGGGGTTGGTATTTTCCGAACCCGAGCCGTAGCGGGCTCCCCAGTTGAAGATGTCGTTGACGTTGACGAAGACTGACATCTTGCGCTTGAAGAAGTCGGCACGGAAACCGAGGTTGATATTGTAGCGGGCCTTGCGCACGCTGTAGAGTCCTATGGTCGGGCTGTTGTAGTTGGCGGAGGCGTGGATCTGGTAGTTGTCGAGGAACTTGTACCAGGCGTTGATGCGGAAGCTGTAGGAGAACTTGTGGTCCTTGATCTCGGTGCCACGGGTCACATACTGCATGCGGTAGCCGTAGTCATAGACGTTGGCGTAGAACCTCACGTTCAGGAAGCCCGTCGGGCGGTAGGTGACGTTGGCGGAGAGACCGTAGCGGTAGGACATGCCCATATTGTAAGGTATCGAGTAGTTGACCACCCGTTTGAAGTATTCGTCCTCGAGACCCGTGTTGTCGGTGAGGTTGTCGATCTCGTTCTGCGACAGGCGTCCGTAGCCCTCCAATCCCACCGAGCCGAAACGCTCGAAGAACTTGGTCCAGCCAATCTCGGCGTTATGGGTGAGCGAGGGTGTGAGGTCGCGGTTACCCATCGAGTAGGAGTCCTCGGTATAAGTCTTGAAGGTGGTGAGCTGGTACTCCTGCGGATTGCGCATGCGGAGCGTATAGTTGATCTTGAAGTTGTGCATGCTCTCGGTGCGGTAGGTCATGTGGATGGACGGCGTCACGGTAAACTGGTTGTATGTGGTGTCGTCGCAGTTCCAGATGCTGTCGTGTGTGTAGTTGAAGTGGAGGTTGCGGTACGTTCCGCCCAGTCCCAGCTCGAGGGTAAATCCGCCCCAGCGGTGAGTCCAATTGACGTCGGCGTCCAGCTGGTCCTCGCGTCCCACGTAGTCGTAGCTTCTCAAGCCGTCGCGTGTGGTGTCGCCGTCTATGAAACTTCGGTAGTAGGTGTTATGCTCGTTCTCGTGGCTGAATTCCAGTCCGTAGCTCATCTCGCCGTCTTTGCTGTAGGGGCGGTTGTAACGAGCCTCTATGCTTGCAGAGCCACTACCGCGGTTGGTCTTGTAGTACTTGTGGTAGCCCTCCAGGGGGAACGGCGAGGCGATATAATAGGTCGTATCGTACTCACGCAGGATGTCGTTGAAAGAGTAACCCGTGTTGAAATGGCCGTCGAAGCCGATGCGCAGGTTGTGCCCCATGCGGTCGAACTTCTTGGTGTAGTTGGCTCCCATGAAGCCAAACCAAGAGTGGCCCCAGCTTTTATTGGTGTCGCCGTAGAGGTAGCCGCCCACCAACAACGGGTCTAAGCCACAACTGTCGAACATCTGAGAGAGAGAGTTGTTGTAGTTGTAGTTCACACTCCCGAAGAAGTCGATGTCGGAGGTGGAGTCTATGGTGTAGGAGATATTCATAAAGACGTTGCCGCCGGCTCCGAGCGACTTGGACTCGCTGTACGACGTGTCGGTCTTGATGGTGTCGTAGCCACCGCCGGCCGCGTCGCGACGCATCACAGAGCTGCCGTAGTTCATCCCCTTGTTCTGGTTGAAGCGCCCCGAAGCGTAGATGTTCACCGACAGTTTCTCGTTGGCCCACATGTAGCTCATCCACGGGCTCACGAACGGCTGCGGCGAACCGAACACGCCGAAGCTTATGAAGTGGTTCTTCTTGATATGAGCCGAAGTCACTATGTTGATCACAGCCTCAGCCTCAGTTGCGTATTTGGCACTTGGATTGGTGATGGCCTCTATGCGGTCCAGCGCGTTCGCCGGCAACGTCTCGAGGTAGGTCTTCAGATTCTCGGCCGTCAGCTTCGACGGCTTGTCGTTGATCCATATCTCCACACTGCTCACTCCCCTCAGCGTTATGTTGCCTTCGATGTCCACCTCCACGCCCGGCGCATTCTGAAGGGCGTCGGTCGTCGTTCCGGTCTGTATCGACGGGTCTTCACTGACGTTGTATATCATCTTCTCACCCTCCATCGAGTACAGCGGCCGCTCCGCCGAGATGGTCACCTCCTTCATGAGAGTGGTGCCCTGATGTACGAAGATAGTCCCCAGCGCAGTATTGTTCTCCACCTTGAACGGCTGGTAGAGGGTCTTATAGCCCACGTAGGAGACACGCAAGAGGTAAGAGCCTGCCGGCACACCCGTGATCTCGAAGTAGCCGTCGAGGTTGGTCAGTCCACCCTTCACCATAGAGCTGTCGGCCGAGTCGAGGACAGCCACGTTGGCATAGGCGAGAAATTCCTTGGTGTCGTTGTCGCGGAGCGAGCCGACCACCTTGAAGGTGCTGCCCTCGCGCACTTTCTTCTGGCGCACGTTCTGAGCCTTCGCATCGTCAGGCCTCATATTGGGACCGTTCTGTCCTGGACGTCCTCCGGGGGGACGACCGCCGGGAAATCCGCCTCCGGGAGGTCTTCCGCCAGGGAATCCGCCGCCCGGCTGGGCAACCATGTCATAAACCGTTACCAACGACAAAAGCAGTATAGCTACTTGCAAAAATCTCCTCATATCAATGATACTATATATTAAATAAGATAATAACGGCAGTATATAAAATTTATTGCCCCAGGAGCGAAATTTAACATAAAAAAAGTTACGACTCCCCTTTAACTCCCCTTAATGGTTGGTTCGTATTTGGGAGCACCTACATACGACAGTCAAACCCTTCCCCTCCCCGGGAAAGATACGACCTACCGATACAGAAGACAGCTATCTCCTATAGTCGCGGACCAGACGCACCGAGTAGCCCTTATATTTATATCCGTATCCCACAAGTGCCATGGTGTCACAGAAGCCCATTCCCATAGCTTGGCTCTCGCTGCCTGACGTCACCGAATGATAGTTTCCCCACTCTTGAACTTCGCTTACCTCTATCCCCCTGCGGCTACCGGCAGCCGGCAGGAATACCGCTCCAGCTTTCTCCATCAAGGCCCATTCCTCCTCGCTATACTCATTCTCGGCATAGCCCGCTCCTTCTCTCACCGCAAAAGTCAGGCCCTCGGGTGTTGTCCACTCGTCGGGCAAGATGACAACACCTTTATATCTGCCGCCTATGATGGCTCTTGCCCACTTGCCTGCCCTCACTCCCGAATCGCCCATCAAATAGCTCCACTCGTCGGCCGTAAGAGTACGCCACATACCGGCCTCGTTGCCTCCGTTGCTTATGGCGTTATACACGCCCCAGTCGGCCTGGGCATAGTCTCCCGACAAACCTGTATGTGGACCTAAGTTATACTCATAATAATATGTGCTCGTATCATAAGGCAGGTAACTTCCGGCTCCACTGTACCAGCCGCTGGTTCCCCATCCGAAGAGGTCAATCCATCCATCGTAACCCTGGGCTATATTTCGGTTTTCCTCTCCAATGTAGTCATATTGGTTCTCTGCAAAGCGCCAAATGCCGGTACTGGCCTGATACTGCAGGTTTCCTCTCGAAAAACGTATCCGAGCCCCATCGCCGACCGAAAACAGCGACCGGGTGCTTCCAAATTGGTCAAACGTGCTCAATTCGGTGGTTTCCGTAGGTTTCTCGCACGACAAAAATGCCAGGCTCAGTAGAGCCGCAATAAAATACAATTTCTTTTTCATAGTAAGGTGTTTTAAGTTTATGTATGACTAACGCACATTCACAATTTTTATTGCCCCAGGAGCGAAATTTTAACATAAAAAAGCCATCTTGACACTCTATGACATTGGCATATTTTTTTATAATATTATCCTTAAATATATAGTTTTTTTGTATCTTTGCAGTTTCAAATCCTCCCACTGGAAGATATTTTTTCTTATATAATTATCTGAAAATTAAATAATAGCATACCATGGCACAATTGACAGAACAGGAACAGATGAGGCGTAATTCGCTCGAAGAGCTGAGAAAACTGGGTATCAACCCCTACCCCGCAGCCCTTTACGAGGTCAACGTGAAAAGCAAGGAAATCCTGGATAATTTCAAAGAGGGCAGCAGCGACTACCAGAACGTGAGCATTGCAGGACGTATCATGAGCCGCAGGATCATGGGAGCAGCCTCGTTCGTGGAGCTGCAGGACGAGAGCGGCAGGATACAGCTCTACATCAAACGCGACGAGATATGCCCCGACGAAGACAAGACGATGTACAACACGGTGTTCAAGCGTCTCCTCGACATCGGCGACATCATCGGAGTCACGGGCTATGTGTTCATCACCCAGATGGGCGAGACCTCGATACATGTGAAAAGCCTCAAAGTGCTGAGCAAGAGCCTGAGGCCGCTGCCTATAGTGAAGGAGAAGGACGGAGTGGTTTACGACGCCTTCACCGACCCCGAGCAGCGTTACCGCATGAGATATGTGGACCTGATAGTGAACCCGCAGGTAAGGGAGACCTTCGTAAAAAGGGCGAAGATAGTGAATATCATGCGCAACTACTTCAACGAGCAGGGATACCTGGAGGTGGACACGCCGGTGCTGCAGTCCATACCGGGAGGAGCGGCGGCACGTCCGTTCATCACCCACCACAACGCACTGGACATAGACCTCTACCTGCGTATCGCCAACGAGCTCTACCTGAAGAGGCTCATCGTGGGCGGCTACAGCGGAGTCTATGAGTTCTCGCGCAACTTCCGCAACGAGGGCATGGACCGCACACACAACCCCGAATTCACCTGCATGGAGATATATGTGGCCTACAAAGACTACAACTGGATGATGACCTTCGTGGAGCAGATGCTCAACCGCATAGCCATGGAACTCCACGGCACCACCAAAGTCAACGTATGGGGCAACGAGATAGACTTCAAAGCACCTTTCCGCAGGGCTCCTATGATAGAGCTGATAAAAGAAGAGACAGGAGTGGATGTGAGCGGCATGGACGAGGAGCAGCTGCGCGAGGCCTGCAAGCAGCTGGGAGTGGAGACCGACGCCACCATGGGCAAGGGCAAGCTGATAGACGCCATATTCGGCGAGAAATGCGAACACAAGCTGATTCAGCCCACCTTCGTCACCGACTACCCGATAGAGATGAGCCCCCTCTGCAAGCGCCACCGCGACAATCCCGAACTGACCGAGCGCTTCGAGCTGTTCGTGAATGGTAAAGAGCTGGCCAACGCATACAGCGAACTCAACGACCCGATTGACCAGCTGGGCCGTTTCCAGGAGCAGTTGCGCCTCAGCGAGAAAGGTGACGACGAGGCCATGTTCATCGACATGGACTTCGTGAGAGCCCTCGAGTTCGGCATGCCGCCGACCTCTGGCATGGGCATCGGCATAGACCGTCTGGTAATGATGATGACCGGCGAGCAGAGCATACAGGACGTGCTGCTGTTCCCGCAGATGAAGCCCGAGAAGAAAGCCGTGGTGACCAGCGACGAAGAGTTTGTGGCGCTGGGCATGGCTGCCGAATGGGTGCCGGCCCTCCGCAAGGCGGGAATCAACACCATAGCACAGCTGAAAGAGGCTAACGTCAACAAGCTGTTCAACGACCTCGGAGGACTCCGCAAGAAGCTGAAACTCGAAGTCCCGGCACTCCAGAAAGAGGAGCTGGAGAAATGGATCAACGCAGCCCAGTAGCCATGCACGTCAAGCAATTCGCCTTCAACCACTACGGCACCAACTGCTACGTGCTGTGGGAGCCCGAGAGCCGCGAGTGCGCCATCATAGACCCCACCGCCGAAGACTCCTGGGAAGCCGACAGGCTGCTCACCTACGTCAAGGACAACAGTCTGGCGGTGAAATACCTCCTGCTCACCCATGCCCATGTGGACCACCTCTGCGGAGCACGGCAGGCAACCGACACCTACGGACTTCCCCTCTCGCTCCACGAGGAGGGACAGCCACTGATAGCCGCCGCACGCGACATGGCCCCGATGATGGGCTTCCGCGACGACGGCTTCGACTCCATACCGCTGACGTTCCTGAAAGAATACCAGCACCTCAAGCTGGGCAACGAAGATATAGAATGCCGCTATGTCCCAGGCCACTGCCCCGGAAGCCTCTGCTTCGTGGTGAAAGCGTCAAACATGGTGTTCACCGGCGACGCACTCTTCCGCTTCAGCATAGGACGCACAGACCTCCCCGGCGGCAACTACGACCTGCTGATGCAGCGCATACGTTCCGAGATCCTCACCCTCGACGACGACTACACCGTACTGCCCGGACACGGCGAGGTGTCCACTGTAGGAGACGAACGGAAATTCAACCCATTCCTCGGAGGCGACCAATGGCTGTAAATCCCCGCATAGAACCCACCTGGCTCGAAGTACTGCGACCCCAGTTCGAAGCACCCTATTTCGCCGAGCTCAAAGACTTCCTCGTCAGCGAGCGACAGCAACATACCTGCTATCCTCCCGGCAGCGAGATATTCAACGCCTTCAACACCACGCCTTTCGACAAGGTGAAAGTGGTCATCATAGGACAAGACCCCTACCACGAGCCCGGACAGGCCCACGGCCTCTGCTTCTCGGTGAAGCAAGGCATAGCCGTCCCCCCTTCGCTGGTCAACATAATAAAAGAGATCAACAGCGACCTCGGATGCAATATTGACACCCTCCACGGCGACCTCACCGGCTGGGCCGAGCAGGGAGTACTGTTGCTCAACGCCACCCTCACCGTAAGGGCCCATCAGGCCGGCTCGCACCAGAAGCACGGATGGGAGCAGTTCACCGACGCCGCCATACAGGCGCTATCCACCCGGCGTTCAGGCATAGTGTTCCTCCTCTGGGGCTCCTTTGCCATAGCCAAGTCGGCACTCATAGACAAGACCAAGCACCACATACTCACAGCGCCTCACCCTTCGCCGTTGTCGGCCTACAGGGGTTTCTTCGGTTGCCGCCACTTCTCCAAGGCAAACGCCCTACTGCAGCAGCAAGGACAGAAACCGATAGACTGGACCAACATACGGTAACAAGACTCCCGACATTCTTGTTAATCTATATTAATATTGTGGCATCAAAATTAAACGGCAAATAACACAATATAAGGAGTCTCTTCTCGTTTTATATACGATCATGATTTCGCAATATGTCCTATAGACGGTTTATACTCTTCACGATTGCCGCGCTATGCCTGCTACTGCCAACGAACGTTTCGGCAGTACAACGCAACGCCTCCGGCATCTCGTCCGAGAGTATCGGCCGAACAGACAATGCTCCGCAGTGGCAAGACATCGGCATGAACGATGTGCTGGCTGTAACGGGTTCCACATCCATTGTGCCTCCCACAACGGTGCGAGTTGTCCACGACAGCCAGGCCAGCACCGCTCCCACTGCTCAAATGGCGCAGGCGCGGCATTATAAGCCCCTGCGACTCACCACCCATAGCAGTCGTCCTATGAAGGGCGGCTACATATACCTGATACGCTGCCTCAGGCTCTGATTGTTTCCATATCCTTATTTTCGGCTGCAACTTCGACGTTGCGGCCTTGTATTTTTTTTCTATAGATTTCTGTACATTCTATAGATTCCTATAAACTTTAAAGATTACAGATATGGAATACATCAGAAAACAAATCTATTCCCGTCCGGAGATACGCCGCACGCTGTTGCCCCTCTGGTCGGCTTGGGCGCTGACAGCTGTCGGCGTTTTGTGCGGTGCGATATACATTCTTCACGATAACATATCCACTGGTGCGTCGTCAGCTTTGCTCGGTGGCATGGTGGTGGGTGGCTGCGGCCTCGTGACAGTCCTCTGCTACTGGATTTTCGGCGACAGTCGCCGTCCTTACTGCAAGGACATTCACGCTGTGCTGGAACCCACCTACACCTACTACTCCTTTTCGCAGGAAAAACAGTTGGTGGATGCATTGGAACGAGGCGACGAGACGGCGCTCGACGCCGTGAAACGTCAGGCCAACCCCGAACTGGCACTAGTGCGCTACAGCGACCGCGACGAGCGCGTATTCTACTCGCAGCTCATACGCGTCGAGGGTCACAAATACATCCCACTTACCGACATATTCGTTAACCACAAACAACAATCAAAATGAAAACAATAGAACAATATATCGAAGCCGAAATGAACGGCAAAATAACACGCAAGAAAAACTCACCGCTGCCGAGCATCCTGGTGCTGGCCTGCGGCATAGGACTGATGGTGCTGCTGCGCACTGTGGGCATGGGCGACACTCTTGGTGCCACCTGCCTCACCCTAGGTCTCATCACCACCGCCGTGGGAATAGTGCTCACCGCGATGAGCCTCACCGGTGCCATGTCGCACTTCGTCTATCTGCCCACCCGTAGCCGCATGTGCGACAAGAAGGTCTATATCAGCAGCGACGACTGCAAACTGTTCTCCGATGCACTCGCACAGGGCGACGTG
>JAFRTM010000002.1 GCA_017439185.1 Bacteroidales bacterium | reverse complement strand
TACATACAGCGACACCCACTGTTTCAACGTGGCGAAACTTCCCTCGGGCAGCTACATAGTCCGCATAACCGCCACCGACAGCGACGGCAACAGCGAAATCCACTACCGCAAACTGGTAAAGAAATAACAAAGCAAGTAACTGTTGTTAAACGCTAAAGCCTATGGAATTCATACTGTAAAGCCCCGCACAGGACCGTTACACGCTGTGTGGGGCAGGAATAAGAAGGGTGCTTAAGCGGGGCGAGCGCCTTATGAAAGTGAAAGCTCGTAAGCAACGCCCCCCCCTGCCATCCCGCACCCATCGCATAGGGTCGTTGCCCAATGCATAAATATAACGCATGACAACCGACTTTATTGTGCAACATGAACCCCGATAAATATGAAAATTGGATATTAATATTTACAGGGGCACTTGGCGAAAGAATAGAAAAAATCAGAACATATTAAAAGAATACAAATATGAAAAAAACATTAATTCTTATTGTGCTGGCCGTATTGACTGGGATGTCGATGTCAGCGCAGATGGTAATCAAAAATGACGGCAGAATAATTGTTGGGCCCAATACCAATCCCAATGATGACCTTGATCACATACTAACAATGGCGATACATGGTTCCGGTGACTATTTCGCAGGCTCAAAACTCGGATTCGGCGACATGGGACGTCAGAGTCTTAATGGATTGAATGTATTTGTTGGAGAGTACGGCACTACCGACTCTGACAGACTATGGCTACATGGTAAAAATGGCATCGTAATGACGAATGGAAACGGGACAACGGTCGTTGGTTCTTATGGGTACCAAGCCAACGCTTCTCCCCGTTTTACCTTTTATGACGGCGTAAGGATGGATCGACTTTTTGTCAGTTCGGTGGATAACCACAAACGATCGGTTGGAGAAATACAAAACGCCCTACCTCGTCTAATGCAGTTGAACGGCATCAGGTATAATTACCGCCCCGTCAATAATATTGTGCCGGACGTAAGCATGGTATCACCTATAGAAACAGATAGTTTGTCAGACAGAGAGCGAGCTGACATCGCACAGATGGAATCATTATTGAGTCTGCGGGATCAGGGAGACATTCGCTACGGCCTAATGGCCAGCGACATTGCCAGTGTTTTCCCAGAACTCGTGGAGCGAGATTCGGTGGGAAACGAATATGTCAACTACTTGGAATTGATACCGATAATGATATCTGCATTCAAAGAACTGTATAGTACCTTGGAGGAGAACGGAATCAGACTTGATGCGGAAGGTCATAATGACTATATGAACTCCCCGTACTCCGACTCAACCAGCCGAATGGCCTATGGCCGTGAGTATGGCATCCAGGGAACAGCAGACAACGGAGCGAAACTGTATCAAAACACACCAAATCCATTCTCAAACACAACCGTAATCAAATATTTTGTTCCAAACAATGTATCCCAAGCCGATTTGTTCATCTTTAACCTGAATGGGGAACTGCTGCAGACCTATCCACTTAATACGTTCGGAAATGGGCAGATTATGATTGACGGTTCCACCTTCAATGCTGGAATGTATGTATATTCATTGGTAGTGGACAATCAGATAATGGATACTAAACGTATGATATTAACTAAATAGCGAATAATCATGAGCATAAAAAGGTTAATCGTACTTACCGCGGCGCTGTGTATCGCAGCGGTCTGCTTGGGGCAAAAAGCTACGGGCTATAAATCCTTCTTCGGCCAGGAATACACCGTCTGGAACGTGGCAACGGAATATTATGACATGTCTCCCAAAAATCATAAACTTAGTACACCGTATGACACGGTAATAGGCGATATGGCTTACAAAAAAATTGAATATTCTGGATTAAGAGATGTTACCTCAAGAGATTTCTATTTGAGAGAAGACACGGCAACAGGTAGATTATGGTGTCGCTATGCGGACGAAGATGAAGATTTTATAATTGCCGACATATCTCTTTCTCTGCACGATACAATAATATTACGGGATCTCTCAGGATGGAGTGACGGAATCCGATGTTTCGTAAGGGATACTTTTTCGAACGATAATGGTCGTGTAATCGTTTTAAGTGAAAATTTTTATGGCACTCCGCTGATGTTTATTGAAGGTGTCGGCTGTACCAACTTGCTTGACTATGCAATGATTGACTGGCCATATATTGTTGGTCTCATAGTGTGCTGCCACAAGGATAACGAACTTGTCTATCACTTTTCGAATCCATATGGATGGACAGAGGGAGACTGCATAATAAATGAAGATTACGGAGGGATAGAAGCAAGGACAGGAACCATTACGATTTCGGTTTGGCCAAATCCATGTAATGATTGGCTTCATATCCGATGCGACGAACATATAGAGTCGGCAATTCTCTATAATGTGAAGGGGAATGTAGTCATGGACAATATCTATGACAAAGAACATCTTTGTCTAAAAAATGTCCCACATGGCATATATATTCTACATATAGAGACAAACACCTCAAAATCACAAATTAAAATCATAAAGCAATGATTAAAAAGATAATCGTACTTTCTTTTATAATAGGTTTGGCATATTCCGTTTTCGGACAAATGGAGAATGATTATGATTTTTCAGAACCTTCTAGAGCGAGAGAGACTGGCTACGTTCCGTATGGTGGAGTATTCACACCTAAAGGCGACTTGCGAATACTGGTGGTGTTCGTTAGTTATGGCACACCATATGACTCTCAAAATGTTGATGACTGGCCAGCCTCATCGACACTCCCAAATTGGGCAACCAGCACTACAAACAAAGTGTTCTATTCCTCATATTCGGAATTCCCAAACAATGTGTACTCCGATACGAATAGATTGTCGATTTCCAACTTCTATTACCAAATGTCAAACGGAAGTTTCAAGGTGGTTGCCGATTATTATCCACGGCGGGTGGTAGTAAATGTCTCCAGTCAAGACGATTGGGGCGATATTAATAAAAAAGCATTGATACAAATAGCCGATAGTGTAAACTGGAGCCTGTATGACAATAGGACTAACTCTCCGAATTATAATTATGACAATTCAAATTCGCAGCCAGACCATATTGTTGATTACATTGTATTCTGCCACAGATTCTCTTGGGACTGGACAACCAAGCCTTCTGATAGTTTATCTTATGGTAGAGCCAATGGTGTCTCGGTGACAAATATCACCAATTACACGATGGGTAATGGCTATACCGTTAATAACTGTGGCTTCACATTTATGACTGGAGGGGGGAAACCCATGTGTACAGTCCCGCACGAAATAGGGCACGAATTATACGACGCCCCGCATTATTCTGGGAACAACAATGTTGCGGGAAACTATTTCTATGAACCTGCGGCGGGGTGGGGCATAATGAAACTGAATCAGAATTACACATGTGCGGCAGGATGGGAACGTTACATCTTGGATTGGACTCCGCAAATAAAGGCCTCGGGTATAAACTCCGACATAACAAACGCGTCCGACATACCCAATCCCTTCTGTCTATTTACACTTCGTGATTTTATCACAACAGGCGATGCTATAAGAATAAGAGTTCCGTCCGAAAGCGGAACCCACCAATACCTATGGTTGGAAAATCACCGAAGCCTATCTACGTTTGATGGAAATATCAATGGAGGAATGTTTTGTGAAACCCCTATTGACGAGTACAAACCTGGATTGGTTGCCTATGTGGAATCCTACTCGCACGTAAAGGACACAGATAGAATAGAATTATTTAACAACGGCAATGGCATTCGGTGGCTCTCACGAGGCGGGGACTATGATTTTACGTTTGACCATACGGCACAGAATCCTGAAGCCTTATGCAATCCCCAATCCGGAATTGTTACGTATAAATTATATAGAGCAGCTCCCAATCCCATAGGCGGACAAAACATTAACGAGTATATTCGGCACGACTATAACAATGATGGTCATATTGGATATGACACGGACAATAACAGCGCATCACATCAAAATGAACAAACAGAAGTTGTATATGTTGACCACGAGCAACCCACAGCAAAATATCTTACTGGAACTGGTATGCAGTTCATAGTAGGCGACAAGGTTGGCATTGACAGAAATCCTTGTGTCGAGAACATTCCCAAATACAATCAGACCACAAGAAAAATGGGCGATTATTACCTTAACGGCATCTCGTTTTCGGTGTTTGGGCAAGACGCTGACGGCAATCTGATTGTAAGAGTCAAGGTGAATGATGTCAGCATCAATAGAGATGTACGTTGGGCGGCAGGGTCCATTGTATTGACAAACATAACAAAGAATAGCCAGCCTGATGTTGTCGTAAAACCGTCTGTTACGGTTAACATAGACAAAAGCGGTACACCCAATCGGCACCAAAACCCTGACGACCCACAACAAACATCGTCCAGCATAGCAGACTTTGTAACTCCAACCAGCTTTACATGTCGAAGAGATTCTTATTTTAAACAAGAGTCATACTCCACGGTTAATGTAAGCAACCTGTCCACTTTGGTATTAGACTCTGGATCGGTATATGAGATTAACGACAATGCTGTATTGAACATAAATTCGACGGGCACACTTCATGTAAAATCCGGAGCGACATTGAGGGTAATCGGTGCAGGCCACGTGGAAATTAAAAACGGCGCGTATATATGTATCGAAAATGGTGCCCATATTGAACTTGTCGACAGTTTGAGCACACTCAATCTCCGTCAAGGATACCAGTGTGAACTTAACCCATTGGTATCTCCGCAACAGGGGAACTGTACGGCAACACCTCTGCCCAACTTTGCACTTGTTCAGGGCAGCGATGGCAGCATAAATGAATTCAACTCAAATAAATTCATCCAAAATCACACATATTATGGAAAAGCTTATGTTCCCGGCAATAATATACATGCCGGAACTATGGTTACACTACAAGTTCCCTTTGGAGATGTAATATTGGAAGATGGCTCCTATGTTATACTGGATGGCGAAAATGACGTTTACCTAAAGAAAGGAGTAACCGTAAATCTGGGCGCAACGTTGGAGGTCAGATAACAACGCTAATTAGATAAGGCTTGGTGAAAGTAAGAGAAAAATAACTAAGCAAATAACAACAACCTAAAGTATGTTTACTAGAAGGACCTATACGGCAAAACTGCCAAGTAGCACGGTCAGCGCCTCCGACGACAAATGACGGCTAAGACTTCAAAATGCAAGTGGTCTATAGAAACTATAAAAACTGGCACAAGGGCTGCGGAGACTCCTCCGCAGCTCTTTTTCTTGTCCCTTCCGCCTCAGCGCTACTGCTCCACACCTCTACATAAATGCCAATAGCGCAGATGCTATACACCGAGGCATCCAATGGGTACTACATAGACGCCGTCACTACGTCTATACGGGAACTCGCCTACGCCAGTCAACACCATAAGGAACGCAGGGGCTTTCATTTTTTGTGTGTCAATCTTCTCGGATAGCGTTTTTAGCGTTTTTGCACCATCTTCTACCAAGCTGTCCCCTCCGAGCTTTATCTCGACAAGGCCAAAACTGCCGTTGCGCAAATGGATCACGGCATCGCATTCGAGGCCGCTCTTGTCGCGATAGTGGTACACCTTGCCGTCTAAAGCATTGGCATAAACACGGAGGTCGCGCACTGCCATCGTCTCAAACAATAGCCCCATAGTGTTAAGATCCTGCAGTAGGTCGGCCGGGCCAATGCCAAGTGCTGCCACAGCGATAGACGGGTCGTTAAAGTAGCGGGTGTCGGAGGTCCTGATGGCTGTCTTGGAGCGCAGGTTGGGGTACCACGCAGGCATGTCATCAACAACGAAAATACTTTTCAAGGCATTGATATATTGAGCAAAACTACTTTCGCCAAGTAACCTCTCGTCATTGGCCGACATGTCGGAACGGATGCTTTCGAGAGACGCTTGAGACCCCTGGTGTCTCGCCAACGATCGGGTAATGCGCCGGGCAAATTCCGGATTGCGTTTTATTCCATCGACACGGGACAAGTCGGTTTCGACAACGGCTTCGTAATAGTCTGTAGCCAATGATATCGCATATTCATCGCGCTTGTCAACGGAACTGGGCCAGCCTCCTCGGCATATCAAGAAAGCCAGCCGGTCGATATCAATATTCGACAGCCCTTGCGGTTGCTCGCCCTTATTGCCGAACAGCCATCGAAGACTGACCCCGGCCGAGGAATCGCCCGACTCTTGTAACGACATAGTGCGCATGGTAAGCCTGGCAAAGCGACCCGTACCACTATGCTTTATCTCGTCGGTGATAATGGGGACGGCAGACCCTGTAAGGATGAACTGACCCTCCGACTTGCGGTGATCAACTTCGAAGCGGACAGCATCCCACAAACGAGGAATCAGCTGCCACTCATCCATCAGCCGTGGCGTGTCGCCTTGTAACAGGTTTTTGATGTTTATCTCTGCCACCTGCTGATAGGTTTTCTGATTCGTGGGGTCATCAAGGTATATTATGCTTGACGCTTTCTGCTCGGCAGTGGTCGTTTTTCCGCACCATTTGGGTCCTTGTATCAAGACGGCACCAATGCGATGTAACATTCCATCTAATTGATTATCAACAATTCTTGAACGATATTTAGCCATTTCTTCTATATGTTATTGCGATGCAAATATACAAACTTTTTTTATAACCACGGCAGTTGGCCACAAATTTACCACGGCAGTTGGCCATATTTTCACCACGGCAGTTGGCCACGATTTCACCACGACAGTTGGCATCGGCCTAGTCATACGGCGTGACTCGAACCCATGTCTAAAACACAGATTCGCCACTTAAATAGCATAGTATGAGTTGCCTAGGGAATATAGTGCCGTAACCCTGCCGGGGCAGGGCGGGACTGCCTTTCATCCTTTCCGTCGGGATAACGCCTCGTCCCTTACCTTTCTCCAATATGTCAATTTTGCGCCAAGAGCGAGAGTAAAAGAGTTTACTCTTATACCGAGCCGTAGCAAGGTGACGCCGAATGGCGGCAAAGCTCTCTCTGCCTCGACGGCAGTGTCCGCCAGGCTCCCGCCTGTCGCTTATAGTTGCCACCTCCCCTGTCCACTGGAGTCCTCACCCACCCCTTTTCGGACACACTTCTCTATTTTTTTCGTCTCCTTCCGCACAGCAAAAAACATATCAACATATCAACATCCAACATATCAACATTCAACACTCCTCTCATATATAAGTACGATCATCACCCAATCTAAATCGCAATTTGGAGGTAAAAATGGGAGATTTTAAGAAAGTTTAACTTTTTTATTATTTGCTGTTTATGTGAAACTTGTAGGTCTGGAAGCGAGGTAGTGTACCTCCGGCACACGAGTTCTACATTATCACTATTCCTCCCGCACACATGGAAAAGAACGAAACATAAAATACAGCAAGTAGAATAAACTAGGACAAAACCAGAATAAAACTAGGAGAAATCCACAATATGCCTACTATATGTGTGCTATGATCGAACTCTGACCACCGGCCACTGACAACTGCCCCCTTCTCACCACAGCCGTGCCACAGCGTTGCCACAGACATGCCCTAGAGTGGGGGCATGATCTGAGACAGCCTGGCACCAAACAAAAAAGGCAGCCCATTGGACTGCCCTTTGCTGTTGTATTGCCGCCTTAGTTCAGCGGAATGAGTGTGGTGACCTCTATGTTGTTGTTGGCAGCTGTCTGGCTTTGGACGTACGACTTGCCGCGGTCGGGGCCGGTGACGGGCGTCACGATGGTGACGGTGGAGCCGTCAGCCAAGATAAGGCTCTCGATGAAGGCGTGGAGCCCGCCGTCGTAGTTGCAGCTGCTCATAAGGTTAAAGGTCGGCACCTGCGAGCGGTTGCAGGTAACGGTCTCGTCCTGGAGAGTGGCGAGATTGTAGATGGTGAAGCTCTGGAGGCCTGTGCTGCCCGTGTGGGCCTTGTAGCAGAAGCCGTCGGCGTCGAACTGGCTGTAGGAAGGCCAGCCGGCCGGCAGGGTGTTTTCGCTGATCTGGTAGGTCGAGGAGTTGAAGGTGTAGAGGGTACTCCCGCTATACCAGGAGTAGGACTCCTCGTCGCAGACATAGTAGGGGTTGCCGTTGTTCAGTTCCACGCCTTCGCGTGTGCCCAGGTAGCCTTCCGCCACAGAGGTGGAGGTGACTTGCGAGCCGTTGATGTCCACGCGGAAGATGCTGTCGTAGTTGCCATGGTATTCGTCGCCGACATAGACGGGGACGTTGACCGAGACGAAGTATTTTCCTCCGATGCAGTGCATCCTGGGATTGGCGTTGGTCGGTATGCCTGGGATGGCGGACAGGGTGCCGTCGGAGGCCATGATAGCCGCCACCTGCGGGGTGTTGCTCTCATAGCTGATGCAGGTGCCGAGGTGGCCCTGGCCGTCGGCAACGGAGTAGGCTATGTTGGCGGGCAGCACGTTGATGACGCTGATGCTGCTGCCGTTGTCTTTCAGCTTCACGAGGCCGCCATTGTAGCTTCCGTTGGCCAGGTAGATGTCGCTGCCGATCTGGTTGATGAGGCCGAGCTTGCGGAGCTTCTCGGCTGAAATCTCGCCGTCGATAGGCGAGCCGGCGTTGCAGACCACGGTGACGTTGCCGTAGCCCGGCACGTTGAAAGTCTCGGCGGGCAGGCCGTTGAAGTTGGTCTCGAATATCTTGCCGTCGCTCTTGCGGATGAGGAATCCCACGCTGTAGTCGATGCTGTGCTGCACCATGCCGCGTATGCGTTCCTGCATGCTCTCGCTGAAACCGCTGTAGTCGTCGCAGTAGTAGCGGCAGCCGACGAGCCAGATGTAGCGGTCGCCCACAGGGACGATCTGGGTGATGGTGATGCCTATGTTGCGCTGGATCTCGGTCACGAGGCCGTCGTCGTCGCACTGGTAGTTATAGGCCACCAGCTGCATGTTGCCGTTCGCGTCGATGCTGTAGAGCATCTGCTGGGTGTCCTGGCCCTTGGCGTTGCCGCCTGCCGAACCGAGGGCGAGATACTTCACTCCGTTGAGGTTGATGCCGTCGATGCTGAAAGCGACGTCGGCTTTGTCTTTCTTGCATGACGCAAAAGAGAACAGCAGAGCCACGGCTAAGAAAGTCCTGATGATGTTTTTCATGATATTATACATTAATATTGTAATATTCAACGAACTAAGGCTTGGGAGTGGGAGTGAGGGGAGAGGTAGTAGAAAATGCAAAAATACTAAGTTATTATATTTTGGCAAACATTTGGGCTTCATTTTTTATCAACAAAGGGGGATTTTTCTCGATATAGCACTTGCAATCAGTGGTTTAAGGTGCAGCTTTTAACATTTCGCTCCCCTACCCTATCGCCGGGGCGAAAACGGAGCAATTTGGGAGCGAAAAGAGAGTTTTCGGTGGAGAACGCCACCGGAGGCGTAAAAGTGTTAAAATCGGCAGATAACAGACTGATAGTATGATATATAGCAATAGATTCTATATTTTAGACGATGCCCGATTTTAAGGCAAATGCTAACAGGTTGTTTCTCCGACTCTTAGCCGTATCAACTCTATGTCAACTCTATGGTTGGTTCGAGGATGATTCGGGAGAGGGAGAAGGGCGGTTTTTGACTGGAGTAATGGGAAGAAAAATTTCCGGGATGGAGTGAGCCGGACGGGGGCAGACGGTTGACGAAAGAGGATGGCGAGGGGCGAGACAATTGGAGCGAAATATTGGACGGGAAGGAGAAAGGCGGAGGAGATTTGGGGAGAGTTCAGGGAAAGTGGCGTAAAATTATCGGACTGATATACAATATAATAATAATAAGGAGAAAAGATTTTTCTGTCAATTAAAAAAAAAGACTTATCTTTGCCCGTGATTTTATGAAGATAAGGTATTCATCTAAATAGTTAAAGTTATGATAGGAGTTAACAAAGTAATTCTGATTGGGAACATGGGTAAGAACCCAGATGTAGTCACATTTCCGAACGATGGCAAACATGAGGACGGCGGCCCTGTGAAGAAGGCGTCGTTTCCGCTGGCTACCACCGAGCTTCACCGCAACCGCGACGGAGAGAAGGTGGAGCTGACGGAGTGGCACAACGTGGTATGCTGGCGCTCGCTGGCAGAGATAGCGGAGAAGATACTGCGCAAAGGGATGCAGCTGTACGTGGAAGGGAAGCTGCAGACCCGCTCGTGGGAAGACAAGGAGGGCAACAAGCGTTATATCACCGAGGTGGTGGCGGAGAACTTCATCGTGGTAGGTAACCGTCAGCGCAACGACGACCAGAACGGACCGCAGCAGACCGACCCGCTGGCATCGATACTGACCGACGATACCGAGACGCTGAAGGATTTTCCCTTCTGATAACATCGACACAGAGAAAAAGAGGCGAGGCATCCGGAGCGGATGTCCGCCTTTTTTGATTGCGGAAACGGACCATTTGGGGCGACACGACGATGAACAAAAAAAAGTGAAAATTGTTGATAACTCGTTTGAAAAATTAGGAAAAAGAGAGCGTAAACCGCTGAAAACGGAGTGTTAAAATTCAAAAATCGATTTTTTATATATAGCTGATTCTGCACGGTTTACAATAAGTGAAATGTTAAAAAAAATTAAAAAGTGAATTTGGGAGGCAAAAAGTTTTTGCCAATTAAAAAAAAAATCGGACTTTTGCAATCCGTTTTTCAGAAGAAAAGCAGACAAAAATAACAAGAAGTTAAACAAAAAAATAATAAAGAAAATGTCGAAGATTTGTGAAATTACCGGAAAAAAAGTGGTGAGGGGCAATAACGTATCGCACTCGAGGATTCACACGAAGCGCACCTTCTCGCCGAACCTGCAGACCAAGAAGTTCTATATTCCCGAGGAGGACATGTGGATAACGATGAAAGTTACCGCCAAGGGAATGCGCATAATCAACAAGAAAGGCGTTCTCGCCGCCATCAAAGATGCCGAGGCACAGGGACATTTCCGCTTCTAAGCATCCCACGGAAGAGAAGACAAAGAGTCTTAAATAACACAATTATTAATCTTTAACAAGAAAGAGGTATTAAAAATGATCGTAGTTCCTATTAAAGAAGGTGACAACATCGAAAGAGCACTTAAGAAACTTAAGAGAAAATTTGACAAGACCGGAGCAGTGAAAGAGCTCCGTAGGCGTCAGCAGTTCACGAAACCTTCTGTAGTAGCCCGCGAGCGCAAGCTCCACGCCATCTATGTTCAGCAGCTCCGTCAGAAAGAGCTCGACCAGTAGTAGATAGGCTCCTACGAATCAAAGCAAAGAGCGGTGGCTTGTTCGACAAGCCACCGCTCTTCGTTCTGCTAGGACTTACGGTCTATTACTTATATCTTTCCTTGTATTTCTCAATCTGGACCTTCATGGTGTCGACGCAGTCGAGTACAGCTTGCTCGAAGGTGTCGGCCTGTTTGCTGTTGAAGAGAGTCTGGCCGGGCAGAGCAATAGATATCTCGGCAATCTTGTTGTTGTCGCTCTCGGGCTTGTCAACTTTCAAGGTCACCTCGCACTTGGTGGCATTATCTACCATCTTGGTCAGTTTAGACACCTTGTCGTTGACGAACTGCTCCAGTTTAGGATCAGCTTTGAATTTTACGGCATTGATTACTGTGTTCATAATGTACTCCTTTTTTTATTGGGTTAATTATTTTTTCTTTCTACCTTTCGCCGCCCGCGGATGAGCCTGGCGGTAGGCCTCTTTCAGGTGTTCCCGCGTCACGTGGGTATAGATTTCGGTGGCCATAAGGTCGGTATGGCCCAGAAGTTCCTTGATGGCGTCGATGTTGGCTCCCTCGTTGAGCATGTGGGTGGCGAACGAGTGACGGAAGACGTGGGGAGAGACGCGCGGAGCCGACGACAGGGAAGACATGTAATGCCTCACGATGCCATAGATTTGCGAGGTGCTGAGTTTTTTGCCCTTCTGCGAAAGCAAGAGGTCGGGGTTGCCCGGAAAAGCCTCCTCTTTGGCGGCAAGATACTGATTCAGAGCATTCAGCAATTCAGTCTCCACCGGTATTATGCGTTCCTTGTTGCCTTTTCCGAGAACCTTTATGAAGCGGTTGTTGAAGTCGATGCGATCCAGAGAGAGGCCTGCGAGCTCGGAGCGGCGCATGCCCGTCTCGTAGAGCATGCGCAGGACCATCTTGTCGCGGAAGCCGAAGTAGTCGTCGGGGAAAGTGTCGGCACTATATATTTTTTCGACCTCATAGACCTTGAAGAACACCGGCAGCCGGCGGCTGGTCTTGGGAGGCTTGATCTTGGCCATCACCGCCGAAGTCACCCAGCCCTGACGATGCATGAACTTGAACCAGGCGCTGACAGAAGAGAGCATCTTTTTCACCGTGCTGGCTTTCTTGCCCGAGTCGAGCAGAGACATCTGCCACGAGCGAATGATGCGAGCCGAAAGGTCCTCGACTTCAGTCACGCCGGCATATTCCACGAGAGCATTGACATCGTTCATGTAATTGACGACGGTCCCTTTCGAGAGACGACGCTCGGTGGCGATATATTGCCTGAACTGCTCTATGGCCTCGCTGATCTGCATCCTTACCCCTTTTGTCTTTATAACGTAACGGAGGAAGATTTATTGTGTGGGAACTAAAATTTTGTGGAATAAAAAAAAGTTTGTATCTTTGCACTTTGTAAGTTGACAGACATACCTTATATTTATATATATAGAATACAATAAATTAAAATAATAACAATTATGAGAAGACACATCAAAAACAATGTCAGCTGGGTAGGAAAGATCGACTGGGAGCTCGAGACCTTCCACGGCGACGACTATTCCATAAACAACGGCTCGAGCCAGAACGCCTACCTCGTAGAGGAAGAGAAGACAGTGCTCATAGACACCGTGTGGACCCCCCATTCCACAGAGTTCGTAGAAAACCTGAAGAAAGAGATAAACCTCAAGAAAATAGACTACGTCATAGCCAACCACGGCGAATGCGACCATTCGGGTTCGTTGCCGGCGCTGATGGCCGAGATTCCCAACACACCGATATATTGCACAGCCCAATGCGTGAAGAGCCTCGAAGGACAATACGGCAAAAGAGGATGGAACTTCCATACCGTAAAAACCGGAGACACCCTCGAGATAGGGAACGGGAAGAAACTCATATTCATAGAGATGAAGATGCTCCACTGGCCCGACTCGATGGCCACGTACATGACGGGCGACAACATACTGTTCTCCAACGACGCCTTCGGGCAGCACTATGCCGTCGACGAGCTCTTCAACGACAAAGCCAACCAATGCCTCCTCTACCGCGAAGCGATAAAATACTTCACCAACATCCTCAATCCCTTTGCCAACCTCATAACAAAGAAGATCGACGAGTTGCTGGCGCTCAACCTGCCGATAGAAATCATAGCCCCATCACACGGTGCCATCTGGAGAGAAGACCCGCTGCAGATAGTGCGCCAATATGCAGTATGGGCCAACGCCTATCAGGAAGACCAGATCACCGTGGTTTACGACACCATGTGGGAAGGGACAGCCAAGATAGCCCATGCCATAGCCGAAGAGGTGAAAAGGCAGAGCCCTTCGACCGTGGTGAAAGTCTTCAACATAGCCAAGAGCGACAAAGACGACATCATGACCGAAGTGTTCCGTTCACGAGCCATAGCCGTAGGATCGCCCACGGTCTCCAACAGCATACTTTCCAGCGTAGCCGGATGGCTCGAGTTCCTGAAACAGCTGAAATTCAAGAACAAGAGAGCCGCTGCGTTCGGCTGCTACGGATGGAGCGGAGAGAGCGTGAAAGTGCTGCAGGAGCGGCTCAGAGATGCCGGATTCGAAGTTATCGACGACAACATCCGTTCCTTCTGGAATCCTACCGATGAGACACTTGCCGCAGTGCCAGAGCTTGTAGGTAACCTGCTCGGAGGAAAAGCCGACGACAGCGTTGAAGAGACAGCAGTATCCCCGCTGCGCAAGTGGAAATGCGGTCCCTGCGGATATATCTACGACCCGGCAGTGGGAGACCCCGACAGCGGCATAGCCCCCGGCACTCCGTTCGAGCAACTTCCTGACGACTGGAGTTGTCCCACCTGCGGAGTGAGCAAAGACCTCTTCTCCCCTATCGACTAAACAAAAAGACGGCAAAGAAAGAAAATTTTTACAGCAAAACACTTGCTATATAAAAAACATTTCGTATCTTTGCCCCTAACCTCACAAGGAATACATTAACACATAATAAACTGTAAATTATGAATATAGATTGGCAAAACCTCCCGTTTGGTTATCTAAAAACGGACTACAACGTACGTTGCTACTACCGCAATGGCTCCTGGGGCGAGATAGAAGTCTCCTCCTCCGAACACATAGAGATGCATATGGCAGCCTCCTCGCTCCACTATGGACAGGAAGCCTTCGAGGGCCTGAAAGCCTATCGCTGCAAAGACGGCAAGATACGTCTTTTCCGTCCCGATGCAAATGCCGAGCGCTTGCAGAGCACCTGCCGCGGCATCGTGATGCCCGAGCTCTCCACCGAGAAATTTGTAGAGATGTGCAAGATGGTGGTGAAACTCAACGAGCGTTTCATCCCGCCCTATGGCACAGGTGCAAGCCTCTACCTCCGTCCGCTTCTGATCGGTACCGGTATCACCGTCGGAGTGAAACCTGCCGACGAATACCTCTTCGTAATCTTTGTAACCCCCGTGGGACCCTATTTCAAAGGCGGATTCAAAGCCAACCCCTACGTCATCACCCGCAAATATGACCGCAGTGCTCCTCTCGGAACCGGTATCTATAAAGTCGGCGGAAACTATGCGGCTTCCCTTAAAGCCCATATCGAAGCCTGCCATGGTGGCGAGTATGCCTGCGAGTTCTACCTCGACGCAAAAGAAAAGAAATATGTCGACGAGGCAGGTGCTGCCAATTTCTTCGGCATCAAGGACGGTGTATATGTAACGCCCCTGTCCACTTCTATACTTCCCTCCATCACCAACAAGAGCCTTATGCAGCTCGCCGAGGATATGGGAATGAAAGTGGAGCGTCGTCCGATAGACGTAGAAGAGCTCGCCAACTTCCAGGAAGCCGGCGCCTGTGGCACCGCAGCCGTCATCAGCCCCATCGAGAAACTCGATGACCCCGAGACCGGCAAGAGCTACAACTTCGGCAAGGAGCCAGGTCCCATCAGCACCAAGCTCTACAACGCCCTCCGCGCCATCCAGCTCGGCGAAGCCGAAGACAAGCACGGCTGGAATGTCATTGTTGACTAAACGCAGGCGAAGCCTTACTGTTACAAGGCATAACATAAAATCCCAAGTGGCAATACTGAAAAAAGTGTTGCCACTTCTTATATAGCCCAATCAAAAAGGTTCTTGTCTTAAAGGTACTACAAAGGCGAACCAATGCCATAATTGATTATGATGAAATTGATACCAAACTCTAAGCTCGTAGTTGTTACACTTAAGGCAACCTAATCATCGAAACTTAATGGCGGAATGTGTGGTTGAAGTTGTAAACTGCGCCGAGGATGAAACGCTCGTTGTGGACTCTGCCATAGGCGTGACGCGCCGTGGGGGCAGGGTCTGAGAGTGTGTTGCGGTAGGCGGCGAAAGTGTGTTCCACCTCAAACCAGAAAGAGAGTCCGAAATTGGTAACGTAACCGATGCGGGGCTGTATGCGGTACATCCAGTCAATGTCATATCCACGACCGTAAACACCCGTGACGGTTTGCGTGGCCAAGTGGATGGTGCTGGGCGAGGTGTTGTATGCTCCGCCTACGAAAAGGCCGGGGCGCCAATGTCCTTTGGTACGCCCGAAGTCAACCCAAAGTGTGGCAAAGTGAAACGGCCGGTAGTCATAGTCCCCCGTCATCATATCATAAAGCTCGTAGTAGCCGCCAAGCGTGCAGCCCTCATAGAGATTGTCGGAGATTATCGTTTGAGCCTTGATGCTCCATTTGTCCCAATCGTAACGCATAAAGGCGGAGAATGAGAGCGACGAATAGCGGGTATTCACTTTGTGCTTGCCGCCAGCAGAATCGGTTATATAATCACGCGGTTTGATAACCAGCAGATTACAGGCGGCACCTGCAAGCAATCGGTCGCTATGGTAGCGTAGCTGCAGGTTGAACTCCGGGATGAGGGAATGTTTGAGATAGGTTGTCGACGAACCAAGGGCACCCTGCGACTTGTTGTCGAGCTGGAAACAAGCGGCGGCGATGACCTCGAAATTGGAGTAGCGCATGGTATAGCGAGCCTGGGAATAGCGGGCATAGGGATGGAACGGCGCTCCCATATTGAGCGGCTGCGTGGCCGGCATTATCTCGTGGACCACCATCGGATACCAATACTGGCCGAGAAGCAGCTCGTGGTGCCGCCAGCGCATGTCGATATAGGCATGGCGCAGACGGAAGAGGTTGATCGAGGCATCGGAAGCGCCGGTGTAGTCGCCTTCAATATAGCCGCGAACATGGGCACCCAGCACGTCAGGGCCTTCGATGGTAAGGGCCAGCCGGGCAGTGATGGCAAGCATGTTGAAGCTCGGCACAGCGTTGAGGTCGTTGCCGTCGGCATCCAACTCCACCGGCTTCGGATAGAACAGCATCATCTCTTCACGTCCCGACACCACCTGACGAGTGTCGATAAAAGCCTGCGGATTGACAAGGCCGGAAAGGGTAAAGCGCCATTGCTTGGACGAGAGCGTGTCGGGAGTGGCAGCACCGGCCGCGAAAGCGACCAGCAGCAGAGCCACGATGAGAGATATGCGTTTCATTATGAGAGTGTCAGGTTTGAATAAAAACTATTTGCGTCCGGCTGCGAGGGCAAGGATGAGTCCCAGCGCCACACCGAGGAGAGCGGCAAAAAGTACCTGGAAGGTAGCAGGGAGTATGAAAGTAATGGTATGTGCCGGGAACCAGAAGAGCGGTATAGTCTTCTTGATGACAAAGCCCCACTGCGTGCCCCAATCGATCGACTGCAGATATTGGCGCATCTTCATGGGCCGGAAGAGGCCGACCACTGTGCCGCCGTTGGAGAGTATGTGGATGTCTGTGCATTTGTGGAACGTCATCATGACAGGGGCAAAGATGCTGTTCATCAGCACACTCACGGCAAAAGCTATGCCCAGCTTGCCCCACGAGAAGGCAGGATTGGCAAATATTTCAGTAAGCGTACCCTTCTCACAGTGGCCGATGATTTCAAGAAAACGAGGTACTCCGGTCTTGAATATTATCATGGACATGGCGATGCAGATGCCGAGGAACCCCCAGACGATCATACGCGGCATGACGCCGAAACCTTTCTCATAGTATTGCCCTTTGCGGATGCGGAGAGCTATCATCTCGCCGAGAGTGGCAAGAATGGCGAACTTGAAGAACGCCATGATGAAAGGATAATTATTGGTGGCAAGTTCAAAATACTCGAAAAAGTGAGTGGCCGGAATAAAAAAAGGAGTTAGGAAAACTGCCACACAAGCCAAAAGTATGAAGTCCTGTTTTTTCATTGTATAGTTGTTACTATAAGATTTATAGATAATTAAACAAAATAACTAATCAGTCAAATGCGGTGCAAAGATAGTATTTTTTTGTCAATTAAATAAAAATTAGTAATTTTGCAGTATGAAAGAAATGACAAATTTCAAGGTGGTTGACCGCCAACAATTGGGAAAACAGTATTTCACACTGACGCTGGAGCATCCCAGCAAGATGGAGAAAATAGAAGCCGGCCAGTTCGTGGAGGTAGAGGTGGCAGGAGCCAAGGATGTATTCCTGCGGCGCCCGATATCCATCCATGACGTCGAAGACAACAGAATTAAGCTGCTTGTGCAGGTCGTAGGCAAAGGGACACGGAAACTTGCGGAGCTCAAGACAGGCAACACGGTAAATGTGATATATCCTCTCGGCCACGGTTTCTCCATCACAGGCCAGCGGCCTCTACTGGTAGGCGGCGGAGCCGGAATAGCGCCGCTGCTGCATCTGGCAAAAAGCTACAATGCCAAAGGCGTAAGACCCACCATATTGCTGGGCGGCAGGACCGCCGAGCTGATTGCGGTGAAAGAGGAATTCAGAGAGTATGGCGAATTGCTGTTTGCCACCGAGGACGGCTCGCTAGGCGAGAAAGGATTGGTGACACAGCACAGCCGCTTTGCCGGCGACTATGACCATATATGCTGCTGCGGCCCCACTCCGATGATGAAAGCCGTGGCACGCTATGCGAGAGAGAAAGGGACGAGCTGCGAAGTGTCGCTGGAGAACATGATGGCCTGCGGCGTCGGAGCCTGCCTCTGCTGTGTGTGCGACACCGACGAGGGGCACAAGTGTGTGTGCAAAGAGGGTCCGGTGTTTGACATAAGGAAAATGACGAAATGGATGAAAAACTAACAGAATACCAAGAATATGCTGGAAGTAAAATTAGATAAACTCACACTGAAAAACCCCGTTATGACCGCTTCGGGAACCTTTGGTTACGGAGAGGAGTTCGCCGACTTTTTTGACGTGTCGAGACTGGGCGGCATTGTGGTGAAGGGAACCACCGGAGAGAGAAGGCAGGGAAATGCCTATCCGAGGATGGCCGAGACTCCGTCGGGAATGCTGAACGCCGTAGGACTGCAAAACGTGGGAGTGGAAACTTTCTGCAAGGAGGTCTATCCAAGAATCAAAGAGATTGACACTAACATAATAGTCAACGTGAGCGGCAGCTCGATAGAGGAATACTGCAAGGTGGCGGAGATGGTGAACGAGCTGGAGCGGATACCAGCCATCGAACTGAACATCAGCTGCCCGAACGTGAAGAAAGGCGGCATGGGCTTCGGCACCGACCCGAACATGGCGGCGCAGGTGGTGGAAGCGGTAAGAAAAGTATATGACAAGACAATGATAGTGAAGCTTACGCCCAACGTCACAAGCGTGGTGGAGATAGCCAAGAGCGTGGAAGGGGCAGGAGCCGACAGCGTATCGCTGATTAACACCATGTTGGGCATGGCTGTGGACGTAGAGAAACAAAAGCCTTACCTGAGCACAATCACCGGCGGGTTGAGCGGTCCGTGTGTGAAGCCAGTGGCGGTGAGGATGGTGTGGCAGGTGGCCCATGCGGTGAAGATACCCGTCGTGGGCTTGGGCGGAATTGCCTCAGCAGCCGACGCACTGGAGTTCCTGATGGTGGGAGCACGGGCTGTGGAAGTGGGAACCGCCAATTTCATAGACCCGACGGTGACGGTGAAGATAGTGGAAGGGTTGCAAGACTACTGTGAGCGGCACGGGATAAAGGACATCAACGACATAATAGGAATAATCTAATAAGTGATAATCATAGCCGACAGCGGAAGCACGAAGACCCATTGGGCCATAGGCACCCGGCGAGAGACGCGGTGGGTGTGGCGTTTTGCCACCACTCCGGGACTCAACCCGCGGCTGACGTCGGAAGAAGACATGAGAAGAGCGCTGACGGCAGTGAGGGAGCAGGCGGAAGGAGCCGGCTGTGACGGGGAAAGACTGAGTGTGAAGTTTTACGGGGCCGGGTGCGGCACGACAGAGATGCAGGAAACGGTGAGGAAGAGAGTGAGCGAGGTGTTGGGTGATGCCGATGTGGAAGTTGCCGGAGACATGCTGGGAGCCTGCCGGGCGGTGTGTGGAGAGAAGAGTGGCATTGTAGGAATATTGGGGACCGGGAGCAACGCCTGCCTGTATGACGGACGGGAGATAGTGAAACAGGTGACATCGACGGGATACGTGCTGGGGGACGAAGGTTCGGGAAACCATATCGGGAGGCGGCTGTTGAAAGATTTCATGGTGGGGAAGATGCCGGAGGAGTTGGCAAAGGAGATGAGAGAGGAATACGGCTTGACGGTGAACGGGATATTGCAGGCCATTTACCACGAGCCGTACGCCAACAGGTATATGGCAAGTTTTGCGCCATTTGCGGCACGGCATAGAGGGACACAGTATGTGAGGGAGCTGCTGGGAGAAGTGTTTGGTGCATTTTGGAAGGAGATGATCGTGCCGTTGTCACCGAATGGCGGCGAAGTTGGGCTGGTGGGAAGCGTGGCTGAGGCGTTCGAGATCGAGATTGCTAAAGCGGCACCGGAGGAATTCCGGGTAGAGAGTGTAGAGGGCAATCCGATAGAGGGGCTGATAAGGAATATCAGATAAGTTGCGATTTCTACATATATAATAATGTATTATATATAATAACGAATTAAAATGGGGGTAGGGTTCCTCCATATCAACTCCATGGTTTTGCTCTTGCGAGCAAGACGTTTCCTTTGACTCGGCATACAAACAAGATTGTCTGCTCTCGTTTTTCGGAAACGGCTGAGCCTGGAAATGAAACAAAAGTCTGGCCATAGAAAAAAGGTGAGGATTGGGAGGTTTATGCCGGGAAACGAGAAGTTTGGGAGATGAGTTCGGAAAGGATAACAATGTGATTATCAGAAGTGTTTTTTATTATTATAAAAATATTTCGGTGTATGTGAAATATTTTTTGTATTTTTGCAAATTCAAATTAGGCGAAATATGAAATACGATAAGATGTTGAAAATATATGAGTGGGCGTCGTACGTGCTGCTGGCCGGAGCGACGGTGGTGTTCTTCCTGATGAGACATCATCCGCTGGGGACGACGCTGACGCTTATAGTGCTGGTGGTGGCGATGTTTATGAGAATGATGATGGAGCGGACGAGGAGGAAGAGCTACGAGGCGGAGAACGAAAGCCTGAAGGCAGACCTGAAACACTTGACAGCATTGTTGAGGAAAGAGAAAAAAGATAATTAACCGATTTATTCACGATATACACATTTTTTATGGCAACGACAGCAGACATCAAGAATGGACTTTGCATCAATTTCAACAACGACATCTACTCAATAGTGGAGTTTTTGCACGTAAAACCCGGTAAGGGAGCAGCCTTTGTAAGAACCAAGATGAGAAGTGTCAAAACAGGGCGCATGCTTGAGAACACCTTCCCGAGCGGTGCGAAGATTGACATTGTAAGAGTGGAAAGAAGGCCTTACAACTATCTTTACAAAGAGGGTGACATGCACGTGTTCATGCACACCGAGACCTACGAGCAGATCTATATCCCCGAGACGATCATCAACGCTCCCCAATTCCTGAGAGACGGCCAGTATGTTGAAATCACCGTGGACGCCGACACCGAGACCCCGCTGATGTGCGAACTGCCGCCGTTCATCGAGACTGTGGTAACCTATACCGAACCCGGTTTCGCCGGAAACACCGCCACAAACGCCATGAAAGACGCCACCGTGGAACCCGGTGTAACCATCCGTGTGCCCCTTTTCATCAAAGAGGGTGAGAAAATCAAGGTTGACACAAGAACTTGCGAATACAGCGAAAGAATAAAATAAGATTTCCGATGAGATTTGACATATACGGAAAAATCGGCAGAGGCGCTTTAGTGGCGTCTCTGTTGTTATTGACGGTTGCGATGGTGGGATGTCACAAGAAGAAAGTAAAAGTGGAAGGACCTAAAGGAGTGGACTATGCGGCGGTGACGACACCCGTTTTCTCAGCCGACTCGGCCTACCGCTACACCGAAGAGCAGCTGGCCTTCGGCTACCGTGTGCCCGGGAGCGCAGCCCATAGGGAGTGCGGAGACTATCTGGTAAAGAAGATGAGAGAATGGTGCGACACGGTGATAGAGCAGCCGTTCAGCGCAACACTGTGGGACGGGAAGACGGTGAAAGGACGCAATATCATCGGATCGATAGGAAAAGACGAGGTGCAGAGAGTGTTGCTGTGTGCCCACTGGGACAGCCGGGCGTGGGCAGACCACGACCCCGACGAGGGTAACCACAAGAAGCCGATAGCCGGAGCCAACGACGGAGCCGGCGGAGTGGCGACACTGATGGAGATGGCGAGAGTGATGAGTGCGCAGAGGCCCGGAATCGGAGTGGACTTCGTGTTCTTCGATGTGGAAGACCAGGGGAAACCCGAATGGTCCGACGGTCCCTACGAAGACAACACCTGGTGCAAAGGCTCGCAATATTGGGCGAAAAATCCGCATGTGCCGTTCTACAACGCCCTGTTCGGCATATTGTTCGACATGGTGAGCTGCGACAATCCCCGATTCACGAAAGAGGAGGTGAGCCGGAACTTCGCCAAGAACATAATGGACAAGCTGTGGAACGTGGCGGCAGTCACCGGAGCACAGAATATCTTTGTAAACCAGAACACCGACGCGATACTGGACGACCACCTTTATGTGAACCAGATAGCGAAGATACCCACGATCGACGTGGTGCAAAACAGCGAAGGCTGCAGCTTCTTCCCCTATTGGCACACGATGGGCGACAACCTGAAAGCGGTGAACCGCGAGAGCATGAAAACGGTGGCAAACGTAACGATGAAGATGATTTATGGCGACTACCCGAAGAAATAGGCTGGGGTGGCTGGTGATAGCGGTCATGCTGCTGGCCGTTGGCTGCAAAGGACACAGGTGCGACACCCCGATAGGAGCCGCCAACTGTGTGATAGACCCCAACTCGCCATTGTACAACAGGCTGAACAACGTCGGCGGTTACGAATACCTGATAGGCGGAAACAAAGGACTATTCGTGCTGAGAACCGCCTATAACGAATTTGTGGCATATGAACGGACTTGCCCCTACTGCAAGAATGTGGCGGTGGAAGCCATGGAAGGATGGGACGGAGCAGTGCTGGAATGCCCCAGCTGCGGAAGCAAGTTCAACGCCTATTCCGACGGCGAGGCGCTGGACGGGAGCATGACTGCCTGTCCGCTGTATGAATACTCGACGATATACGAGGGAGGCCAGCTGAGCATCTACTAAAGGCGAGCGAGGGGGGAGGAAGCGATGCATTACAATTCGTACGCAGAGTTTTTCAAGAGAGAATTTGGCGGGAGGGCGCAGAAACTGTCGATAGACGGCGGATTCGGATGTCCCAACCGGGACGGGACGAAAGGGAACGGCGGCTGCGTGTTCTGCAACAACGAGGCGTTCAACCCGTCGTATTGCCGGAAGTGCGGCAGCATCACCGAGCAGATAGACGAAGGGATAGCGTTCCACCGGAAGAGATACCGCAAGTCGGTGTGCTATCTGGCATATTTCCAGGCGTACAGCAACACCTACGGGAGTTTGGCGGAGCTGAGAGAAAAATATGAGGAGGCGCTGGGACACGAGGAAATCGCCGGAATAATCATCGGGACTCGCCCCGACTGTGTCGACGGGGAGAAGCTGGACTACATAGCGAGTTTGAAGGAGCGAGGATTTGTGGCGGTGGAATACGGAATAGAGAGTTGCTACGACCGGACCTTGGATAGGATAAACCGAGGTCACGACTTTGCCTGCACGAAGAGAGCCATAGAGGCAACCGCGACGAGAGGAATACACTGCGGAGGACATCTGATTTTGGGACTGCCGGGAGAGACGAGAGAAGAGATGGTGGAAGAGGCAAAGATAGTGAACGGGCTGCCGCTGAACACTCTGAAGCTGCACCAGCTGCAGATACTGAAGGGAACGGTGCTGGCCGAGAAGATGGAAAGAGGAGAGGAAGAACGGGTGAGGCAGTTCGGGCTGGAAGAATATATCGGGCTGGTGTGCGACTTTGTGGAGCGGCTGAGAGAGGACGTCGTGGTGGAGCGTCTGGCCGGAGAGGTGCCGCCAAGATACCAGGCATGTCCCGAGCGGAGCTGGAGGAGAGACGACGGGAGACTGATAAGATACGAAGAGATAGTGGCGATGGTGGAGAAAGAGTTCGAGAGGAGGGGTAGCCGCCAAGGATGCAGGCTCTGAGAGAGGACGAAAAATTTATGATGACAAGCTGCAAGTTTTTGCAGGGGAAAAGTACTAAATATAAGTAATAATATAAAAAGAAAATAAGACAAGCGAAAGAGAAACGCTATAGACAAAACCACAATAGGAGAAAAAACATGGAAACAACAAAGACAGAGGACAAGAGAAAGGCGAAGCTGTGGACGAGCGCCACGGGAGATGTGAACGGTATGGTGCCGCCACAGGCGGTGGCGATAGAGAAGAGTGTGCTGGGAGCGCTGATGCTGGACCAGAAGATGCTGTTCGGATATATCGACAAGATGCACGAAGGCCTGTTCTACAAGACCGAGCACCAGAAAATCTTCGAGGCGATAAAGAGCCTTGTGGGAAACAGGCGGGAGGTCGATATGCTGACGGTGGTGGAAGAGTTGAGAAAAGAGGGGAAGCTGGAGGAAGCCGGAGGGCCGCTGTATGTGGCCGAGCTGACGAGAGACGTGATGTCGAGTGCCCATCTCGAGTACCACACCATACTGCTGGCCGAGAAGTTTATGCAGAGAGAGGTGATCAGGACCTCGTCGGAGAACATCAGAGAGGCCTACGACGAGACGTGCGACGCGGTGGAGCTGGTGGACAGGGCGGAGAAGCGGCTGATGGAGATCAGCGAGAAGAGCTTCAAGAGCGAGGGCTACACGATGGAGCGGCTGGTGAAGGAGGCCGAGGAGAAGCTGCTGTACGCGAAAGAAGAGGACAACTACAGCATAGACTCGGGATTCAGAGAGCTAGACAAGATGACGTCGGGCTTCCAGCCGGGCGCACTGATAATACTGGCCGCAAGGCCAGCCCAGGGAAAGACGGCGTGTGCGCTGTCGATGGCACGTCATATAGCCGTGGGCATTGGGAAACCGGTGGCTTTCTTCTCGCTGGAGATGACCGGGCTGGAGCTGCTGGTGAGGCTGCTGGCCTCGGAGGCGGAGATTTCGGCGAACAAGCTGAAGAAGGCGGCGACCCTGTCGCAAGACGAGAAGGAGTGGCTGGCCGAGAAGATGGACGTGCTGAGGAATGCGCCGCTATATATAGACGACACGGCGGGACTGGACATCTTCGAGCTGAGGGCAAAATGCAGGAGACTGAAGCAGAAACGCGACATAGAGATAGTGTTTGTGGACTACCTGCAGCTGATGCACTCGTCGGGCGACGGCACGAAGGGCAGAAACCGCGAGCAGGAGATCAGCGACGTGTCGCGGCAGCTGAAAGAGATGGCCAAGGAGCTGAACATACCGGTCGTGGCGATGGCGCAGTTTGCCAGGAGAGCCGACGAGAGAGCCGGAGGAGTGCCGACGATGGCCGACTTGAGAGAGTCGGGCGGAATAGAGCAGGACGCCGACATCGTGATAGGAATACACCGGCCGTGGAAGTACGGATTGACGACAGACGCACACGGACACAGCACCGAGAATCTGGCAGACCTCCACATATTGAAGCACCGTGCGGGAGAATGCGGGACGGTGAGTCTGCAGTTCATAGGAAAATATTTCCGATTTGAGGACATGCCCCGTGAAGACGGAGGCGACGCCAAAGAGAAAAGCGACGGAGGGATGAAGGCGAACACGGCATTTGACGAAGGAGGAAAGGCGACGAACGGAGGCGACGAAGAGGATTTGCCGTTTGTGTATGAGGGATGATATTTGTTTAATATCCGGTTAAAGGTTGGTTAATATTTGGTTAATGGTTGGTAGGACATAAGGTAAGGGCAAAGTAAGGGTAAATTCGACATTGGTCAAGGATGAGAATTATAACATTTTTTATAATATAAAAGACAATATAAACGGGAATACGGCGTTATAAATAGAAAAGAAAGAACCCGAATATGAAGAAAGGACTGCTGACGATAATGGTAGTGGCGCTGCTGGCGAGCGGCTGCGGCGGAAAGATGGGAGAACTGGGAAAGAAGAAGGGCTCGAGTGGGAAGACACTGGAGCTGATGGTGGTGGCCGACAGGAACGTCTATGGCGAGCGGATAAAAGGAGTGGTGGAAGAACTGTGGGGAAGCCCGCAGACAGGTTTGCCGCAGCCGGAGAAGAAGTTCGACCTAGTGAATGTGCCGCGGAGCTCGTTTGAGGAGGTGGAGATGTTCAAGGTCCACCGCAACGTGGTGATACTGGACATAAACGAGGCGAACGAGAACAAGGTGTACAAACACATAGACGAATATGCGGTGCCGCAGGTGATATTCGACTTTGCGGCGAAGAGCACCAAAGACCTGGACTCGCTGCTGAGGCACTACGCGCCAATGGTGGAGGAAGAGTTTTACGCCGCCGAACACCGGAGGATATGGAAAGCCTATACCGAGGAAGAGGGCTACGAGGTGGAGGCCTCGGTGAAGGAGGCCATGGGCATAGGGCTGAAACTGTCGCAGAGCTACGGACTGGCGAGCAAGGGGAAAGACTTTGTGTGGGTGAAGATGGAGGCGAAAGATTTCGGCATGGGAGTGCTCGTGAACCGGTACGACTATAAAGAGAGCGGGATGTTCGAAGAGGAGCGGATACTGGACAGCCTCGACGCGATGATGCAGAGGTGGGTGCCAGGCCCGTCGGAGGGAAGCTACATGGGAATAGAACGGAGGAAAGACAAAGAGAGTGGAGAATGGCTGCTGCCGATAGAGAGCAAGGTGGTGGAGTTCGAAGGCTCGAGCTATTGTGTGGAGACGAGAGGCTGCTGGAGGCTGTTCGGGAACTTCATGGGAGGTCCGTTTGTGTCGTTCACCCTGCTGACGCCCGACAAAAAACAGATAATGAGCCTGACAGGATATGTTTACTGTCCGAGGAACAAGCCCTACACGAAGAGAGACCTGCTGATGCAGGTGGAGAGCGTGTGCCACTCGCTGAAATTTGAATGATGAAGGGATCGCTGCGGACCATATTGCTTTTACTGATGGCAGTGCTTACGGGCGGAAGCTTGTGGGCGCAGCAGAAATTTATGGAGCACAGCGAGCTGGTGCTGGAAGTGGGAGGGATGAACTATGTGGGAGACCTGAACGGGCAGAACGTGTTTTCGAAGCCCTGCTGGGGCTACGGAGTAGGTTACCGCTACCGTTTCGACGACCGGTGGTCGCTGAAAGTGGGAGGAGCCTACGGCCACATAGAGGGCGGCAATCCCGACGCCATAGCGATGAGGAACCTGAGCTTCAAGAGCCACCTGTGGGAAGCGACGGCGAGGGCCGAGTTCAACTTCCTGCCCTACGGATTCAGCGACCTGCAATGGAGGTTCAGCCCCTACATCTTCGGCGGCATAGGACTTATGGGATTCAACCCCAAGGCAAAATACATCAACGCAAACGGAGAGGAGGAATGGGCCGAGCTGAGGCCGCTGAGGACCGAAGGACAGGGAAGCAGCGAATACGGCGACCGGACACCCTACTCACTGCTGCAGGTGGTGATACCGTTCGGGATGGGCATAAGGTTCAGCCCCAACAAATACATGCAGGTGATGGTGGAATACGGCTACCGCAAGACCTTCACAGACTATCTCGACGACGTGAGCAAGACCTACGTGGGGAGCGAGCTGCTGAGACGTAGCGAGGGAGGAGAACTGGCGGCACGCCTCGCCGACCGGAGCGCCGAGCTGGAAGGAGGAGTGGAAAATGCGGTAGGAATCAAGCGAGGCGACGACTCGCTCGACGACGGATATGGATATATGAACATTTCGGTGACGATAAGCCTGGACCTGCTGATGGGCTGGATGTTCCCGAAGAGATGCAACTTCAACAATTAGGCGACAATGGACGAGAAACATATACCGAGACATGTGGCAGTGGTGATGGACGGCAACGGCCGCTGGGCACAGAAGCAGAAACAGAAAAGGATATTCGGGCACCAGCACGCGATGACCGCCGTGAGAGAGACCGTGGAAGCCGGCACCGAGCTGGGGGTGAAATACATCACGCTCTACACCTTCAGCACCGAGAACTGGAACCGGCCGAAAGAGGAGGTGGACGGAATAATGGAGCTGCTGGTGAGGACCATACAGAGCGAGACGCCGCAACTGAAAAAGAACGGGGTGAGGCTGGAAGTGATAGGCGACATGGGACGGCTGCCCGAGTTGTCGAGAGAGAAGCTCCAAGGCTGCATGGCCGAGACTAGCGGCAACGACCGGCTGGTGCTGGTGCTGGCGTTGAGCTACAGCTCAAGGTGGGAAATCGGCGAGGCAATACGTAAGATGATAGCCGCCGGAGTGAAGCCCGAAGAGATAGACGAAGAGAGCATAAGACCCTACCTAACGACGAAAGACTATCCCGACCCCGACCTGCTGATAAGGACCGGAGGAGAGCTGAGACTCAGCAACTTCCTGCTGTGGCAGATGGCATATACCGAGTTCTACTTCACCGAGAAGCTGTGGCCCGACTTCAGGAAAGAAGACTTCCGGGCGGCAGTGGAGGCTTTCCAGGGAAGACAGCGGAGATTTGGAAAGACGGGAGAACAAAAATAAAAATATTTTTTTGGCGACACACAATAAAAGATAAAAATTCGAGTTATTATATAGTTAATAGTAAAAAGAAGACGTCTCAAGATATAGGAAGAATCGATGAAGACCCGCATAAAGATAATACTGCTGCTGACGATAGCGCTGGTTGCCGCCTCGGTGGAGACGCGTGCACAAGTGACCATCGGAGGCGACAGCAACTATGATATAGACTACCTGACGCCCAAACAATACGAGATAGGCGGCATCACCTTCTCGGGAGCCGACCATTTCGACCACCGCATGATACTGCTGGTGGCCGGATTGCAAGTGGGCGACGTGATCAAGGTGCCGGGCGACAAGCTTGCCACAGCGATAGACAACCTGTGGAAGCAGGGCCTCTTCGAGGACATAAAGATATTGGTGACACGCATACAGGGCGACAAGATATTCCTGGAGATAGCACTGAAAGGACGTCCAAAACTGTCGAAATTCAAATTCACCGGCGTGAAGAAGAACGACGCCGACAAGTTGAGGGACGAGATGAAGATAGCCGTGGGCGACGTGGTGACCGAGAACCTGCTCACGACCAGCAAGAACAAAATACTGAGCTACTACATCGAGAAAGGTTATACCAACGTGGAGGTAGAGACGGAGCTTATAGCCGACACCGCCTCGGGGAAAGACGACCGCGTGATAATCGTCTATAACGTGGACCGCGGCAAGCAGGTGAAGATCGACGCGCTGACCATCAGCGGCAACGAGTCGATCAAGACCGGCAAACTGCTGCGCAAGATGAAGAAGACCCACGACGTGAACTACTGGAAGAGAATGTACTTCTGGACCTCGGGATTCTGGAAGAAATCGAAATATCTCGACGCCGACTTCCAGGAGGACATGAACAGCGTGATAAGCTACTACAACAACCAGGGCTACAGAGACGCGAGAATAGAGTGGGACACGGTCTATCCGGTCAGCATGGACTCGCTGAACGTGAGCGAGAAGAAGAAAGCCAAGCAGGAGCGTGTGAGGGTGGACATGAAAATCTTTGAGGGCCACAAGTTCTTCTTCCGCAACATAACGTTTACCGGCAACACCATCTACTCGTCGGAAGAGCTGGCCAAGCACCTGAGGATAGAGAAAGGGGCTCCTTACAACAAGAGCCTGCTGGAGACCAACCTTAACTACAACCCCGCCGGCACCGACATCACGTCCATGTACATGGACAACGGATATCTCTTCTTCAGGGTGACACCGGTGGAGGTGGCTATCGAGAACGACTCCATCGACATCGAGATAAGAATCGTGGAAGGGAAACAGGCGAGAATCCGCAACGTGACCCTCGAAGGCAACACCATCACCAACGACAAGATAGTAATGCGCGAGCTGCACACCCGTCCGGGCGACCTGTTCAGCCGCGACGCTTTGATACGTAGCCAGCGCGAGTTGGTGACCCTCGGCTATTTCAAGCAGGAGTCTATCGAGCCGGTGCCGATGCCCCACGAGGAAGACGGAACGGTGGACATAGTGTACAAGGTGGAAGAGGGCAGCACCAGCCAGCTGCAGCTGCAGGGCGGCTACGGCAGCGGCATGATCATAGGCCAGATAGGCGTTACCCTCAACAATTTCTCGGCACGCAACATCTTCAAGAAGAGCGCTTGGGCACCACTGCCGGCAGGCGACGGCCAGAAGCTGTCCATCAACGCAGTGACCAACGGAAAATACTACTACGCGTTTAGCGGCTCGTTCACCGAGCCGTGGCTGGGAGGACGTACGGCCCAGTCGCTGACCCTCTCGATATACCATAACCTCTTCAGCAACGGCTTCTATTACGACAAGACCAGCAAGCAATACTACCGCCTGCGCATCACCGGCGGCGGCATCTCCCTGTCGAAGAGGCTGAAATGGCCCGACGACTACTTCATTCTGTCACACGGCATCACCTACAAACACTACGACCTGCTCAACTACACCCAGCTGGGTTCCCTCTTCACCGACGGAAAGGCCAACGACCTGTCCTACGGCATAACCATCAGCCGCAACTCGCTCGACTCGCCCATATACCCACGCAGCGGTTCAGAAGTGTCGGTGTCGGGATACATAACTCCCCCCTATTCGGCATTCTCCAAGAAGGACTACTCCACGATGGAAGCCTCGGAGAAGTACAAGTGGCTGGAATACTACAAGATCAATATCCGCGGCTCGTGGATGCTCAACATCGTAGGCAACCTGGTGCTCAACACGCGAGTGAGGATGGGCTGGATGGGCTATTACAACAAGAACATAGGCCTTACGCCGCTGGGACGCTACTATGTGGGCGGCGACGGTCTCTCCACCTACATGATCGACGGCCGCGAGGTGATACCTCTGCGTGGATATGAGAACAACTCCATAAGCCCCAACGACGGAGGAGCCGTCTTCACACGCTATACCTTCGAGCTTCGTCACCCCATCATAGAGAGTTCCAGCGCCACCATCTACGTGCTCGGATTCATGGAGGGCGGCAACTGCTGGAGCGACTTCAAAGACTTCCAGCCCTTCAAACTCTACAACTCCGCCGGAGTGGGCGTAAGGCTCTACATGCCTATGTTCGGACTCATCGGCATCGACTGGGGCTACGGCTTCGACGGCGCCAACGGCGGCTCACAGTTCCACTTCTCTATCGGACAAAGCATCGACTAACAATGAAAAGGACACTCATCATACTGCTGGCAATCGTTTTGGGACAATTCGCGTTGGCCCAGAAATATGCTTGCTTCGATTCGGAATACGTCTTCTCCAACATCCCCGACTACCAGCAGGCGCAGAAACGTCTGGACCAATATGTCAGCGACTGGCAGAAAGAGCTGGAAGCCAAAGCCCAGGAACTAGACAACCTGAAGAAAGCCTATCAGCAGGAAGCCTACCTGCTGCCCGAGAACCTTAAACGCCGCCGTATGGATGACATCAAGACCAAGGAGCAGGAGCTGAAAGCCCTGCAGCACGAGCATTTCGACGTGGGAGGCGACCTCGACAAGAAGCGCGCCGAACTCATAAAGCCCGTGCAGGACCGCGTGTACAACGCGCTCAACCGCCTCGCCACCGAGAAGAACTATGCCATCATCTTCGACAAGGCAGGCACCTCGACCATAGCCTACGCCAACGCCAAATACGACGTGAGCAACCAGGTCCTCGAGATGCTCGGCATCACTCCGGGCGCCAAATCGGGCGACGGCAAACAGGAAGCCGGAGCCGAACGCAAAGGGGGCTCGTCGGCCGACAAAGGGAGAATCTCCGACACCAAGAAACCCAAGGACAAAGAGAACCTCGACAAAAGAGACAACACCCGAAAACAAGAAAGACGCTAACACACATAATTCACAAGAATAAAAACAATAAAAAGGATAGAACAATGAAAAAGACATTAATCGCACTTTTAGTAGTGATGTTCGCCTTCGGCACGACCGCCGTGGCACAGAAGACCGTGAAACTGGGACACATCAATTCCTCCGAACTCATGCAGATCATGCCCGGTCGCGATGAGGCCCAAGCCACTCTGCAGAAAGAGGTGGACGAACTTCAGAACACCATGAAGACCATGCAGACCGAACTCGAGCAGCGCTATAACGAATACATGGGCAAGAAAGACCAGATGTCCGACCTCATCCGTCAGACCAAGGAACGCGAGCTCCAAGACATGGGCAACCGCATCCAGGACTTCCAGGAAAGCGCTCAGAAAAAACTTGCCGAGAGAGAGCAGGAAGTGCTGAAACCTATCATCGATAAAGCCAAGAAAGCCATCGAGGACGTGGCCAAGGAGAACGGCTACACCTACATCTTCGACTCGGGAGTCGGCGCACTCCTCTACCAGCAGGACAGCGACGACATCATGCCCCTCGTCAAGAAGAAACTCGGACTCTAAACCCCTCCCCTTTCGTGAATGTATATTAATAATTAAACATTATAACTATGAATAAATTTGTCACTGTACAAGAAGCAGCCGCCAAGATCAAAGACGGTATGACAGTAATGGTTGGCGGATTCCTCGGCGTAGGCAATCCCATCAAACTCATCGACCAGCTCGTCGCCAACGGTGTGAAAGACCTCACCATCATCTGCAACGACACCGCCTATCCTGAAGTGGGCGTCGGCAAGCTCATCACCAACCATCAGGTAAAAGCCCTCATCGCCACCCACATCGGCACCAACAACAACACCATCGACCAGATGAACGCCGGCACCCTGAAAGTGACCCTCCAGCCCCAGGGCACCCTCGCCGAGCAGATTCGCGCTGCAGGCGCAGGCCTCGGCGGCATCCTCACCCAGACCGGCCTCGGCACCGTGGTGGAGAACGGCAAGCAGAAAGTCACCGTCGACGGCAAGGAGTACCTCCTCGAGAAACCCGTCCACGCCGACGTGGCTATCATCGGAGCCAACATCTGCGACCACGACGGAAACCTCGTCTATAAGGGCACCTCGCAGAACTTCTGCCCCATGATGGCGACCGCAGCCGACACCGTGATCGTGGAACCTCAGGAGATCGTGGAGACAGGCTCCATCGCTCCCGAGAACGTGAAGACACCCGGCATCTTCGTCGACTACATCATCAAATAATTTCTATATTTCAATTTTCAACTTTCAATTTTCAATCAGAATATGGCAGTAAAATCTATGCTCCGCGTTCGTATGAGCGCAAAAGACGCCCACTATGGCGGAAACCTCGTTGACGGAGCCCACATGCTCCACCTCTTTGGCGACGTGGCTACCGAACTCCTCATCATACAGGACGGCGACGAAGGCCTCTTCTGCGCCTACGATATGGTGGAATTCAAAGCCCCCGTCTATGCCGGCGACTACATCGAAGCCTACGGCGAGATCACCCATGTCGGCAACACCTCGCGCAAGATGAGCTTCGAGGCCTACAAGGTCATCAAGACCCGCCCCGACATCAGCGACTCCGCCGCCGACGTCCTCGAGGAGAAGATCCTCGTCTGCCGTGCCAGCGGCACCTGCGTGACCCCCAAAGACTGTCAGAGGAAGAACAAATAAGAATCTCTTACTGATAGAATACTTAAGGAGGGGCGGCACCTGCGGTGCCGCCCCTCTCGTTTTCCTTTTCCATCTATTCCTTTTCTTATTCCAGCACCCGGCAGGCGGAGATGTAGCGGTGGCGGTAGTAGGTCTCTTTCGAGGTGGAGACCCTCACGCCCGAGTTGGAAGCGTGGATAAAGAAGAACTCGTCCTCCCCTACCGAGGTCACTATTCCCACGTGGCCTATGGCTTGGGGGTTATGGCTGCCGCCGAAGAACACCAGGTCGCCGGGACGCAGGTCGCTACGCTTCACCGGCGAGCCTTGCCGGTACTGCGGCGGTGCGGCGGGCGCCAACGACACTCCGAACTTGGAATAGACATATCTTACGAAACCGGCACAGTCGAAGCCTCCGGGGGCTTTGCCGCCCCAGCGGTAGGGAGTGCCCAGATATTTGTTGGCCTCCATCAGCACCGAGTCCACGCGCGAGTGCGAGGGGGCCGGTTCCCCCTCCGGGGCATATTCTTCTTCCATATAATATTCCACTTCGAGATAATATTGGGCCTGGGCCTGGATTGCCCCTAAAAGCATTACCGTGATCGCAGTCAGTATAAGTATTGTCCGCTTCATTATTAGTACGTTCTAGTCGTGTTGCCTCCCCTCGGAAGGAGGCGAAAAAGGATTGCAAAGATACACATTTTTTTTAGACTGACAACTTTTGCCCTCAAAAAAAATGCGTCGCCGCAAGCCTCACCCTTCCAAAACAAATGGCGGAACTTCACAGGAAGCTCCGCCATTCTTAACAGATAATTTTATATCCTTAGGATTAGTCGATCATACGGTAGAAGGAGACGCGGCGATTGATGGACAGCTTGCTGTCGCCGAAGGCCATGCTCTTGCCTTTCCAGTCGCAGGAGAGACGGTCTTTGTTGATGCCATACTTCTTGACGAGGATGTCTCTGGCGGTCTCAGCACGTTTCTGGGAGAGCTTCATGTTGTAATCGTCGGAACCGGTAGCGTCGCAGAAACCAACCACGTTGAGTTTCAGGTCGGGATCGGCTTCCATAACCTGGGCGATAGCTTTCAGCTTGGGCATCTCGTTGGCGTTGACCTTGGACTGGTTAACATCGTAGGTAATGGAGAACGGGAGAGCATAGTAAGTCAGCTGGTCGTTCTTCATCTGGTCTATACGCTGCTGGAGTTCTTTGCTCTTCTCGTTTTCGCCGTTTCTGCACATATCCAGCTCGTTCTCGAGGTCTTTGATCTTGTTCTCGAGTTTGCGCTCGTTCTGTTTGCAGTCAGCCAGCTCCGAAGCGAGGTCGTTGATCTGGTTGTTGAGGTCCTCGCAGGGGTTGTTGTCGAGCATCTCTCTCTGGGCGAGGAGCTCCTTGTCGGCCTTGGTGAGACCGAAGTTATACATATAACCGATGCCGAGGTAGGTGTTGCACTTTCCACGGGGAGCGCCATAGAACCAAGCCTTGGGGGCCGGTATGTCGGTCATTCCTACGAGAGCGTCGAGGAAGAGGGTGGAGTGCTCGCAGATGTACCAGTCAAACTCCAGACCCGTGCGGGCATAGAGCGTAGCGTGGCCGTTCTGCGACGGGTTGTTCTCGATAGCGATTCCAGCGCCGCCCATCCACTGCAGGTCAACTTTGCGGTCGGGGTTGTAGCTGAATCCGTTGATGATTGACCAGAGGAAGTCGGCGGTAGCGGTACCGTAAACGTCGGCCTCGGCGTCTTCGGCCTTACCCTGGAAACTCACGAAACGGGGGAATCCCAAAGTGAGACGGAGGTTCCACAGCGGGCTGACCTTCTTCTGGAAGAAGAGATGAGCGCCAAGTCCCCAGTATCCCGGAGTGGCTGCACTCGACAGCGAAATCTGGTAGTTGGCGCCGAAGTCAGCACCGATTGACCAGTTGCTCCAGAATCCCATACGGGGATAATCTTGCACTCTGGCTTTCTCTTTGGTCTCTTCTTGAGCTGTAGCGCCAAATACGAAGCCAAGGAGGCACAGCATCATACCAAATTGTAAAATTCTCTTTGCCATTTTGTTTGATTTTAACTTTTTAATATTTTACTTTTTATTTATTTTCGTCCATTATTTTGAATTGCAAAGATACGCTTTTTTTTCTTAATATAAATAACATTATTATAAATTTATCAACAGGCGATGTTTATAACCTTGATTACAAGCGTCTTTACTCTCAAATATTTTTTGCTATTTCCCTCTAAACAACCCTGTTGCCTGTGATTTTTTACACCGAAAATGTAATTTATTCTGTTTTTTTACGTATAATAGATGTTGCTTTCTTTTATCATTTTTAACATTAAATTTAGCGAAATATGGACAGACTTACTCTTGATGTGGCTAATGCCGTTTCTTTTTTGCCTCAGAACTCCCTCGCCGGAATCGAACCCGAGGTGCTTTCCGCCCGTGACGTCTTGGAGAACGGGAGCGGTGCCGGCAACGACTTCCTGGGCTGGGTCTCCCTGCCCGAGTCCATCGCCGAGGGCGACCTAAAACGTATCGAGGACGAGGTCGCACGGCTGAAGGCCCTGGCCAGGAAACTGGTAGTGGTGGGCATCGGCGGCTCCTACCTCGGCGCACGCGCCGTCATCGAGGCTCTCGGAGGCCGCGGAACCGACGGCATGGAGGTCGTCTATGCCGGCCACACCCTCGACGAGGCCTACTACCGCCGCCTCATGAGGTGTCTGGAGGACGAAGACTTCTGCGTGGTGGTGATCTCGAAGTCGGGAACCACCACCGAGCCGGCCATCGCCTTCCGCATGCTGCGCAGCGAGCTGGAACGCCGCTACGGCCGCGAGGGGGCACGCCAGCGCATTGTGGCGGTCACCGACGGGGCCAAGGGCGCCCTGCACGGCATGGCCGCCGGCGAAGGCTATCCGGCCTACGTCATCCCCGACAACGTGGGAGGACGCTTCTCGGTGCTCACCCCGGTGGGTCTCCTGCCCATCGCCGCCGCCGGCTTCGACATCCGCTCACTCGTCGCCGGGGCTCTCGCCATGAGGACCCAGGTGAAGTCCACCCCCATGAGCGCTCCCCTGCAGTATGCCACCGTGCGCAACCTGCTCTACCGCTCCGGCAAGAAGGTGGAGGTGATGTCGTCGTTCCTCTACGATATGCACTATTTCGCCGAGTGGTGGAAACAGCTCTACGGCGAGAGCGAAGGCAAGGACGCCAAGGGCCTGCTGCCCTACAACCTGTCGTTCACCACCGACCTGCACTCGCTGGGACAGTATATCCAGGAAGGCGAGCGCCTCATGTTCGAGACCCTCGTGAAGAGCACCGGCAAGGGAGGCTCCCTGACGGTGGAGCAGGCCTCCGACAACAGCGACGGTCTCGACTACCTCTGTGGCAAGTCGCTCACCGAGATCAACCGCTGCGCCGAACGGGGCACCATGATGGCCCACCACGACGGCGGCGTACCCGTCATCGAGGTCGGCGTCGATAAAATCGACGAGGCCAGCCTCGGCGAACTGATCTATTTCTTCGAATATGCCTGTGGCGTAAGCGGCTACATGCTGGGGGTGAACCCCTTCAACCAGCCGGGCGTCGAGGCCTACAAGCGCAACATGTTCAAGCTGCTGGGCAAGCCCGGCGTCTGACTCCCGCCGCTATTCGACACCCATTGAACGTTTCAGGCTCTCGATCTTCTCGTCGAGGGCCTTTTCTGTAGCCTCGAAGCAGTCGTGGCAGCAGAGCGGCGCACACACCGAGAAGTAGAACTTTATCTTCGGCTCCGTGCCACTGGGGCGCACGGTGACCTTGCTACCGTCGGCGGTGTAGTACTGCAGCACGTTGCTCGACGGCTGGTCTATGGCGGAGGTCCTGCCGGTGACGAGGTCGCGCGAGACACCCGTCTGCACGTCGTCGATCTTCACCACCGGGCTGCCGGCGAGTTCCGTAGGGGGCTGGTTGCGGAAGTTCCTCATCATCTGCTCTATCTCCTCGGCGCCGCTCTTACCTTTGCGCACCACCGAGCGCTGGGCCTCCTTGTAGAATCCGAACTGCTTGTACACGTCCACGAGTACGTCGAAGAACGTCTTGCCCTGGTCGGCGGCCCATGCCGCTATCTCGGCAATCATCGAGCAGGCCGCCACCGCGTCCTTGTCCCTCACGAAGTCGCCCACCATGTAGCCGTAGCTCTCCTCGCCGCCGCCTATGAAGATCTGCTCCCCTTCCAGCTCGCGTATCTTCTTGCATATCCACTTGAAGCCGGTGAGCGTGTCGTAGGACCTCACGCCGTAGCCCTCGGCGATAAGGCGCGGGAGCTCGCTGGTGACTATCGTTTTCACTATATATTCGTTGCCCGTGAGGAGCTTCTTCTCGTTCCACTGGCGGCAGAGGTAATAGACGATGACCGAGAGGGTCTGGTTGCCGTTGAGGAGACGCCAGGAGCCGTCGGGGAGCTTCACAGCCATGCCCACACGGTCGGCGTCGGGGTCGGAGGCGAAGGCCACGTCGGCATCTATGGCCTGGGCCTTCTCCACCGCCATCTTCATGGCCGCCGGCTCTTCGGGGTTGGGCGACGGGGTCGTCGGGAAGTTGCCGTCGGGCACCGCCTGCTCCTCCACGATGTTCACGTTGGTGAAGCCCAGCTCCTTCAGCGCACGCGGTATGAGGGTGATGCCCGTGCCGTGGAGCGGCGTATAGACCATCTTGATGTCGTGGTGGCGCTTGATCACGTCGGGGTTCAGCGAGTTGCTCTTCACGCAGTCCAGATACACCCTGTCGAGCTCCTCGCCCACGAAGGTGATGTTGGCGTCGTCCTCCTGGGAGTGGACGTCCGCGAGCTGCTGTATCTTGTTCACCTCGTCGATGACCGCCTTGTCGTGAGGCGGCACCAGCTGGGCCCCGTCGCCCCAGTAGGCCTTGTAGCCGTTATATTCCTTGGGGTTGTGACTGGCGGTGAGCATCACGCCCGTCTGGCAGCGGTAGTGGCGCACCATGAACGAGAGCACCGGCGTGGGTCGCATCTCCGAGACCATGAACACCTTGAAACCGTTGGCGGCGAGGACCCTCGCGGTGATGAGGGCATACTCGCGGCTGTGGTTGCGGCTGTCGTGACTCACGGCGGCACGCAGCTCCCCTTCGCCCACCACCTTCTTCACATAGTTGGCGAGCCCCTGGGTGGCCATCGCCACAGTGTAGCGGTTCATGCGGTTGGTGCCCACGCCCATGATGCCGCGAAGCCCGCCCGTGCCGAATTCGAGGCTACGGTAGAAGCTCTCGTTGAGCTCGTCGGGATTCGAAGCCATGTCCAGGATGGCCTGCTTGGTCTGGGCGTCGTAGTCGCCGTTCAGCCACGTGGCTATGTTGCATTTTGCCGATTCGTCGATGTTGAGGTCATTTATGTTCATAGGTCTCTGTTTTAGAAGTTGACATTAGTTATAACGCAGAAATTGTTTTTTTATTGTGCGGAGGGTGAAGAACCGGAGGTATTTAGTTTACTATTGTCTATTCGCCAATCACTGCTCATAGTCCGGCAACCCCGTGTGCCGGAGGCACACTACCTTGGTCTGTCTGCTCGCAGGCCTACGACGGTATGGAGTAAACCCCAGACATGGGGAGTGCGGCCCTTTTTGGAGGAACGAGAGCAGAAGAATTTATTCTTATGCCAAGTCGAGGGAAAGGTCTTGCATCGCAAACCAAGGGGAGCAAACTCCACTTGTCTGGGGATCGAACATACTCTCATCATCCGTGTGCCGAAGGTACACTACCTCGCCCAATCACTGACCACTGCCCACATGCAACCTATCCACATATCCACAACCACTGGCCACTTTCTTCTTCCTTATGTTTATTGCGGTTGCATTCTGTGTTTTTCTGAAAATGGTTGACAGTTTTTGTCTTTCGGCGGATGTTGGTTGACGGGTTATTTTTTTTAGACTGTTTTTTGTTGTCGGATATGACTAATAGACTGTTTTTCGTTGTCAATCGGTGGATATCTGAATTTC
>JAFRTM010000028.1 GCA_017439185.1 Bacteroidales bacterium | reverse complement strand
GCGACATGGTACCCGGCCAAATGCTTCGGACTATTCGCCGAATATGATTGGGGTCATTTCAGATACAATGCCCCAAGTTTGGAATATCTGGTGGGAGGCAACTCATTGATGAAATGTGGAGTGTCGTTTAGATTCTAATCCAGCGAGAGCGGCCTACTCTGGCTGCCGGCAACGGCTAAAGCCAAAAATTCCCGCACAAGTAAGAAACTATAAAAACTGGCACAAGGGCTGCGGAGACTCCTCCGCAGCCCTTTTTCTTGTCCCTTTCGCCTCATAACTCAAGTAACCGCTCTACCTTTCTAACCCTGCCGGGGCAGGGCGGGACTGCCTTTCATCCTTTCCGTCGGGATAACGCCTCGTCCCTTACCTTTCTCTAATATGTCAAATCACTCTCTGCCTCGACGGCAGTGTCCGCCCGACTCCCGCCTGTCGCTTATAGTTGCCCCCTCCATCCACTGGAGTCCTCACCCACCCCTTTTCGGACACACTCCTAAAAAAAACAACAAAACATTCTAATTCTCAGCATTATAGTCAAAGACAATATTCAATTTTCAGAGAAAAATATTGCCAGAATAAAAATTATCCTTATCTTTGCAATCTGAAAAGCACTTGGTGCATTGCGTAAAAATACGCACCACACTGCGTAAAATGTAAAACGATGTACAAAAAGATTGAATATAAACTTATTACAGAGCGGTTAAAAGAACCCCGCAAGTTTATACAGGTTGTCATGGGCCCCCGTCAGGTAGGCAAATCCACCGTGGTAAAACAAGTGTTGGAAGATATTGACATACCCTTCCGGTTCTTTTCGGCTGACCAACCGACAGCATTTAACAATTCATGGATTTCCAACTGCTGGGAAGCGACACGCAGTATTATGGCACAACAAGGCCTCGCCTCATATATACTTGTCATCGATGAAATACAAAAGATATCCAATTGGAGCGAGGCCGTGAAGAAGGAGTGGGATTCCGACACTTTCCACAACCGCAACATAAAAGTGTTGTTGCTCGGCAGCAGCCGAGTGCTACTGGAACGGGGATTGTCGGAATCGCTGTCGGGACGGTTTGAGGAAATAAGGATGACCCATTGGAGCTATGGCGAAATGAAAGAATGTTTCGGTTTCAATCTGGACCAGTACATATTCTTTGGAGGCTATCCGGGAGCGGCGCACCTGATAGATGATGCGGACCGTTGGGAACAATACATCCAGTCATCTATCGTAGAAGCGACGCTCAACAAAGATATATTGCTGGACACTCCCATAGGCAAACCGCCACTGCTTAGGCAGACTTTCGAACTTGCGTCGGCCTATTCCGGACAACTGCTATCACTCAACAAGATGATAGGCAGCCTGCAGGATGCCGGCAACACATCCACCCTGGCTGGCTATATACACCTGCTGGACGAGTGCGGTATGCTTTGCGGTCTGCAGAAATACAGCCTTGATTTTGCACGCCGAAAATCAAGCATACCAAAATTCCAAGTGTATAACAATGCACTGAAAGTCATATTCAGCCCACTCTCTTTCAACCAAGCCCTGATCAACCGCAGCTCGTGGGGCCACATCTTTGAGTCTGGGATTGGTGCCTATTTGGTCAGCCAGTCTTTCGTCCATCGTTTTGAGGTGTTTTATTGGCGTGACCGCAACGACGAAGTGGATTTCATCCTGAGGAAGAAAGGCTCTGTCGTGGCCATCGAAGTCAAGAGCAACGCAGAAAAACGGACTTCGGGATTAGAAGCCTTCAGTGAACAGTTCAACCCCAAACTGTCACTCATAGTCGGTGACGGTGGCATAAGTGCGGAAGAATTCCTGACGCTTTCTCCCCATAAACTATTCTAATCCCCTGCCGGGGCAGGGCGGGACTGCCTTTCATCCTTTCCGTCGGGATAACGCCTCGTCCCTTACCTTTCTCTAATATGTCAAAGCTCTCTCTGCCTCGACGGCAGTGTCCGCCCGACTCCCGTCGGTCGCTTATAGTTGCCCCCTCCATCCACTGGAGTCCTCACCCACCCCTTTTCGGACACACTTTTCTATTTTTTTCGCCTCCTTCCGCACAGCAAAAAACACTGACCACTGACCACCGACCACTGACCACTTATCACCACAGCCGTGCCACAGAGTTGCCATATACATGCCTCAGGCAAAATGCCCCCACTGAAAAGGCAGCCGTTCCCAACAGTCGAACTCCCCCTATTTAAAAAAAATTGTCCCCGCCATGCAATAAAAACAGACCACAGACGTTTATTTATTGTTATTATATTATAACATTATCTATGATAGACACACTGAAACGGACCATACTGCTGGCGGCAGCCCTCCTGCTGGTGACGGGCTGCAAGAAGCACAACTATTCCGACATACCGGCCTACCTGCACCTCGACAAGATGGACGTGGTGGACAAATCGGGTAGCGGAGCCCCTGCCGGATTCTTCACCAGCGAGATCGACGCGGTGCAACTCATAGCCTATTGGGACGGCGACGAAGCCGAGACCATCCTCGGCACGTTCCAACTGCCGTGCACCATCCCCGTCATGCGTAACGAGACGATAACCCGCCTCGACGTGGTGCCGGTCATAAAACAGAACGGCATCGCCGCCACACGCATAGAATACCCCTACTTCAAATATGTGTACCTGACCGACGTGCCACTGGCCGCCGACAGCACCACCAATCTTGGCACTCAGGACAGCACCGGCATCTGGGTCCTCTCGACCGAATACAAACCCTGGCGCCAATGGTCGGCAAGCAACACCGGAAGCTCCGACACCCTCATAACCGTTATGGCGGAAGAGTATTTCGAGAAGATCCAATACTCCATATTGTTCACCAGCCCGATGGAGAGAATAGTGGACAATGCCGACGTAAGGACCGGCACGGGCTCGGGAATGGTTCACGTCACACGTGACAAAGACGCCATCGACTTCGAGATTGACAAGACCATCGAGGTGAGCGACCCGACCAAGAACCTCTACCTGGAGATGGACTACCGCACCGATGTCAAGCTGAGCGTGGGGATGCGCAGCAGCTACCGCACCGGCGGCACCGAGGACACCCAGAGCGCCATAACGCTCTATGAGACCAACGGCAAATGGCGCAAGATTTACATCAACCTGGGAAGACTCTGGAGCCAGTTCAACTACAACTCCACGTTCCATGTGGTGTTCTCCGCCATCAACAGCGACGGCGTTGACGGATATGTGTATCTCGACAATGTTAAATTGCTGACAATCTAAAAGCAGGCAGATGGAACGACGGATGGCAATAAAATACCTGATTTGCGACCTGGCCAGTGCGGCTGTGGCGTGGGCCCTGCTCTTCGTATTCCGCAAGATAGCGCTGGAAGGGCTTCCGTGGAGCCAGCTCTCCACGATGTTCGACGACGCCAACTTCTGGTGGGGCATAGTGGTCGTCCCCATCGGATGGGTGCTGCTGTATTTTATGCAGGGAACCTACCGCAAAGTGCTGCGCAAGTCGAGGCTGAAAGAGTTCCAGCACACCACCATAGCCACCTTTATCGGCGTACTGGTAATCTTCTTCACCTTGATACTCGACGACGAAATCAGGTCGTACAAACACTACTATCTGAGTGTGCTGTTCCTGCTGGCAGTACATTTCGCCATAACCTACACCCTGAGAGTCATCCTCACCTCCAGCACCGTCCACAAAGTCCACAAACGGCAGATAGGATTCCCCACAATCATGATAGGCTCGGGCGACAAAGCCTATAGGACCTATCTCGACCTGGAAAACCAGGAGGTTTACAGCGGCAACCTGTTTGTAGGCTTCGTGAAAGAGCCGGGCGACAAGGTCGATGAGAAGCTGAAAGGGGTGATGGCCGACCTGGGGCAGCTCCAAGACCTTAAAAGACTGGTGGAGAAGCACAATGTGGAAGAGGTGATAATAGCCGTCGAAGACCGCACAAAAGACCATATAAGCCAGATTCTCAGAATCGTGAACGGCTGCGGCGACCTTATAATAAGGATAACGCCCGACGCGAGGGACATCATCGTGGGAAGCGTGAAAATCAACAGCATCTTCCACTCGCCCCTCATCACCATCAACAACCGCTTGATGGAAGAGTGGCAGTACAGCGTGAAACGGCTGTTCGACATAGTATGCTCGCTCTTCGCCATGATTCTACTTTCGCCCGTATATCTTATCACCGCTATTACGATAAAGGCCACCAGCAAAGGACCGGTATTCTACGCCCAGGAGCGCATCGGCTACTTGGGCAAGCCGTTCAAGATGCACAAATTCAGGAGCATGTATGTCGATGCCGAACAGCACGGACCTGCACTGGCTCACGACGGAGACCCCAGGATAACCCCCTTCGGGAGGTTTATGCGCAAAGTGAGACTCGACGAAATCCCACAATTCTACAACGTGCTGAAAGGAACCATGAGTCTTGTCGGTCCCCGTCCCGAGCGGCAATATTACATAGACCAGATAGTGGCGCGGAAGCCCGAATACCTGCTGCTCCAACGCGTAAAGCCCGGCATCACCTCGTGGGGACAGGTAAAGTACGGATACGCTGAAAATGTGGACGAGATGCTGGAGCGGAGCCAATACGACCTGCTCTATCTGGAAAACATGTCGATCACGACAGACATAAAAATACTGCTATACACGGTGATCATCATCATCCAAGGCAGAGGAAAATAGAATATAAGGAATAAAAGATATGCAAAAGACTATTACCATTCTGACGACCGCAGCTCTTGTTATGCTGCTGTCAAGCTGCAAAAACAGCGACAATGTGAAACTGACGACCTCTGTCGATAGCGTGAGCTGGGCACTGGGCGAAAATACCGCACTCGGACTGAAACAGATGGGCATCACCTACGACGAAGACATGGTGCTGCGGGCTTTCAAGCACACGATGAAAGGCAAGGAGCAACCGATGGACGACGCCACCTACCAACGCATACTGGCAAACATAGCCCTCTCCATGCAGGAGAACTATATGGCCAAGATGAAAGAGCAGAACGCCAATGCCGCCGCACAAGAAGCGGCTGCCTTCAAAGAGTTGACCGACAAAGACCCCGACATAAAGAAGGCTGACGCCGGCTACTATTACAAGGTCCTAAAGGCCGGCAAGGGCCCCAATGTGAAAGAAGGCGAGGTGGCTGTATTCGACTACAAAGGATTCAAGCTCGACGGCACGCCAATCGACCAGACCTACGGTGTGCGCGACCCCATATCTCATCTGGTGGGCGGCAGCATGTTCGAAGGCTTGAGGCTCGGACTGACCCAGATGAACGCCGGAAGCATCTACCGCTTCTACATACCCTCGGCACTGGCTTTCGGCGCCAAGGGATCGGAAAACATTCCGCCTTATACTGCCCTTATATATGAGGTGGAGCTCCATTCTTTCCACGAGTAGAATTGTAAAACAGAAAAAAGCACGACTATGAAATACACGATGACAATGGCAGTATTACTGCTGGCAACGATAATGACGACCAGCTGCAAAGGCGGCGACTCAACCAAGAATGCCCCCGACAGCTGCACAGCAAAAGAAGACAGTGTAATTGTAGAAGAGGCTCCCAAGGAGGTGAACATCGAAGAGAGGAAAATAAGCAAGACTTACTACTTCATTGCGACTCAAGCGGAGATTCCCCACTATGGAGACTATACCGTGACCGTTAACTGGCCAGAGAAGTGCGAAGGTTTTGACCTTACAAAACTGCAGATAGCCCTTTGCGGCGGCGACGGTGACATCGAGAAGAAGATAAAAGAAGACTACACAGCCCTCTTCCCCACCGCCTTGTGGAAGAAAGTCAACAAGAAGCCCAATATCTCGGATGACGAGAACTCGGAAATGATGGAAGAACCCTACGAACAGCCGTGGGCTCCCAACGGAGGTGTACAGATCGAGCGACTGAAATATGACAAGAATCCCGATTTGGCAATCTACGAGATGACCGGCTTCCACTATATGGGATGTGGTATGGGCGGCTGTGCCTTACCGTTCGACACGGTGGTGATATTTGACGTGAGAGCCGACAATGTGGTTCACTACGACGACTTGTTCGTGGAGAAGGCCAACGACTATATCATGAAACGGCTGCAGAAAGACCACGGCGACTTCGAGGAAGACGCCGACGAGATGTGGAAAGTGAAGAGGATTTCTCACAACATAGTGATTTCCGAGAAGACGTGCAGCTTCATCTATGACAAATACGAGATAGACTGCGGAGCTGCGGGAATGGTGAGATTGGACATCCCTCTGAAAGACTTGCTGCCGTATATGACAGACTACGGCAAGAAAGTGTTGAGGCTGCAATAAAGGTCAGTCGGCAAGATTGTTGAGTATCCGGGCGAACGACTCGGGCAATATCACGTTGGGCAACGGTAGAGCATCGCGAAACAGCGGAGCCATCTCCGAATCGTGGAAACCGGCAATACCGCAGCCTATACGAGTCACATAAAAAGTCAGCTCCGTATGCTGACGGGCAAAGTCTATGAACTGGTCAACGAACGGTTTTATCGTGGGTACCGGTCCTTGCATTGTAGGGATGGCGTACGATTGGCCTTGCAGACCTACCCCCTGCCCCCATATTGCGCCAAAATGATTCATTGCGGCACGGGCGGCACCGCCGCCGTGCATTCCTGCGAGGTTGGAGCCGAACACGAAAATCTCGCCAGGCTCAAGATGGTTGATGAACTCCGGCGTATATTGAGGTCTTTCCGCCATCGGTGTTATGCTTTTAGGAGGAAGTTGATATTGTCCTGAAGGCCGAACTCCTTGGTGTTCTCCATCTTGGTCTTGAAGACCTTCATCTTGTTGGGCTTGCCGATGAGCGAGAGGTTGCCGTCCTCGAGGAGGAGTGCCGTAGCCTCGCGTATGGCGGCGACCGTAGCCTTGGGGTTGACCATGATGTATTCCTTCAGACGGTCGTCACGGGTCTCGCCGCCGTGTTTGGGATCGAAGAAGTCGGTGTAGTGGGGATTGATCTGGAACGGGACAATTCCCATGCAATCGAACGAAGGAGGCATGACGATGGGCATGTCGTTGGTGGTGCAGAGGGTGGGGCCAGCCACGTTGCTGCCGGCACTCCAGCCCATATAGGGCATGCCGTCGAAAGCACGCTGGCGGATAGCCTGCATCAGTCCGGTACGGTGGAGTTCCTTGACCAGATGGAAAGTATTGCCACCGCCAACAGCCACGCAGTCGGTGTCATAGACCGCGTTGACGGGGAGAGCCTTGTGGTGCACGGAGGTGAGTTTCACTCCGAATTCTTTATATACCGCAGCCACTTTGCGCTCGTAGGCGTCGTAGGACTTGGTGAGTCCGCCTTCGGCGAGGGAGACGCCGGCGTAAGGGATGAAGAGTACCCGTTTGACATTATGACGGCGGCAGAAGTCTGCGATCATGTCTTTGCACCAACCGAGGTAAGCCTCGCCGCGCATTGTGCTGTTGCTGATGAGCAATAAATTTCTCTTATCCATTTTAATGTTGATATGTTGATATGTTTAACGTTGATATGTTTTTTTTGTTGATACGTTTTATGTTGATATGCCTTTTTGTTGATGTGTTTTTTGTTGACTTGTGTTATGTTGTTTTGTCGGGATTAATTATGTCTTGTCGGGATCTTACATAAGCTATAAGTTTGTTTATGTATGCACTTATCTTTCTGGTTAAACTTAATAGCTCTATTTGCTGTTCCGACGTGCAATAACCCAACTCTAATGCCAAGTATAACATACTCCGTACTTCGGCACAACTACCCTTTGCTATATGAAGGAACCTGACGTTTGTCAAATCGGAGCCCGATTCACTACCCTCTGCGATGTTGTTCATTATTGACACCGATGCTCGTTGTATTTGGTCCCGAAATCCGTAGTCACGGTTTTCTCTCATCATCTTGTAAATTGATACCGTCAATAGTTTTGCGTCTTTCCATACCTCCAGTTCTTCGAAAAAAGCCATATTTACGATTCGTATTGGTCAGTTATATTCTATCATATCATAGTATCAACCTATCAACGCCCAACATATCCACATATCAACACCCAACTTATCAACCTATCAACACCCAACATATCAACCTATCCACATATCAACCTATCCACATATCAACAACACATTACGCGTCGATGTTGGCATAGGTGGCGTTCTTTTCGATGAACTCGCGGCGTGGGGGCACGTCGTCGCCCATGAGCATGGAGATGATGTAGTCGGCGGCGGCGGCGTTCTCGATGGTCACCTGACGGAGCTGGCGGTTCTCGGGATTCATGGTGGTCTCCCAGAGCTGCTCGGCGTTCATCTCACCGAGACCTTTGTAACGCTGCACGTGGATGCCCTTGTCGCCGAACTCGAGGAGAGCACGCTCGCGGTCGTCCTCGCTCCAGCAGTAGATGGAGCGGTTGCCTTTCTTGACGAGGTAGAGAGGAGGAGTGGCGAGATAGACGTAGCCGTTCTCGATAAGTTCGGGCATGTAGCGGTAGAAGAAGGTGAGCATGAGGGTGTCGATGTGAGCGCCATCGACATCGGCATCGGTCATGATTATGATCTTGTGGTAGCGGAGCTTTTCGATATTCAGGGCCTTGGGGTCTTCGGCAGTGCCTTTGTGGACTCCGAGGGCTGTGTAGATGTCGCGTATGGCTTCGCTGTCGAAAGCACGGTCAACGCTGGCTTTCTCGACGTTGAGGATTTTACCTTTCAGGGGGAGAATGGCCTGGAACTTGCGGTTACGTCCGGTTTTGGCCGATCCGCCTGCCGAGTCACCCTCGACGAAGTATATCTCGCAAACCGACGGGTCGTTGTCCTGGCAGTCGGCCAGTTTTCCAGGGAGGCCTTGTGATGAGAAGACAGTGGATCGCTGGACCTTGTCGCGGGCGTCGCGAGCTGCAATACGGGCTTCGGCGGCGAGCACCACCTTGGCGACGATGGTCTTAGCCTCGTTGGGGTGTTCCTCGAGATAGGCTTCCATCATCTCGCTGACGGCCTTGTCCACAGCACCACGCACCTCGGTATTACCGAGTTTGGTCTTGGTCTGGCCTTCGAACTGGGGTTCGGCAACTTTTACCGATATGACGGCGGTGAGGCCTTCACGGAAGTCATCGGGAGCAACATCGATCTTCTCGTTCTTTTTCTTCTTGCTCTGGAGGAGGTTGTTGGTGTCGGCGTAGTTCTTGAGGGTACGGGTGAGGCCGCTGCGGAAGCCGGCGAGGTGGGTGCCGCCTTCATGGGTGTTGATGTTGTTGACGTAGGAGTGGAGGTTCTCCGAGAAGGAGTTGTTGTACTGAAGGGCGATCTCGATGGGAATCCCCTGTTTCTCGCCTTCGATGTAGATAGGTTCCGGCATGATGCTCTGACGGTTGGCGTCGAGGTAGGCGAGGAAATCGCGGAGGCCCTGCTCGGAATAGAAGCGGTCGGACTGGAAGGTGCCATCGTCAAGCGGACGGAGGTCCTTGATATTCAACTCGATGCCTTTATTGAGGAAGGCAAGCTCGCGGAGACGGTTGGCGAGTGTGGGATAGTCGTATTCCGAGACGGTGAAGATTTCGGGGTCGGGGTGAAACTCGATGCGAGTGCCGCGCTTGTCGGTGGTGCCGATTTCCTTGACGGCGTAGAGCGGCTTGCCTTTGGAGTATTCCTGCTGGTAGATTTTTCCGTTGCGGAAGACCTGGGCAGTCATGTGGTCGGAGAGTGCGTTGACGCAGCTGACGCCGACGCCGTGGAGACCGCCGGAGACCTTGTAGGAGCCTTTGTCGAACTTTCCGCCGGCGTGGAGGACGGTCATGACGACCTCGAGGGCCGAGCGGTGCTCTTTTTCGTGCATATCGACAGGGATACCGCGTCCGTTGTCTTCCACGATTATGCTGTTGTCGGTGGTAATGGTCACGTCGATTTTGGTGCAGTAGCCGGCGAGTGCTTCGTCGATGGAGTTGTCCACCACTTCGTAAACGAGGTGGTGCATGCCGCGGAAGTTCACGTCGCCGATGTACATGGCGGGACGTACGCGGACGGCTTCAAGGCCTTCCAAAACGGTAATGTTACTTGCACTGTAGGCTGCCTGGTTTTTGATTTCTTCGCTCATATTCCTTATTTCTAATATTTTATATTGTTTATTTCTTTATAAATTAAAGTGCAAAGATACTCAAAAATTTTGGATTGGCAAAAAAAAGGTACGGGAAGTTTTCAACATTTTGTTAATTAACTAAAAACCAGCGTAATGCCAGCAAAAAGATGTCGATTGAGACTATGTCGAGAGACGGATAATCGGCGACGAGGGACGAGAAATATTAAAACCAGCAATAACCCACTGATTATACGAATGTTATACGAAATGATATTTTGGGGATAAAAAAGAGGAGGAACGGCAATTTTAGCCAAACGCTAAGTTACTGATACATAGGACTCAAATAGGTATCAACTCTATGGTAAGTCTATGGTTAATTTTGGATAGAAAAGAGAGCTTTCTGAGTTGAATCAAACACGAATGAAACATTAATGGGATATTAATAGACCCAGAATCGGAAAATGGGAATCGGGGGTCGGGTGCCGGAGGGCGGGGTTTGAAAAAAATATATATAAAATGTTTGCTATATAATAAATATTTCGTATCTTTGCAAAATATTTGTAAATAGCAAACATTATGAAGAATAAAGTTATCGGACTAAAAGCTATGGTGTTAGCGTCGATGTTTGGCGCCATGGTGGCATGTGGCACACAGGCTTGTGGCCAGGATTTGCCGGTTTACAGCACACCCAAAGAATATTGCGACCAGGGCAAGGCACTTCTGGAACAGAACAACCCCAACGAGGCACTGAAGTACTACAAGCAGGCCAACAAGATGGACAAGAAAGACTTTGGCGCGCTAGTAGGTATGAGCCAGACCTATCAGGCAATGGGCAAGCAAAAAGATGCGCTGGACTATGGTAACAAGGCGCTGAAGATTGACCCGAAGAACGTGGAGGTCATCAACATGGTGGCGAAGATCTACGAGGACATGGGCAAGAAGGTTGACGCCAAGGCACAGTACAGCAAGATACTGAAAGACAACGCGATGAACGTGGAGGCGAAGCAGAACGTGGTGAGGCTTGCGATGTCAATAGGCGACGACCTGGTGAGCCAGGGAAAATATAAAGATGGAGTGAAGTCGTATGAAGAGGTGAAGAAGCTGGACCCCGCCAACGGCGACACGAGGCCAGCTATAGTGAACGCCTATAAACTGATGGCCGAGAACCTGATGGCCGGAAGTGACTACAAGGGAGCTATCGGAGCATACAAAAACATGCTCAGCGAAGACCCGTCGAACAGCGACGCCCGTCCGGGCATGGCAACATGCTACCTGAAGATGGGTGACGACATGATGGCACAGTCAAAATACAAAGAAGCCGTAAACCAGTATGAGGAAGCCCTGAAAGTGGAATCCTCGAACAGTGTAGCTCCGAGACAGATTGTAGAGGCATACAACCGCTGGGGTGAGAGCCAGATAGCCGCGTCAGACTATAAGGGGGCAGTATCGTCGTATGAGAAGGCCCTGAAGAGAGATGCCAACAACACGATAGCTCAGAAGGGAATTTCGAATGCCTATATGAGGATGGGCGAGTCGGAGCTGGCCGCAAAGAAATACGGTGCGGCGGTGGCGGCCTATGAGAAAGCCCTGAAAAACGACCCGAACAACAAGCAAGCCGTAACGGAGATTATGAACGTGTATTTTGCACAAGCCGAAGAGGCCATGGCCAATGCCAAATTCGACGATGCCGCAAAAGCCTACAAGAAAGCAACCGAAGTGGACGGCACGAGCAGGAGAGCTTTCGACGGAATAGTTTCGGCCTACAACCAGAAAGGAGATGCGCTATTTGCAGGAGGTGACTACAAAGGAGCCGTAAGTGCCTACGAGTCGGCCAGAAAAACCGATGCCAACAACCAGAAGGCATTGGACGGGATAGTAAAGTCGTACATGCAGATGGCTGCAAACTCCAAGAACGAAGGAAAATACAGCGATGCTATCAGCTCGTATGAAAAGGCGTTGAAAGAGAACGCCAACTACGGCGAGGCAAGAACAGGAATGACCGAATGCTACTTCAAGATAGCCGACGAAATGATGAGCCAGGCAAAATACGACAAAGCGATAGACCAATACGAAAAGGTTAGAAAATACGATCCCGACAACGCCGAAGCGAGAACACGCATGATAACGGCATACGACCGTATGGCCAACGACCTCCTCGGCCTGTCGAAATACAAAGACGCCGAGAAAGCCTGCAAGGCGGCATTGAAAGTAGACAGCGAGAACGCCACTATCAAGGCCACCATCGTGAAAGTCTATGAGAACTGGGCCGAAGCCAATATGGTAGCCGAGAAATACAAAGACGCCAGAGGCAACTATGAAGAGATCATGAAATACCAGCCTGAACGCAAAGAACTGCTGGAGAAGATCGCCGTGACCTACGACAAGCAGGGCAAAGCAGAGGATGCCGCAAGGGTAAGAGCCACGATGAACACTGCCGAATAAACGATGAAGCCGAAACGCCTGATAGTGAACATTGCAGTTCTGGCAGGATTGCTTCTGCTGGGTGTGGAGGCGCACTCCCAGGAGCTACGCTGTGCCGTGAGTGTGAACTATCAGAAACTTCTTACCACCAACCAGAGTTATTCGTCGGACGACCGCAAGGTGTTCGACAACATGAAGCAGGCGATCGAAGACTTCGTGAACTCACGGAAATGGACCAACCTGCAGCTGGAGTCGAACGAGATGATAGAATGCGGCATCAGCCTGATTCTCAGCGAGCGCTCGTCGGCCACCGACTTCAAAGGGCAGCTGTCTATACAGCTGAAGAGGCCGGTCTATAACTCCAACTACACCACCGGCTTGTTCAACTACATCGAGAACAACGACTTCATCTTCTCCTACACCGAAGGGCAGCCGCTGGACTTCGACCTCAACACCTTCTACGGCAACCTGTCGTCGGCGCTGGGCTTCTACGTCTATGTGATGCTGGGACTCTATTTCGACTCCTTCGGGCAGATGGGCGGCGAGCCCTTCTACGAAGTGGCGCAGCAGGTGTGCCAGACCGCAGCCGACCACGGCTACAAAGGGTGGAAGTCATCGGACAGCCAGAAAGCCCGCTACTGGTTTATGGAGAACCACGTGAACAGCGCCTACGCCAACCTGAGGGTGGCCTACTACCAGTACAACCGCATGGGGCTCGACATGATGACCAAAGACCAGCAGCAGGCAAGGCAGAACATCATAGCCGCGCTCAAGCTGATCCAGCAGGTGCACAAGACGAGGACCAACCTCCTGTCGGTGCAGGCCTTCTTCGACGCCAAGATGTCGGAGATCGTCTCCATCTTCACCCCTGCCCCGCCCGAGGAGCAGAAAGAGGTTTACCTGGTGGTGCGCGAAGTGTGCCCCATCAACATTCCCAAGCTGCAAGGCTTCAACACACGATAACAACCTAAAACACAATAAAAATGATGAATATTCCTATACAGAAAGAAGTGGTGGACCGGATAGCCGCCGAAAACAAGATTGCCAACCCCGGAAAAGCGTCGATACGCGAGATGCGCAAGATGATCCAGGACATCGAAGGCGAGACCGGCATCAGATTTGTAAAGATGGAGATGGGCATCCCCGGATTGCCGGCTCCCAAAATCGGAGTAGAAGCTCAGATTGAGGCTTTGAAAAACGGCGTGGCTTCCATCTACCCCGAAATCTACGGCACCGCCGGCTTCAAGAAAGAGGCCGCACGCTTTGTCAAGAACTTCCTCGACATCGACGTGACCCCCGACTGCTGCGTGCCCACCGTGGGAAGCATGCAGGCAGGCTTTGCCAGTTTCCTCACCCTCAGCCGCTACGACGCCAAGAAGACCAAGGTGCTGTTCATCGACCCCGGATTCCCCGTGCAGAAACAGCAATGCCGCGTGCTCGGCATTCCGATGAAGACGTTCGACGTCTATGAATATCGTGGCGACAAGCTGCGCGACAAACTCGAAGAGGAGCTGAAAGACGGCGACGTGGCTTGCCTCATCTACAGCTCGCCCAACAACCCCGCCTGGTTCTGCTTCACCGACCACGAACTGCAGATCATCGGCGAGATGGCCAACAAATACGGCGTGGTGGTGCTCGAGGACGACGCCTACTTCCTGATGGACTTCAGGAAAGACTACAGCGTGCCCGGCCAGGCACCCTTCCAGCCCACCGTGGCGAAATATACCGACAACTACGTGCTCATGATCAGCGGCTCGAAGAGCTTCAGCTATGCCGGCGAGAGAATAGCCATGCTCGTCTGCAGCCCGAAGCTCTACAATATGGAATGTCCCGACCTCGGACGCTACTACAGCCAGACCCAGCTGGGCCGCGCCCTCATCTTCGGCACCCTATACTGCCTCTCCTCCGGCACCGCCCACAGCGTGCAATATGCCATGGCAGCCATGCTGAAAGGCGCCAACGACGGCACGTTCAACTTCGTAAAAGACATCAAGGAATACGGCGAGAAAGCCCACGTGATGAAGAAGCTCTTCACCGACAACGGATTCTATATCGTCTATGACAAAGACATGGGCGAGGACATCGGCGACGGATTCTACTTCACCTTCTGCTATCCCGGCTACGACGGGGTGGACCTGCTCAACGAGCTTATCCGCTACGGCGTCAGCGCCATAGCCCTCGACATCACGGGCAGCCACAAACAGGGCATACGCGCCTGCGTGGCTCTGGTTCAGAGGGAGCAGTTCCCCGACCTTAAAGAGAGGTTGGAGAAGTTCCACGCCGACCACCCGGTGAAATAAACACGACCTTACACCATGCAGGGAGTCCGCCATGGCGGATTCCCTGCTTTTATTAAACAGACAGATATGGCAAAACACATAGGAGCCCACGTGAGTGCCAGTGGCGGAGTGAGCAACGCCATCCTCAACGCCGAGGCCATTGGAGCCGACGCTTTCGCCCTCTTCACCCGCAACCAGAAGAGCTGGACCAGCAAGCCGCTCACCACCGAAGAAATTCACGGATTTCAGATGTTGCTCGCCGAGCGAGGCTTCGAGGCGAGATATGTGCTGCCCCACGACAGCTACCTTATAAACCTCGGAAACCCCGACGAGGAGATGTTGCAGAAGAGCCGTGCCGCCTTCTTCGACGAGATGAAGCGAGCCGAGCAGCTGGGCCTGACGATGGTCAACTTCCACCCCGGAAGCCACCTGGGCAAGATCGGCGAAGAGGAATGCCTCGACCAGATTGCCCGCGAGCTGAACCTCGTGCTGGACAAGACCCAAGGGGTCACCGCCGTGATAGAAAACACCGCCGGACAGGGCACCAACCTCGGATGGAAGTTCGAGCATATTGCGAGGATTATTGCCGGTGTGGAGGACAAAAGCCGAGTGGGCGTGTGCATAGACACCTGCCACACCCTGGCGGCAGGCTACGACCTCAGCACCACGATGGGCTACGACTTCACGATGGAAGAGTTTGAGCGGGTCATCGGCTTCCAGTACTTGCGAGCCATACACCTCAACGACAGCAAGAAAGGCGCCGGCAGCCATGTGGACCGCCACGAGTGCATCGGCGAAGGGATGCTCGGCAAAGCCTTCTTCGAACGTTTTATGAAAGACGACCGCTTCAACGACATGCCCATCATCCTCGAGACGCCCGACCCCACCAGGTGGAAAGAGGAGATAGCCTGGCTGCGCAGCGTGGAATAAAGCATAAGACCTATAAAAACAGCAAGCGGACAGGGTTACTGTCCGCTTTATGTTTTATGGATTTTTAATTCGCGTCCTGGACCAGGCGGACCGAATAACCACCGCATTTCCGCATTGCGCCGTCCATTTCCACAGAGCTGTGATCTGTGCCGTAGTCAACATTTATATCACCAAAACTGAAGGCCCATGCTTGGCAATAGTATGGGGATTCATTGCTGTGTGTACTCGACCAATATGAACCACCAAATGAGACTTGCCCATCAAGAACATCTGTTCCCCAGCGGGTACCCGCAAAAGGAAGAAATATACAACCGGCATTTTGAAGAGTTGTCCAACTAACCTGACTGTATACGTTGGCTGTAGATTCTATACTAGTTGTATTGTATCCTGTCACAACAACACCTGATGGTACTGTAAAATTATCTGGAAAGACAATAATTCCTTTAACTCCGTTCACTGTGGCTTTAACATAGCTATATGAGTAATAACTGCGATAAAATATAAGGTAATCCCATTCGTCTTTCGTGAGTGTGCGCCACATTCCAGCCTGATTGCCACCGTTGGAAATGGCATTATATACTCCCCAGTCGGCATTGGCGTATGTGCCGGTGAGGTCGTTGGAATAACCGCCACCTGGTTGATAATGGTTATCCGTGGTGCTTGTAGACCATGGCTGATAAGCATTGGCACCGGAATTCCATCCACTGGTACCCCAACCGAAAAGATCTATCCAACCATTATAAGAGGAAGAAATATTGGTATTACCATCTCCAATGCAATCTGTCTGATTCTCAGCAAAACGCCACGTTCCGGTACTCGCCTGATACTGCAGGTTGCCTTTAGAAAACCTGACTTGTTTAGTTGAACTTACTGAGAAAACGCAGTTGGATGCCCCGTTGGCGTCAAATCCACCAACGCCTGTTGTAAAAGTATTCTCAGCCCCATATGCAATTCCTCGAGCATTTCTAGCATAAGCACGCACATAATAGGTTGTGTTGGCCGTCAAGCCGGTGATACTGCTGGGGAAACTGCCCGTACCGCTCCCGTCGGTGGTATGGCTGCCGCTGACGGTGGGATTGTGGCTGGTACTCCAGCAAACTCCCCTCTCTGTAACTGTGGTATTACCGTCATCGGTAACATTGCCACCGCAGGTAGCTGAGTACGCTGTAATATTACTGACATCCAATGTTATAACAGTTGGTAGACCGGTAGTCTGATCTTCATCTGTAAACACCAAAGAAATAAGTTCGCTAGCCTGCTGTGATTTCGCCACCGCAGTACTTGTACCGCCATCGCCGCTCAATCCTACATAGCTCATCAAGTCGCCCACTTGGAAGTCTCCTTCGGCGACTGCCTTGCGCTGAGGAATATTCTCAGTCGAGCCAAGGAGCCTGATGTCATTGCCACCACCGTTGCCTTTGTTGGCAAGTTTCGCCACATAGCGCTGGGTGGGAGTCTTCACCACAAGGAACGCCACCTGTGTCTCGACAAGCGAAAGAGCGATCTGGTGACTGCCAGCCGGCAAGTCCAGATCCTTCGCAACTATCCGTTGGCCGTTAATCCTTACAACCTCAAAGGACACCCGCTCAGCATCAGCAAGGGCGAGGGTAGCCGTTGCCGTTCCCACAAACGGATTGGGAGCAACCGCGGAAAGTCCGTTCAACTGCCGGTCAACATCGGCAATTCCCTGCGTGACATTAAGTATAAGAGTCGTGTCGGGATAGGTGAGCGTCTGCGACCATCCGCGAGTCTGGTTTTGCACACTAACACTGGTGAACGGGTGATAGTTGCCGTTCTGGTTGCGACCGGTGAAGGTTACCACAATACTTTGGCCTATCGCCATCGCCGACATAAGCAGCACTGCAAAAAAGCATAATGTTTTCTTCATTTTTAATTCCGTTTTACTTTTTGTCCGCCAGTGCCGTAGCAGACAACCCAAACAATAAAGAAGCGTGGCACTGCACACCACTTCTCCGAGTAGAGGTCGTAGGAATAACCTTGAAAAGTAGAAATGAGAACAGTCCACGCTATTAGCGCGAACCACTATACCCATACTTGCTTTTCATAGAAGTTTCCTACGTTTCTACTCGCAAGACAAAGGCATAACGCTTCGTGATTTCGCTCTAGAAATCGAGTGCAAAGATACGAACAATTTTTATTCCCACAAAAATTATTGCAACATTTTTTCAATGTTTTTCGCAAGCGGGGAGGGAAAGGGCTTGCTTGTGGCGGGGTTGTATGTACCTAATAGTTAGTTATATACATGTCTATTGGTTTTGCTCCCCTTTTGCTCCCGTTCTGTTCCCGTTTTGGGCAACTATAACCCAAGGAGATGTTGGATATAAGCCAAATAGTATGGTCTTCCGTTAGTCAGACTGGCAAAACCGAGGTTGCTGATTTCGATATTGTAGGGTGCCAACTCCGGTAATAAAAATCAGCCAACTTTGGAAATGAAGTTCTTATTTGCTCCCCTAAAAAAGCCAGGCGGCGAAGCTTGCGCTTCGCCGCCCAACTTTGGTCTATCGTAATTCTCAGGATCGAAGTCCCTCGTCGTCTCGGCTGCCTTAGGCTCGCCTCTGACAAACACTAGTGTCTTTTCTCCTTAATACGGGCTTTCTTACCTGTAAGGTTACGGAGGTAGAAGATTCTAGCTCTGCGAACAGCTCCACGTTTGTTGACGTCGATCTGTTCGATAAACGGGGAAGCGATGGGGAATATTCTCTCCACACCTACTCCGTTAGTAATCTTACGCACAGTAAAGGTCTCGGTAGCTCCACTTCCGCTGCGTTGCAGCACAACGCCTTGGAAGTTCTGGATTCTCTCCTTGTTTCCTTCTTTAATTTTATAGTGGACCGTGATGGTATCGCCAGCCTTAAATTCGGGGAACTCTTTGCGCTCCGCCAAACTCTCAACAAATTGCATTAATTCTGTCTTTCCCATATCTTTTCTGTATTAAAGGTTTTACTACTCAGTTTCTCTCGGCTCATTTTTTGACCATCTTTACCACGGCGGCGAAAGCCTCGGGGTTGTTCATCGCCAGGTCGGCGAGAACTTTACGGTTGAGCTCTATGTTGTTCTTGTGCAGTTCGCCCATAAAAACAGAATAGGAAATCCCGTTTATGCGGCAACCGGCGTTGATACGATTGATCCACAGCGAGCGGAACTCTCTTTTCTTGGCCTTACGGTCGCGATAGGCATAGGTTTGACCCTTTTCCCATTTGTTTTTGGCTACGGTCCATACGTTTTTTCCTCTGCCCCAATATCCTTTGGTGCGGTTGAGGATCTTTTTTCTGCGTGCTCTTGAAGCAACAGCGTTTACTGATCTTGGCATAATTTAATTTGTTTTTCGTTTAAGCGACGGCCAATTTCTTCAATTGTTTTCTTTGCCGTTCTTTTGTGCTCTAAACAATGGTTAATAACTCCTTTTTCTTCGTTGAATCTTAGTTCAACAGCATTCTTTTCACTCGCTTCTCGTCGTCGCGGCTCACCAGTGCGGTGTGGTCGAGATTACGTTTCTGCGTCGTCTCTTTCTTCGTCAGAATGTGACTGTGATAAGCATGCTTCCTCTTGATCTTGCCGGTGCCGGTGAACGCAAAGCGTTTCTTGGCGGCGGCTTTAGTTTTCATTTTTGGCATTACTTTACTGTTTTAATAAGTTAGACTATATTTTTACGATAAACCTTTTCTTTATTTCTTGGGTGCGATAATCATGATCATCCTCTTTCCTTCGAGTCGCGGCATCTGCTCGGGTTTTCCGAACTCCAGCAACGCCTCGGCAAATTTCAGCAGCTGCTGCTCGCCCTGCTCCTTGTACATTATCGAACGGCCTTTGAAGAACACGTCAACCCTCACCTTGTTGCCCTCTTTGAGGAATCCTTTGGCGTGGTTGAGCTTGAAGTCGAAGTCGTGCTGGTCGATCTGCGGGCTCAGCCTTATCTCCTTCACCACCACTTTCGACGAGTTGGACTTGCGTTCTTTCTCTTTCTTCTTCAGCTCGTAGAGAAACTTCTGGTACTCGATAATCTTGCAGACCGGCGGGTTGGCGGTGGGCGATATCATCACCAGATCCAGACCTTCGTCGTATGCCATCTTCAGCGCGTCGCGCGTGTTGTAGATGGTCGGTTCCATCCCCTCCCCCACTACTCGCACTACCGGCGTAGTGATTGCCTCGTTGATGAGGTGGTCGGGTTCTTTCTTGACTGGTCCGTGCCCTTTGTTACGGTCTTTGTTGGGGGCTCCTCCGTTCGTTTTGAATGGTGCTGCTATAACTTGGATCTCCTATATTAAGTTTTTACTAATGTTTATTATTCCTTTATTAATGTTTATGCCATCACTTCGGCAATTTCCTTTTCTATCATCGCGGCAAACTCTTCGGGCTTCATCGTGCCGAGGTCGCCGGCGCCCTGACGCCTTACGCTCAGCGTGCCGTCGGCCACCTCTTTCTCGCCCAGGATGAGCATGAAGGGATACTTGGCCAGTTCGGCGTCGCGTATCTTGCGGCCGATCTTCTCGTCTCGCATATCGATAGTGCCGCGCAGGTTGAGCTCTTCGAGCTTTATCTTCATGGCCTTGGCCTCATCGACATACTTCTCGCTCACGGGCAGTATGATAAACTGCTCGGGGGTCAGCCACAGCGGGAACTTGCCGGCCGTATGCTCTATCAGCACGGCACAGAAACGCTCCATCGAGCCGAACGGCGCACGGTGAATCATCACCGGACGGTGTTTCTGTCCGTCGCTGCCTATGTATTCCAGCTCGAAACGCTCGGGCAGGTTGTAGTCCACCTGTATGGTTCCCAGCTGCCAGCGGCGTCCGAGGGCGTCTTTCACCATGAAGTCGAGCTTGGGACCGTAGAAGGCAGCCTCGCCCAGCTCCACCTTCGCGTTGATGCCTTTCTCGGCACACGCCTCCTTGATGGCGGTCTCGGCTTTCTCCCAGTTCTCGTCGGTTCCCACATATTTCGTGGTGTTCGCCGGGTCTCTCAGCGAGATCTGTGCCTCCCACTGCTCGAAACTCAAAGCCTTGAATATCGTCTGGATGATTTCCATCACCTTGATAAACTCCTCTTTCACCTGGTCGGGACGGCAGAAGATGTGGGCGTCGTCCTGCGTGAACGAGCGAACCCTCGTCAGGCCGTGCAACTCGCCGCTCTGCTCGTAACGGTAAACCGTTCCGAACTCGGCCAGCCTCAGCGGCAGGTCTTTATACGAACGCGGCTCGTTCTTGTATATCATGCAGTGATGGGGGCAGTTCATGGGTTTCAGCAGATAGACCTCTCCCTCTTCCGGAGTGGTGATCGGACGGAAGCTGTCCTCGCCGTAGTGCTGCCAGTGGCCCGACGTCTCATACAGCGTCTTGCCTCCGATGTGCGGAGTGATGACCTGCTCGTAGCCGTAGCGCTTCTGTATCTTCGTCAGGTAGTCCTGCAGTCTCAGCCTCAGCTCGGTGCCCTTGGGCAGCCAGATAGGCAAGCCCTTGCCCACCGTCTCGCTGAACATATACAGTCCCAACTCCTTGCCGATCTTCCTGTGGTCGCGCTTCTTGGCCTCTTCCAGCATCGTGAGGTATTCGTCGAGCTCCTTCTTTTTCGGGAACGACACGGCATAAACCCTCGTCAGCTGGGGTCTGTGCTCGTCGCCTCTCCAGTAGGCTCCAGCCAGGTTGATAAGCTTCACAGCCTTGATCGGCGAAAAATCCGTCAGGTGAGGACCGCGGCAGAGGTCGGTGAACGAGCCGCTGTCGTAGAACGAAATCGTGCCGTCCTCCAGCGCTTCTATAAGCTCCACCTTGTAAACCTCGCCTCTCTCGCCGAACACCTTCAGGGCTTCAGCCTTCGACACTTCCCTCCTCGTGATGGGAGTCTTGGCCTGCACCAGCTCCATCATCTTCTTCTCTATCTTGCCGAAGTCGTCGCTGCTCACCTCGTATTTTCCGAAATCTATGTCGTAGTAGAAACCCGTCTCAATCGAAGGGCCGATACCGAACTTGATGCCCGGGTAGAGCTCCTGCAAAGCCGTAGCCAGCAAGTGGGCGCTCGTGTGCCAGAACGTAGATTTTCCCTCCGGGTCGTTCCACGTCAGCAGCTGCACTCTCGCGTCGCCGTTTATCGCGCGGTTCAACTCAACCACCTTGTCGTCCACTTTCGCAGCCAAAACGTTCCTCGCCAAACCCTCGCTGATGCTTTTTGCTATATCCAAAGCGGTCACCCCCGCCTCATACTGGCGAACCGAACCGTCTGGTAATGTGATATTTATGCTCATATTTTTATTATTTGCTATTATATTTAGAATTTGCAAAGATACAACATTTTTTATAACTGGCAAACTTTTTGCCATTTTTTTTCATTTTCTAGGCTTTACCCTTACTTCACCCTTAACCAATCACGGCTCAAGACAACCCTCGAAGTTGAGTCGAACTTGAGTCGGTGTTGTATTGGTGTTGATATGGACTTGATACGGAGTTAACACGGCGTTGATATGGAGCAACCCTGTCCCATACCAATCCTCGCAACACCCTGCACTATATCCGCAACGATCTATTTTATAGACCTCAGATTGCTTATCTTGATTGCCGTCAGCTTGTCCGACCACATCTCCACTCCCACGGCGCCGTTGAACATTCCGTCGTTGGAAGTTGGTGTCCACTGCGGGATTCGCTCAGTCATGATAAAACTCTCATACCCGAGAGCGCCCACGCTGGTGTTTGGCTTGCACACAAGGCACCTCTGCACCCAGTCGCTGCTCTCGCTCATTTTGTAGTAGCAGAAATAGCCAACTATATGTCCCGGTTTCACCTCCGTCTTTTGCAGCGCGTCGGTTCCCACGAGAGTGTCGTTGTACGGCTTTATTTCTACTATCTTCATCTTGCTCTTCTTGTCGTTGAGCTTCACGATTTCTATGTCGAACTGCGAGCCGAAAGCCATCGCAACCTCCGTCCCCTCCTTTATCAGCGCCAGCGGCATCTCCTCTATCTCCTTGACCGCGCCTTTTCCTTTGTCCTTCTTGCTTTTCTTGTCGCCTCCCAAGTTCCACTCGGTGGTCTTGGCCCATACACGTGTGATGTTGAACCAAATCTCCATGGTGTCCACTTCCGTCTCCAGCTCTGCCGACTCCTCTTCGTTCCCCGGATTATGGGCAATAGCCTTGAACAGGTCGTAAGGAGTGCCGTCGTCGCCAAAGATGAGTGACTGCTGTAACGGCTCGATGTTCTCCAGGTTCATCATGAAATACTCGTGACTCACCCTGACCACGTGTATAGCATGTTCCTGGTCCATTCCGTTGCCGGTGCTACCCATGGCGTGGAGCAGCATGTTCAGCTGCAGACGCGTCTGCCAGTAGGGTTCCTCGCTTTCACCATACTTGCTCGCCAGCACATAAGTGCCTAAAAGCTTGTAGTAGTAGAGCTGCGGGTTGGCGGGTTCTTTCTTTATCCCGTCGTCGGCAAGATCTATTATCTTCTTGGCGTCAGCCTTCGTGAGCGACTCCTTCTCGTTGAGAATCTTCCTTATCTCGTCGAGCTGCGCAGGGCTAGCATACTGGCTAAAGCCTTTGCGGTAGCTCTGACCGAAGTAGAACATCTGAAGGTCCTCCGTGGTGAGAGTCGTGTCGCCCACCGCCACGCGCACAGCCAACTTGTCGAAATACCATTGGCTCTTCTTGTTTTGCGACTCCCTCTCGATTTTTTGGTAATCCGGAACCATGAAATGCGGTTCCGTAGTATCCACCACACCAGTCTCCTCCTGGGCCACAGCCTGCAGCGTCATTGCCGAGAACAGTGCCGCCGCCACGAATGCTAAAAACTTTTTCATATTTACATTGGTATTAGTCATTGCTTATTCCGCTGCCGGAACCTCTGCCTCTGGAGCCGTCACCGAATCGGTGACAGGCTCTTCTTCGGGTTCCTCTATGACCTCTTTGTCCGAAACCTTGAACGGTTTGGAGCGTTTCAGGCCGTGCGAGTCTTTCACCCAGAGAGTATCCTCACCCATTGTCAGTCCTTCCACAACAAAGAAAGTCTTGGTGCTGTCGAGCGTCACATCTTGCCATTCAGCAGTTCTGCCTATTCTGTATTGGTAGTCTGGAGTACCTTTGCTTATCTTCACCTTCAGGCTGCCGTCCTTGGCTGTTGCCGTGCTCACAGGCATAGAGGTCACCTTCATCTTAGGTGCCTGCCAAGGCAGATATTTCATCGCATAGAGAACTATGAATGCCACAACCACAATAAACAGGAGCCAATACAGCGTCTTCTTCCACCATGGAGTCTTCTTGTCGGCAAACGGGTCTTTGGCCACAATCTTGGGATATTTGGCGAGGCTGGTCAGCGTAGCGCCAAACGTAGTGTTGATGCGGATCTTCGAGTTGATTGCCCATCCATTGGCGTTGAGCACCGGGCCGAGGTTGCGCTTCCTCAGTTTCAGCCATGCTAGAAGCATCGAAGGCCCGCTAATCACCAAGATAATGGCAATAATCATAAGAGGAGCGTTGTACCAGTTGGCCGTAGCCCCTTTCGCCACGCTCACAAGTGCCGAGCTTATGAAGCCGATAGCCATGCCGATGGCGGCAAAGATACCGGCGAACTTGGCGATGTCGAACGGAGTCTTCTTGGCACCCGGATTGTCCTGCGCGTCTTTCACCTTTGCCATCTTGGTGGCAAGGTCGGCGGTGGTGTCGTTGGCCTGCGACGTCATCTTGTCGAACTGTGCGCTCTCCTTCTCGCTCGCCGTCTTGGTTATCTTCTCCGAGACCCAATTGCCGAATTTGCGGTAGGGGCTCCAGAATGCCTGGCGTATGCTTATGGGGTTGTCTATAATCTTGGTCACCGTAGCATCCCAGTCCAGTCCATTGCGGTCATAGAATATGGCGTTCTGCCCCTCGCGCAGGCTGTCCACGTCGCCGTCAGTAAGAGCCGCCACTATATCCATTTTCTCGCCTTTCACTTTAGAAGTGCAGGTGCAGTAGAGCAGATACAATCCGCTGAAGCCTGCCATAGCCGTCTGCTTGCCCATGTCGGACACCTTAATGCAGAGGTCACAGCAACGCTGGTCTATATACAGTTTTCCTGCCTGGAACACCGCCAAGCAGTTCTCGTCGCGCTTATAAAAGTCACGGAACACAACATAGTTGTGGAGAAGTTTGAAGAAATCGCGGCAATAGCGCACAAGTCTCTCCACCGGGGCGATGGCGGCAGCATGGGTTGCCAGCTGTTCGGCGATGGTCTCGTTCATCTTGGTCTCGCCAGCAGCTTTCCATGTGACGTAGGCGTCGATCTTGGCCTCGATGCCTTTCCACTCCTCCTCGGTCAGGGTGGTCTTCTCCTCGCCGAAGTCGGGAGTGACCACGAGCGCTTTCAGCTTGGCCACTGCCGCCTGCCATGCGGGATTGACACCCACGGTGAGTGGCAACAGACCTTCTTTTGAGGGGCGGGCTATCGGGTAGGAGGCAATCTCTTCGGTGTTCTTGCTGAGGTCGCCGTCGCTGATGGCTGCAATCTTCTCCACCTGCACGTCGAGGACGGGAGTCGCCTCCTCGTCGAACTGGGCCAGCTTGCAACGCATAAAATAGTCGTCAATCTTGGACTTCACGTCGATCACAGCCGCTTCTGCATCGTCGCTTGCCTCGCCGTAAGGCGGAGTGAACGGTTCCTCCTCGTTGGCGACATACTCTGCACGGCATTTCTCCTCATAAATCGTCATATATTCATCGACATCGGCAAGCGATATTCCGTCTTTCTCCACTCCCAGCTTGCTGAGAATAAGGTTGGTGGCATCCATCACCACTTTGCCCTCCTCGGTGTCGCACTGCACATCGGCAAAGGCGATATGGTCGTTGCCTTCGAGAAGGTACTCCATATCCTTCAGAACCTTCTTGAGCCATTCCGCCGCGGCCACCACCTCATTCACACGAATCTTGCCGTCGCCATCAGCATCCATCAGTTTGAGTGTTTTTGCATCGAACTCCAAGCCGTTGACCGGACAACTGAGGACCGTCCATAGTTTCTGATCCAACTCGTTAAGATGCGCCACATCTTCGCCCGTCTCGATATTCACACGCGTGACACCGCCTACGGTGCTAAATTTCCAAGGATAGCCTTTCTGTTTCTCTTTTTTTGCCATATTATTAATGTTTTATTCTTCTATTTAGGACAGATTGCCCACACCAAGAGTGCGTTGCAAACAAAATGCAAAGATACACATTTTTTTTGAAACAGCAAAAGTTTCTGCAACAATATTTTTTTCGACGCCAGAAAAATCCCTTCTCCCACGCTTTGCCAAAGGAACTTTACGGCCTACTGCCACGTCATTTCAGCAGGAGAAAACCGATACGTCCCGATTCAATCCGGTTTCCTTTGGAAGTCTGAATGATATTCAGGTAATCGAATATAATAATCATTTGCCCGTCGGGCGACCGGTAGGTACAAAACTCGCCAGAACAGTCGTTGAAATCACCCCACTTCAAGGTGCTGTTCCTCGACAGACCTACCGACGCCAGCTGAGTTGCCAGCACCGAATCCAGGTCGATGGCCGCGGCTCCGAAGTCCTCTAGCTTGTAGTCCTCAATACGAATATTAGTGTATAATCGGTTATAGCCGTCGATGTCGATCAATTCCATAGGTGCGTAATCGTTGGAGACTGAAATCTCCGAACCTTCGTCCCAAAGATCCACATCCGGCTCGAGTTCCACCTTGCCGTCGTCGGCAACCCGTTTCTGGACATATCTTGCAGTATTGGTGGAGAGTTTGTCCAGATATTCTTCGTCAGACATGGCGAATTTCGCTTTCACGTCGCATTTCAAATCATTGTCGATATACTTCAGCGCCTGATAGATTGTGCGGTGTTCGGTTCTGTAGAGAGAATCGCTGTCGTTGGGAGCGGCAATGTTCAGCGTTCCCTCTTCGGTGAGGATTCCAATCTTCTCGGCGCTCTGCCGCAGCAGAGCCATCTGCGACCGCTTCGAGAACTGCCGCGCCGACAGAGGGCCGCCCAACGCCAGCACCATACCCAGCAGCACTATCACCCCGGCAAATATGGCGTCGTAACTAATCTTTCTCGGCCGCAGGAGCGAGAACACCACATAGACGACCATTACAACTCCGATACCGACAAGCAGGCACCTGTCTATCGTCAAGCCGTACTGCCCGACCCTGTAGCCGACTGCCACCCAGAAGAGCACAACCAACGGCAACGCAAACAAGCCCGACCAACGGAAATACCACTTGAGAGGCTGCTTCTTCAGCGGTTGTCGCAACCACCCCACCAACACCAGCATAAACATATAGACCGTGACCATCACCGCCACCGACCCTTTCGGCAAGTCCCAACGGATGGCTATCATGGCCAGATAGATGTAAAGCACAAGATTGTATATCATCACCGCCGGCATCAGCACGTAGTTCACCAACACGCCTTCCAGACGGCTGGGAATCAACTCCCTTCGTCCGCTTTCCATGCCGATGAACAATATCGGAATCAGCAAAGCCGCCACGATGATGCTGAAAATCTCGACAGGGCGTTCGCCGCTCACGTCGAACAACGCGCATATCGACAAATAAATCAATCCCAGCAACAGCTCCACCAGACCGCCGATACCGATGGCTATCACAAACGAGCGCACGGAACCGAATGCCAGTCCGCGGAAACCGTCGGTGGTGTATTTCCCCCGTGCCAGAAGATAGACCAGCGGCACTATGGCGTAAAGTACATGAATTTCAGGCGGCCACCCTTCGGGCAGAAAGACGCAAAGGGCATAGATCGGCAATATCAGCCAGTAAACTATCTTGACCCACCTCCTGTCGCGGTAGAACGAAAGGCACAACGCTGCCACGAAGGCGAAGATCCCATAGGGGGCAGGTTTGTCCCACCAGCCGGCATGGGTGCTCTCGGTATTGGCTATCAGCACCGCCGCCAAATGCAGCAGCACGCCCAGCTCCACCGGATGGCTTTTAATTCCAGACCAAATATTTACAAACCAGTTGTTTATCTTTTCCTTAACCATTGACCACAAGATTGGAATTCAAGTGCAAAGATACATACATTTTCCCACATAGGGAGCCTTCCATCCTATATTTTTTTTGCCAGACAACCGAATTTAATGAATAATTATTGATTATCAATATATTAGCAAACTATTACTTTTTTTTGCAAAAAATTGAGAGGACGCATTTTTTGCCATAAGCTAACTAGCTGACAACTAGCACTCAACTAGGTATCAACTCTATGGTAAGTCTATGGTAAATTTTACTGAGAATCGAGGCAAATTTGAAAAGGAACGGAGGGAACATTTCGGTTGGGAAAATTGACAAAAAAGACGGGCAACCGACCGAGGCGTTTCGTCAAGAACCGGGGTTCCAAATGACACATTTTCAGCAGATACAAAAAAAATATTTTCTTTTTATATATAATACATTATTTATTTGTATATTTGCAATTCCGTATAGATGATAATAATCTTAACAAAATAACTGATATGCAAAGAGATACAGCAATTTTCGACCTCATCCAGAAGGAGAGAGAACGTCAGACCAAGGGCATCGAACTGATTGCCTCCGAGAACTTTGTCAGCGACCAGGTGATGGAAGCTATGGGTTCGGTGATGACCAACAAATATGCCGAGGGATACCCCGGAAAACGCTACTATGGCGGATGCCAGGTAGTTGACCAGAGCGAGACCATCGCCATCGAGCGAGCCAAGCAGCTCTATGGAGCCTGCTGGGCCAACGTGCAGCCCCACAGCGGAGCACAAGCCAATATGGCAGTGTTCCTGGCATGCATGAACGCCGGCGACACCTTTATGGGCATGGACCTCAACCACGGCGGACACCTGAGCCACGGCAGCCCGGTGAACTTCTCGGGCCTGATGTATAAGGTGGTGGGATACCAGGTCAAGGAAGAGACCGGCACGGTGGACTACGAAGACATGGAGAAGAAAGCCCTCGAGCACAAGCCCAAGATCATCATCGGAGGCGGAAGCGCTTACAGCCGTGACTGGGATTGGGAGCGTATGCGCGCCATCGCCGACAAGGTGGGAGCCATCCTGATGGGTGACATCAGCCACCCCAGCGGACTTATCGCCAAAGGTTACCTGAACAACGCAGTGAAATATTGCCACATCGTAACCACCACCACCCACAAGACCCTCCGCGGACCTCGCGGCGGTATGATACTGATGGGACAGGATTTCGACAACCCATGGGGCAAGACCACTCCTAAGGGCGAAATCAAGAAGATGAGCGCACTGCTCGACAGCGCTGTGTTCCCCGGCACCCAGGGCGGTCCCCTCGAGCACGTCATCGCAGCCAAGGCAGTGGCACTCGGCGAGGCACTGACCGACAGCTACGACCAGTACATACAGCAGGTGATGAAGAACGCCAAAGTGATGTGCGAAGCTTTTGTCAACAAGGGCTACAAGGTCATCAGCGGCGGCACCGACAACCACCTGATGCTTATAGACCTGCGCACCAAGTTCCCCGAGCTCACCGGTAAGGAAGCCGAGAACGCACTGGTGGCGGCCGACATCACGGTGAACAAGAACATGGTTCCCTTCGACAGCCGCAGCGCTTTCAAGACCAGCGGCTTGCGCGTAGGAACTCCGGCCATCACCACCCGCGGTCTGAAAGAGGCAGACATGCCCGTGATTGTCGATATGATCGACACCGTGCTCTGCAACCCGACCGACGAGGCAGTTCGCGCCAAGATTACCGGCCAGGTCAACGAGATGATGCAGAACCGTCCTCTCTTCGCCTGGTAAGATTTATACAATGTAGCATCCGGCTTGCCCGACAGAAAGTCAGGCAAGTCGGATTTTTATAATACCATGACAAAAGAATACGACGAATACAAAGCCAACAAAGGCAAAGGCAGAAAAACCGACATTTTGATAAAAGTGCTCGGCATTGTGGTGGTTGTGGGATTGGTGGGGCTGGCCCTGATGTTCTGCCTGATGTTACTGTTCCCGTCGCACTATGGCACAGGAGAAGGCTGGTTGGAATTCTTCAAAAACACATAATATTTCGGACCTTGCACAATAAACCATCAAATTTTGCGTTATAGGAGAAAATATAAACCCTTAAAATTTTACCGCTATGGATTTACAGAGTATCACAACCTTAATGCTTTCATCCGATTACAAAGAAAGAATGAAAGGCGAGTATTATCATGTGCAGAACCGCCGTGAAAACCTTGAAGCAGTTCTCAAACTCTGGGATAGTGGCAAACTGCCTTTCGTTCCCGACTGCCCTCGCAGCATCTACGACCTGCAGCTCCGCGCAATGAAAGACTATATGGCAATCCTCGAGGCACGCGCCAAGATGGAGAACATCGTTCTCTAAGTTAGACTTATCCTTCACAGCAAGAAGATGCAACACTTTTTATAGAAGGATTTGCTCTAAATTATTTCTTGAAACAGTATATCGTTTAACCACAAACGTACGATACTATAACTCAAGGAAGCCTGCCGCACTTGGCAGGCTTTTCTTATAACACAACATTTGTCTGACGTATATAATCAGTAAGGGCAGTCCCGTTCGGGACTGCCCTTACCTCAAATTATGTTACAATGTTTATTTCTTCACAAGGACCTTCTTGGTGGAGACGCCGTCGGCGTGTACCAGATAGATTCCAGTGGTCGGCACTGCGATATTGAACGAGTCGAACTGGCAGTCGTTCTGACGATAAAGCACACGACCCATCATATCGGTAACTATCACATTGTGGTGCTCGACGCCGTTGACATAGAGGCGGCCATATTCGCTCCAAGCCCTCACATGAGCCTCCGGGGCTTCGAATATTGCCGAGGCGAGTTGGAAGAAAGCGATGTACGAGGCCGAGCCTGTGACAACGATTGTACGTGGGTTAGAGGTATTGCCGTCGTGCCAGCGGAGGAACGCATACTGAGGAGCAGCCACTGCGTAGATCTCGATAGTGTCGCCAGCGTTAAATGTGCCGCCGCCGTAGGCCTGGCCGCGGTTCTCGTCAGCGCTCGTCACAGTGATGGTATAAGTGACAGCCTCATCCTCGGCAAACACAGCCGTGAGAGTCACATCGCCAGTGATCGGGAAGGTGTAGGTCTCTTGAGCCACGCCGTTGTCCCATGCCACGAAGTGGTAACCCGGGTTGGGCGTTGCCGAGATGGTAACCTGCTCGAGGTAAGTATAAGTACCTTCGCCATCAACCGAACCCATTGCCGGGTCGTTGACCACGAGCTGTACGGTATAAGTGTTAATTGCAAAGGAAGCCGAGAGAGTGGTGTCCGATGTCACAGTCACAGTGCGAGGATTGTCGGTGTTGCCGTCATTCCAAGCCACAAAGTGATAACCGGTGCTGGGTACTGCAGTCAATGTTGCAGTCGAACCAGAAGTATAAACGCCGCCACCGGTAACCTCACCCATTGCAGCATCCTCAGAAGAAGCCGTAACGGTGTAGTACTCTACAGCCTGTGCAGCGAAAGTAGCGATGAGCGTCAAGTCGCCCTGAGCTTCGAAGGTGTAGGGGTTAGCCGTCTCGTTGTTGCTCCAACGTACGAACTGGTAGCCGGTTGCCGGAGTGGCAGTAGCAGTGACTTGGTCACCATAGTGATAGACGCCAGAGCCGGTAGCCGAACCGAAATTAGCATTATTGACTGTGATATTGATGGTGTACTGCTGCTGGGTGAAGATAGCCTCGTAAGACGCATTGCCCGTTACGTTAACAGTACGAGTAGCGTTGAGATTGCCATCGCTCCAACGGGTGAACTCATAGCCGTTATTAGGAGTGGCGGTCAAAGTGGCAGTCTGACCGTAGGTGTATGTGCCCTCGCCAGTGACCACACCGCCTACCGTCGGGTTAGCGGTCACAGAAATCTGGAAGCTCATCGGCTGGAAGGTGGCGGAGAAACTGGTGTCAGATACCACGGTTATGGTACGGGGATTGTCGGTGTTGCCGTCGTTCCAAGCAACAAACTCGTGGCCGGTGGCCGGGATTGCCGTGAGGACAGCCGATGTGTTCTCCTCATATTCACCACCACCTGTCACGCTACCCATGGTCGGGGTGGCAGAGGTTGCCGTTACGGTATAGTAGTTGATAAGGACGCCGTCCTCCTCGAAGAGAGCGGTGACGGTCACGTTCTCATATACCTCAAATATATAAGGATTGTCGGTTACACCGTTGTTCCAACGGACGAAGTGATAACCATCCTCAGCTGTAGCAAGGAGTGTAGCAGTCTCGCCGTAGAAGTAGGAGTCGCTACCAGTTGTCGTACCAAAGAGATTGTTGCTGGAAAGAGCAGTCACGGTGAAAGAGATGCGCTCGAAATAGGCAGTGAACGTAGAGTCGGAAGCCACAGAGACCTCACGGGGGTTGGAGGTGTTGCCGTCGTTCCACTGAGTGAACTGGTAACCCGTAGCGGCATTCGCCGTCAAGGTAGCCGTGGTGCCATAGTTGTAAGAGTCAGTACCATCGACTGTTCCCATAGTCTCGTTGGCCGAGAGGGCGGTGATGGTGTAAGAGTTAGGAGCGAAGGAAGCGGTATAGGTCACATCGCCCGTTACGGTAACAGTGCGAGGATTATCGGTGTTGCCGTCGTTCCACTGAGTGAAGTGGTAGCCCGTGTTGGGCGTAGCGGAGATGACGGTGGTGTAACCTTCGCGAACCGATGCCGTACCCTCAGCGGTACCCATGGTAGTGTTGTCCGAGAGGACCATGACATCATAGTAGTTGATGTCGTCCATCTCGAAGAAAGCGGTGAGGTTCACATTGTCGGTCACCGTAAAGGTGTACGGGTTGACAGTCAAGTTGTTGCTCCAACGGACAAAGTGGTAGTCGGTAGCAGGCGTAGCCTCGACAGTTACCGAAGCGCCGTGGGCGTATGTGCCAGCACCAGAGACCGAACCCCAAAGGGCATTGTTCGGCACAGCGGTGACCGTATAATTTTTAACTTGGAATGTTGCGGTATAGGTAGCGTCGCCGGTTACTGAAATTTGACGAGGGTTGTCGGTGTTGCCGTCCTGCCATTCCACAAACTCATAGCCCGTGCTGGGATTAGCTTCCAAAAATACTACAGAGTCGCAGTTGTAGGTACCCGAGCCGGACACCATGCCACCACCAGCAGGAGAAGCCTCTGCAGTGATAGTATATTGCAGTCTGGCGAACTGAGCGACAAGGGTACTGTCACGGGAGACCGTCACAGGACGAGGATTGGTTGTAACACCGTCGCTCCACTGGGTGAACGAATAACAAGTAGAGGGAGTAGCAGTCAATGTGACGGTAGAGCCTCCAGGATAGGTTCCACTTGCAGGACTAACAGAGCCGCCAGCGGTTGGATTTGCCGAAGCGGTAACATTGTAGTACACCGGGTCGTCATTGAGCGCGTATATTATAACATGATATACCTTAGTAGTAACGCGGTCTTCGGCAGTGATGGTGATGGTAGCCTCCTTGGCGGGACGACCTTCGTAGGTGGCATCAGTAATGGTGATATTCTTTGTAACGTCAGAAACTTCGGTGAAGACGTTGAAACTCTCAGTGGTGATGCCTGCCAAGTCGCTGACATATTCTACAGTGGTAACGTAGTTGAAGTTCGACTTGCTGAAGTTGGGAACCGATTGTCCTGCAAAGTCAATGCCCGTAGCCCAGGCGCTATAGATAAACACGATGTCGTCGATAGACAGAGCATCGTTTTCAGAACCACCTTCTGGGACCTCATTACTAGCCAGCGATACCAACACGTAATTTGCGGAAGCCGTACCCAGCACAAACGGTTCCTTCACCTGAACCCAGGAGTATGTGTTTCTAGTTGAAACTGTGCGTGTTAAACTTCTTACAATTTTACGGTTAGTGTGAGCAGACATATCTACATTCACATGGTCAACAAAGTCGTAGTTATCGTGAATATATACACGCACGCTTGCCCTGGAATCCGACGAGGCTGCGTAGTAAGAATACCAGAAATAGACAGAGTCTGGTGTTGCGGTAAATGTCTGGCAATAGGATCCTCTTACAGTTTTGTTGTTATTTTCAGTTGATTCTGCATCCGAGGAGCAAACCTGGATTTGACCATTTGTCATGTTACCGTTTGCAAGATGCCCCCAAGTTGTTTTCGTGTAAAGCTCTACGAAAGTGCTTCCTGTTCCGCCTGGTCGCGATCCGCTACGTCTATAGTGGTGGTTGGTCTTAATCGACGAACAACCAAGTGAAGCTAATCCAGTAAGGCCACAGTTTGCCTCACTAAACGAGTGCCAACCGGTCGGGATTGCAGTGCTTGATGTACTATTCCAACTTTCAAAATCGTTATTTACTAATTGATAATTTGTCTGAGCTTGGATATTAAACCCAACCAGCATTAAAGCTATGATACTCAGTGTGATAAAGATTTTTTTCATGCTTTACTTTTTTGATGAATAAAGTACAAAAGTACACATATTTTTTTTATTTAATGTTAAAATGCTCAAGAAAAATGTTAAATGTTGAAAACTTTATGTATCTTTGCAGTCGCAAAAAATGTTGTGAAAATGATAAAAAAATCTATTATACTACTGGCTGTCACCATTTTACACGGAAGCCTTCTTTGGGCACAGGACAAAACCATTAGGAAAGGTAACCACATCATAGAGGGAGATATTAACGCCCAACAGCTGGTGGAGAAGCATATAGAGTTCAACGAGAGGGTTCAAACCATACAAGGATACAGGATTTGCATAGCGAAATTATCGGGGACAAACTCTAAAAATCAGGCATTTGCCACAAAGAGCAAGTTTATCGCAGACTTTCCCGAGACAGCGGCCTACATAATATTCGACGAGCCCAACTTTGTAGTGAAGGTTGGAGACTTCAGGAGCCGCCTCGACGCCTACGCTTTTCTGCAGAAGATGAAAGGGAAATATTCCGGGACTATAGTTCCTGACAATATTTATCCGACCAAGCTGGAAGTGGAAGAGCTGGTGCCGGAGACTGACGATGATGCTAATGAGTAGTTTTGAGTCTTGAGTCTTGAGTCTTGAGTTTTGAGTTTTTTGCTTCGCAAATTTAGATAAAGAGGTCGGCTGCTATGCCGTCGGCTTGGAGAAGGCCTTTGGTCGTGGGAACATAGTGAGAGGCCGTTTCGACGATAAGCCCTTCCTCGATATATTTAGCCACCGACTGCCGCAAATGGCCGTAAAACGCTTGAGGAATTGACGCTTTGGCGATACCGGCGGTGGTCCGGAGGGAAGTCATGACCAATTCGTTGTAGGCATCGGCAGGAGTAAGATTCTCTTGCTCGCAATAGGTTATGTTGCTCAAGACGTTTTTGATGTAGCTTTCGTTGTCGGCGATATTCCAGCGGCGGGAAGAGCCGTCGAACGAGTGGGCCGAAGCCCCGAAGCCGAAATATGGCGAGCGATCCCAATAACGGCTGTTGTGGCGCGAGCGGAAACCTTCCTGTGCGAAGTTGGAGATTTCGTATTGTACGAAACGGTGTTCCGGAGCCCAACGGAGGAGAGTTTCATAGTCTTTGAGCACGGTCTCCTCGTCGGGGAGAGCGATTTTGCCCGATTCTACCTGCTTTTGCAGCATAGTGCCCGGTTCCACCGAGAGAGTGTAGCACGAGAGGTGCGACACCGGCAAAACTGCCGCCTGCCGCAGATTGGCAAGCCAATGGCCGCCGGTCTGCCCAGGCAAGCCGTAGATAAGATCGACGGAGATGTTATGGAACCCTGCGGAATAGGAATCATTTACCGCCCGTATGGCCTGGGCGGCGGTATGGGAGCGGTTTATGGCACGGAGTTCATGGTCGGAGAAAGACTGGACACCGATGCTTAGACGGTTGAAGAACCGAAGTCCGGAGAGTTCGGCAAGGAATTCTGGTGAGAGGTGCTCGGGGTTGGCTTCCAGGGTTGCCTCTTCCACCGCAGAGAGGTCGAACGAGTCGGCGAGAGCAGCAAGTATCGCAGAGAGCTGACCGAGGGAGAGCAGAGACGGAGTGCCGCCGCCGAAATAGACGGTGGAAACCCTGTGGCGGTCGCCGCGGGAACGAATCTCACGGCAGAGCGCCTCGACATAAGAGTCGGGCACCTTCCGGGCGGCCCGGGAGTGGAAAGCGCAATAGGTGCAGCGGTGATGGCAATATGGAATATGGAGGTAGAGGATAGGCGAAATAGATTGTTAAAATATCTTAATTTATTGTGCGTTTCCTGGCCGTTTCACATTAAGGGCATATTAAGGGCAAATTAAGGGTAAATTCGAGAGAGGCCTATGTTGCATTGTGTATGTTAAAATATGTTAAAATCCCTTACTAAGAGCAGCGAGTTTTCGGGTAAGAAAAAAGTCCCTGTTTTTGACAGGAACTTTGAGACTTGTAGCGGGGACGAGAATTGAACTCGTGACCTCCGGGTTATGAATCCGACGCTCTAACCAACTGAGCTACCCCGCCATTTCTGCTATCGAAATCGGGTGCAAAAGTACAACTTTTTTTGAAACTGACAAATTTTTTTAGAAAAAAAATATTTTACATACTAAATATTAGATAATTCCGTTATGTAATGGACTACAAATTTCATGTAACATGACCCCCGACGACAAGAAATTATACAGCAATTTTGAATACGAAAGTGCCTTGGAAGTCAAACAAGGAGTTCAACAGCCTGAGCAAGTGAGCAATAGCTATGTAGAGAGGGTTAGGGCGATGAGGCGCAAGGACTATAATGTGGAGGAACTGGTTGACGGGATCCTGCACGGCGACCGCACGATGCTGAGCCGTGCCATAACGCTGGTAGAGAGCTCATTGTACGAACACCAGAAGAAGGCGCAGGAGGTGATAGAACGCTGTCTGCCTTATAGCGGGAAGTCGATAAGGCTCGGCATCACGGGAGTTCCGGGGGCCGGGAAAAGCACAGTGATAGAGTCGATGGGGACCATGCTGACGAGCCACAACCACAAGGTGGCGGTGCTGGCCATAGACCCGTCGTCGGAGCGTTCGAAGGGGAGCATCCTCGGCGACAAGACGAGAATGGAGCAGCTGAGTGTCGACCCCAACGCGTTTATCCGTCCCAGTCCGTCGGCCGGTTCGCTGGGCGGAGTTGCGAGGAAGACAAGGGAGATCATACTGCTGTGCGAAGCGGCAGGCTTCGACGTGATAATAGTGGAGACGGTTGGTGTAGGCCAGAGCGAGGTGGCAGCCCATTCGATGGTGGATTTCTTCCTGCTGCTGCAGCTGGCCAACACCGGCGACGAGCTACAAGGCATCAAGCGCGGCATCATGGAGATGGCCGACATGATTGCCATCAACAAGGCCGACATAGACCAGCACAAGAGCGAACTGGCGGCCGGGCAGTTCCGCAACGCGCTGCATCTGTTCCCGATGCCCGAGTCGGGCTGGGAGGTAAAGGTGATGCTGTGCTCGGCATACACCATGCTTGGAATACAGGACATCTGGAACAACGTGATGGAATATGTGGCGTTTACCAAGGCGAACGGCTATTTCTACCAGAAGCGGCAGCAGCAGAACCTGAGGATACTGAACGAGACGATAGAGAACACGCTGAAAGACCGATTCTACAACCTGCCGGGCATGGAGCAGCGGATAGAGGAATTTTCCAAGTCGATACTGGAAAACAAGGTAAGCGCCTACGCGGCGGCGGAAGAGCTGCTGGGAGACGTGATGAAAAGCTGAAAATTGAAAGTTGAGAATTATGCGAGTTAATACAATCATAATAGCCTTGGCGGCTCTGCTGCTTTCCTTTGGGACCAATGCACAAACAGTGAAGAAAGACACGGTGACGGTGAAGTCGCCCTACGCAGACCTGAGAGGGATACGATGTGTGCAGACCGTGCCGTACAAGGCCATTGACGGAGTGAAGCAGGTTGACGGCACTCTGACCATAGAGGGAAAAGACTCATGGGACGCCGGGCAGCACGACGACAGCCAGACCTACTGGGAACAACGGACCTACGTAGGAGGAATGCTGAACGGAGCATTCCGTCAAAAATACACCCACAACGGCTACGGCCGTGCCGGCGGACGTTACAAGATCGACCGTAAATTCACCGCCGACGGCAACTTCAAAAACGGAATTCCCACGGGAGTGTGGAAATTGTCGCTGACGGCATTGTACAACGACGACGGGACAAAGGAGACGACCAAGCTGACAGAGACAGTGACGTTCAAAGAGGGCAAGGCGGTGACAATAGTGGACCACGCAGGCAAGCGCATCGACATTGACGACAAAGGGCTGGCGAGCGGCACGGGGGACATAAAAGGAGGACCGAAAACGACGACCGCCGTAACCTTGAAAAACGGTGTCGCAACCAATATCTATTTTGACATAGACGGAGAACAACATCTGACGGGAGAGAAAGAGAAGAAGATGGTGGAGCAAGTGTTGTCGGGCAACGGAGACATCTTTACCCTTCACGACAAGGGCTATACCATCGAGTGGCAGGAAAGGTTCCTCGCCCAATGGGCACGCTATGCCGAGCACATAGACCGTTATGCCAGAGTGGGAGCGTTCGCCATGCGTTTCAGAGTGCCTAAATATACTATAAAAATCGGAATACTGAAAGAGATAGACACCATAGCGGCCGAAAAAGGGCTGGAATACTACGACCAGCGGCCCAAAGAGTATGACCGCTTGATGACCGAGGGCTATTATCCTACGCGCTACGGCAACCGCTACCTCAACAGCCGGTCGGCGAAACTCGTCAGGGAACAATGGAAGCGAGACCAGGAGAAGGTCATTGCCCAAAACCTCCAGTCCAATGCGAGACACGAAGCGGTGGCACCCATCTCGCCAGTGCTCGGCTGCCGCATCAAGAGTGTGAATTGGCGGCCATACGAGGGCTATACTGCCGTTTGCCAGATTGACAAGCAGGCTCCCGATTCCATAGGATTCTCCACGTGGCAGCTCTCCTTGTCAGTCGACACGTCGGGATCGACCCTCCTCGGCCGGCTCAACCCCGCCAGCTATCAGCGTATAGCCAACATCTGGGACACCGTGGCTAATCGCGAACGCCAGCTGGCCAACCACTATTCAGAGATAATGTCGCATAGTCACACAATGCCGGTGTTGATGCGGCACTGGTTTGAAGAGTATGGACGCTATTTTGCCGATGCGATGGACGACCGTACCAACAAGGCAGCAGTGCGTCTCTCGGATCTGGACAGGATTGACAGCCTCCAGTATCAATTCGCGCACAACTACGATTTGCTCTATCGTATAGACACTCTACAGGCAGCAATGGAGCAGTACAAGATATACACCAAGTTGTGGACGCTTTACGACAAATTCCGCCGAGAGTCCGACATTGAGTGGCACGACGACTCGGCCCGGCTGCAACGCTATGCCGACACTCTGAGCAAATACCTAAAACTCCTAAAGGAGAGCGAAACATATACTTTGGAGCGTAATGCCAATATATATAAGGTAAAGACTCTGGAGGGAGTGTTTGACTTGTAAAACTTCTATTCTATAGATTATATATCTTGGTTGAATAGGGTTGCTCCATATCAACTCCATGGTTCCTCCATGTTTGGGCCGAGGCAAATAGGAGACAAGCTCGTGGCAAGTTCGGGAAAAGACGAGGAATTAATCTTAAACCATCTTACTTATTCAACTTCGTGGCGGTAGGCCTGAGAGTTGACCTCCTATGTTGTCTTGTTGGGCTCCGGTTACTGAGGAGAGGCAGTTGGGGCGCTGACAAAGACGGAGGTAGCCGAGTAGGGCGAAGATGATGGCTTCTTTGAAATCCACGATGTCGGCCGACGGCACCGCCACTTGGCATTCGGGGGCAATGGATTGCAGGTTTTCTATCAGGAAGGTGTTCTTGGCGCCGCCTCCTGTAGCGAGGAGCGAGTGGAGGCCGTTTTTGTTGAGGACTGCGGCAATCTGCCCTGCTATATGTTCCACGGCTGTGCGCATCACGTCGTGAAGGCTGTTGCCGGAAAGCGAGTTCTCAACCAGCGGGAGACATTCGGCGTCGAACCACTCGCGGCCGAGGCTTTTGGGCAAGGGACGTGAGTAATAGTCCAAGGAGTCCAGTTTGTTGAGCAAGGAAGGGATAACAGTTCCTTGACGGGCGAGGAGTCCGCCGTCGTCGTAGTCTTTGCCCCCTTTGCGTGCGAGGAAGTTGAGGAGCATGTTGCAGGGTGAGATGTCGAAGGCAGTGCGCTCGTCTTTGCCGTAGGAGATGTTGGCGATGCCGCCCAGGTTGAGGCAGGCGTCATAGGCGGAGAAGAGGAGTCGGTCTCCGATGGGGACGAGAGGAGCGCCCTGGCCACCGAGAGCTACGTCGAGCGTACGGAAGTTGAATATCACCGGTAATCCGCAGGCGGCAGCGAGTGCGTCGCCGTCGCCGATCTGGGTGGTGAGGTGCAGTTCCGGCCGGTGGAATACTGTGTGGCCGTGAGAAGCCACATAGTCGGGAGCCAGAGCGTGCCTGGCGCAGAAGGCTTTTACCTGTTCGCCCATATAACGGCCGAGCTCGACACTGGCGAGGGCATAGTCGAACGCCGAAGCAAAGGGAAGGGACGAGAGTTTTTCCTTCCAAGAGGAGTCATAGTTGACCGTTTCGGCTGCCAAAAGCTGCCACTTGAGGCCTTCGGAGGAATCGGAGAAAGAGCAGGCGGCGATATCCAATCCATCAAGTGAAGTTCCTGACATCAAGCCGATTATAATAGTTTTATCCTTTTCAATCATAATGCAAATTTACTTATTTTTAAATATTTTACATATATATCAAAAAAAAATATTATTTTTGCAAAATATTTCCTCGTTGAAAAGAAAAGATAAAACACTATAAATTATGAAGAAAGTCATCAACACCCCCAAGGCTCCCGCAGCCATCGGACCTTACAGCCAGGCCATCTTGGCAGGCAACACCCTCTACATCTCGGGCCAGGTACCTATCGACCCTGCCACCGGTAAACTGGCGGAAGGCGGTATCACTGAGCAGACCGAGCAAGTTTTCAAGAACATCAAAGCCATCCTCGACGAGGCCGGCTTCACCTTCGACGACGTGGTGAAGAGTACCTGCCTGCTGGCCGACATGGAGTATTTCAAACCGATGAACGAGGTCTATGCCAAGTACTACAGCAAGGACTGCCCCGCCCGTGCCGCCTTCGCGGTGAAGGGTCTGCCTATGGGCGCGCTGGTGGAGATCGAGACCATCGCCATCAAATAGATTAGTGGATTGTGAGTTGACAATACACACTTAATCGCCTTTACCTATTACCCAAGAATAATAACAAAACAAATATAATATGGATTTCAGTTTCACAAAACAAGAAGAGCTCTTCCTGCAGATGATACGTGAATTTGCAGAGAAGGAGGTGAAGCCATTGGCAGCCGAAGTGGACGAAGAAGAACGCTTCCCGATGGAGACTGTCGAAAAGATGGCAAAAATTGGACTTATGGGTATTCCTATCCCGACACAGTACGGCGGAGCCGGCGGCACCAACATCATGTACGGCATGGCCGTCGAGGAGTTGAGCCGTGTCTGCGCCACCACCGGCGTCATACTGTCGGCCCACACCAGCCTCTGCGCTGCTCCCATACTGGAAGCAGGCACCGAGGAGCAGAAGATGAAATACTTGCCCAAGCTCGCCAGCGGCGAGTGGATCGGAGCCTTCGGTCTCACCGAGCCCAACGCCGGTACCGACGCAGCAGGCCAGCAGACCATAGCCGTGGAAGACGGCGACAGCTGGGTGCTTAACGGCAGCAAGATATTCATCACCAACGGTAGCTACGCCAACGTGTTTATCATCATAGCCATGACCGACAAGAGCCTCGGCACCAAAGGCATCAGCGCCTTCATAGTGGAAAAGACCGACCCCGGCTTCAGCATCGGAAAGAAGGAGAAGAAGATGGGTATCCGCGGAAGCGCCACCACCGAACTCATATTCGAAGACTGCCGCATACCTAAAGACCGTCAGATCGGTCAGCTCGGCAAGGGATTCAACCTAGCCATGAAGACCCTCGACGGTGGACGTATCGGTATCGCCTGCCAGGCACTCGGCATCGCTCAGGGCGCCATGGACGAGACGGTCAAGTACACCAAGGAACGCAAACAGTTCGGCAAGAGCATCAGCCAGTTCCAGAACACCCAGTTCCAGATGGCCGACCTCGAAACCAAAGTACAGGCCGCTCGCTTGCTCTGCCGCAAAGCCCACTATAACAAGGACCACGGCCTACCCTACAGCGCCGAGGCCGCTATGGCCAAGCTGTTCGCTGCCGAGACAGCTATGGAGGTAACCACAAAAGCCGTGCAGTTCCACGGCGGATACGGCTACACCCGTGAATACCCCGTGGAGCGCATGATGCGCGATGCCAAGATCACCGAGATCTACGAAGGCACCAGCGAGGTTCAGCGTATGGTTATCGCTGGAAAGTTGTTTAAATAAATTAGTGAATCGTGACAAGTGATGAGTGAATAGACATTACATTTGTCAAATCACTATTCACAATTCACTAATCACACAAAACAAATAAAGAATGAATATAGTAGTTTGCATAAAGCAAGTGCCCGATACCACTGAGGTGAAAATCAATCCCCAGACCGGCACACTTATCCGCGAGGGTGTTCCCAGCATTATGAACCCCGACGACAAAGGAGGCCTCGAATTTGCCCTCCAGCTGAAAGACAAATACGGTGCCCACGTGACCGTCATCACCATGGGACTGCCCCAAGCCGAAGCCATCCTGCGCGAAGCGTTGGCCATGGGCGTTGACCGTGCCATCCTGCTCACCGACCGCAAGCTCGGCGGAGCCGACACCCTGGCAACCTCCAGCGCCATAGCCGGAGCTCTCCGTACCATGGACTTCGACCTCGTCATCACCGGCCGCCAGGCTATCGACGGCGACACCGCACAGGTGGGACCGCAGATCGCCGAACATCTCGACCTGCCGCAGGTTTCCTATATGGAAGACCTCCAGTACGACGAAGCCACCAAGACTTTCACCATCCGCAAACAGCTCGAAGACGGCTACCAGATCCTCGAGATGCAGGCTCCTTGCGTAGTCACCGCACTGGCCAGCGCTGTAAAGCCTCGCTATATGAGCGTGAGCGGCATCGTCACCGCTTGGGACAAAGAGGTTGAAGTATGGGGTGCCGACCGCATCAACGTTCCCGAGGACCGTATCGGAAAGACCGGCTCTCCCACCAGCGTGTTTAAAGCCTTCCCCAAACAGCTGAAACCCGCTGGCGAGACCTTCGAGGTAACTCCCGAAGAGGCCGTCGAGTTGATCGTCAACAAACTCAAAGAGAAACATATTATATAATTAGCTGTAAGCTGTGAGTTGAAAGTTTTAAGTAGGCTGGCGTGGCCTGCGTTGCTACTTAAAACTCAAAACTTAAAACTTAAAACTTAAAGTCATGAATTTAGCAGAATATAAAGACGTATATGTATTTGCCGAACAGCGCGACGGCAAGATACAGAATGTGGCTCTCGAGCTCCTGGGCAAAGCCCGCGAGCTTGCCGACGCCAACAATGAGAAAGTTGTAGCGATGCTGCTGGGCAAGGGCATCAAGGACAAAGCTCAGACCCTCATCGAGCACGGTGCCGACAAGGTCCTCGTGGTTGACCACGACCTGTTGGAGCATTACCTCACCGAGCCTTACACCGAGGCCATCACCCAGATCATCAAAGAGCAGAAGCCGAGCATCATGCTCCTCGGTGCCACCACCATCGGACGCGACCTCGGTCCCAGAGTGTCGGCACGTAACGTGACCGGTCTCACCGCCGACGCCACCAAGCTGGAAATCAGCGACGACGAGGCCCACGAGTTCCGCATGACCCGTCCCGCCTTCGGCGGCAACCTGATGGCCACCATCCTCTGCAAGAACAACCGTCCCCAGATGTCAACGGTACGTCCGGGCGTGATGCAGAAGATGGCTGCCGACCCAAGCCGTAAAGGCGAAGTGGTCGATTATGCCGTCCAGTTCGACGAGAAGAAAATCGCCCGCGTGAAGCTCGTCAAGACCGTGAAAGAAGAGAAGACCGTCACCGACATCGCCGCTGCCAAGATTCTCGTGTCCGGTGGCCGCGGAGTAGGCAACAAGGATGGCTTTGCCAAGCTCGAAGCCCTCGCTCAAGAGCTCGGTGGTGAGGTGTCGAGCAGCCGTGCCATGGTCGATGCAGGCGTTATGCCACAGTCTCGCCAAGTAGGCCAGACCGGCAAAACTGTCCGTCCGGCACTTTATATGGCTTGCGGCATCAGCGGCGCCATCCAGCACCTGGCCGGCATGGAGGAGAGCGAATTAATCATAGCCATCAACAAAGACAAATTCGCTCCTATATTCAGCGTGGCCGACCTCGGCATCGTGGGCGACCTCCACAAGATCGTACCCATGCTCACCGAGCGTCTGAAATCTATGCAGAAATAATCAGACTCACTCATACGATAGCGGTCTGCAGTTTTCTGCAGGCCGCTATCTTTTAATTGCCATCAAATCTTACAACCATACGATATGAAAAAAGTTGTTGCCCTACTGCTCATAATGTTGCCGCTCCTGGCCTTCTCCCAAGAGCCTTTGTTCCAGCCCCGGCAGATGCCCAACCCGGTGAACTTCCTTCCCCCCTACCCTGCCCCCGGCAGCGCCGCCTTCGACTACGACCAGGCTCAATACCGATGGGGGAAAGAGCAGCGCAACAATCCCCAACGCAAAGAGATAGCGGTACGCGATGCCGTATGGGGTGTCTCCACCATCTGCCAAGAGTTCAGCGAGCCCTTCGGGCTGCAGATCACCCCCGACGGGACTCCTGCCATATACCGTCTGCTCTCTGTCGGCCTCGCCTCCACCGACCAGGTGGGCAAGATAACCAAAGAGCATTACAACCGCACCCGCCCCTACATTTTCTTCCACGAGCCCACCATAGTGCCTGGCGACGAGGAAGAGCTGAGCCACAACGGCTCCTACCCCTCGGGCCATACCATCCTCGGCTGGAGTGCCGCCCTGCTGCTCACCGAACTCAACCCCGAACGGGCCGACACAATCCTCGCCCGTGGCTATATGTATGGCGAAAGCCGCGTGATAGCGGGATTTCACTGGCAGAGCGACGTCGATGCCGGACGCCTGGCAGCCTCGGCGGCTGTGGCGCGCCTGCATGCCGACCCTCGCTTCCAAAAGCTCATGAAGCAGGCCCGACGCGAATTCCAGAAAAAATATAAGGGAAAGAACTAACACACCTCCCCGAGGAATATCCTCCTCCTAACCAAACACCTTTCTCTCGTCATAGGCCGTAAATCAGGAAGCCGGCCAAGCCGCTCGCCAATATCAACACTATGGGCGAAAGCTTGGGCAGTCGAAGTTTTCCTTTCCCCAACCCCTTGCGGGGAACCAAACTCAGCAGGAACACTACCGCAAATATGGCACAGCTGGCCACAAAGCGGCTGTTCCAACCGAAGTTTCCGAAGCTCTCCACGTTGAACAGCGACAGCGCCGCCGCCGCTATCAGACCTATCGCCGTGATTCGCAAAGCGGCAAACACCGACTCTACGTCGCGGTTGCCCCGATGGCGCATAAGGAACCGCACCACCAGCAGCATAAGGGTCACCGGCAACAGAATGACGGCGAACGAGGCCAGCACGGCACCCCCTACCGACGCCCAGGTGCCGTAGCCCGCCTGAGCCGTGGCCGTGTATCCGACGTATGTAGCCGTGTTGATGCCTATAGGGCCGGGGGTCATCTGACTCACCGCGAGGATGTCGGTAAACTCTTCGGCCGTGAGCCACTGCTGCCTCTCCACCACCTCGTTTTCTATCAGCGACACCATCGCGTAGCCTCCGCCGAAGGTAAAAAGGCCGATTTTCAGAAACACCCAGAATATCCTAAAGTATATCATTGGTCTTTATTGTCAGTTTTTGGTCTCTTGAATAAACGGCCGTAGGCGAATCCGAGCAAGGCAGCAGCAAGTATCACCAGTATAGGGCTGATGCCCAACAACCATATCAGCACTGCTGCCAAGATCGGCATCCAGAGTGTATGCCACGTGAGGTGCTGCCGCTTGGCAAGCGAGAACACCGGTGCGGCAATCAGCGCTACCACTGCCGGCCTTATGCCCAGAAATATGCTGTTCACAACACTGTTGTCCCTAAACGACCGGAAAAATATAGCCAAACCCACGATAACGGAAATGGGAAGTACCACATTGCCGAGGATGGACACCAACGCACCGGCGATTCCCCTCATACGGTAGCCCACCACCGTGGCCATATTCACCGCCAGAACCCCCGGCATCGACTGCGCCAACGAGAGGTACTCCAGGAATTCGTCGCCACTCATCCACCCACGCCGGTCGACAAATTCGTGCTCCATCAGAGGCACCATGGCATAGCCCCCTCCTATGGTAAATCCACCGATTTTGAAAAAAGAATAAAAAAGCTCACAATATTTTGCCATTTCCTGCGTTATATTATTTTGCAAAGGTACTAATTTTTTTGAAAATGATAGACGCAAACCCATATTTTTTCATCGGATTCTTCGCTTTAATCCTGATAATGCTTGCGTTAGACCTTTTTGTCTTCCACAAGAAAGATCACGAAATCAAGATTAAAGAGGCCGCGATATGGACTGTGGTGTGGATTGGGATGGCCCTTCTCTTCGGTGTGCTGATACTCATCAAAGCCGAATGGATACACGGCATCGACTCCATCGACGACCTTATCGCGAAAGTCAAAGGCACCGATATCGAAGGGGCCATAACCTCCACCATGTCCCTCGACGAGGCCCTGCCCATCTACCGCAAAGAGATGTTCACCCAATATCTCGCCGGCTACTTCCTCGAGAAGGCGCTCTCCATCGACAACATCTTCGTGATGATCATGATATTCGTGAGTTTCGGCATCGAGAAGAAATACTACCACCGCGTACTCTTCTGGGGCATATTGGGCGCCATAGTGCTGAGGTTCATCTTCATCTTCGCCCTGGGAGCCCTGGTGGCAAAAGTCTCGTGGGTGCTTGCCGTCTTCGGCGTTATACTCATCTACAGCGCCGTGAAGATGGTGGTGAAGAAAGACGACGGACAGATTGACACCGCCAAACACCCCATAGTGCGCTTCGCCTCGAAATATTTCAGAGCCACTCCCACCTGCCACGGCCACGACTTCTTCACCAAGATCGACGGCAAACGCTACATCACTCCCCTCTTCATTGTGTTGCTTGTCATCGAGTTTTCCGACATCATCTTCGCTGTTGATTCCATCCCTGCTGTTTTCTCGGTAACTACAGACTCTATGATAGTATATACCTCCAACATCTTCGCCATCATGGGTCTGAGGTCTCTGTTCTTCCTTTTGGCCGGCATCACCGACAAGTTCTGGCTGCTGAAATACGGTCTTGGCCTGCTTCTCGCCTTCATCGGCGTGAAGATGATCGGCCACGAGATATTCCACTGGCACATCACCACCATGGTGTCGCTAATGGTCATCCTCGGCATACTGGTCGGTAGCATACTGCTCTCGCTTATATTCAAGAAAAAAACAATAACCGAATAAAAACGATATCACCATGATAGATTTCATCCTTCTCAACATCCACGACATCATCCCCAATTGGGCCAAGACCACATTGATGGTGGTGCTCATCATCGCCGTCTTCTACTTCTTCCTCATAAAGCCCCAAACCGACCAGTCGAAGAAAGAGAAAGCCTACCGCAAAAGTCTCCAGCGTGGCGACAAGGCTATGACCCTCGGTGGGGTTCACGTGACCATCCTCAGCGTCGATGGGGAAAAAACCCTGGTTGAAGCGGCTCCGGGAGTACGCATGAAGGTTCAGACCTCCACCCTGCAGCCCATTCCCGAGAGGCCCAAGCCCAAAGAGGAGAAGAGGTAGAGTGTCCAGTAGTCAGATGGGAGCCTTGCGGCTCCTTTTTTTTTGCTAGAATTTCTAGGAGTACTAGATTTTCTAGGGTTACTATATTTTCTAGATAGTGTGTCCCCGGCACACACCTCTGCACACTGTTTACTGATTACCGGCCACCAATATACTACAGCGTATTTGTGCCGACTTGTTGAGGATGTCTATCGTGTCGAAGGCGTCGATGATGTCGGTACCTATGGAGAAGACTCCGTGCTTGGCCCACAGGACCGCGTCGTGGGAGACTATGAGCCTCAGCGTCCCTTCGGCCAGTTCTTCGCTACCGGGCTCGGCGTAGGGCAGCACTCCGATTCCCTTGGGGCAGAACAGGCGCGTCTCGGGAATCATGTCCCAGAGACAGCGGCTCAGTTCATCGGTGGAGGCGTATTGGGGCAGATGGCTGAGTGCCACGAGCTCGGTGGGATGGGTGTGGAGCGTCGCCTTCTTGTCGCTGCCCGTCTCCACCAACTTGTGGTGTACCGCCAGATGTGACGGCAACTCGGAGGTGGGCATTATCGGCTTGCAGGCTATCACCTCGTAGCTCGCGCCATCGGGTGCTATACGTATTATGCTGCCGTTGTCCATCGGCTTGCGTGCCAGGTCGCGCATGCGGCAGCCAGTCCCTTTGCAATAGAAATAACGGCCTGTCAATGCCGGTAACGGCACTGCCAGCCTCACGGCAGGAGCCAAGGGAGGCAGGCGTCGCATGGTGTCGTCAATCTCGTCGGTGATATTGACCACGAGGTTGCCACCGTTGCGTTCGGCCCATCCTTTCTGCCACAGGATTCCCGCCACTTCGGCGCAGGCGTTTATGGTGTCGGTGAAAAGCACAGTTTAATTCTTACGGTCACGGCCGAACAGCTGTCCTATCCACTCGCGGTTCATTCTGGCTATGTTCTGACGCTTTATCTGTTTGGGGCACTCGGCCTCGCAGGCGTAGGTGTTGGTGCAGCCGCCGAAACCCAATTCGTCCATTTTGATGATCATGTTGCGCGCCCTGTCCAGGTGTTCCACCTGTCCTTGCGGCAGCAGGGCAAGATGGGATATCTTGGCACCCACGAAGAGCATGGCACTGGCGTTCTTGCAAGCCGCCACACAGGCACCACAGCCTATGCACTCGGCGGCATCCATAGCCTGATCGGCTATATGCTTGGGTATGGCTATGGTGTTGGCATCGGGTACACCTCCGGTGGTCACGCTCACATAGCCTCCTGCCTGTATAATTTTGTCGAAGGCGCTACGGTCCACCACCAGGTCCTTGACCACGGGGAAAGCCTTGGCCCGCCAGGGTTCTATCCAAATCTCGTCGCCGTCGGCGAACTTGCGCATGTGGAGCTGGCAGGTGGTGACGCCGTCGTCGTTGCCGTGGGGACGCCCGTTGATGTAGAGTCCGCACATGCCGCATATACCCTCGCGGCAGTCATTGTCGAAGCAGACCGGATGTGCTATATTGTCGTTGATGAGGCGCTCGTTGAGCTGGTCGAGCATCTCGAGGAACGAGCAGTCGGGCGAAATCTCGCTAATCTGATAGGTCTCGAAATGTCCTTTTGCCGTGCGGTTTTCCTGCCGCCAAATATGTAGTGTGAAGTTCATATTTTTCTGAGTTTTGAGTTTTAGGTTTTGAGTTTTAAGTAGCCGCGTCAGCCCACTTAAAACTTATGACTCACAGCTTAACACTATTTATAATTCCTCTTTACGATTTGTATATGTTCGTAGTTCAACTGCTCCTTGTGGAGGGTCTCTGGAGCCGAATGACCTTGATACTCCCACGCCGCCACAAACATGAAGTTGTCGTCGTCGCGCCGGGTCTCGCCGTCTTCGGTCTGGTGTTCCACACGGAAATGGCCGCCACACGACTCCTCCCTCTGCGTAGCGTCTGCAATGATGAGCTTGGCCAACTCGAAATAGTCGGCCAGCCTGCACGCCTTCTCCAACTCGGGGTTGAATTCATCGTTGGTGCCGGGGACGTTGACATCGGAAGCAAACTCTGCCTCCAGCCGTGCCACTTCATTGGCTGCCATGGCGAGCGACTCTTTGCTGCGCGCCATGCCGCAGTATTCCCACATCACCTTGCCCAACTCTTTGTGATAATGGTCCACGCTGTGGTGGCCTTTCACCCCGAGAAGTTTTACTATACGTTCCTTCAACCTGTTTTCCGCCGCCACAAAGGCCTCCCCTTCCACCGACGGAGCCTTGTCGTAGATCTTGTCGGCGAGATAGTTCTGCAGTGTATAGGGCAGCACAAAGTATCCGTCAGCCAAACCCTGCATCAGAGCCGAGGCTCCAAGACGATTGGCGCCGTGGTCGCTGAAGTTGGCTTCGCCAGCGGCGAAGAGACCCGGTATTGTGGTCTGCAGCTCGTAATCAACCCATAGTCCTCCCATGGTGTAGTGCACTGCAGGATATATCATCATCGGAACCTCGTAGGGGTTCTGGTCTGTGATTTTTTGGTACATCTGGAAGAGGTTGCCATAGCGTTGCTCTATGACCTCGCGTCCCAACCTTTGTATTGCCGAAGCGAAGTCGAGATAGACAGCCAATCCGGTCGGCCCCACCCCGTAGCCGGCGTCGCAGCGTTCCTTGGCAGCACGCGAAGCCACATCTCGTGGCACCAAGTTGCCGAAGGCTGGATAACGGCGTTCCAGGTAATAATCCCTTTCTTCCTCTGCTATATCTTGAGGGCCTTTCTGTCCTGCACGTATAGCTTCGGCATCTTCTTTCTTCTTTGGCACCCAGATACGGCCGTCGTTGCGCAAGCTCTCGCTCATAAGGGTGAGCTTTGACTGGTAGTCGCCGTGGACTGGAATACAGGTGGGGTGGATCTGCACATAGCAGGGATTGGCGAAATAAGCCCCTTGCCTATGACAGGCCCAGGCTGCGCTGACGTTAGAGTTCATGGCGTTGGTGGAGAGGTAATAGACGTTGCCGTATCCACCCGAAGCCACCACCACAGCGTGGGCAGCATAGCGCTCAATAGCACCTGTCTCGAGATTGCGGGTTATGATGCCGCACGCCACTCCGTTGTCCACCACCAAATCCATCATCTCGTGGCGAGTGTGCAGTTTCACTGTTCCACGGCTTATCTCTCTCGAGAGAGCGCCGTAGGTGCCCAGCAGCAGTTGCTGCCCCGTCTGGCCGCGAGCATAGAAGGTGCGGCTTACCTGTGCTCCTCCGAACGAACGGTTGTCGAGAAGTCCGCTGTAGTCCCTCGCAAATGGCACCCCCTGTGCTACACACTGGTCTATGATGTTGCCACTCACTTCGGCAAGACGATACACATTGGCTTCCCTTGCTCTATAGTCTCCTCCTTTTATGGTGTCTTTGAACAGACGTTCCACACTGTCGCCGTCATTTTGGTAGTTCTTGGCGGCGTTGATACCGCCCTGAGCCGCTATGCTGTGAGCCCTACGGGGGGAATCCTGCAGACAGAAAACATCGACATTGAAGCCGAGCGCGCCAAGAGTGGCTGCTGCCGAACTTCCGGCAAGTCCGGTACCTACCACTATGATATTCAACTTGCGTTTGTTGGCAGGATTTACCAGACGCTGACTGTCTTTATATCGTGTCCATTTCTCGGAGAGCGGACCTTCGGGTATCTTGGAGTCTAAGTTCATATTATATCAGTATTTTGTTTTTTACTATTGCAGCTTGAAGAAATATACAATTAGCGGTATTGAAGCAAATGCCAAGCATACTAACCATGTATATATCTTTCCGAGTATCTCGATCGGCTTGTTGTATTTGTAGTTGTTGAGTCCGAGAGTTTGGAATGCCGACGGGAAGGCGTGTGTAAGATGGATGAAGAGTATCACAAAAAATATAAGATAACCTAAAACTATATGCCACTTTGAAAACTTTTCTCTGGCCATATAGTAAAAATCAGGTTCCACTCCACAGTCGGGCAAGGCCTCTTTCAGTGCATTACGGTCGTCATAGCTGAGATGCTTTATCCACTTGCCGTCTTCGCTGACATTTCCATTCATATACGCACTTTGCAATATGCCTATAACTTTGACGTTGCGTTTCATCTTGTCGAAATAGTCTTGTGCCTCCTGGTCTTGCGGATCTATCTGCCCTGCAAAACTATCTATCATCTCTTCTGGCGACATCTGCATCTGACTTGCCAGCTGTATCACTCCCATCAACTCGTCGCTCTGCACCTTTTCGGTCTTCACCATGTATTCCCCTTTCACCACTCCGAGCTTCACCATATAGAAATCATACAAATGTATTCCTAAGCAGACTATTATAAGTATGCCGCTCCAGATCATCAGTTTCGAGGTGGTATGGGTCTTGCTTTTCTGCGGTCGCTTATATTGTACCGGACGGGCCATTCGATTGGTTATAGCAAGCCATAGCGTTATCACTATATGAAGCACTATTGTTCCCAGCAGCACCACCTCCATTATCTTTACCAGGGGGTTGCTCCCCATAAAGTGGCAGAAAGCGCCATAGGCCGCTCCACCGTCGTCGAGGAGTATGAGCAGGTTGGCCGCCGCGTGGAACATGAGGAACACCAGGAGGAATCCCCCCAACAACGCTACGGTGATTTTCTTGGTTATGGAATGTATCTTGGGTAAGTTCATAGGGTATATTAATGGTACTTGTTACTATTTCGTGTATTGCAGTTTCTTCGCCGCCGTGGTGTCCAGCAGGTTGCCGTCGGCCATGGCCAGCTTGCCGTTGACCAGCACATGGGTTATCTCGGTGTGGAAGGTAGCTCCTTCGAGCGGACTCCAGCCGCACTTGTACAGCAGGCTCTTCCTCGTCACCTCACGGCCCTTCTCGTCGGGCCTCACCAGCACCAGGTCGGCATAGTCGCCTTTGCGTATAAATCCTCTGTCCTGTATGCCGAAGATGGTGGCCGGGTTGTGGCACATTTTCTCCACTATCAGCGGCAGCCACGTGTTCAGCACCTCGTCGTAGTCGTCGGCGGTGTTGTGGAACACCCCTTCGAGCATCGTCAGCAGTGAATGCTGTATCGACGGTATGCCGCTGGGGGCCTGGAAGTAGGGCTTCTGCTTCGCCGCCAGCAGATGGGGTGCATGGTCTGTGGCTATGGTGTCTATCAAGCCGTCGAAGAGTCCGGCCCACAGCGCCAGGCGGTCGTTGTTGCTCTTGATGGCGGGGTTGCACTTTATGAAGTTACCCAGCGTGTCGTAGTCCCTGTCGTCGAACCACAGGTGGTTGGGTGTCACCTCGGCGGTGATGTTCTTCTCGTCGAGCGCCTTGTTGCTCAGCAGGTCGAGCTCGGTGGCGGTGGATATATGGGCTATGTGCAGCCTCGTCCCATGCCTCCTGGCCCGCTCCACCGCCTTGTAGGTCGAGAGGTAGCACGCCTCGGTGTTGCGTATCTGGGGATGCAGCGCGGCGGTCTCTTTCTCGGTGCCTTCAAACTCAGCCCTGAAGGTCCTGAGGTTGGCCTGCACCACCGCCTCTTCCTCGCAGTGGGCCACTATCAGCTTGCGGCTCTCCTGGAACAGACGCTCCAGCTCGGCCTCGTCGTTCACGAGCATGTTGCCGGTCGAGGAGCCGAGGAACAGCTTCACCGCAGCGTAGCGGTCGGGCGAAAGCCCGAGGAGCATGTCTATGTTGTCGTTGGTGGCGCCTACCATAAAGCCGTAGTTCATCGCCATCTTCGCTGCCGCCGCCTCCTCTTTCTGCTCCAAGGCTTCGAGGGTGGTGGTGGTAGGATTGGTGTTGGGCATGTCTATGACCGAGGTCACTCCTCCCATCAGGGCGGCCCTCGACTCGGTGGCCATGTCGCCGGCGGGGTTCTCCCCGTCGCCGCCGTCGCGGAAATGGACGTGGGTGTCGATCACGCCGGGCAGCAGGTAACTCCCTTCGGCTTCGATGATCTGTGAACCAGAATGCAACAGAGTCGCCGACAACGCCCACACCGACCCCATCGCGTTTTTCTCTTCCCCGTCGGTAAAGGCTATGTCCGCTATCCTTCCGTTCTCCACCAGCACGTTGCCTTGGCGTATCGTGCCCTCGCTTACTATCTTCGCATTCCTTATCAGGTATCTCATCGCTCGTCGTCTATCAATAGGTCTGTAACACTTCGGTCTCTTTGTATGCGTTGAACTTGGTCTTCGAGGCCCATTCGCGACAAGCCTTGTAGGCGTCGGCGGAGGTCTCGTAGATGGGCTGTATCACATACTGGCCGGTATGGTCTATGCCGCCCCACTTGCCTTCTTTCTTGGCGGGGGCCACTCGGTTGTTCCAGGTCTCGATGAAGGTCTTGGCGTCCTGGAACAGCGGGTCGATGGAGTATATGCCTTTGTAGTTGACATAGCCCCAGTGGCCGGTCTTGGGGTTCATCACGGGATAGAGCCAGTGGCCCAGTTCCTGATGGGTGTCCCACTCCTGTCCGGCTTTCGTGGCCTCGCTGGCGAGGGTGAACACGTGGCGGGTGAGCAGCTCGCCGTCGGCATCCACCACACCCCAGAATCCGTCCAGCTTGGCTGCGGCGAAGGCTCCGGTGTCGTTGGGGAAGTTGCACACCTCTTCGTATTGGGGTTTTATAGCCCACTCCCCTTCCTGGTTGGCCCAGCCCCAGAGTCCTGTGGTAGGCTCGGTTACCGGCAGTCGCCAGTCTTTCACATCGCGGCCGTTGGCGATCTGCCTCATGGCGTAAGCCGCATCGTCGCGTGTGAAGAATATGCAGAAGGTAACCTCTTTGCCGTTACGGTCCACGTTGCCCCAGCGACCGGTGCGCTGCACCTGGGCGTAGGGATACATATTGTCGTCGCCGAACCTCATACAAGCCTGGTATTGGGCTCTCACCACCCAGCGGCCGAGGTAATCGACATAACCCCAGCGTCTGCGTTCGTTCATGGTGGGGCAGAGCCACGTGGTGTAGTGCAGAGCATGAATCCACTGCTTACCTGCCTCGGTGGCGTCAGCCTGGTCCATAAAAACGGCGGCTATGATCATCACGCCCCTGCGGTCTATGCAACCCCAGCGGTCGTTCTGTTTCACCGGGGCGAAGCTCTTGGGCTCGGTACCGATAAACTCGCCGGCTCCCTCATATTGGGGCTCGAACTTCCAGTTGCCGTAGTAGTCCACAAATCCCCACTGCCTGTCGGTGGGGTTCATCAGCGGGTAGAGCCACTTGCCCGGCTCGTCGCCGGTCTGCCACTGGCGGCCACACTCCAACGCTTCCTCCCTCGTCGGGAAGATATTTCTCACTATCAACTCGCCGCGGTTATCGACACATCCGAAATGATTGTCGAGTTTCACCACGGCGAATATCTTGCGGCCTTTCTCGAAGGGGTAGGCATACTGGTACTCTGGCTGTATCTGCCACGCTCCGTTGCTGTTCACATAGCCGTAGAGCTTGCTTACCTCGTCTTGTTTCAGTGTCTGCGCCTGGCAGGCGAGGCCTGCCAGTGTCAGTGCGAGTGCTGCTATTATGAGTTTTTTCATCGGTAGTATATTAAAATAATATGTTCTTATTAATATTTACAGTTTCACGTTAGCGTTTTGCCACACGGCGGGTCACCAGTCGGTCGTCCATCGTGGTGATGGCAAGGGTGTAGGTGCCCGAGGGCAGGTCGGTGATGTCTATGTGGTTGGAGCCTTCGAAGGTAGCCACCGTGCGGCCCACCATATCCAGCACCTCAACTTTCTTCACCTCCACTCCTTCGATGTTCACGTCGCCTCTCGTCGGGTTGGGGTAGAGCTTCATGTTGTCGAGGTCGCTGTCGTCGATGCCGAGGTTCACCACCAGGTGTAGGGTCTCCAGTGAGTCGCAGCCCCAGCGGTTACGTCCCACCCACACGGTGTAGTCGCCGGTGGTGGAATATATCTCGCCGTTCCACATATATTCGCCGTGTACCGTGTCGTAGTATTCCGCATGGCCGGTGGGATAGACTGTCAGCCTCAGCATATATATACTGTCGCAGGCGTTCTCTATCACGTCGTAGGCCACGTGCTCGTAGCTGCCCGACACCAGGTCGTCGCCGGCCATCAGCTGGCCGCACCACAGCAGCGAGTCGCCGGTACACATCACGGTGTCGGTCACCACATAGGCGTCGTTGCATATCGGAATCCATATAGCTATGTAGGAACGTCCGTTCTCCATAGTCACCGTGTCGCCCGGCTGTATGGTGTCGCCGGTCTCCACGTCGAGCCATCCGCCGAAGCGATAGCCGGGATTCTCATAGTCACAGTCGGGAACCACCATCGGCGTGTTCTCGCAGGTCTGGGTGGGATCCATCCAGCCCTCGCCGTAGTCTGACTGGAACGCCACGTCGATATGCTCCATCATCGTAATGCCCAGCGCCACTATCGAGTCGCAGCCGTACTGGTTGGCGCCCTCGAAGGTATAGGTGATGAAGTTGAAGTCGGCCTCGAAGCCGTCGTAGTAGGTGTTGCCGTCCAGCCAGGTCAGGCTGTCGCACACCACCTGCTCGTCAACGCCGTAGGTCGCCGGGTTGATGGTGAGGTTGAGCATCACCACCGAGTCACAGCCCTCTATGGTCTGTCCGCGGAACTCCTGCTCGCCGCTCTCTCTCATCGTCATGTCGTTCCAGGTGTATTCCACGCAGGCCGTCACCGAGGTGTCACCATAGTAGCTGTGGTGTATAGTGAGGCTCATGTGGGTGTAGAACGGGCAGCCGTTGGGCATCTCGCCCGTGATGGTGGGCAGGTCGGTCGATTCGGTATATATCGTGTTGTCCATCGTGTAGCTGTCGCAGGCTGTCACTACTTCATATTCATGTCCGCTGTATATCACCGTGAGGGTCAGCTTGTCGGTCGAGTCGCAGCCGTACATGTTGCCGTTCGCCAGCACATACACCAGCGTGGTGTCGGGCGTCTCGGTGTAGAGGGTGCCGTTCCACGTGAGGCTGTCGCACACGGTCAGCGTGGTGTCGTGCTCGTTGGGCGTGCCAACCTCTACCTGCAGGTGATATATGGAGTCGCACAAGTCGTTGACCACTCCCGTCACCGTATCGACGTAGGCTTCCACCGTGCCGTCCACCGTGTAGCCGTGCCAAGTCGTTGTGCTGCCTTCGCAGATGCGGGCTATCTCCGTCGTGTCTATGTTCTGGCACACAAACTCCCAGAGGGTGTAGTAGGTGGTGTTGCCGGTGATGTACACCGTGTCGCCCGGCTGCAGGGTGTCGGCCGCCGTGGCGGTGCCCCATCCCACGAAGTTATAGTTGGGATAGGTGAACTCGTTATCGGGCAGCACCAGCCCCTTGATGGCGCACACGCTGATGTCGCTCATCGTGGTCGAGTCGTCCTCGTTGCTTACGAACGAAGCCGTGTAGTTCTCGGCCACCGTCACCGTGGTGTAGATAGCTATGCCTTCGCCGCAGCCGTAGGTGTCAGTCTCTTTCATCACAAAGTTGTACTCGCCGGGTCCTACCGAATCCATATATACCGTATTAGATTCTATAGTGTCGTTTCCAACAATCTCATACCAATTAGAGAATATATTTCCGCTGCCGCCTGTGGCATTGGTGTCAATAAACGGCAGGTGCAGGTACGTGTCTTCCATACATCCGGCGGTGTCCATCTGCATAGAAGTCACCACAAACGGCTCATAGATGGTGGCCACCCTTACGGCCGCCGAATCGCTGGCACATCCGCTGTACGGCGTCACCTTTAGACTATATACGTGCGTACCCGGTGTGTCGGCAAGTGAGGAATCTCTCCATCCTGTCGCATCGGCTATCGCCTCGCCGTCCCTGTACCATTGATATGCAAAGACATCGGGATTTTGAGAGTCGGTATAGATGTCGATCCACGAGCCGTAGCAGTAGCTATTAGTGTCTGGTGCCATTCCTCCGCGACCTTCATAGAACCATCCCGACGGGTTAAGCGTAAGGTTGAGATATACCGTGGAGTCGCAGCCGTACTGGTCAGAGACGGTATGAGACAGACCGTAAGTTGATACTTGTGAGTTGATTCTACCAGTGGCTTCATCGACCAGCGTGTAGAGGCTGTCGTCAATCCAGCGCAAGCTGTCGCACACCGCCAGAGTGTCGTAGGTGGTGGTGGGTGCTTTTACAGTAAGATCCACTATGTGTACCGAATCGGCACCGCAGGCAGCTGCGGTTATCTGCACACTATAGGAGTATGTACCCGCCACGTCGGTACTCGGCATAATGACATTAGTGGTTGTCGCCGTATCGGCTACCGGTTCTCCGTTGATATACCATCTATAATAGAAGGTGCCGGCACCTCCCGTAGTATTTACCTGTATCTGGTTGGCTTCCGTAACGGTGCTGCCAAGACAGAGTGTGGTTGGAACCTCCAAATGTCCGCTATAACGCAACGAATCCACAACGCTCACATATACTCCATCGCCAAGGTTCACCTGCTCACATCCGTTGGCATCGGTCACTACCACGTGATAGAATTTGTACGAAGCCGAATCGGCCGAGGGACGGTAGAACCACCCGGTGGCTCCGTCGATGGCCACGCTGTCCATGTACCACTGGTAGGTAACGTCGCCGCTGCCGCCCATCGGATAAGCTCTTATACTGTCAAGCTCAGTGTGAGAACAATCGGTACCGTTGGCCGCCTCTGCGTAGTTGTATCCGACTCTCAACTCTTCATATATCCTTATCGGTTGGAAGGTCTGGGCTGTACCGTCGCATCCTGCAGAGTCCATAATACTTACTGAGTATTGATAGATACCTGCTGCCGAGTCGAGTGTCAGGGTTGCACCGTTCTCGTCCAACATCTCTCCATCCAGCTCCCAGTAATAGTAGAATCTGCCGCTACCGCCGGTAATGCCCGATGTGAGCTGCGGTATGGCGGTACCGAAGCAGTAGAATGCTGTGTCGGTCGATGCGGTGGGTGCCGTTATCTCGTTATAAACCGTCAGCACGCCCACCGTTGTGGTGTCGCTGTGGCAGCCTATCTCGTCGGTGGCGACGGCGCTGTAGGTGAAGGTGCCGGCTGTCGTGCCAACTGGCATGTAGGTGTCGCCCTCTTCGCCTGTCAACACTTCGCCGTTCTTATACCATTGGTAGGTATAATCTCCATAATAACCGCCGTCGGTGTGGTCGGTCAGTTCGTAGGTCGTGCCCTCGCTTCCGAAACAGATGGTGCTGGTGTCGGGGGTGAGGTTAATCCGCACCTGGTCCATTACATAGATTCTCGCCACATCGCGTTCGGTGGAGCAGACTCCCGAGGTGATGGTCACGCGGTAGTAGTAGGATGCCGCCGAGTCGGTGGTCGGGGTGTGGCTGTTGCCGGTGGTCGAGAGTGTTTCGGACCCCATCATGTCGTCGTTGTTGGCGACAATCCACTGATAAGTGTAGGTGCCGTCGCCACCAGTTGGGTTAAGTGTGATGGGTGCTGCCTGTGCTCCGTAGCAGTAGGTGGTGTCAACCATAGACGTGGTCAGCGTAATGTATTCGGGTATAGTCACCGTGGCTATGGTTATCGTTGTGTCGCCGCAGCCGTTGACGTCGGTTACATGCACCGAATATACCGATGTGTCTGCATCTTCGGCCCAGACGCGATAGAATTCTTGGGTTGCGTCGGCTATGTCGCTGTCGTCTTTCTTCCACTGGTAGGTGTAACTGCCACTTCCTCCTGCAACGCTGACACGCAGTGTGTCGGATGACCAGACGCAGATGGTAGTGTCGCTGCTGAGCGAGGTCACCACGAGGGTGTCATACACTGTCAGGTTCTTCACCTGTACCGAGTCGCTGCCGCATCCGGCGTTGGAGGTCACCTTCAGGCTGTAGTTGAAGGTGCCGGCGGTGTCGGTGCGTGGGGTGTATTTGTTGTCGGCGTCGCCGGGGTTGTGGTCGGTCACGGCGGTGCCGTTCATATACCACTGGCCGGTGAAGGCGCCGCCACCCTGAACGTCCACTTCCATCTGTCCGATGTTGGCGCCGAAACAGAGGCTAACATCATCCACTTGTGGGCTCATCCGTATCGAGTCGAGCACCGTGATGACAGGTCCTTGTGCGGTCTTCTCGCCGCAGGCGTTGGTCACCGTCACGCTGATGTTGTCATACAGCACGGTTGAGCCACCGCTGGTAGGCACCGTGAACGAAGGACCGGTGGCGGTGTCGATGGGGCTGTAGTTAGACCACTGGTAGGTGTAGCCGTTGGTGTCGCCGCCCGTGACAGTCACGGTGAGTGGCACCGAAGGTGCATTCTTACAATATGAGGTGTCGCCTCCGTTGATGGTCACCTTAAGGGTGTCATACACTATGTAGGTGTAGGTGCCCATGCCGGTACAGCCGTTGGAGTCGGTGACTATGACGGTGTCGTGGAAGGTGCCGGGCACGTTGAGCGACACCATGAGGGTGTCGTATGTGCGGGTGGCATCGTTGTTCCACTTGTAGTTGTAATAACCATTGCCGCCTGTAGCAGTTGCATCAAGCTGTTTTCCCATAACTGTGGAGTAGCATACGGCTTCGCCGCCGTACGATTCGATGTTGACAGTTATCTGTTCGGGCTCTGTGATGGTCACCGTGGTGCTGTCCATCAGGCCGCAGCCGTCTTTCAAATACACTTTATGTTCGCCGGCCATAAGTTGTCCCCACCAGTAGTTATTTGTGTTGATGGCTGTGGAGTATTCGGATGTGTCTAATTTGAACTGATAGGTCAGATTGTAGTCGTATATATTGACGATAGTTGGAACAGTGACTGTGATTTCACCATCGTTGTCGCCAGAGCAGCTTACGTTTTTGACGGAACCAACCGACAATGTCGGGATGTCGGGCACGGCGATGTTCAGGTGGAATATGCTGTCGCACTCGCCGGGTATCACGCCGTAGTGGGTAACTATGGTATCATATACACCCACCGAGAATTCGGGACTTCTCCAGGTGTAGCCGTACCACTCTATCGTGTCGTTCGGGCACAGCGTCATGGTGTCGGCCACTGTCACATCGGAGCAGGTGCTCTCCCATACTCCGTAGAATACCAGGTATTCGTTGCTCAGCACTTTCTCTTCGCCCGGGTCCACGGTCCATCCGCAGGCGGGGTTGTCCGTCCAGTGGTCGAAGCGGTAGCCCTCGCGGGTCACCGAGTCGGGCATGTCGGGCACTATATAGCCCACCCCTTCGCAGACGCTGGCGGTCATAGAGTACAGCGTGTCGAGCGATGTGGCATATTCCTGATAATACTTTATAAATGTCACGGTGACGCCCGGCACGGTATCGTCAACAGCAATACCGAGCATGTGGAGCGTGCCGCATCCGGCGTTGGTGGTGGAGTCTATATAATAAGGTGCCGTATTGAAGTTGAGGTTAGCATAACTGTAATGGTCGCTGTCGTCGGGATCTGACCACCAGAAATATCCGGTATCGGCGGTGTAGTGGTTGCCGTCGCTCCAGGTGTAGCCGGCGCCGCAGACCACGGCATCAGCGTTCTCAGAGAAGTAGTCGGTAACCATCAGCCTGTCGCCCACCGTCAGCCTGAGGCGGTAGATGCTGTCGCACACTCCGCCGGCGGCGTTGACTATGGTGTCATCGACATAGATGGTGTCGTAAGAGTCACCCCAGACGGTCGGCAACACATAGCCGTGAGCCCTCAGGTAGGCGAAATCGACGGTGTGGCCGTGCCAGGTGTAGCTGCTGTTGGTCATACAGAAGTCTTCGTAATCGGTCACAACCATGAGTGAGTCGGTGTAGTTGTAGCAGGCGGGTTCCCAGAGAGGTTGCAGGATTATGGTGTCCTCGGTGAGCTGGAGGGTCTCGTTGGCCCAGACGGTGTCGCCGTCATAGAGCCAAGCGCCGAAGTCGTAGTAGCGGCGGGTCATGGTGCAGTTGGGCACCGTCATGGAGGAGGTACACACATACCGGTCGCTCATGCCCGTGCCAGCGTCGGCGTAAGTGCTGTCGAAGATGATGGTGCTGTAGGCTTCAACGGTGAGGTTCAGAGTGTAGATACTGTCGCAGCCGTCGCTGGTCACTCCTCTCACCGTGTCGGTGATGGGGTCGGTGCCTTGCCAAACGGTCTCCCAGCATCCGGGGGTCACTTCCACGCTGACCATCTCGCCGTTGCTATGGAAGTAGGTGGTGCCGTGCCAGGTGTAGGGGCCGCAGTTGTTCACGCGGTCGTCCTCGTCGGGATATTTGTTGTATTTCCTGGTGACGCGGAGCATATAGATGCTGTCGCAGGTGCCGCCGTTGGCCGCGTTGGGCACGGTGTCGTAATAGATGAATCTGTAGAGGTCGGAGTTGAAGTGGAGGCCGGCGTCGGAGGCGTTGAGGTCGATGGTCTGGCCGCGCCATTCGAGGGTGGCGTTCTCACAGAGGTTGGTATCCACGACGAGGGTGTCGCCCACGCAGTTCTTGTTCTCTATAACCATAATCAGGGGACGGGAGACTAACGGGTCGGACGACAAAGTCATGGATTGCAAGTTCTGCACATTGTCAACACCGACCAGGGAGAGACCCATGTTGTCACCGGCAGCAGAGTTGTCCGTCATAAACCTTACGGTGCCTTCGGGGTAGTCGCCACCCCATCCTGCAATACCTATCATCAGGTTCTTCTCGGGGTCGTGGTTAAAGGTGTTGTCGCCGTCGCCGGGACGTATGACCAGCCAGCCGTCGTTGTCGGGTTCCACCATGACGTTATTGTACCACATCCTATCGGTTGAGGTAAAGGTGAAATCGCTAGCGTTGTCGATGGTGTAGCCGGTGCCGGTGTAGGTTGTGGAGAAACTGTTGACGTCAACATCCTTCATATAGACCTCCAGGTTCTGCCATCCCGACGTTCCGCAATCGGGCGCCTGGAGTAAGGCTATGGCGCTGACGGTCCTCACGTTTTGCAGCTCGCTGCTGCTTATCAGCATGATGCCGCTGGCGTTTCCACCGTATTGGAAGGGATAGTCGGACCCGGCGTTTTCGGCATTGGCGAGTGAGAGGTCGCCGATGGTGTCGGCCACCTGGCGGTCATAGAGGGGTACCATATATAGCACCGTGTCGGAGGGGTTGCTGTACCAGGGGCTGAATGCGCTGTAGTATGCGTCGTTGACCATGGCAGACACCGAAGCCGCCACCGTCACTCCCTCGCCGGCAGGCACCGTCACTTGGGTGCCGGTGGTGATGATCGTCGTGTCGTTGATATCTATAAGGTTGGAGTTGCGCTGCACCGAGAGCGAATACTGGAGCGAGGTGCGGTCGGAGCCTTGCAGCTCGACGGCATCCCACGAGACAACCACGTTGTTGTCCTGGGTGGGATGGGGAGCAACATGCACGTTGGTGGGAGCGGTCAGGCCGTAGGTCGGCACAAACTTCACACTGTTGAGCAGTATGTGGGCGTGGTGGAAGTTCCAGCCTATGCGTTTCGCCACCTTGAAGGCGGGATATATCTTGTCGCCGCCCACCACGTCGCTTTCAGTGAAGTTGTAGAGGACGTCGTCGCTGTTGAAGGTGCTGAGGTCCACAGTCTTTCTGGTGGTGAAGGTGGTGGGGTCGGAGGGATCGGTCATCACGCCGAACTCCAGGAAGTAGAGGCCGTCATACACGCAGTTGGTATCCTCCAGGCTGGCGTTGAACGCGATGTTCCAATTGGAGGCCTGGTCTTGGAGTATTACGGGCGGCATTATGGCGTATTGGTCGTCGCTGGCGTTGGAGTAGAACTCCAGGCGGTTCTGGTTCTGGTCGTGGCCGATATAGGTATAGGTCACATGGGGATAAGGTTTCTGGGTACCGTCGGTGGCATCGGTCACTACGGTCTCTATCCTGCTCCAGCAATCCGGCATCTCATAATGATAGGTGAGCGAGGACTCGGCCAGGTCGAAGTTGAGGACGTCGGGGATGGAGGTGAGGGCGTTGCCGTCGGGGAGGCCCGGGGTGTAGCCGCAGCCGGTGCGGAAGGTGACAGGTTGGAGTTCGTCGCTGAAGACGCTGGTGTCGCCATCGCCGCAGACCGACGCTACTTTAGCTTCATAGGTGGTGGCGGGGAAGAGGCCGGTAAGAGTTATCTCTGTGGTGGCGTCGGGGGTGCTGACGTAGTTCCATTCGTCGGTGTTGGCCACGCGGTAGCCTACCACATAGCTGGAGGCGTCGCCGGTCCAGGAAATCTGCTGGCTGGTCTCAGTGGTGCCGCCGTCGATGATGTCATACGGCATCTGGCAGGCGCTGAGGCGCATGGGGTCGCTCCATTGTGTTGCATTGCCATAACCGCACAAAGGTGCTAGCTGCACGTCCATGGTGTATTGGGGCTCTATACTGAGGGCGATGCTGTTGTCCCACATCTCCAGGGTCAAGGTGTCGTACTCAATGGCGCTGGTCGCCACATTGGTCTTCTTCACCACCACGCGGTCGCCCGCGGTGGATCCATAGATTCCGGCATCGGTAATTACATAGTAGGTAGTGATGTCCATCAGCCGTCGCTCCGCCTTCGGGTTGTAGGAGGGCAGACATTCGTCGAGTTTTAATTGACTAAGGTATAGTTCCACTCCTGCATTATTGTTACTCACATCACTTGTGAGGGTGAACTTGAAGCCGCCCGAACGGGAATATATATGAAAGTCATAAGTATCACTTAACGAGCCTTCGCCAGTGAGAGTGTCGATTTGATATGTATTGACAGCGCTGCCGTCATAGTCGTCGGTGATATAGAGGTAGTCATATTCTGATTCCAGGTTGTATTGCGAAGAATAACTAATTACCAACCTATATCCGTCGGCAGGTTTCACTATAAGGCTGCCGTTGTAGTTATCCCCGTAGTTGCCGCTGCCGCCGCCGGCATCATATACATTGATATTAAAAATTGTCGAGTCGAGAGTCACTATGGTGTCGCCGCTGGCGGGTATTTTCAAGGGTTGGTGAGGAGTCCAGTCGAAGCTGGTTACCTCACTCGTGTCGCCCTCTCCGCAGATGGCGCGGATCTCCACCCTTCCGAAAGCATCCAGGTCATTGCGACAACTGGCTTGCGATGCGGTGGAACCACTTGCTTCGTATCGTGTGTAAGGTCCATATACGGTGTCATAGTTGCCTGTGTCATCATTCCATTTGAGTCCTGCATACTTCACCTCGAAACTGTCGGCTACGCCGCTGTATTCCCAGTGCATATTACAATATGAGTATGTTTCACCCCCACTCATAAGAGAATACGTCACATTATACACCGGCAGACACTCGTTGCTGATGTCTTTCGTGTTGACCGTCATTATGAATCCTTGCGCGCAGCTGTTGCCCGTGACGTAGCGGAAGGTGAGCGAGCGGGAGTTGGAGGTGAAATCCATGTTCGGCGGGTTCATGCCTTGACGGTATTCGAAGAGGAGCGCGTTGTCGTTCACTCCGTTGTAGTCATAGACATAGAGCGCTTCGCCCTCGCCGAGATCGAATGTCCTACCGGTGAGTTGGAGCTCGAGGGTGTTGCCCTCGGGGGCGTGGAGGGTGAGGGTGCGGTCGGCATGGAGCGCGGCGGCGGAGCTAAAGCCACCGTCGTCGTACACATCAACACCGGTGGTGATGGTGGTGTCGAGGTTGCCGCTGCTCGGAAGGGCTATGCCGGGTTTTTGAGTGAAATCAATATGTACTATCGAGTCGCAGCCCTTGGCGGTCTGGAAGGTGAACTCGTGGCTGGCACTCGTTTCGCTTCCGTCGAAGGTGAAGTCCTGGAGGGTGAAGGGGAGCTGGCTGGCGATGATGTAGCGGTTGCGGCTGTAGGTGTAGGAGTCGTAATAGTAATCGGTCTCCTGGGTGTAGGCGGGGAGGAGGTTGACGTGGATTGGTGTTTCAACAAAACATCCGTCGGCATCGGTCACGGTTACTCCTGGGTCGTCAGAAGATGCAATATCGAAGTTTACCCATACGGAGTCGTCAAATTGGCCAAAAGTTGTCTCGTATGCGACCCACTCGAAATCGTAGGGCTCGGTTCCGCCGGTCACGATGGCGCGGTAGAGGACCGAGTCGGTGGCGCAGAAGGTCGAGCTGTCGTTCTGGATGGTCACCTTAATACGGCTTTCGACGGTGAAGGTGGTGTCGAGATAGGCATCGTAGGTATTGTTGTAATTTTCAAGACCGTCGGTGATATATACAGACACCTTGTATTCGCCCTCGGTGAGGCTGGAGAGCTCGATGGTGCCGCCGGCCATGCCATAGTCGCCAACGGTATCGATCTTGATATTGTCGGGGTTATCAACGGGGAAGACACGGATTCCCATCTTCGACGAGTTGCTGGAGACGCTGTGCGGTGGGATGAAGCTTATCTCGGCGGAGCCGTTTTCGGACTGAGCCGGCGGTATGCGGTAGCAGGAGCCTTCGGTATATATGCTGAAGTTGGGGTAGTGGTGTATGGTGTCGATCAGGAACCAGTCGCCGGGGATGTTGCCCGGGAAGGATCCGCCGCAACAGCGGGCGCGCATCTTCACCTCCCAGTCGCCTTTGGCGGTGATGGGGATCTTGATTGAGCCGGATCCGGTGGAGGGATTGTAATAGACGCTACTGGGTGAGTCGCTGCCCACGAGGCCGTATTGGACCTCGATGGCTTCGGGCGTGCCATCGACGCTCGGTATCTCGAGCCTGTAGTAGAACTCGCCGAAGTTGCCTGAGTTCTCATAGTCTTCATAGGAGTAGTCGAGGATGGTGAGAGAGGGAGTGCCTGTGGCGGTTATGTCACAGGTGGAGCCTTCGGGCACATAGATGGTGGTATCGACGGTGAGACCGTTGCCTTCGTTGGAGATGGAGAAGTTGTAGTATTCGTTGCCCGAGAGCCCTTCGAAGTGTCCGGTGTAGTTTGTCTCGCCGGAATCGACCAGTTTGTAACTGATTACGGCATTGTTGTCGCATTCGCATATAGCGCTGATCTCAATTTTACCCTCATTGCCGTTGCAGTCAGGGGTTACCGTAATCGATGTGACGGTCACACCCTCGTCGCAGATGTAGAAGTCCGAGCCGGTGATGACAACGGTCGAGTCGCCTCCCGTGCAGTAGCCGCGGAAATACCACTCGTAGTTTCCCACCGGCATGTTGCTGGTGGTGAATAAACCGCTGTTGTCCTCGAAGCGGAAGGTCTGGCTGGTGGTGGTGTTGGTGAAATAGAGTGCGATGGTGCCGTTGAACGAGTCGTTGAAGTCGTCCATACTCCAATCTATTTCAAGGCTCGCTGTGTTGGCGGTTATAATATTGACGGTGAACGAGGTCCCGTCAAGCTGGTCGCACTGGGCCTGAGCCCGGCCGCCGACAAACACCATGGCAAGCAATGCAACCATTCCAACCGCCACTCTCTTCAAACTCCGCTTTTCAATCAAATTGCGTATATTTTGTTCCATAAACATGTATATTTTTTTCTCGACAAATTTTCGTGAAGTTTATATTATATTTTGTATCGTTTTTCCTGTTTTTCTTGCACCGTTTTCCCCTTTTTCCTCAAATTTTATTAACATTTTTTTAGTTTCCCCTCGCAAAATGGAGTATATATAAATTTTCGCATTGTCATATCTGATTTTCCAGGAGGGATTTTACCTTGTTGATGAACTCGCGCGTCTTAGGCAACACGTCGTCAACATCCACCTTGCTGAAGTCGAACATATCGCTATAATCGCCCTTTGCCCGCCAGTTGAGCAGCTTGGAATAGACACGGAAGTCGTCGGCGGAGACCTGACCGGTACGGACTGCGGTATCGGAGAACTGGGCGATTACCCCCTCCATGGGACTTCGCCCCGATGTTCCGCCGCAGGAGCAACGCCGACGCTATATAGAAACAGGCATAATAGAGCCGGTTCACACGCGAATTCCACTGCCCTGCGTCATACAGAATCCGGGCAGCCTCGAAGACCTCCTCGGACTTGGCGACCCGATAGGCTATATATTCCTCAAAATTGTTGTCTTTTCCGTCGTTCATAACCTTATAGCTTCAGCATTCACGTTTTGGTAGAAAGGGGTTACGCTGTGACGAGTATGCCAGTCGCTCTTGCCGTATGCGAAGAGGTGTATCACCTGACCGGTGGCAATCATGAGGTCGGTGATATGATCGATGAACTGGGCTTCGTCCTTCACCGAAAGCGAGCTGCGCGGCGACAACACCAGCACATCCCAGTCCGATTCGGAATGGGCCTCGCCGCGAGCCCGCGAGCCGTACAGCCACACCTCGGCCTCGGGCTCCACCTCGTGGACGTTGGCCTTGATTTGCTCAAGCATTGCCGTGTCGTATGCGCTCATTACTTTCATTCTGTTTCCTTTTATTATATAATACAACAACAATTATTTTTTATAACACCCTATGCTACAATCAAATGAGTCTTTTTAATACATTTTTATCACGCAACAAAGATACGAAATATTTTTATAATACCAAATTTTTTATAAATAAATTTCCAATATTATTAACACGAGGGGTGTCATGAGGGTGCCCCCAGGTAGGAGACACATAGGAGGTACATAGGAGGATGATAGGACTTTGGTAGGAGGTGACGACGGGAGCGAGTAACGTCTAAAAAAAACTCTCAAAAATCACTTCAAAAACGACCCGAAAATCCGTCCTCAAAATTCTCAATTTTCCACTCTCAATTCTCAACTCTCTTCGGCCTTTATCTTTGTACCCCCATATATATAATATATGGGGGAGAGAAAGAAGGAAAATAATGTGGTTGCCAAGAGCAAAAATCCGATCCCGTTTCACGCCGAAATCGGACCTAAAAATTTCCTCTCGGACCAGTCGATTTTCACCCCGATTTCCGAGTCCGCTTTTACCCCCCTTTTCAACACGAACCAAACACGAACCGGATACGAACCGGATACGAACCGGCTATTTTTTTCAAAAAAAAGACGTCCTCCACACAATGACTTGTTGGCACGTTTTTTTTTCAAAAAAAAGACGTCCTCTACACAATAAATACTAAGAACGCACGTTTTAATATATAAAAAGGTGTATTGATGTCCTGTAATGTATGTCCACGGATGTGTTCTGGCGACCGCCTGAGGGGCGGCGGCTTCTGCGGTGCCTCCGACGTGATGGAGGTGGCGCGGGTGTGGCGTCACCGTGGGGAGGAGCCGCCGATAGGCGGCGAGAGGGGCATCTGCAACGTTTTTTTCAGCCATTGTAACCTGCAGTGTGTCTATTGCCAGAACCACCTTATCAGCAGCCGGAAGTGCCTCTCCCCTACCCTGCGCGGTGTCGCGGAGGTGGCAACGGAGGTGGAGCGTGTGCTGGGCGAGAGCGAAGGGATGCTGGGGCTGGTGACGCCGAGCCATTACGGACATCTGATTCCGGAGCTAGTGGAGCGGCTGTGGGAGGACGGCGTGAGGCCGACGGTGGTGTGGAACAGCGGCGGCTACGACAGTGTGGAGATGCTGAGGAGGGTGGAGCCTTACGTGGACGTCTATCTCCCCGACCTGAAATATATGACTGCGGAGGTGGCGGAGCGCTATTCCCACGCGAAGGACTATCCGGAGGTGGCGACGGCGGCGGTGAAGGAGATGGCGAGGCAGAAGGGAAGCGCGCTGCTGTGCGACGAGCGGGGGCTGGCGTTCAGGGGCCTGGTGGTGCGGCACCTGGTGCTGCCCGGCGAGGTGGAGGAGAGCAAGCGGGTGCTGAGGTGGATCGCCGAGGAACTGCCGGGGAACGTGCACCTGTCGCTGATGGCGCAGTATTATCCCCCCGAAGGCTTGGAGCTGCCGGACAACCTGAGGAGGCGGCTGAGCGAGGAGGAATACGGCGAGGTGGTGGAAGAGATGGAGCGCCTGGGCCTGGGGAAAGGATGGGTGCAGGAGCTGGCTAGCAGCGAGAGCTACCGTCCCCACTTCGGCGAGCAGGAGACTTTCTCATAACATAAGCAACGGAAGAAATATATCAAGCACGAAATAAGGCAGCATAGATGAAATCGCCCTCGATAACGACGATACTGAACCCGCAGGAGTCCACGACAGCCATACTGACGTGGAAGGTGAGCAACACCTACTCCTACGTGTTCGCCGACATGCTGAACAAGGCCTACGGCCTGAAGCTGAGGAGGGACCGCACCGGCATGAAGACGGAGACGAAGACGGGGCTGGAGGTGTCGTTCTCCTGCTACACCTACTATGCTCCCCTCGAGGGTTTCTACTATGCCCTGCTGGAGATTCCGGCCACGATGCCGAGCACCCAGCTGAGGTACTACAACCTGCTGATGTTTATCATCAACGAGAGCACCTGCAACGACAACCACTGGAAGAAGCAGGAGCTGCTGTACAACGATATGGCCTACGGCCCGACGGTGAGGGAGCCGCTGACGCTGAGGGAGCGCCTGCATGTCGAGGAGCTGAGGAAGATGAGGAATTTCGTGGAGCAGATAGACTATTTCCGGCTGTCGGAGATCGGCGACATAAAGACCTCGCTGGTGCCCGTGACGAGCCCCAACCCGCGGATGTCGCGCAGGATAGAGAACCAGTACAAAGACCTCTTCGACGCCATGTCTGACATGCTGAAAAACCTCTACAACAACTTCATCGACGACGCGGACGAAAGTTTCTACGCCGAGAAGAGGAGCAAACTCTGGGGAAAATACCCCGGATTTATGGTGAGCCGGATGAGGCGCCTGAGGGAAGAGGCTCTCAGAAAGATGCAGGAAGAGGAGGCCAACCGCCGCAGGGAGGCCCTCCTGGCCCACGAGGGAGAGGAGAAATTAACACAATGTGAATAAAAAGAATTTGGAGTTTCGGAAAATTATTTGTACCTTTGTTGCGTGAAAAAGTGAGGGAGAAAGGGCGGTGCACGAGACATAACACACGAAGAAGCAAGACATTAGAATAAAAATAAAATAATTGTATAACATAAAAAAACAGAAAAACTATGACGATTAAAGATCTGCAACCCAAAGAGGTGTGGGCCAACTTCTACTCGCTCACCCAATGCCCCCGTCCGTCGAAACACGAAGAGATAGTCCGCCAGTTCCTGGTTGACTGGGCCAAGAAGAAGAAGCTGGAGTGCGAAGTTGACAAAGTCGGCAACGTGATCATCAGGAAGCCCGCCGCCAAAGGCTGCGAGAAGAAACCTATGGTGTGCCTGCAGGCCCACATGGACATGGTACCCCAGGCCCGTGCCGGCAAGAAGCACGACTTCACCAAAGACCCCATCAAGACCAAGATCGTGGATAACGAATGGGTGTATGCCTGCGACACCACCCTGGGAGCCGACGACGGCATGGGAGTGGCAGCAGCCATGGCAGTGCTGGAGTCGAAGACCATCAAGCACGGTCCCCTCGAGGCCCTGTTCACCACCGACGAAGAGACCGGCATGACCGGCGCCTTCGGTCTGAAGAAAGGTGTGCTGAAGAGCCAGTATCTCCTGAACCTCGACTCGGAGACCGAAGGAGAGCTCTACGTAGGTTGCGCCGGCGGCATCGACGCCACGCTCACCGTGCCCTACAAGACCGAGACCGCTCCCAAGAAATACTGCGCCATGAAGATGACCATCGGAGGACTGCTGGGCGGCCACTCGGGAATGGAGATCAACACGGGACGCGCCAACGCCAACAAGATCATGTTCCGCCACATACGCTGGGTTGCCGAATGCGGCATTCGCCTGATAAGCGTCAACGGCGGCAACATGCGCAACGCCATACCGAGAGACGCCGAGATGGTGTTCGCCATGCCGAAAGAGCATAAAGACTGCATAGTGAAAGAGCTGGAGAAAGTGGCCGGCTGGGTGAAGAAAGAGCTCGGCGCCGTAGAACCCGACTTCTTCATGAAACTCGAAGACGTGAAGCTGGCACCCAAGGTGATGAGCGATGCTGACACTCAGAAGATCATCAACCTGGTGATGGTAGCCCCCAACGGCGTCATCAAGATGAGCAAAGACATGGAAGGCCTGGTTGAGACCTCGCTGAACCTCGCCATCATGAAGACCGACGGCAAGAAGTTCACCATGGCAGCCCTGCTACGCAGCTCGGTGGACACCGCCAAAGACGCCCTGGCCGAGAGACTGGTATGCCTCGCCGAACTGGCTGGCGGCAGCTGCAAGCTCACCGGCGCCTATCCCGGATGGAAGCCCAACATGAAGAGCAGCCTGCTCAAGACCATGAAGCAGACCTACAAGAAGCTCTACAAGAAAGACCCCGCAGTGGTGGCTATCCACGCCGGTCTGGAATGCGGACTCCTCGGCGGCAAATATCCCGACATGGAGATGATCTCCTTCGGCCCGACGCTGAACAGCCCCCACAGCCCCGACGAGCGTTGCAACATCGCCAGCGTGAAGAAATTCTACGACTACCTGGTGGCAGCACTCGAGGCAATGCCGGCGAAGTAAAGACCTATAGGACCTATAAGCCCTATAAGCCCCATAAATTCTCAATTTTCAATTCTCAATTCTCAATTCACTAAATGATAGCAAAAGAACTTTTGAATCCTCGCAGCATCGTGGTTTGTGGTGCTTCGAGCGACATACACAAACCGGGCGGCAAAGCCTTGAAAAACCTTCTGGAGAGCCGCTTCAAAGGCGAAGTCTATGCCGTGAACCCCAAAGAGAGCGAAGTGCAGGGCGTGAAATGCTACGCCAAAGTCGAGGACCTGCCGCAGGTGGACTGCGCCATCCTCTGCATCGCTGCCAAGTTCTGCGCCGCCACCGTCGACGTGCTGACGCAGCAGAAAGGCACCAAGGGCTTCATCATCGTGAGCGCCGGCTTCTCGGAGGAGAACGAGCAGGGTGCCGCGATAGAGAAGCACATCGTTGACAGCATCAACGCCGTGGGAGGCTCTCTGATAGGCCCCAACTGCACGGGATTCCTCAACACCAACTACAGCGGATGCTTCGACACGCCGATACCTAAACTCGACCCCCACGGAGTCGACTTCATCACCGGATCGGGTGCCACCGCCGTGTTCATCAAGGAATACGGCATCAGCAACGGACTTACCTTCAACAGCGTGTGGGCAGTGGGCAACAGCGCCCAGCTCGGCATCGAGGACGTGCTGGAGCACCTCGACGAGACTTTCGACCCCGTGAAGTCGAGCCGCGTCATCATGCTCTACATGGAGAAGATCGGCGACCCCCAACGCCTGCTGAAGCACAGCCGCAACCTCATCAACAAAGGCTGCAAGATCGCTGCCATCAAGAGCGGCGGCTCGGCAGCCGGAAGCCGTGCAGCCTCGAGCCACACGGGTGCCCTCGCCACCAACGACGCAGCGGTTGACGCACTGTTCCGCAAGGCCGGCATAGTGCGCTGCCACAACCGTCAGGAGCTCACCACGGTGTGCGCCGTGTTCATGCATCCCGAGCTGAAAGGCAAACGCTGCGCCGTGGTCACCCACGCCGGCGGTCCCGCCGTGATGCTCACCGACGTGCTGAGCAACGGAGGCATGGAAGTGCCCAGCCTGAAAGAACATCCCAAGTCGCCCGAACTGCTGTCGAAACTCTTCGGCGGCTCGTCGGTGGGCAACCCCATCGACTTCCTCGCCACCGGCACGGCCGAGCAGCTGGGATATATCCTCGACGCAGTGGAGAACGACTATGACGAGATAGACTTCTCGGTGGTCATCTTCGGCTCGCCCGGACTGTTCTCCAACAAGGAGGTTTACGACCTGCTCGACGAGAAGATGAAGACCTGCAAGAAGCCCATCTTCCCCGTGCTGCCGAGCATCATCAACGTGAAAGACGAGATTGCCGACTTTATCGCCAAGGGACGTATCAACTTCCCCGAAGAGTGTGTGCTCGGCAACGCCATCTGCAAGGTATATAACACTCCCAAGCCGCAGCCCGAGAACGTGGAGCAGCCCGCCATCGACGTGGCACGCATACGCAAGACCATCGAGCGCTGCAAGAGCGGATACCTCGAGATAGCCGACTATAACGAGCTGCTCGACGCCGCCGGCATCAGCCGCAAGAAGTCGGTGGAGGTCTCCAAGGTGGAAGACGCCATAGCCTTCGCCAAGGAGGTGGGATGCTCGAAGGATGTGCCGCTGGTGATGAAAGTAGTAGGCCCGCTGCACAAGAGCGACGTGGGCGGCGTGACCCTCGGCGTGAAAGACCTCGAGACGGTGGAGAAAGAGTTCAACCGCCTCATCGTCATCCCCGAGACCTACGCTGTGGAGATGTACCCCATGCTCGACGGAACCGACGTCTATATCGGAGCCATCAAGGATGCTAAGTTCGGCCACCAGATATTCTTCGGCCTGGGCGGCATCTTCATCGAGGTGCTGAAAGACGTGCAGAGCGCCCTCGCACCCATCAGTGCAGCCGAAGCCAAGGAGATGCTCACGCAGCTCAAAGGCTACAAGATACTGCAGGGAGTACGTGGACAGGAGGGAGTCAACCTCGACCTCTACGCCAACCAGATAGCCCGCGTCAGCGCGCTGGTGCAGGCCGCTCCCGAGATCGCCGAGATGGACCTCAACCCACTGCTCGGAAACCCGAGATACGTCACAGCGGTGGATGCCCGAATAAGGATAGAAAAGTAATCCAACCAATAAAAGGGCTGGCCACGCCAGCCCTTTTAATTATACCTACACTACTCCCCACTTAAAACTTAAAACTTAGAACTCATAACTTATCCTCATATCCACATAACACATATCAACAATTTCTTCCCATGACCGACCAGGAACTGATGCAAATAGCCATACGTCTCTCGGAAGAGAACGTGAGGAACGGAGGCGGCCCCTTCGGTGCCGTGATAGCCAAAGAGGGCGAAGTCATCGCCACCGGAGTCAACCGTGTGACCGCCAACAACGACCCGACGGCCCATGCCGAAGTGAGCGCCATACGTGCTGCCTGCCAGAAAGTGCAGAACTTCAAATTGGACGGCTGTACCGTCTATAGCTCGTGCGAGCCCTGCCCCATGTGCCTCAGCGCCCTCTACTGGGCCGGCGTGGACCGCATAATCTATGCCAACACAAAAGACGACGCCAAAACGATTGGCTTCGACGATTCGTTCATCTACGACGAGCTGAAACTCACGCGCGAAGAGCGCCACGTCAGCTACAGCCAGATGCTGCGCGACGAAGCCCTGGAGGCCTTCCGCCTCTGGGAAAACAAAGAAGACAAGACAGAATACTAACTCCCCTACCCCATCAAACAAGAAGACAATGAAGACAATATTATATATCCACGGCTACGGCTCGAACAGCAACGCCACCAAGGCACAACTGCTGAAAGCCATGGTACCCGAACACCGTGTAATCGTGCCCACCTACGACTTCAACCACCATACCGCCGGCGAAATCCAGGAACAGATACGCCAGACCGTGGAAAGCGAGAAGGTGGACATGCTGCTTGGCAGCAGCCTCGGCGGATTCCACGCCCTCTGCACCCTCCCCTGGTTCGAAGGGCCCGTGTGGGCGGTGAACCCGGTGACCGACCCCCTGCCCCAGTTCAAGAAAGCCATAATACCGAGGCTGGAGAAGCAGGCTCCCCAGCTGCTGCCCGACGCGCTGAAAAACCTCAACTCCTACCAAGGCCTCGTCGATGAGGTCTTCTCCCACCTGCCCCAGCGCGACGGACAGGTGTCGCTGGCCCTCAGCACCGACGACGAGACCCTCGGCGACCATCACCACACCGCCTCGCTCTTCCCCAAGGCGGCCTACATTATATGGCGCGACAACAGCGGTCACCACTTCACACGCTTCGAAGAGCTGCGTGAGGCCATACGTGCCACCATCGACAAAATATGACGTCATGAAATTCCTTATCAGGGCAAGCTACCCTAACTATTATATGACACGCCTCTTCGCTCGCGAAGGGCAGAAGCCGTTCAACTTCGACAATGAGGCACCCGACAACCCGCTGCCGGGCAACAAGCCGGGAACCGTGATCTACCTCGACGAGCAGGGCGAGAAGAGGGAATTCCCGCCCCGCTGGTACGACATGTACCGCCTGCTGAAGCTACGCGGCGAGAAGAAGGAGGAATACCTCCAGATGCTCATCGACGAAGCCGGCGGCAAGGCAGTGCCACACCTCGACGAGATGAGGGAGACCTTCCGCCAAGACTGCAAAGACCATGTGGAGCAGCACCCGCTGTTCGAGAACGAATACCTTATCTCCTCGCTCTCACAAGGCGACTTCACCGACCAGCAGATAAGCCACAAAGGGCACATGCTCCTCGACCTCACCCGCGACTGCTACCCGGTGCCCGACTTCTGCATAGTCACGGCGGCTGCCTTCAACCGCCCCGACCTCTTCCCAGAACTGCTGGAACAGGCCATACACAACCTCGAAACCATGACAGCCACGAAGCTGGGCGACAGCACCAACCCGCTGGTCTTCGCCATACGCTGCGCCATGCCGCAGTATATCCCAGGACTGATGCCGACGCTCCTCAACATCGGCGTCACCCGCAACTCCTACCAGGCCTTCCGCCGCGTATATACCGACGCGATGGCCAACCGCGTGTACCTCTCGACCCTGCACACCATAAAAGAGATGCTCGGCATCGAGAAACGCTACACCACGAGCGACATAGAGCTCACCTGCGAACACCAGCTGCAACGCATCGAAGAGATGGAAGAAGCCATCAAAGCCGCCACCCCCGAAGGGGAGCGCCTGCTCACCGACGCCCACTTCCAGGCCCTGCGACTGGCACAGTATGTGAGGCAATTCTACGTCTCCAACCAGGACCTCATTCTCACCTTTATGCAAGGGAAGCAGGCGTTCCCGTCGCTGATACTGCAACGGATGGTGTGGACCATCGGCAACGAGCAGTCCTACCCGGGCGTACTCTACAGCCGCCACAGCCGCACCGGCAAAGGACGCCAGATAGAGAGCTACCGCAACATCTTCGGCGAAGAGATCATGACCGGCGACGTCACCTCGACCGACTCGGCCTACTTCGACCGCAACGAGATAAAAGACACCTTCCCCGCAGTCTATCACTTCGACCCGTTGCTCAAGAAGCTGGAAGGGCGCTACAAGAGCCCCGTCACCATAGAATTTGCCGTGGAGACACGTCCCAACCAGGTGAGCCTCTTCTCGGTGCTGCAACTCAACATGAGCGAGATGACCGGACGCGCGGCTCTCCTCTCGGCCATAGACATGCTGAAAGGAGGACTGATTGCCGACGGCGACGTGGTGGACATCATAAAGCCCTACCACCTGCGCCAGATAGTGTCGGCATCCATCGACGACCGCTCGCTCTCCAAGCTTCAGTATTTCGGCAAAGGACTCAATGTGCTGCCACGCACCGCCATCTCCGCCGTACTCTGCTTCTCGGTGGCGACAGCACGCCAGATGAAAGCCAAAGGCGAGAATGTGTGCCTCTGCCAGGAACGCTTCATCCCCGAAGACACCATAACCCTCAACGAGGTGGACGCCATACTCAGCATGGCCCCCGCCGCCATACACGTGGTCACCGCCTGCCGCGGCTACGGCATTCCGGCATTTATGGACCTCCAGTCCTACGGCATAAAGATGGAGAACGGCAGCATCGTCAACGAGGAAGGGCTGGAAATCCACGAGCTGGAACATATCACCCTCTCAAGCAAACGCCAGACCATCTACAAAGGAGTGGCAGCCTTCAAGCCCGCACGCTTCACCAAATACCTGCACGGCACTGCCGTGGAACTCAACGACGAAGAGAAGGTCTTCTTCGCCGACATGAAAGAGGCCTACATCACCTACCAGAAAATTATCAACAGCCAGCAGACAAGCTATATCAACGACATCGACAAGCTGGCACGCCTCATCCGCTGCGACCTGCAAAACCAGCCCGAGAAGGCCCGCTCGCTGGTCAACAATTGGTACTCCTCCCATGCCGACACATACGTCACCCAGGTGCTGCAAAGCAAGATGGGAAGCCATCAGGACCAGTCGCGCGTGTTCGACCTGCTGTCGTCCGACCTCAAAGTCGATTTCTTCCGCCGCGTGGAACGCATCTGCCGTGCCAAAGGGCTCACAGGACTCCAGGCGGGCTCGTTTATGATAGGCCGCTTCGTGGCCCGTCCCCTACCCCAAAGTCTCTGGAAAGCCCTCTCGCCCGACACCATAGCCTTCCTGCTCAACGAGTATGTGCTCTACGAGAAATACCTCCACGTGCTGGAGGAGGTCGGCGAGATGAAGCTGGCACGCGCCCACTCGAAAATCGAGACCGAAGGCATCGACAATATGACCGTGAGCAATTTCGACCTCTACACCTTCGCCCCGCTCGTCTTCTGCCACCGCAACTGGGACGAGATCGGCGAGGCGCTCAACCACACCGACCACCAGGAGAACACCCACCTGCTGGTATCGAAACTGTCGCAGCCCGCCGAAAAAATCTTCGACCTCGAAAAAAGCTGGGTAAAAATTCGCATCGACGACCTGCTAAAGACGGAATAACCCCCGCAGACACACTATTAGCAGACAAGGTTTTCCTTACCCTAGGCGGGAGCCCTGACAGGCTCCCGCTATTTTTTCCCTCCCCCGCAATATGGCCTCTATAAGGTTGAGCCATAGTTGAGCCATGGTTGAACCATGTTTGGTATTACTTTGCGACATAAAAAACTTTTAGCGAAAAAGTGTCATTATATTAAAAAAATTGTGTATCTTTGCAATTGCAAAAGCGGCACATAACGCCTCCATTATTGCGTATAGCACATTGACATACTGATATATATGAATCACAACAAAAGTGTGGTCATTTACACCCTTCTTTAACACGCTGATAAGCCACACGTTGTGAATTGCTTCAAAAAGTGAACGTTACATTGATAAATGACATCGAGTGGTACACTCCATTCGAGAGGTACGGTTGTGAATTGCTTCAAAAAGTGAACGTTACATTGATAAATGACATCTGTTTTCATTTTACCATTTCTTTAATTAAGTTGTGAATTGCTTCAAAAAGTGAACGTTACATTGATAAATGACATCAACCAGCGGTTGCCGCTCCATATTCACCAGGTTGTGAATTGCTTCAAAAAGTGAACGTTACATTGATAAATGACATCAGCACAGCACGTCGACGTATTCGTCGTGAGGTTGTGAATTGCTTCAAAAAGTGAACGTTACATTGATAAATGACATCTCGATGTCTCTAATCTTTTAACGTTCAGCAGTTTAGTTGATGTCTTAGAAGGGGAGAAACGGATTGGAATTCCAATCCGTTTCTCCCCTTCTCTCTTTTTTACGAATCGTAATTTATAAATTCTATAAACTCTATAAATTCTATAAATTTTATAAAGTCTATAAATTCTATAGATTCTATCTCCTCTAATACTTTATCCCGTTAACTTTGAGTATATCCTTCAATCGGCTAATTTCCTTTTTAAGGAGCTCGTTCTCGCTCCTTAGCTGCGCAAGCTCTTTCTGCTCTTGTTGCCTATAGCCGGTACGTGCCGCATACATCCTTTCTTTTATGCCTCCTTGCTCTACGAATTCGCTTTCAAGACGTTTGAGGTGTTTGTTGAGCAGCGAGTCTGTCTGGTGACAGAGTGTAAGGGCCACGTTTGCCATCTCCTCGTCTGACCAACACTCTAAAAATGGCTTAAAGGCATCGAGTGTATTATGTGTCGAACAAAATTTTCTCATGGTTGGAAAGCGAGGATTCGAGTCATCCCATATTGGAAGATTGCGCGCTGTAAGGTAGTCTTTATAATCTTCACGCAGTTCCTGAAGCGACGCTCTGGCGACATTGAGTAATTTCAGTTGCATTTCGGTTGACGAAACCCCGTCCTCTGTCCCCTCTACAATGTTCTGTTTGCCACTACGTGCTGCCTGTATCATCTGGTCCACTGTACGATCTCCGTGGGTAGGCAGAAAACGACGACAGAAAGCAAACGTCAGCTGGTACAGAACTTCGGATTTCTGGTAGTAGTAAGTAGCGCTGAATGGCATCTGACGATTCAGAATCTGATATTTTTGATCCATTTCCTTAACTATTACTTATAAATTCTATAAACTCTATAAATTCTATAAACTCTATATCAATTATCTTGTTATTAACGACGATTTTTTCTTTTTATTGCACTTTGTCCCACCCGTTCAGAACAGTTCCAACTGTTGCCCCGGCGCATTAGGCTCTTTCTCTTCCTGTCCGATGAACAAATCCATCTCGCCGAACTGCTTATCGGTGATACATAGCATCCCCACTTGCCCGCTTTTTGGCAGTGCCGCTTTTACCCGTCGCTTGTGGACCTCAGCGTTCTCACGGCTGGCACAATGTCTCACGTATGCCGAATATTGAAACATCGTAAAGCCGTCGCCCGTAAGACTCTTCCTGAAGTCGGCGGCCGCCTTGCGCTCGCGCTTGGTCTCGGTGGGCAGGTCGAAAAAAACAAAGAGCCACATTATCCTATATTCGCTGAATCTATCCATCTATCTGCGGATACGCTATCTTACGCAATTCACCCGTGTAGCACTTCGCCAAGCTCGCCGTGGTGGTGCTCACCGCCACCATCAGCGGGCTTCTTTGCCCTCCGATGGTCACCTCTATGGTCGGGATTCCCAACAGTTCTCGTTTCAGGTCTTTGTTTATCTCCTCGACATTACGGTATTTTATCATAAGATTCACTACCAGCCTGTCCACGTATGGACGATAGGGCTCCATCACGTCATCGGCGAGACAATAGGCGTTGTAGCGGTTGTGGTGGTGGATTCCCATAGTGGGCAGCAGTCCGCTCCCCACCAATCCACGCGCCACCATGGCCCGCAATATGGCGTAACCGTAGTTGAGCATGGCGTTGGGCCACTCCCCACTTCGGTCTCGCACAAAATGTTCTATATCGGGCTTGAACAACTGGCTCCAATAATATGCGGCCGCCCTTCCTTCAAGGTTGGTGCTGTCGCCTGACCTCACATCCCGAGCCCATTGCAGCATATTGCCCTGGCTTTTGCCTGCAGTCTGTTGCAGCACCGCAGCCTGATTCCTTATCTTCTGCACCACCGTCTGCTGCCACAACTGCTTCTTCAACACCGTACTGGCTTCGGTCTGTGCCTCAAAGCGCTCCTGCTGGACCGTATGTCCCTCGAGGGGCAACAACAGGCCACGAGGTATGTGGCTGTCGTCACATGTCACCACCGCAGCGTTGTTTTCCAACAGGGCTTCCATAACCCCCGATGTGATGGTTATCTGCCGGTGATCAAGCACCACAAGTCCAATGTCCTCTATCGGCAACGAGGCCTGCTGCTCGGTCAGGTCGTCGTGCGGGTCCAGCTTAACAATCATCTGTCCGTTCCTAAGCGACAGATAAGCCGGGTGCGAGAAACATACTGTTTTCTTTATCATAGCATCACTATATTGCCTACAGCATCCACAGTAAAGTCAACACCTTCGATTAGAGCCTTAAGTCCATTCGCCTTAAGCGTTAGATAGGATTTAGCATTGTTACTATCAAATATTGTACCTTTCTCACCTTTCTCACACTGTGTTTCCGTCCTTGCTTCAATGTGCCTTTTTAGATATAGTGTAGCCGTACCCATATTATTGAATTTGTACACTACATACAAATGCTTACTCATCGTTTCCTTGTCGTAATCGTTCACTTCTTCCGGCATTTTGTCATAGAATATAACTTTGGTACCACGTTTAATCAACGCTCTAAGTGGCAGTTTATTTTTCCCGAATGTCGAGTATGCGGGCTCTAACCGCAAAGCATTAACATCTCGCATAGCCACACCACCTCTTACAATGCACGACATCTCAAACAAACTTATCAAATTCATCTCACGTTGAATTGAACCTTTTACTGCTCCTTCGTACAGAAGACACAGATAATTGTCATCGGTTTGGGCATAGTATGTACGCTTATATTCTTGCTTGGAGATATACGTTTGATTTTTAATGGTCAGTAATGTATCTTTTCTCAATTCTCCACGACCTGCACGAGCATAACATCTCACATGACGAATTGGCGAAATAGGACTGCCTGTTTTACCTTGTTTTATAGCATTGCCTTCTCTATCGAGCATATAAAATGGAGTCGCAAGAATTTCTGATTTAGAACAGTTAGGATTGGCCAACAACTGTTCCAATTGCAGTCTTATCATATCACCCAATCGCTTATCAACAATTACCCCAAACGCCTCATCAAACTTCTTTTTGTCCTTTGCCTCCTTAATAAATCCTGCAAGTAATCCATTAGAACCATTTAATTCTTTACGGACAACAACCCTGAGTTCTTTCTTGTTGCTAATTACTCCATAGAATTTATCTTGATGCAAACTACCCCTAATACTATCTCCCCGTACCCACTGTTCCTTACCGTCTTCTCCTTTTATCAATTTTCCACCTATGCGCCTCTTACGATACGCTGGCGTCAAACACTGATCTTTAGTGGTATGATTTATTAGTATATCGTTTTCTATCATTTTGACCAAGGCGTTTGAATCACCACGAAACATCTTTTTTCGCTCTAATTGCAATTCTTCATTATACTTCCTAAAACCATCCTCATCATGATTCTTCTTGGCCTCTTCTCTGTCATAAAATAGTTTTACAAGAGCATCTCTTTTGTTTGACTCAGGAATGAGTGCAAGCACTGCAGCATCAACGGCGTGATGGCTATGACGACTACGATCTTTCCTCTCGTCAACACTTTGAATTCCGAGTATTTTACGGAAAACAGCGGTCATCTCTCCTCTCTGTACATCTACTCGTTCAAACAGTGTCTTCAAGTAATGAAAAGCATATTTTGTAATGATTCGGGTGTCAACCAACTGGCTATGCTTGAACCCCGATGTCAGATCTTCTTCTTTTAGATAGAATGTTTTAAGTTTAGCCTGCCAATAATCGTGCTCTAACTGCCAAAGATGTTGTTGCTGTATGCACTTGTTTTTATAATCAACAGTAGCCGCTGTTTTCGCCTTATCCCGCCATATTTCAATCTGTTTTTCGGTATGTTTAAGGGTTTCTTCCCACGGCTTCAAGTTTTCCAATATGGCATTATAATTCCCCAGTTGTGAAGGTATCTGATTTTTCTTCTCCTTACGATTATAACTCGCATCACATATTGTCTTGTTGGCAAGCGAATTGTCAAACGATATACTACGTGGCACTGTATGTTCTATATCCACTACATTATCATTAAACAATTCGTTAAGACTTATACTTTTCCCCGTGTAAATGCAACGGAACTTCTGTTCCTGATATAACTTATATTTTGTCATATCTTTAGCAAAATTCTCTGCCTTAATTTTACCTTCTTTTGTTGTTGCACTCACAATATTCTGCTCAAAAAGAAGCCTGCCTTTATCTATATCCTCGTCTGAATATCCTGGACGAAATTCTTTGATTATATTAGCAATGGCCTCATTCTCTTTTTCTCGCTCTTTTTGATACAATTCTATCGCCCTACGCCAATTTGCGTCATTCATCTCACGTGCCGTTTCTACCACCAGCCTCGTCTCCTCATCAATCATCCCTTCGCGTAAAAGATGGTTTAGATTGTTTCTTAAAGCGTATAATGCGCGCATTACTGCCGGATTTTTGATGGAGCCAATATCTGGCGTCCCTAATTGCATTACACTCATCAATTTTCCGTCAACCTCTATTGTTTGCGGGATTCCTTTCGCAAAACGATCAATTTGCGAGTGATGGTACATTGTATCGAGCACCTCCCGTTTTATGTGTGGGTAGTGTTCCGCCAACCAGTCTTTTATTATCTCGTTTGCCTTGGGTAATCGATAGTAACTCCGTTCTTTTGTATAGAAGAACTTCTGCAATAAGTCCTCGACCTCCTTCTGCAAGAGAATTTGATTTTCTATCCCCAACGCATCCCACCGTTTCTGACTAATCGTGTCGATAATTTTTTCTGTCACCTTCTTCTTGTCCCCATCATCAAGCAGATACTCTTCATTTCTCGTTAAAACATAATCCTCATTTGCTTTGTAATCCCCAATCAAAGCGTTTGCAATACCACATACTTGCCGACAACGGCTCGCCTCCTTTGAAATGGTGCGCAACGACTCTATAATACTCTCCTTGTTCTTTTCCCATTCTTCTCCCAAAATTTCTGGCAACTTCGCAAAACTTACAGCTTCATTATATAACATACCCTCTTTCAGAAATGGCAAAATTTTGCGTATCGCTTTCAAGCTCAGCGTGGCATAGCCTTCCCTCATCGCACCCCAAAGATGCATCATTTCATTCTTTTTCTTACTATCAAACGTCTCTTTCAATCCGATAATTTCTGCCAAGTCTTCCATGTCGTCACAAGTATAACACAAGTGCCATAGATCTTCATAGTTGTACTTAACTCGATGGCTCACAATCTCGCCTGTTACTTTATTCACGGAAGTTCTATCCTGCCCATTTTCAACTTCAACTGACATCCAGTCATCACCAAGTATTTTCTTCAATCTACTAACCACCGGACATCCTGCAACCGTAACATAATCTTGATAGTTTATCGTCTTTTGTTTGTAACTTAACGGAACACTTACCACATTTTTTTCCAGCCATTCTCGTATCTCTTGGAATTTGAACGTACTTTTAACACGTGTAAACAATGAATTGAACAAGGATTCCCTCTGCTTATCATCAAGACTTTTCCATGACTCACTATTGTCTATACGATATTTTATGTTGTTAATAAATGAATAGGCCCTAAACAGTTCATATTCGGGATGACTTTCAGGGCAGCGCCTACTATTAGGCTCTAATGTACAATACCCGACCAAACCTTTCTGAGAACGAAGAGGACGCTTATAGAATATCGTGCCCTCCCCTCTCTTAGTACTAACAAGTTTCCGGTATAATTCAGCGTGGGTTCTATCTAATCCCTGCTTCTTACATATCAAATCCACTTCTTCCATATATTGCGACCTGACTGCCTGATATTCGCTGTTTCTAACTCTTACCCCCTCTCTTTCTAAATGTGCAAAGGCCAAACCTACTGTGCAGAAACCATTATCCTCCATATACGTAACCAACGTTTTAGACTTCTTCTCTTCCGACTTTTTCAATTCGCTGGTTATTTCTATATTAGACACATCCACATCTTCCTTTGCCTCTTTCAGTGTTTCTCCTTTACTGCTCTTAAAACCCCTTCGCTGGGCAATATGATACATAGCCCTTCCAAACTTATACCTATTCTCTGGGATAGTCATATCCAACACATTCTCTATCAATTCAGCCCTTAACTGATACGGACTGCTATAGTCAGGCTTTCCATCACCATTAAAATCAAGCCTCACCCACTGCTCAAAGGGAACAGCTCCAACTGGATATTTTCTGAAATATCCTTTTTCTTTATCATATACTTTCCACTGATTTAACTCGTCCTGAGTCATTGGGCAAAAACCATCGTCTACCAAAAGTTGCAATGTTGCCCAAATCCTATACTTTCTCGCCTGATACAATCTCCTAGCTGAACGCTTCGATGTCCTTATAGCAGCGTATGAAAACTCGCCTTTATCATCGCGACCAACACCTGATTTGAATATTGTTACACCAAAAAATTCCTGTTGATCAACAATATTTTTACCATTGTCAGGGTTTCTCAAACAGATTCCTAATGAATTCGTTCCCAAATCTATACCTAATACTTTTTGACTCATAATTGTATATTTTTTTTGTATTTTCCTTGTCAGTTATTATTTTTTTTGTAATTTTGCATCACTTTTTAAGCTTTTCACAATAAGGCTATAAGCCGAAGAGTTCTTGAGACCCGCGATTACGTGGGTCTCGTTTTTTTCATTTAACACCCATCTATTGAAAGCAATATTATTTTCATTATCAACAACTTAACCTTCAATATTATCATTAGGTTTATTTGGCAAATTTACAAATATTTTTTTAGCCCCACAAGTTTATTATCAATATTTACGGCGCCAATATGATAACATCTTGTTTATCGACTTTTACCCAATTGTCCAATCGGGGGTGTGACGGTCCTTCCCGCCACTGATCCCCGATGGGGGCAGCCGTCGCACTGGCGGCTACCCAACCCTTGTTTCTGACATGTAAAAGTTCTCTCAGCCTCGACGGCTCGTCTGCCAGGCTCCCGCCTGTCTATTCCCTGCACTCAAAATCTACGCCTCTCAATAATAAGTACGAAGATGGCCAATTCTAAATCGCTTTTTGCCCTCTTCGAGACCACTAAGATCGGGTCTTAACCCATTGACCTACTTTCGTTTCAAAAAAATTTTCATTATTTTTTATCGCACCACTTTTAACTCTCATTTCTAAAACGGAACCGAGTGTAATTTTTCCCACCTCCAAAAACAACCTCAAGTAAGACAATGTAAGAACCAAGTAGAACAATTCCCGAATTTGCCTACTATGTGTGTGCTATGTGAGTGCAATGCGCACTCCAAGACTTCTGTCGCAAAATAAGATTAATGGTAACCAAAAATAAAAGAAGCGGACACAATAAGTGCCAGCTTCTTTTGTGCTTGCTCTATGACTTGGATTATCGGTAATTGTTATTCGGCAACGTTTTCAACCACCGAGCCACGGTAGGCGGGGCAGGTGTGGTGAGTCGAATAGCAGGATGCGGCCAAAGTCAGCAGAATCAATGCCAACGAGAGGATTGCAATGGTCTTTTTCATATCTTTATGTGCTTATATTATGAACGATTTTTGTGATTGCAAAATTAGCAACATTTTTTATAATGGAATCGCCCTTCCCTCAAAACTTATTAAACATTCGATGTTAATAACTTGTTGACAACCTACCGGAGCCTCGTTTTGCAATTCCCCGTCTTATACGAGATTAGTACGTTCGCGGTTTCGTTTCTTGCAGGAAAGAGTCCTAAAAGATCATAAAAAAGAGCCCCGCTCGATATTCTCGGCGGGGCTCTTTGGCGTCTTTATCGGTTATCGGCGCGAGGAGACGGGTTTGGTGGGCTCGTCGCCTACGCTTGTAATAAACAGTTCAATCTTGTTGTTGATATGGTCGGCGAGACGCTTGTCGGACTTCTGTGTCTGACTCTTGGTAACGTTCTGCTTGGAACTGGACGCCCCTTCGGACGCGAAGGCGGCATTGGCGGCGCTCTTCACCTCGCTCTCGGTCATACCGGCCACGGCTATCCTGTCCTCGCTTATGCCGTTCTTGACGAAGAACTCTTTGACCGCCACGGCACGCTGCAACGAGATTTCCATATCGGACTTGGGATCAACTCCGAAGGTGGGAACCCTTCCCTTGATGAGGAAGGTCACCTCGGGATGGTTCTTGAACATATATACATAGTTGAGCAGCGCGGTGTCCGACTCGGGGAGGAGCTTGGAGTTGCCGTCCTCGAAATAGACGTCGTTGATGGGGTACGAGGTGCCACGCTTCTTGGGGTTCATCACGAAACGCAGTACGGAATCGTGGATAAACTGGTTGGAGTTGAACTCCTTATAAACCGAGAAGTAGCCGTCGCGCTTGGCGTAGAGGGTGTAGGTGAATCCGGGTACGAATTTCACCTTGCCGGCAGTCCAGTTGGCGTTCTTGGCCACCGGACGATTGTCGGTGTTCTTCTCGAGGATGAGGAGGTCAACGGGCACATTGCGACGGGCCTGGGGGTCGAAGAAGACCACCTGCGGCTCAAAGGAATCCACGTGGATGGAGACCTTGATGGTATGGCCCGAACCTCCCGGATTGACATTGTCGAGCACCAGATAGTATATATCGCCTTTGTGGACATAAATCGACTTGATGAAGCCACCCGGCTGATCTTTCTTCTTGACATTGGACACGGTCGCATCGACCTTCATACCAAGGGAGGGACCGCCAGCCTTGGCAGCAGTGTCGAGGCCTCCGATATTGACCGCCACGGGCAGTATGATATTCTGGCACAGACGGTTGCTGAAATACTCGTCGGTATATTTGTAGAGCAGGAAGTCGTAGTCGTCCTTGGCATCGGTCTGAGTGATGGAGAACTCGAGGTAGCCGTTGTAAGGCACCTTGAAGCGATACCATACGGTATTATGCTCGTACTCGAAGAGGTACGGGTGTTTCTTGTCGGCTTTGACATCCATCACACGACCGGCACCCTGAGGGGCGGAGGTGGGACCGTAAGCCACGTCGGGCTGAAGCTCGATGGCGAAGAGGCAGTCGTTGGAGTTATAGGGGAGCTTGGTGTCGTTGGACGGAGCAGGAGCAGCCTCGGCCTTCTTGCCTTTCTTCTTGGAAGTTTTCGACGTTTTGGCTTTCGACTTCTTGTTCTGTGCCGAAGCATCGTTGTAACCAAAGAGGAGTGTACAAGCGAGCAGGGCAATAAAAAGACGCTTTAACGTAATGTAATTCATATAACTATAGATATTTTATCAAGATTAAAACATATTTTCCCACAATGCAAAAATACTAAAATTATTTTATTCCACCAAATTTTGGACCAAAAAAAATACACACACCGTTGGCGATAACCGGCCCCCAAGGCAGCAATCGTTATGGTTTACAATATATTAATATATAAAATGGAATACTAAATAAAAACGGGAATCTTGCCGATGGCAAGACTCCCGTGAAGGTAAAAAAGCGACTGACTTTTGTCGTTTTACACGTTTTTCATCTCCTGGAGGAACTTCACGCTGGCGTGGATATGGCGATACATTATCTCGTCGATGTCTATGAAGTTGACCACTTTGCGGTAGTCGGCCACGAGCTGCTCGATAAACGGGCTGCTCTTAAGCCCTTCCTGATGGCGGAAATCGAGAGCCTGGGCAGCGTTGAAAAGCTCGATGGCGAGCACGCGCTCCACGTTCTCCATAACCTTGTAGCACTTGGTGGCAGCATTGGCGCCCATGGACACGAGGTCTTCCTGGTTCTGGCTCGACGGGATGCTGTCCACGCTTGCCGGAGTGCAGTACTGCTTGGTCTGGCTTACGATAGCCGCAGCGGCATATTGGGGAATCATAAATCCGCTGTTGAGACCCGGCTTGGCCACGAGGAACGAAGGCAGGCCACGCTTGGCGTCGATAAGCTGGTAGCAACGACGCTCACTGATGGAGCCCAGTTCAGCCACCGCGATGGCGAGGAAGTCAAGCACCATGGCGAGAGGCTCGCCGTGGAAGTGACCGCCGCTGATGACGAGGTCCTCGTCGGGGAGGACTATCGGGTTGTCGGTGGTGGAGTTTATCTCGGTCTCGAGGACAGAAGCGACATAACGGATGGTGTCCTTAGCCGCACCGTGCACCTGAGGAGCGCAACGGAAGCTGTAGGGGTCCTGGACGTGCTCCTTGTGGCGGGCTATAATCTGGCTTCCTTCGGTGTATTTGCGTACTGCAGCGGCAGTCTCCAACTGTCCTTTATGGGGACGTACGAGATGGAGCGACTCGAAGAAAGGTTCGATACGGCCGTCGAAAGCGTCGAGGCTGAGAGCAAGCACCATATCGGCCTGGGCGCTGAGGCGCTGGGCCTTGAGGATATTCCAGACGCCGTAGGCGCTCATGAACTGAGTGCCATTGAGGAGAGCCAGACCCTCCTTGCTCTGAAGCGTGATAGGCTGCCAGCCCAACTCGGCATAAACCTTAGATACATCGGTACGGACGCCTTTGTAATAGACGTCACCCATGCCGAGAACCGAGGGGAGCATAAGGTTGGCGAGAGGGCAGAGGTCGCCGCTGGCGCCGAGAGAACCCTGCTGATAGACCACCGGCAGGATGTCGAGATTGAAGCAGTCCACCAGACGCTGGGCGGTCTGCAGCTGCACACCGCTATAGCCGAAGCTGAAATTCTGGACCTTGAGGAGGAGCATAAGCTTCACGATCTCCTGCGGCACCTCGTCGCCCACGCCGCAGGCGTGGCTCATCACGAGATTCTTCTGCAGCTGGCTGAGCTGTTCCTTGCTTATGGATATGTTGCAGAGCGAGCCGAAGCCGGTGGTGACACCGTAGATAGGCTCTTTCTGGGTCTCCATCTTGTTGTTGAGGTAGTTGCGGCATTTCTCGATGCGCTGCTTGGCATCGTCGGAAAGGGCAATATCCATCTTGTTGTCTATGATCTGCTTGACCTGCCCGATGGTAAGGCGTTCGCTTGAAATATAGTGAGTCATAAGCGGTAGAGTCTTGAGTTGATATTATTTTTCGAGTTTTTCGTTGACGATTTTTGCAAGGGCGTCATCGACGAGGATACGGCCGCAATGTTCGCACACGACAACTTTCTTGTGCATCTTGATCTCGGTCTGACGCTGGAGAGGTATTTTGCTGAAGCAACCACCGCAGGCGGCACGGTCGATAGACACGACGGCGAGACCGTTGTGGGCCGCTTGACGGATACGCTTGTAGGCGGCGAGATAGTGAGGCTCGATAAACTGCTCCTGCTCGAGAGACTTGGCCTTGAGGCGCTCCTCGTCCTTCTCGGTCTCCACGATGATGGACTCAAGTTCGTTCTTCTTGGTCTGAAGGTCAGCCTGACGGCCTTCGAGGAGAGACTGGGCGGCAGCTATGTGGCTGTGGAGGTTTTCGATGGCAGCTTTAGACTCGCGGTTTTTGCGCTCGCAGAGTTCAATTTCGAGGTTCTGGAATTCCAGTTCGTGCTCGAGGCTGTCGTATTCGCGGTTGTTCTTCACGTTCTCCATTTTCTTTTCGATGGAGGCGACGTTGTCCTGATGTTCGCTGATTTCGTTCTTGCGGCGAGCGATGGCGGCCTCGTTCTCCTTAATGGCATTGTTGTGGTTATCTATGCGAGTCTGCAGTCCTGCAATCTCGTCCTCGAGATCCTGGATGGCCTGGGGCAACTCGCCACGGATAATCTTAATCTTGTCGATTTTGGAGTCCACACATTGGAGGGTGTAGAGAGCGATAAGGCGTTGCTCTACTTTTTCATCGATATCGAGTCTTACATTTGCTTTTTCTGGCTCGGCGGCCGGTGTGTTTGTTGAAGCTTTTTTTGCCATTGTTTATATTTTTTATTGTTTTTTCATTAGTTATTTACCCACATAAGACACTGACTGACAATTACATATATGACACATAATTGGTCTTGTGCCTTACGATTCGGCAGGCAAAGTTACTAAATTTTTTTATAATATCACTATAAATAATTTCTTGAGCCCATTGTTCGCTCTCGAAATGTCCGATGTCGATGATGGAAATGCGGTCGTCGGCGAGTTGGAAGTCGTGGTATTTGATGTCGGCGGTGAGGAGCACGTCGGCGCCGGCCTCGATGGCGTCGCCGATGAGGAAGGAACCCGAGCCACCACAGAGAGCCACACGGGAGACACTGCCTGCGAGGCGTCCGGAGCATTTGACGAAAGGAAGTCCGAGTCGTTCCTTCACGAAGGAGACGAAACTCTGGAAATCGACAGGTTCGACATCGCCGACCATGCCGGCGCCGCTGTCGGGGAAGTTGGGAAGCGGGCGAAGGATCTGCGTGTTGCGGATGCCAAGTTTAGCGGCGAGGGCAAAGCTTACGCCCGAAGGGTGGTTGTCGAGGGAGGTGTGGGCAGAATAGAGCGCAATATGGTTGGTGATGAGGTTCAGGATGAGGCTGCCCTGGAGCGTGTCGGAGGTAATATTACGTATAGGATTGAAAATCAGCGGATGGTGGGTAACGATGAGATTGGCGTTGGAGGAGACGGCCTCGTCGATGACCTCTTGGGTGAGGTCGAGAGCGACGACGATGCCGGAGAGGTCGTTTTCGGGGTCGCCGATACAGAATCCCGAGTTGTCGTAGTGTTCCTGCAGGGAGAGTGGATAGATTTCGTTGAGATAGTCTATTACTGAGCGGATTTTCATCGTATTACAATTAATTCAAAATTATATAACGCCAGAAACATGAAAATATTGTGTGGCGAAAGAAAAAAAATAGAAAAAAGGCGGAGAAGGCTGTTGCCAAAAGGGTGCGGAAGGCTCAGAAACGGTAGATAAGGTTGAAACTGAGGTAGTTGTTAAAGGCCCCCTTGTTGTTGCGGAAGACGCGATAAGTGCCGTGAGAGGGGTTGTCCATAATGGAGAGGAACGAGGCGTTGATACGAGCACTGGCGGCCCAATGGCGGTTGAAGAAGTAGGTGATGTCGGCACAGAGAGGGACCCAGTCCATACGGCGGTAGGCCTTTTCGGAGGCGGGGTCGCGCACGCCGGCATCGGTGACTTTGGCGCGGGCGAGGATGGCGGGGGCCCAGCCGACACCGAGGCGGAGACGGGAAGAGAAGAGCGAGTAGGTGATGAGGATGGGGATTTCGACGTAGAGGAGGTCGGTATGGATGGAGGTGTTGGCCTTGTTGGCACCCTTCTGGGTGACGCCGAGCTCGAGGAGCATACGAAGTTTGCCATCGGGGTCGGGCGAGAGGGCGAAGGATGTCTGGATGCCGCCGTGGATGCCAAAGTGGGTGTAGTGGCCGGAGTTGTCGCCGTCGATCTGGCCGAGGTTGACACCGAGCGCGAGAGCGGCGTCGAAACGGTTTTGAGCCGCCAAAGGAGAGAGCAAGGCCAAAAAGATGACGAGGATGAGAGTCGATTGTTTCATTTTCAAGGTATTAGTGAGAGTTTTGAAAGTGCAAAGATACGAAGATTTTTTAACATAGAGGCGGTTGAGGGGGAAACATTTTTCAACATGGAGGTTAAAAAACTGAAAACAAGAACGATAGGTGCCGAGTAAACGAAGTGTAACAAAAAGTGAAAAAAAGTGGAGCGAAGGGCAAAAACCGGATAATGCTAAGTTGCTGGTAACTAGGACTCAACTAGGTATCAACTCTATGGTAAGTCTATGGTTGAAAAAATTGAAAATTGAGAATTGAAAGTTGAAAATTTTAGTGTGGGATTTTTTTAGTGGGCAGTGGGTGGTTTTCAGTTGGAGGGCGAGGGGGTGACGGAGGGGGAATTGCCGCGGAGGGAAAAATATTTCGGGGAATTTGTTGGCAGATAAAAAAAAAGTTGTATATTTGCAGTTTGTAATATTATGGGGAGAATTTGTATAAAAACGGATAAGCGACTGAGAATTAGTGGCATTGAACAGATCAGGCAAAACGTTTGAGAGACATAATATATAATGTATATACATAAATAATAAGTGATATGAGAAAAGTAAAGGTTGGCTTGGCGCAGCTGAGTTGTGTGGGGGACAAGGAGAAGAACATAGAGAAGTTCAGCGAGAAGGTGAGAGAGTTGGCAGGGATGGGAGCGCAGGTGGTGGTGCTGCAGGAGCTGTTTGCGTCGCTATATTTCTGCGACGAGGAGCGGTACGAGAACTTCAAATTGGCCGAGGCGATACCCGAAGGACCTACTACACAGAAGTTTATGGCGTTGGCAAAGGAGCTGGGAGTGGTGCTGGTGTGCTCGATGTTCGAAAAAAGGGCCGAGGGACTATACCATAACACGACGGCGGTTATAGACGCCGACGGGAGCTATCTGGGAAAATACAGGAAGATGCATATTCCCGACGACCCGGGCTACTACGAGAAGTTCTATTTCACGCCCGGCGACTTGGGTTACAAGGTTTTTGAGACAAAATACTGCAAGATAGGAGTGCTGATATGCTGGGACCAGTGGTATCCCGAAGCTGCGAGAATTACGGCGATGAAGGGAGCCGAGATGCTGGTGTTCCCGACGGCGATAGGCTGGGACGAGAGGCAGAGAGAAGAGGACAACCGGGAGCAGTATGAGGCGTGGCAGACGATACAGCGGAGCCACGCGGTGGCGAACGGAGTGCCGGTGGTGAGCGTGAACAGGACCGGAAAAGAGGGAGGGATGCAGTTTTGGGGCGGCAGTTTCGTGACTAACGCCTTCGGACGGGTGCTTTACCAGGCGCCCCACCTGGAGGAGGCGCTGCACGTGGAGGAACTGGACCTCGACGAGAGCGACCACTACAGGAGACACTGGCCCTACTTCAGGGACCGCCGGATAGACAGCTACGGACCTATCACGAAGCGTTTCATAGACGAAGAAAAATAGACAACAAAAGTAAGAAGTATGAAGACACCGAAAGAGGAAGGCTACTATATGCCGGCAGAGTGGGCAGAGCACGAAGGGACGTGGCTGAGCTACCCGCACAACGAGGATTCGTGGCCGGGGAAGATAGAGGCCATATTCCCGTCGTACCATCTGTTCATCAAGACGCTGGCCGAATCGGAAGAAGTCCACATCAACGTGGAGAACCTGGCGATGAGGCAGATGGTGGAAGAGGCTTTGACCAATATCGGCACGGCGATGGAGCGGGTGAAGTTTCACCAGTTTGCCACCAACGACGCATGGTGCAGAGACCACGGTCCGGCTTTTCTGCTTAACCGCAACGGCAATGGCCGTGCGATGGTGAACTGGAAATACAACGCTTGGGGAGGGAAATACGAGTCGGCACTCGACGACCTGATACCCAGCAAGATACACAGCCTTTACGAGGGGATAAAACTGTTCGACGCCCCGATAGTGATGGAGGGAGGCAGCATAGACGTGAACGGCGAAGGCGACCTGCTGACGACCACGTCGTGCCTGCTGAACGAGAACCGCAACCCCGAACTGAAACAGGAAGAGATAGAAGGATATCTGTGTGACTATTATGGTGTTGACAATATTATATGGCTGGGAGACGGAATAGCCGGTGACGACACCGACGGACATGTGGACGACCTTTCTAGATTTGTAGACAGAGACGTGATAGTCACAGCAGTGGAAGAAGACCGGTGGGACGAAAACTACGCTCCCCTGCAGGAGAACCTGAAGAAGCTGAACAGCTGCCGCCTGGCGAACGGGAAGCAGCCCACGGTGGTGGAGTTGCCGATGCCCGACACCGTGGTTTATGAGGAGCAAAGACTTCCGGCCTCGTACGCCAACTTCTACATAGCCAACGGCAAGGTGATATTCCCGACGTACAAATGCCTGAACGACACAAGAGCGGCATACGTGCTGGAAAAATGCTTCCCCGACAGGGAGGTGATAGGAATAGACTCGACCGACATAGTGTGGGGACTTGGGAGTTTCCACTGCCTGAGTCAGCAGATGCCAAAAGAGAATAACAAAAAAATAAAATAATATGGAAAACAAGGCAAAAGAAAAGAAAGAGAGAAAACCGATGGGTTTCTGGAAGACCATGCTGGCCTCGACGGTAGGAGTCGTGGTAGCCTTTCTGATAGTCAACCTGGTATGGGTTTGCATAATGACAATGTTTCTGGCCGGAGCAGTTTCGGGAATGGGAAGCAGCAGCTCGGTAACCGGCAACAACCTGTTTGTTAAGCTGGATATGACCCGCGGCATAGTGGAATGCTCGGAGAATGAGGCTATCATGTCAATGATGTCGACGAGCAAGGACATGGGAATGGATCAACTGATGAAAGCCATAGAAGAGACAAAGAACGACAACAGAGTGGCAGGCCTGTACCTTTATTTCGGTTCGGGCGGCAGCGCATCGTGGGCACAGAGCGAAGAGCTGAGAAACGCACTTATAGATTTCAAGGAAGCATGCGGCAAGCCGATAATAGCCTATAGCGACAACTACAGCCAAGCAGACCTCTACCTGGCGTCGGTAGCCGACAAGGTGGTGCTGCACCCCGCCGGAATGGTGGACTTCAGAGGACTGGGAGCCGAAGTTATGTTCTACAAGGACCTTCTGGACAAGTTCGACGTGAAGATGGAACTGATACGCCCTGTGAGCAACGCCTACAAGAGCGCCGGCGAGACCTATACGATGAACCACCTGAGCGATGCCAACCGCGAACAAGTGAGAGCCTACGTGACAAGTGTATGGAACCATGTGGTGGAGCAAATGGCCCAATCACGCAACCTGACTCCCGAGCAGCTGAACGACTTCGCCGACAACCTCTCGGCCTGTATGGCAGAAGATGCGGTGTCGAAAAAGCTGGTGGATACGCTCGCCCTTGAGAAATATGTGACCGACTACATGGAAGAGGCCTATCAGAGCAAGAAGATGGTGGCTGCGACAAAATATGCCGACAGTTTCAAGAGCAAGGCGAAAGCCGACAAGATAGCCGTGATATATGCCGAAGGCGATGTGGTAAGCGGCAAGAGCAACGGATTCAAGACCGCGGTCTATGGCGACGACATAGCCAAAGCACTTGACGAGGCCGCTGACGACAAAAGCGTGAAAGCCATAGTGCTGCGCGTCAACTCACCCGGAGGCGGAGTGCTTGCATCGGAAATAATGACCGCCGCCGTGATGAGAGCCAAAGAGAAGAAGCCGCTGGTGGTGTCGATGAGCACTTTGGCGGCATCGGCCGGATATGAGATCTCGTGCAACGCCGACTGCATAGTGGCACAGCCGACCACGATTACCGGTTCAATCGGAGTATTCGCCGCATTCCCCATGATAGGAGACGCCCTGCGCAACAAACTCGGCATAACCACCGACACGGTAAACACCAACCGCAACTCCACCGGAATGACAATGATGAGGGCCCTCTCGCCCGACGCACGAGCATTGATGCAGAGAAATGTGGAGGAGTTCTATGTCACGTTCTGCGAGAGAGTGGCAAAAGGCAGAAACCTCGACGTGAAATATGTGGACAGCATAGCCCGCGGCAGAGTGTGGACCGGAGCCGAAGCCATAAAAATCGGGCTGGTGGACACCTTGGGAGGCATGAACACCGCGTTGGCCATTGCCGCCGACAAGGCTGGAATTTCAGACTACAGCGTAACTAACTATCCCAAAGCCAAGAAATGGTACGAAAGCATCATGGAATTGGGAGAGGAGAGCGAAGAGGCAAGAATAGAGGCGAGGATCGAGAAGCTGATACCGGGATACAAAGAACTTTACTATTGGGCGACGGCCGAAGAGATGCAGGCACGCCTGCCGTACTACATAGACATCAGGTAAGGTGAAAGTAATAATCCTCGGCACGGCTTGGCCCTACAGGGGCGGATTGGCCGCTTTCAACGAGCGGCTGGCGATGGAATACCTCAAACGGGGAGACGAGGTGGAGATTGTGACATTCACAATGCAATACCCCTCATTTCTCTTCCCAGGCAAGACGCAATACAGCACAGAGCCAGCCCCGGCAGGACTGAAGATAAAGAGGATGCTCAACTCGGTGAATCCGTTCAACTGGCTGAAAGTTGGGAGGTACATAAAGAAACGGAAGCCCGATTTGCTGATAACCAAGTTTTGGCTCCCCTTTATGGCACCTGCCTTAGGGACCGTTAATCGAGTGGCAAAGAGCCACAATATTTTCCGTATTTCAATATTGGACAACATAATACCCCACGAAAAAAGGATTGGCGACAAATTGTTTGCCAAATATTTCGTATGTTCGGTCGATGGGATGGTTGCAATGTCTCAGTCGGTATTAGTTGATGTCGACCAATTCGATTCACAAAACAAAAAGCCACGCAAATTCTGTGCCCACCCGCTCTACGACCATTATGGCGAGCCCCTCAGCAAAGAAGACGCCCGAAGCTTGCTTTCTCTCGACAAGAACGGAAGATATGTACTATTTTTCGGTTTTATCCGTGACTATAAAGGATTAGACCTTCTGCTGGAAGCGATGGCAGACAGAAGGCTGAAAGAGATGGACGTAAAATTGGTAGTGGCCGGCGAGTTCTATGGGAACAAGGAAAAATATATGGCGCTTATTGACCGACTCGGCATAAGCGGCCAAGTGGTATTACATACCGACTTTATCCCCGACAGTGAAGTGAACCGTTATTTCTGTGCTGCCGACCTAGTGGCACAACCCTACCGAAGCGCCACACAGAGCGGAGTGACACAAATTGCATTTAACTTCTGCAAACCCATGTTGGTCACCAATGTAGGAGGCTTGCCCGAAATTGTGCCCGACGGGAAAGTGGGCTTGGTGGTAGAGCCCGACAGCCATGTCATCGCTGACGGCATTGTGAAGTACTTCAACGACAACCTTGAAAAACAATTGACAGAAGGGACCATCGAGGAACGCAAGAAATATATGTGGAGCAGAATGGTTGAGACTATTGACGGAATAAAAATTAACAATAGAAAATTAGGAAAAAAATGACAATAAGAAGTAAGGCACCTTTGCGACTGGGACTGGCAGGCGGCGGAACCGATGTGTCTCCATATTCCGACATATATGGAGGAGCTATTCTCAATGCTACCATTAGTATGTATGCCTATACTACAATAGAACCCACTAACGACGGAAAAGTACAGTTTCTGGCCCCAGACAAAAATCTCTGTGAGGTGTATGAAAATGCAATGGAAGTAGACACCAACGGATATTTTATTCTGCACAAAGGGGTTTATAACCGAGTTGTACACCAATTTACCCACAAACCCCTGTCACTAAAAATAGCATCTTTTGTAGATGCACCAGCTGGAAGTGGACTAGGGTCCTCTTCCACTTTAGTCGTAAGCATTCTTGGTGCATACGTAGAGTGGTTAAAATTGCCCCTCGGTGAATATGACATAGCCCGCCTCGCCTACGAAATAGAACGCGTAGATCTCGGTCTTGCAGGGGGAAAGCAAGACCAATATGCAGCCACCTTTGGGGGATTCAACTTTATGGAATTCAAAGGAGAAAACGTCATAGTAAATCCTTTACGGGTTCGTCAGCGCTATATTGACGAATTGCAACACAACCTAGTACTATACTATACCGATACGTCCCATGTTTCCGCTGACATCATAAAGGAGCAACAACAGAACGTAAATGCAGGCAAAAGCAAAAGTATTGAGAGTATGCACCGACTGAAAGAGCAATCCCACAAGATGAAAGAGGTACTATTAAAAGGACAAGTTGGAGAAATCGGTGAGTTATTAAACTTCGGATGGGAATACAAAAAACAGATGGCTCAAAGCGTCAGCAATTCCAGGCTTGATGCAATATACGACACGGCCATGGCCGCAGGAGCTACCGGAGGTAAGATATCCGGAGCCGGGGGCGGTGGCTTTATGTTTTTCTATTGCCCCGGCTTGACCCGCTTTGCAGTGCGAGAGGCTTTGAGGGAAAAGTTTGGCGGCGAGACAAAACGCTATGACTTTACCTCTGAAGGACTAAAGACGTGGACTGTATAAAAATTTAGACAAACACAAGATAACTTTTACATGAATAGGATACAAGAAGCCATAGAGCAAAGTATCTCCGTCAAACAAACAATACTCTCGGATATGAGAATTGTTAACGGTATACAACAGGCAGTTGAAATCATAGTAAAGTCGCTCAAATCAGGCGGTAAAATACATTTTTGCGGCAACGGAGGTAGTGCCGCAGATGCACAACACCTCGCTGCAGAACTCAGCGGCCGATTCTATTTTGACCGTCCACCCCTAAATGCAGAGGCATTGCATTGTAACACGTCATATCTTACTGCCGTGGGTAACGACTATGGTTACCAATATATTTTTAGCCGTTTACTGCGAGGCACTGCACATAAAGGAGACGTCTTAGTCGGCATTTCCACATCTGGCAACAGTGCTAATATTATCGAAGCATACAAAGTATGCCATGAGGTTGGCATTGACATCATATCACTTACAGGAGCCTCTGGAGGGAAGATGAAGGAATTTGGTGGAATATTACTGAATATCCCGTCGACCGACACACCACGCATACAAGAAAGTCATATTATGGTGGGTCATATCATCTGTGAATTAGTTGAAAAAGAGATTTTTGGTTAATGGAAGCGATTGTACTGGCAGGAGGTTTCGGAACAAGGCTGAGGGAGGTAGTCAGCGATGTGCCAAAGCCAATGGCGCAAGTTGCAGGGCGTCCATTTCTGGAGTGGATGCTTGACAACTTGTCGGTGCAAGGCTACAGTCATGTGGTGCTTGCAACAGGATACAAACATGAGGTGATAGAGCAGCATTTTGGCAACGAATATTGTGGACTGAAGATTGACTATGCGGTAGAAACTGAACCACTGGGGACAGGCGGGGCTATAGTTAACGGATTAACATTATGTGGAGAAGATGAGGTTACTGTGTTGAACGGCGACACCTTTCTGGCCATTGACCACAAAGATTTCCGTTCCTTTGCAGAACAGAAAGGATGTGGACTAACCATGGTTGCTAGGGAGGTTGACGATGCCGGAAGATATGGCTCGGTGGTGATTAACGAGGATGGAAAAGTGATAGGATTCGAGGAGAAATCGGAGCAGAAAAAACATGGCCATATCAACGGAGGTATATATAGGTTGAAAGCAAGCCTGCTTGCAAAATATAGAGTAGGTGAGAGCTTCTCGTTTGAGAAAGAGGTGTTGCAGCAATACTATAGGCACAATAATGTATTTTGCTATACGACAAATTGCTATTTCATAGACATTGGAATTCCTGAGGACTACCATAAGGCTCAGCGCGACTTTGCAGAAAGGAGGCCTGAACGATGATCAAAAGAGCATTGTTTTTGGACAGAGACGGTGTGCTCAATGTGCTGAGACGAGACGACTACGTGAAGAGGGTTGATGAATTAGAGGTAATAGGTGGAGTAAAAGAGGCGATGGAGATATTGAGGCATAGGTTTGACCATATTTTTATAGTTACCAACCAACAAGGTATAGGCAAAGGGCTAATGACGGAAGGAGACCTGGCGTTGATACACAAGCGGTTGTTGGAAGAAACAGGTGCTATTGACAAGATATACTATTGTCCCAAACGCAAGGAAGAGAACAGTTTTGACCGCAAGCCAAACATCGGCATGGCACTGAAGGCTAAGAGAGATTTTGGGGTAAACTTGAAAGAGAGCGTGATGGTGGGGGACAGTTGGAGCGACATGCTGTTTGGCAAGAGGGCCGGTATGACAACCGTAGTCGTCGGCAGAGATGGGCTATCCATTGCACAGCAATATCCTTATCTTGTGGATTATTGTTATGATAACTTATTAAAATTTGCCTTATCTATAGAAGGATAAGGGGTGCACCACATAACATCAAATAAAAAAAAGCTCCCGTTGATTGCGGGAGCTTTTTGCATCCTATTGAGATTGCTTATTATTTGAGATAATATTCAACCGTTGTCACCACACGGACCTTCTTAATCTGGGGATTGTTCTCATCAAGGTCATCAACAGAGAAGTATCCCTGTGAAGCGGTCTTCATTTTACCAATCTTGGAATGTGAATTCTTTGCGAACTCCTCAGCCGACTCGCGAGCCTTTTCAAGAGATTCGGCAATCATGGCAGGTTTGATCTCATTCAAGCCGTTATACTCATAAGACGTGTAGGCCGAGACAATGATATCCTCGTTAAGCAGGTCTGCCTCGAGGTTTGAGAGTTTCTCAACGATGTTAGCCTTAGTGGTATATACCGATATGTTTTGATGGGCATTATAACGGTAGGCAATACGATCGGTGGAGTAGTAGTACGAGTCAGCATAACGATCGCTAAAGGTTGCAGGAGTATAGACAATCTCGGAATCGTCCAAACCCGCCTCTTTCAACTTACGAATGATGATGGCATCGTTGTTTTTCATTGTAGTTCGCAGCTCGGCGAGCGAGTTACTTTGCGATGAATAGTTTACACGATAGACAATCCTGTCGGCAGGTACTTCTTTTTCGCAGAGTCCGCGGACTGAAACCGTGTCGTCGAAAGACTTGAGCGTTCTTACCATCTGAACCATCAGAATACCGAGAACTGCGGCAGCTAAAATGATAGACACACCGAGGATGATGGATTTGCCAGAGGCACAGCATTTCTTGTTTTCTTCCATAATCTTGTATTTTAAGGTTGCATAAATGTGAATTAACAAAATAACGGCATCCTCATAAAAATATTGTGTAACGCATTTATATTTTTTTAGTAAAAAAAATTATTATAAAATAAGTACCTAAATAAAAAAATATTTGTATATTTGCAAGTTGTAATACAATTGTCTCCCGCCACTAACACTCTGACACCTAACATAATGACATATTTCAAAAATATAAAATGCATCATAATTGCAGCCGTAGTGGCTGCAGTTATGGGTGTTGCCGGTTGCCATCACAATCACGATCATCATCACGACCACGACGAATTAGAGCAGTTACCACCCAACACAGTACACTTCCACGACGAGCAAGCAGAACTGTCAGGTGTTGAAGTTATAACACTGGAGGCAAAGAAGAGTAGCGGAGCGATAAGGGCCACCGCACAGATAATGCCCACGCAGTGCGACGAGCGCATAGCCACCGCAAGCGCATCTGGCGTAGTCGTAATGGACAAAGAGTATATCGTAGAAGGAAGTTATGTGACAGCCGGCCAGCGACTGATGAGTATCAGCAGTAGCGGTATGGCTAGCGGAAACATGAGCGTGAGGAGAAAAGAGGAGGAAGCCGAATACCAAGCAGCACGCACAGCATACGAAAGAAAACAACAACTTGCCGCAGACCGAATAGTGACCGAAAGCGATGTTGAGCAGGCCCGTGCCCGCTATGAACGGGCAAAAGCCGAATACGACAACCTGCAAGGGAACTTCTCGGCCACTGGTGCCGTAGTGAAAGCCCCGATCAGTGGATATATAACATCAATAATGGTAAGCAACGGCGGTTTCGTTGAGGCAGGACAGGCAGTGGTAGCCGTAGCCAAAAACAAAGACCTCTACCTGAAAGCCGAAATACCATCGCGCCACTATAACGAACTTAAAGAAATTACCGGGGCAAATATAGTGATGCCCAACGGGGAGGTGAAGTCGCTCGAAGAGTTGGATGGTAACCTCGTAGGGTACGGCAAAGCCACAGGCACTGCGAACCCACTAATTCCCGTCACCTTCCGCATCCGCAACACCGGAGGCCTCCTGCCTGGTTCATTTCTAACGATATATATAGTGACAACAGGAGACGGTAATGCCCTGATGCTACCCAACGAAGGAATAGTGGAAGAGATGGGCGAGAAGTTTGTGTTTGTTAACACTGCAGAAGAACTCTACGAAAAAAGGCTTGTGCAGACAGGGCTGAGCAACGGACTAGAGACCGAAATAAAAGAAGGCGTAAAAGCTGGTGAACGGGTAGTGAGCAAAGGTGCCATAATGCTGAAACTGGCTCAAGGTGCCGGTGCTTTGGACCCCCACGCAGGACATGTGCATTAATAGATTATTGAAGAATACCACGGCTTAAACACGATGAAACGGACACTGATACTGATATTACTGACAACCGCTGCGACCGCCTCCCTTGTGTCGCAGAATCATTATCAGTGGGTATTGGACACCCTTATGGTAAACAGTCCTGCATTCCGTGCCATAGCCATAGAGCGTGATGCAGCCCAGGCTGACGCCACAGCCGGTGCCCTGTTAGACAATCCGGAAGTAGAGTTCGGTTACTTCTGGCCAGATCCTCAGAATAACGGAAAACGGTGGGACTTAAAAGTAATGCAACCGTTCGAGATGCCACAAGTATATGTCCATCGTGCACGCATACGCCACCTAATGTCCGAATGTGCTAACGCCGACTATAACCGACACCGCATAGAGCTGCTTACCGAAGCCCAACGGGTGTGTTCGGATATGGTATACTACAATGCATACGTAACACTCTACAGCCACTGCGTGAAAAGCGCCGAACAGCTGAGCAAAATATTCGAAAAGAAGCTTCAGGCAGGCGAGTGCACAATTTTAGAATACAACAGAGTGCAGATGGACTTGGCCGCCACCCAAAACAAGTTGCGCATGGCAGAAGCCGAGAGAGACATGATGGCCGACGACCTGCAGATGCTAAATGGAGGCAAACCTTTAGCCTTTGTGCAAGACACCTTCTCCCCTACCCCACTGCCAGAAAACTACGAAGAATGGTTTGCTGTTGCTTCAGAAAAGAGTCCTGCTCTTACAGCACTAAGGCAGAAGCAAACTCTAAACAAAGAGCAGACCGCCTTGGCAAAATCCGAATGGTGGCCTCGCTTTGCCGCAGGATATGTGAGCGAGAACGTGGTAGGCGACACCTACCGTGGCTTCGCCCTACAAGCAACACTTCCCCTCTGGCGACAAAAAGGGACCATCAAAAAATCCCGCCTCGCCGAGACTGCAGCTCAAGCCGAATATGACAACGAATATGCTCTACAATACAACCATCTAAAAGGGCTCTATCGTAAAGCCGTAGCATTGCAACAGAACCTCAAGCACCTCCAACAGACATTCGACACATTCAACAGCGAGGACCTGCTACTGAAAGCTTTCGAAGCAGGCGAAATTTCATTGGAAGACTACCTTCGACAGGTAGAGTTCTATCATGATAGCGAAATATCAATACTCGAAATAGCCCACGAACTGGAACAAACGGTCCTGCAACTTGAATCCTACAACCTATAAACACTAAATCGTCGGAACATAAATGCTGAATAAGATTATAAAATATAGCCTCGACCACAAACTCCTCATCCTGCTCGCCGCAGGACTGCTGATAGTGGCGGGTATCTGGGCCAGCAGAAAAACCGACATCGACGTATTTCCCGACCTGACCGCACCCACCGTGGTGGTTATGACCGATGCCCATGGCATGGCACCCGAAGAGGTTGAACGCCTTGTGTCGTTTCCTATAGAAACCGCTGTTAATGGTGCCACAAATGTGCGACGGGTAAGATCCACCTCAATGCAGGGAAGTTCGTTTGTATTTGTAGAATTCGATTGGGGCATGGACCCATTCAAAGCCCGTCAGATAGTGAGCGAGAAGATGTCTACGCTTGCAAGCGAGTTGCCTGAGGGGATCACACCGGTAATGGCTCCCCAAAGCAGTGTGATGGGTGAAATCCTATTTGTCGGACTGCAAACCGACAGCGTCCGCGGCGACTCACTAGGCGTACACACCTCAATGCAAGAGCTGAGGACACTCGCAGACTGGGTTGTGAAACCTGCCATATTGGGCACCGGAGGGGTGTCTCAGGTAACCATTATTGGTGGCGATTACAAGCAATACCAGATAATTGCCGACCCCATCAGAATGAAGAAATTCATGGTAACCATGGACGAGATTGAAGCCGTAACGCGCTCCCTCGGCTCCAACTCCATAGGCGGTGTCGTGCGCGACTATGGCAACGAATACTCACTGAGAGGGATGGCACGGACCTGCGATCTCGACGAATTGGGCAAGAGTCTTGTCAAATGCGATACCGAACACAAAGTTCGCCTCGCTGATGTTGCCGACATCACTATAGGCAATGCCACCAAACAAGGCTATGCCTCAATGAACGGATCTCCCGCCATCATCATCTCTATTTCAAAACAACCAAACATAAACACACTTGAAGTCACCAAAAACATAGAGAAGAACCTGGCCAACATTGAAAAGAGTTTTCCTCCAGACGTGGTGATGAACACAAAAATATTCCGCCAGGCAGACTTCATTTCTTCTTCGGTAGGCAACGTAGGGAAAGCACTCCTCGAAGGGGCTATATGTGTCGTTGTCATACTACTCCTCTTCCTCGGAAGTTTCCGCACAACACTGATATCTATCATTGCCATACCTCTATCACTGCTCGGAACCATCCTGTGCATTCATCTTATGGGATTGGAGATAAACACCATGACCCTTGGCGGTATGTGCATTGCCATAGGGTCTTTGGTTGACGATGCCATAATCGATGTGGAGAACGTATATAAACGACTACGGCAGAACCACCAATTGCCACCGGAAGAAAGGCGAAGCGCCTACGAGGTGGTATTCCTCGGCTCCTCTGAAATTCGTTCCTCCATCATTCACGCCACCCTTATCATAATGATAACCTTCGTACCACTATTCTTCCTAAGTGGGTTAGAAGGGAGAATGCTGAAACCTCTCGGCATAGCTTATCTCATATCTCTGTTCATGTCACTTGTGGTAGCACTGACGGTGACTCCGCTTATGTGCAAACTACTACTCTCCGACAACAAATATCTTTCTCGCAAGTCTAGCGAAAGCAAAATAAGCCTATGGACTGCAAAAATTTATGAGAAAGCATTACAAAAAGCCTTGCGCCACAAAACTGTCATCATTACTGCAACGGCAGTTGCATTGGTGGCGGCCGTAGCGCTCCTTTTCACTCTTGGAAGGGGGTTCTTACCCGACTTCAACGAAGGTTCCTTGACCATTGCCGCCGTAGCTAAACCGGGCATTTCTCTCGAAGAGAGCAACCGACTTGGCAACCTTATAGAGTCCCAATTATTGGACATTCCTGAAGTAACCAGCACCGCCAGAAGGACAGGCCGCGGAGAACTCGACGAACATTCCCAAGCCACCAATGGTGCCGAGATTGACGTAAATTTCAAACTCCAAGGCAGGTCAAAAGAGGCATTCCTCTCCGAAGTCCGCCAACGACTGGGAACCATCCCCGGTTTGGCCGTAAGCATCGGACAACCTCTCGGCCACAGAATTGAGCACATGGTGAGCGGCACACAAGCCACCATAGCAATAAAGTTATTCGGCAACGACCTTAGTACGCTCTATATGCTAGGCAACAACATAAAAGCAGCCACATCGGAAGTAAAAGGCCTTGTGGATGTAAATGTGGAGCAACAGACAGAAGTGCCTCAACTGCAACTGCGTGCCGACCGGGACAGGTTGGCCCAATATGGAATCACTATCGAGGAATTCAACCACTTTGTAGCCCAAGCCTTTGAAAGGGAAAAACTAGGCGAAATCTATGAAGGGCAACGGGCGTTTGACTTGGTAATGATGTCAAAAGGTGAACACAACTGTCCAACCATCGACGATGTGTGCGACGCTCTCATAGACTCTCCTCTTGGCGGGAAAGTTCCGTTATCGGAAGTCTGCGAGATTGTTTCGGTTGGAGGACCCAACACCATATCACGCGAAAACGTACAGAGAAAACTTGTGATATCCGCCAATGTAAGCGGACGTGATGCTGTAAGCGTGGTTGATGACATAAAAGAAATTGTTGACAACAATGTGACTCTGCCTGAGGGTTATCGTGTAGAATATTCTGGACAATTTGAAAATGCACACAGTGCCACTCGCACCCTCATCCTTGTGTTCTTGCTGTCTCTCGCAGTAATATACCTACTTCTGTATACCGAGTTTCGCAGCCTGTCCCTCTCTTTTATTGTGCTGCTAAACCTGCCTCTTGCCCTTATCGGTGGAGTCATCGCTGTAAGATGCACTTCGGGAGTTCTCAGTATTCCTGCCATCATTGGATTCATCACACTTTTCGGCATTGCCACTCGCAACGGCATATTACTAATAGCAAAATACCAATCCCTGTCCGCAGAGGGAACTTCTCTCGGCGAGGCCATAATGAAAGGTTCCTGCGACAGGTTGAATCCTATCATCATGACTGCATTAACCACAGCCCTGTCTCTTATTCCCATGGTTGCAGCCGCCAGCCGTGCTGGAAATGAGATTCAAGCCCCGATGGCGATAGTGGTGCTTGGTGGGCTTATTTCCTCCACCTTGCTCAATATATTTGTCGTACCCATTGTTTACGCCTGGTATGCGCAACGTAAAATGAAAAAGAAAACAATCTAACCTATGAAACATATTTGGCTATCCTTTCTACTGATTTTTGCCGCCCTAGCCACTCAGGCAGGGACTGTTGATAGCACTACAGCCCGAAATGTTGCAAGCGCATTTCTTTCAAGTCGCGGTGTCCCCACATCGGCTGAAAATCTAATACTCGCCAGGACTGTCCTCAACGACGACCTCGGAGTTGCCGCACTCTATATGTTCAACAACCCCTCAGGTGGATATGTTATTGTATCAGGATCTGACTGTTCTGCTCCTATCATCGCTTATTCTTTCGACTCTCAAATCGATTCCCGTAGCATTCCTCCTGCCTTCGCCGGATATATTGCCGAGCAAGCAAGAGCTATATCTTATGTCCAGAACAACGCAATTCTCCCTACAAAAAAAATCAGACAGCAATGGCAGAGCCTTTCCGATGCCACGACCGTTATTGCCCCAAAACCCACTAATCCTTTCCTCCTTGAGTCTCGATGGGACCAGTTCTGGCCTTTCAACATACTTTGCCCTGTCTTTGACGACGAGCCTGCGCCTGTAGGATGTGTCGCTACCGCATTGTCCCAAATCATGCGATTCTGGTCTCACCCTACACAAGGACACGGTTCTATAACATACTACTGCCAGCAATGCGCCACACGTATTTCTCTAAACTTTGACACAGCCTACTACGATTGGGAAAACATGCCATATGACCTCTACTATAGCGACAACGAAGTTGAGCAATATGCCGTAGCAAAACTGTGTTACCATGTGGGCGTCTCCGTAAGGATGCAGTACAAACCCACCAGTAGCGGGGTGGGAATGACCAGCGTCGGCGAGTATGCCTACAACGCATTGATCAACAACTTTTCCTACGACACCAATGCCTCTGTCGTCTACCGCTCCACCTATCTTGGCGACGACACAGCATGGTGCTCGTTTATCAAATCTGAAATCGATGCAGGCCGTCCTGTATTCTACTGCGGCTACGACAACAATAGCAGCGGCACCGATGCCGGACACGCCTTCGTGTGCGATGGATTCGACTCCTACACCGGCTATTTCCATTTCAATTGGGGATGGGGCGGCTCATACAACGGCTGGTGCAACCTACGCGCCTCCGACCTTAACGCCGGAGGCTATCACTTCTCCTCTCTCCAAGTCGTAGTGGCCGGCATTCAACCTGCCGTCCCCGACACCTCAAGTAGCGACACCACCTCTGAAAGAATAACCATAGTTGACGACTCTCAATCCCCCATTACCATTGCCCCTAATCCCACTAACGGTATTTCCTCCTTTAACTATTCCGCAAAAGAGCCGACCTCGGCCTACATTCTCTCCATGTCTGGCAAAATATTGGCCACAATACCTATCGAAGCAGGAGACAATCATAGAACTCTCAACCTTTCCGACTATCCCGCCGGCGTGTATTTCATTCGTATCGGTTCTAATGTCAAGAAAGTGGTTAAACTATGAAGCAGACTACCTTGTGCTACATCTCGGATAACGAGCGCTACCTTATGCTCCACCGTACACTCAAAGACAACGACGCATCTCACGGGAAATGGATAGGCGTTGGCGGAAAATGCGAACCTGACGAGAGTCCCGACGAATGTATGCTCCGCGAGGTAGAAGAAGAGACATCTCTAAAAATCACCCAATGGCAATATCGTGGCATCGTCACCTTCATCTCCGACATCTGGCCTTGCGAATACATGCACCTGTTCAGCGCTACAGGGTGGTCCGGGACCATCTCTGACTGCAATGAAGGTATCCTGCAATGGATAGACCGGGAGCAACTCGGCAACCTCAACCTATGGCAAGGCGACCGCATATTCCTCAAACTCCTGCTCGACAACCAGCCGTTCTTTTCTCTGAAACTGACCTACAAGGGCGATGACCTCATAGCCGCTAAACTCAACGGGGTCCCTCTAAATCTTGACGATTCTTCAAACCACATATAACCCGAACCTCGTACACCCAATTTCTTCATAAAACAAAAATAGCGACACTTTTGTGGTGTCGCTTTTTTCTACAAAGAAAGGAGCGCCGAATTATTCAGCGGCAATAACTGCTTTGTGCACAGCATTCCAACCGGCAGCATTGATGCCCCAGTTGTTGGTGCTGTTCTTGTTACCCTGCACTCTTACCTTTCTTCTTTTCACCTTTTTGTTTGCATTAATACCCATAACTGCTATACTTTTTATTATTTATCTAACTGAATTACAACACGTAGCACCGATCACTCGGTTACAAAACGTTCTGCAAAGATACAACTTTATTTTTAATTGGCAAATATTTTTCTCTTTTTTTGTAAAAAAAAGTTTTCTTTATATCTATTTCATCTTATTTTATGGTTAACCTCGGCAAATATTTTTTGACAAAATGGGAAAGAAAGGTTGTTATTAATTATTTTTTTCGTATCTTTGCACTTTCTATTACAATTATTGAATTAATATAAATACTTAATAAACAATGAACGAGAAACTGAAAACTTTACGAGACAGTGCGGCAATGCGCTGGACAGCACTCCTCTTGCTGGCCCTCGCCATGTTCTGCGCTTACATTTTTATGGACATCCTCAGCCCCATCAAGGACTACATGCAGGACTTCGGCTGGGATTCAAAAGCCTTCGGCACCATGCAGGGAGCCGAGACGTTCCTTAACGTCTTCGTCTTCTTCCTCATCTTCGCCGGTATCATCCTCGACAAGATGGGCGTTCGCTTCACCGCCGTCCTCTCTGGCGCCGTCATGCTCGTCGGCGGACTTATCAAATACTTTGCCGTGAGCCCCTACTTCACCGGCACCGGCATCGAGACTTGGTTCACCGACCACCTCAACTACATCCCCGGTTTCGACGAACTCGGCGTAAGCCCCTTCTATAAAGGCATGCCGGCAAGCGCCAAGGTCGCTGCCATCGGCTTCATGATCTTCGGTTGCGGTGCCGAAATGGCCGGCATCACCGTCAGCCGCGGTATCGTGAAATGGTTCAAAGGCCGTGAGACCGCTCTGGCTATGGGTTCCGAGATGGCTCTCGCCCGCCTCGGCGTCGCCACCTGCATGATCTTCTCCCCCTTCTTCGCTCGTCTGGGCGGCGAAGTCCATGTCGACAACTCCGTCAAGTTCGGCGTCGTCCTCCTCTGCATCGCTCTCATGATGTTCGTCGTCTACTTCTTCATGGATAAGAAACTCGACAAACAGACCGGCGAGGCCGAAGAAAAGGACGATCCTTTCAAGATCTCCGACATCGGCAAAATCCTCTCCAGCCTCGGCTTCTGGCTGGTCGCCCTCCTCTGCGTTCTCTACTACTCAGCCATCTTCCCCTTCCAGAAATACGCCGTCAACATGCTCCAGTGCAACCTCACCCTGACTCCAGCCACCGAAGGCTTCTTCGCCAGCAACACCGTGACCATCGTGCAGTACGTCGTGATGCTGCTCGTGGCTATTTGCTCCTTCGCCAGCAACTTCTCCAAGAATAAAGGCCTCAAGATAGGACTCATGGCTCTCGCCGTAGTCGCCCTGGTCGCTTACTGCTACATGGGCTTCATGCGCGGCACCGCCGAGACCATCTTCGCCGTATTCCCGCTGCTCGCCGTGGCCATCACCCCGATTCTCGGCAACTATGTCGACCGCAAGGGTAAAGCGGCCTCCATGCTCGTGCTCGGCTCCATACTCCTCATCGCCTGCCACCTCACCTTCGCCTTCATTCTGCCACTCTGCAAAGGCAGCGCCATCGGCGGCACCATCGTGGCTTACGTCACCATCCTCGTACTCGGAGCCTCCTTCTCGCTGGTTCCCGCTGCACTCTGGCCCTCTGTGCCTAAGCTGGTCGACGAGAAAATCATCGGTTCTGCCTACGCCCTCATATTCTGGATTCAGAACATCGGCCTCTGGCTCTTCCCCCTCCTCATCGGCAACGTGCTCACCAAGACCAATGATGCCGGCACCGCCGCTCACGAACTCAACTACACCTGGGCTCTCGTCATGCTCGCTGTACTTGGCGTGCTCGCCCTCATCATCGGTTTCGTACTGAAAATTGTAGACCGCAAGAAACACCTCGGCCTTGAAGAACCCAACATCAAAGACTGAGTTATTAGACAATAAGATTCTATAAAACAGTTTAATAAAATGCCCTGTTAATAAAAAGCAGGGCATTTTTATTGTCAGTTTCAATAGTTTTGCTACTTTTGCATTTTCTTTTGTATATATGTAGAATACATTTAATATATTAGAAAACAAAAAGTAACGACTATGGAGTCACAGATTTTTACACCTTGCAAAATAGGTCCTATCGAATTGAGAAACCGTAGCATAAGATCTGCTGCTTTTGAAAATATGTGCAAGGCTAATCGTCCTACGAAAGAGTTGTTCGACTACCACACCGCCGTGGCCCGCGGAGGCATCGGCATGACCACCGTGGCCTACGCCGCCGTCTCTCGTAGCGGCCTCTCCTTCGACGGGCAACTCTGGATGAGAGAAGAAATAGTACCCGAACTTAAAAATCTCACCGACGCCATCCACGCCGAAGGTGCCAAGGCCAGCATCCAGCTCGGCCACTGCGGCAACATGACCCACCGCGCCACATGCGGACAGACTCCCATCGGAGCCTCCACGGGCTTCAACATGTACTCCCCCACCTTAGTGCGCGGCATGAAAGAGGAAGAAATACAGCAACTCATCATCGACTTCGGCAACGCCGTCACCCTCGCCAAAAAGGCGGGCTTCGACTGCGTGGAGATCCACGCCGGCCACGGCTACCTCATCAGCCAGTTCATCTCTCCCTACACCAACCACCGCCACGACAAGTGGGGTGGCTCCCTCGAAAACCGCATGCGCCTCATGCAGGAGGTCATCAAGAAGGTGAAAGAGGCTGCCAACGGCGAAATCGCCGTGGTCGTAAAGACTAACATGTACGACGGCTTCCGCAGCGGCATGCAGGTCGACGACTGCATCAAGGTGGCTCAGGAACTCGAACGCCTCGGCGTCGACGCTCTGGTCCTCACCGCAGGCTTCGTCAGCCGCGCCCCCATGGTCGTCATGCACGGCGCCATGCCTCTCAAGGCCATGGCCCACTACATGGACACCTGCAAGTTCTGGTGGCTCAAAGCCGGCCTCGCCGTGGCTGGCCGCATGATGGTCCCCACCGTACCCTACAAGGACCTCTACTTCCTCGAGACGGCCAAGAAGTTCCGTGCCGCTGTCAAGATGCCTCTCATCTACGTCGGCGGCGTATGCTCCAAAGACAACATGGACACCGTCCTCAACGAGGGCTTCATCGCCTTCCAGATGGCACGCACACTCGTCCGCGACACCGACTTCATGAACAAGATCAAGTCAGGCGAACAGAAATGCAGCGAATGCGGCCACTCCAACTACTGCATCGGACGTATGTACACCCTCGAGATGAAATGCCACAAATGCGTGGACAACCTGCCCAAGAAACTGGAGAAAGAGGTCAACCAACTGGAAGCCGCTGTTAAACTCTCCAACAAATAACCTATAACACCTGCAATGAAAGACATCAAAGGATACACAGCCTTAGTCACCGGCGGCACCTCGGGCATGGGCCTCGAATACTGCCGCCAGCTGGCTGCCAAAGGCTGCAACCTGCTCATCGTCTCCATCCAGCGCGAAGAGCTGGAAACCGTCCCCAAAGAAATATCCGAACAATACGGCGTCTCCGCCACTGGCCTCTACATGGACCTCTCGAAAGAAACTGCCGCACAGGAACTCTGGGACTACTGCCAGGAGAAAGGCATGGAAATCGACATCCTCATCAACAACGCCGGCATGTTCTTCTTCGCCGAACTCACACCCGAAAGCCGCGCCAAGGCCAACACCATGTTGCAGCTCCACATAATGACTCCCACCAAACTCGTCATGCTCTTCGGAGAGGCCATGAAGCAGCGCCGGAAAGGCTACATCTTGAATATGTCCTCCCTGGCCGCCATGCTCCCGACTCCAGGCATCACCTTCTACTCTGCCACCAAAGCCTACCTCAAGAACTTCTCCAAGTCCATGTACTTCGAGATGCGTCCCTACAACGTAGGCGTCACCACCGTCTGCCCCGGCGCGGTGGCAACTCCGCTCTACCGCCTGAAGCCGAGCCTCATGAAGCTTGGCGTCAACATCGGCGTCATCACCCCGCCCAAACGCCTGGTGCGTTGGGCCATCCGCGGCATGCTCCACAAGCGCCACGTTGTAAAACCGGGCGCCATGAACTACTACCTGCCGGTCCTCATCGGCCTCCTGCCCAACTGGCTGGAGATGAAAATATGGAACAAATTCAGAAGATAACAATTCCATGGAGACTGAGACAATAGTGGTTACAGGATGCACCGGCACCGTAGGCCAAGCGGCCGTCAAGATGCTTCGTGCAAAAGGCTACAACGTCATCGGCACCACCCGCCGCGAACCTCGCGAGGGCGAACGCCGCCTGAACCTCGACTCTCTGTCCTCTATCGTGGACTTCGTCGACGGACTCAAACGCGACGGCATCCACGTCAACGGCCTCCTCAACAACGCTGGCACCATGCTTAAAGACTACGGCCGCAACGCCGACGGCTTCGAGCGCGTCACCGCCGCCAACTACATCGGCACCTACCTCCTCAGCCGTCTCATGGTCAAGGCCTACGGCAAAGACCTCCGCATAGCCAACACGGTGTCGCTCACCTGCTACACCGCCCACTTCGGCAAGGACTTCTTCGACGTCAACGAGAGCAACTACAGCCAGCTCGGCACCTACGGCAACTCCAAATACGCCGTCATGCTCTTCTCCCAGGAACTGGCCCGCCGCACCGGCAACCGCGTCAACATGACCGACCCGGGCGTGGTCAACAGCAAGATGATATCCATGGACCGCTGGTACGACCCTCTCGCCGACGCACTCTTCCGTCCCTTCTGCAAAAGCGGCGAAGGCGGCGCCACTCCCGCCGTCAACGCCGTCACCAACGACTGCACCCTTCAGCTCTTCCGCGGCAAAAAACACATGAACATCCCCCACCGCTGGCAAAAACCCGAACTCGCCGCCTGGCTGTGGGACGAGACCGAAAAACGATTAAAAGAAAAAGGAATAATAATATGATAAACTATTTACTCAATCATTACGACTGGTTTCTTATCGGCATGACCATCACCGCCGTAATCGTGTTCATCTGCCTCTTCTTCGTCGATGCAGGCTACGGCAAGTTCTACACCAAACGCTGGGGCCCCACCGTCAACAACAAACTCGGTTGGGTACTGATGGAAGCACCCGTATTCATCCTGATGCTGGTATTCTACATCTTCTGGGCCGATAAGGGCAACGCCGTACTTTTCGTCTTCCTCTGCCTCTTCGAGCTCCACTACTTCCAGCGCTCCTTTATCTTCCCCTTCATGCTCAAAGGCAACAGCCGCATGCCCCTCGCCATCGCCCTTATGGGTATGACATTCAACTCCCTCAACGCCCTCATGCAAGGCGGATGGCTCTTCCAGCCCGAACAGATGCAAGGCGGATGGTTCTTCACCCTCCCCACCTATAACACCTCCTGGTTCACATCTCCTCAGTTCATCATCGGCACCGTCATATTCTTTGCCGGTATGGCCATCAACATCAACTCCGACCACGTCATTCGCCACCTCCGCAAACCCGGCGACACCAACCACTACCTCCCACAGAAAGGCCTCTACCGCTACGTCACCAGCGCCAACTACTTCGGCGAGTTCATCGAGTGGTGCGGCTTCGCCATCCTCACCTGGAGCCTTTCCGGCGCCGTATTCGCCATCTGGACATTCGCCAACCTAGGTCCCCGTGCCCACCGCATCTACCACCGCTACCAGCAAGAGTTCGGCGACCAGATGAAAGCCCAACCTCGCAAACGCATGATTCCCTTTATCTGGTAACGCAATAAAACAGACAATAAACGTACTAAACTAAATAATAATTATAAGACATGAAACTCAAATTACTGACCCTCGCGATGGCGGCGCTGACCATTGTCCCCTCCATCGCCAATGCACAGAAAAAGATTGTCCCTTACGGCAAATTCGAAAGTTGGTGTGTCAGGCATATCAAAGAAAGTCCAATCATTGGTGGCAACACCAAGACCATCTACAACATCGGCCCCAAAGACACCATCAACGAAAACCAAGCCTACAAAGCCAACACCCCGTGGTGCAGCTCCAACGCCTATGCCAAAGTGTCGGGCGTGACCAAGACCTCCTGCACCGTGACCCCGGCCAAGAGTTGGGACGGCAGCACCTGCGCCAAGCTGGAAACCAAATACGAGACTCTCAAGGTGGCCGGTATGGTAAACCTCAAACTCCTCGTGAGCGGCTGCATCTTCTGGGGCAAGATATTCGAGCCCATCAAGACCGCCAACAACCCCTATGCTCTCATGAACTGGGGCATTCCGTTCACCGAGCGCCCCACGGCACTGATCCTCGACTACAAGTCGGAGATGCCCAACAAGGGCACCATCACCAAATGCAAACCTGCTACCCGCGTCACCTCCTATGCTGGCAACGACTCTCAGGAAATCATCTTCATCCTGCAGAAGCGCTGGGAGGACGAGGACGGCCACGTCCACGCCCTGCGCGTAGGCACCGCCATCCGCCGCATCGAGAACCCGTCCAACGGCTGGGTCAAAAACTACAAAGTCCCCGTCATCTACGGCGACGCACGCAAGGATGCCAACTACAAAGACTACATGAAACTCGGTCCCAAAGGACTCACCTACTACGCCAAGAACAGCAAAGGCAAAGTAGTGAAAATCCAAGAAGAAGGATGGGCCGAACCCGACGAGACACCCACCCACGCCATGCTCATCATCACGGCCTCGGTGCAGGAAGCCTTCGTCGGCACCGTGGGCAACACCATGTGGGTTGACAACGTGGCCCTCGAGTACTAACCACCTCCCCATCCCTCCCCATAACCCACTAGAGCATATCCCACGATATGCTCTACTTTTTTTATCCCCCAACCCCAAAATCCTCCCTTTCCACCCTATATTTTAACATTTCCCTCCCCAAAACCGCCCCACTTCCACCCCAAAATCAGTAAAAAATCAACCATAGCGTTATCATAGACTTGATACCTACATGATACCTAGTTACCAGCAACTTACAAAAACCAAGAAAAATAAAAATCACAAAAAACTTCACCAATTAAAAACAAATTCGTACCTTTGCCCCCGATTTCAACATACAACTTATCCACTTATCCACATTAAACATATCAACACCCAACCCCCATGGCAACAAACGCATCCCTAACCCACTGGCACGGCGCCCTCGGCCCCGTCATCGGCTACACCGTCCGCGGCCACCGCTACCTCCGCTCCATGCCCGCCCACGTCCGCAACCCCCGCACACCCGCCCAGCAAGCCCACCGCAGCCACTTCTCCCTCGTCTCCACCTTCATCCACACCCTCGGC
>JAFRTM010000027.1 GCA_017439185.1 Bacteroidales bacterium | reverse complement strand
GCGGGGCAGACGTCGGCGCAGTTGCCGCAGCCGGTGCAGTCCATAGCGCTGACCTGCATACGGAAGTGCATACCGGCCAGTTCCTTGGGCATCTTCACGTCGATGGCCTTCATCGACTCGGGGGCCTTCTTCATCTCCTCGTCGGTCATCACGCAGGGACGGATGGCGGCGTGGGGGCACACCAGCGAGCACTGGTTGCACTGGATGCAGTTGGCGGGGTTCCACTCGGGGACGACGGTGGCCACGCCGCGCTTCTCGTAGGCGGTGGTGCCGGCGGGGAAGGTGCCGTCCTCGTAGCCGAGGAATGCCGACACGGGCAGGTCGTTGCCGGTCTGGGCCACCATCGGGCGCATCACCTTGGCGATGAACTCGGGGTCGCCCTCGTGCTTCTCGACCACGAAGTCGGTGCTGCAAGGCAGGTTGGCCCACTCGGCGGGGATGTCGATCTTGGTGATCTCACCGCCGCGGTCGACGGCCTGGTAGTTCTTGTTCACCACGTCCTCACCCTTGCGGCCGTAGCTCTTGACGATGAATTTCTTCATCTGCTCCACAGCGAGGTCGTAAGGTATCACCTCGCTGATCTTGAAGAAGGCGCTCTGGAGGATGGTGTTGGTGCGGTTGCCGAGGCCGATTTCGGAGGCAATCTTGGTGGCGTCGATGATGTACATCGTGATGTGGTGCAGCGCCAGGTACTTCTTCACGAAGTCGGGCAGCTGGGCCTTGGTCTCTTCGACGGTCCAGGGGCTGTTGTAGAGGAAGGTGCCGTTGTCCTTCAGGCCGCGCAGGCAGTCATACTTGCGCAGGTAGCTGGGCACGTGGACGGCCACGAAGTCGGGCGTGCCGACCAGGTAGGGAGCGGGCAGGGGGTTGTCGCCGAAGCGCAGGTGCGAGCAGGTGTAGCCGCCCGATTTCTTCGAGTCGTAGTCGAAGTAGGCCTGGCTGTACTTGTCGGTGTTGTCGCCGATAATCTTGATGCTGTTCTTGTTGGCACCCACCGTGCCGTCAGCACCGAGGCCGTAGAAGCGGGCCTCGAAGGTGCCCTTGGGCAGGATGCTGATTTCGGGCAGGATGGGCAGCGAGCGGAAGGTCACGTCGTCCACGATGCCGATGGTGAATTGGTTCTTCTTCTCGCCTTCGGCGTTGTTGAAGACGCTGATGATCTGGGCGGGGGTGGTGTCCTTGCTCGAAAGACCATAGCGGCCGCCGAGGATGGTGGGCTTGTAGGGGCAGTCCTTGAAGGCCTCGACGATGTCCATATACAGCGGGTCGCCGTTGGCGCCGGGCTCCTTGGTGCGGTCGAGGACGGTGATGGTCTTCACGTGCTCCATCAGGCTCTTGGGCATGGCCTGCATCAGGTATTTCACGCTGAAGGGGCGGTACAGGTGGACGGTCACGCAGCCGGTCTTCTTGCCCTGGGCGTTCAGGTAGTCCACCACGGTCTTGATGGTCTCGGTCACCGAGCCCATAGCCACGATGACGTGCTCGGCATCCTTGGCACCGTAGTAGGTGAAGGGAGCGTACTGGCGGCCCGTCAGCTTGCTGATTTCAGCCATATACTCGGCCACGATGTCGGGCAGGGCGTCGTAGTACTTGTTCTGCAGCTCGCGGGTCTGGAAGTAGACGTCGCTGTTCTGGGCGGTGCCGCGGGTCACGTTGTGCTCGGGGTTGAGGGCGTTCTCGCGGAAAGCCTTCAGGGCCTTCTGGTCCACCAGCGGACGCAGGTCTTCCATATCCCAGGCCTCGATTTTCTGGATCTCGTGGCTGGTGCGGAAGCCGTCGAAGAAGTTGAGGAACGGCACGCGGCCGCTGAGGGCGCTGAGGTGGGCCACAGGGGCAAGGTCCATCACCTCCTGCACCGAGCTCTCGGCGAGGAGGGCGAAGCCAGTCTGGCGGGTGCTCATCACGTCGGCGTGGTCGCCGAAGATGGAGAGGGCTTGGGCGGCCAGGGCGCGGGCGCTCACGTGGAACACGCCGGGCAGCAGCTCGCCGGCGATCTTGTACATGTTGGGAATCATCAGCAGCAGACCCTGCGAAGCGGTGTAGGTGGTGGTCAGAGCACCGGCCTGCAACGAGCCGTGCACGGCGCCGGCTGCGCCGGCCTCGCTCTGCATCTCGACGACCTTCACGGTCTCGCCGAAGAGGTTCTTACGACCCGCAGCGGCCCACTCGTCGATATACTCGGCCATAGGGCTGGACGGGGTGATGGGGTAGATAGCTGCTACCTCGCTGAACATGTACGCCACGTGCGCCGCAGCGCAGTTGCCGTCACAAGTCATGAATTTTTTTTCTTTTGCCATAAGCTTAAACGTTTAAGGATTAATATTTATGTGTATTAATTTTGCTCTATGATATTTGTTTTATAAATTTTGCGCACCCTTTTGTGCGCCTTTTTATTACTTTATATAACAGGTAGTTGCTTTGTTTTTGTATTGTTTTTTTCTTTTTGTGTGCCCTTTTGTGTGCCCTTTCAAATCTCTCCATTCTTTTTCATTTCTTCCAAACCTATATTTAACACTTTTTGGAGAATATTATTGCTTTCTTTGAATGAATCGCTACGTTGTTACTGTATAGGGAATCCCTTTTAATCTGTCTGACATTCTACGTACATCTAATTGTCTTATTTGATAACTACGACATTGCTGAGCTGAAGCAAATTTTTTTTCTGTCATTGCAGGGCATCTTCTATGAAATATGTCTTGATATATCTTCTTATAGCATAACCGGCAGTCCCTCACAATGTGATTGTTCAATGCTGCGAAGGCCAATATTGCTTCAATGTAATAATTATCTCCTTTTGATTTTACAATGTCATCAGCTATTGCAACTTCAAATGTTGCATTCTCATTTTTATGTGAGTTTTCTTTACAAGTGCCTCCATTAGAATATAGCATCTCACATTGACCGCCATTATTGCGTATAAACGAATACACTCCTATTGTTGGATAAGGTAGTCTATCGAAATTATAAAACCTCACATCAGGTAAGCGTTTCATATCGTATGGATTTCCAACGCCTTTGCCGATTTTTAAATTTACTTTGCCGATTTCAAACAAATTAATTGGTTTTTTCCTATCATCTTCGACTTTGAACTCAATTATTCTTATTCCAGATGCAATTTTTTCTTCATCGCATGGATGTGTGTAGTCAATTTCTATAAACAAAGGCTCTTTTTCGGGTCTCTTGCTATCTTTCAACACTATATCACCAACGAAACCTTTGTACTCAACCTCCTCCTCACAAGTATCATATTCTTGTTTCAAATCAACTTCTTTTACATAAAGCTTATTGCATTTCAAATCTGAACTCTTCTTTTTTATCAAACATGTTGTCTCTTCTTTACAAAGTGTACCAACAACGTATTTAATGATGAATGGAGAATAACTATGAAATTTGTCCTTTATGCGTTTTTTCCAAATCTTATGTATGTAACTCTCACCATCACAATTTGAATTGCGCTTATGTGCGAAATGCTTTCTTTTTTTTGAGCCATCTTTAATAATCAACGGTTCTCCACACTCAATGCACCTATAACAATGTTCTTTGTTTGCATCGTCAATGTGAGTAAACACATCACATTCGTTCTTTGCATATTCGTACAAAAGCGCCTTCATCTCGAATTATTTATATATTTCTTCAAGACAACGGTTAATGGCTATTCTAATATCGTCAGCTTCTGTTTCACCTTGACCTTCGCCTGCTACAACACAAACGACTTCACTTGTTTTTGCAGAAAGTATTTGCATAGTAATTTCAATGGTATAGCCACCAAGACCCGTGCTACGTCGCCCCGTTTCACCATAATTAATTATCATAGTTTTGTCAGCTAAATCACTTTTTATCTCGGGCAAACGAATCAATCCTCTTTTGATGAGGTAACCAGTAATAATATCTGCAGGGTTTGTGCTTTTGCTCGTTGATGAGCCATATACTCCATAGCCATTACCATATACACCTCCTGTAGAACCCGTCTTAGTTTCAGTAGGTGTGATGTAAAAATAAGTGTAATTGTCTAAAGATGCATTTCTCGTTACACGAACAGGTTGAAGAGTCACACATGATGCAAATATAAGGGGCATCAATGCAAGTGATATGATTTTCTTGAATTTCATATGTTTGTTGTTGTTTGTTATTTCAGCAGTTTCCTATTTCCCACTTCCTCCAGCACGGTCATTTGCTGGATAGCTATCTTGTTCAGTTTATGCAAACGTTCGCGTTGCGGGATACCCTCGTTGATAAACACTGCATTCAAATTCTCCATATTGGAGAGGCATATAAGTTGGTTTATCGTAGCATAATCACGCATGTTGCCTTTCTTGCCGGGATTGGCATCACGCCACTCTTTTGCTGTCATTCCGAATAGAGCAACATTCAATACGTCCGCCTCCTCGGCATAGATAAGAGAGCTGTGGTAGGTATCCACCTCGTCGGGCACAAGGTTGGCTCGCACAGCGTCGGTGTGTATATGATAGTTTATCTTAGACAACTCCCTCTTCGCCGACCAGCCAATAGCCTTCTGCTCCTCTTCTTTCAGCCGCTGGTATTCCTTGACAAGCAACAACTGAAAGCGAGGACTAATCCACATACCAAAATGATAGGCGATATCGCGATGTGCGTATGTTCCGCCATAACGGCCTGCCTTAGAAATAATGCCTACCGCACCAGTTCGTTCAACCCATGTCTTAACCGACAACACGAAGTTATTACTGCCGGCAGCATTTCTTATTGTACCGAATTCGGTATAATTAAAGTTGGGATTGTACAACGCTTCCCACTCGCCGATGTACTCAATCGTGCTTTTCAGACTCAGCCAACGGAAAATCACATGCTCCTGCATCTGATTACGTACCATATCAGTCAATGATATATAGTCGCTTTCGTTGTGCGATATGACCGTTATGGTTTGCTCCTGTACATGTATTGTTGTTGGCATATTGTTTTACTTTTTTTCTATACCTTTGGTATAATTTTTCATTTATTGTCCGCTCTCCTTTTGAACTGTTGCATTTTTTGCAACGGTTGCCTCTTTTCTTAACTCGCCCTCACTATAAATATTGCGTATATTACGGGAAATAACAGACTTGTCTCTGTCAAACAGCATTGCCATCTGACTGAGGTTCAGCCATACGGTTTCTGCTTCCATCAGCACTTCGATGCTGATAGAGTTGTCTGGCTGATAGAGTATTATTTCTCCGTTATTCATCTGTGCTCTTTTCTGTTATTTGTTTCGTTTGTAATTAATTATAATGAATTCGTTATATAATATGAAAATGCAAAGATAGTGATTTTTTTTGAATGGTGCAAATTATTGGGCGTTTTTTTGAGAAGGCTGCCGAATCGGAGGCAAATTACTGAGTAAGGTCACCTCCATATCAACTCCATGTTTTGTTCGACTCACATTCATGTCACATTCGTATCATATTCGTGTTTCATTCGACATTGAGCCGTGGTAAAGTAAGGGTAAGGTAAGGATGGGGAGGGGCGAGGTTACCAGGTGTAACGGAGCTGCGCTTTGATTTGTTGGCGATGGTTGCCTTCGGTCTGGTCGTTGCCGGAGCCTACTGTTTCCATCCCGTCGTAGAGGCTGAGGCCGTATTTTAGACCGAGGGTGAGGCCTTTGTAGATGTTGTAGCGCAGGAGGAGGTAGGTGCGGATTCCTTTGTTGTAGAGGGCGGGGGAGGCAAACTCGTAGGCGAAATCCCGCTCGGTGGCGTAAAGCCTTGCATCATAGGATGTTGTGTTGAAGGCGGCGAGGCGTGCGGTGATGTAGAGCTTGCGGTAGGAGAAGGTGCAGTCCTGGAGGGCGAGGAGTCCGTAGCTCTGGAGGGTTCCGTCTGAGGCTATGGCGCTGGCTCCGAGGCGTGTGCGGAGGTTGAAATAGACGGTGTTGAAGGAGAAGTCGGCATAGAGCGTATGGCGACTATAGTTGGCGGTAAAGTATTGGTTGTCAATCTTTTTGTTTTTGTCATACTCACGACAGCGGTAACGGAGGCTGATGGTCATGGGCTGTATGTCCTGCCGCCAGGCGGGTATACTTTTGCTGAGCTCGAAACGCATCTCGTACCCGTCGGAAGGGGAATAACAGGCATAGCGAGGACCGGGATGGGCATAGATGTCGGCAGCCAGGAGAAGATCGACTTGCCAAGGAAGCCGGGTCTGGACTGCGAGGCGGAGACCACGCTCGTTCTCCACGCTGCTCAGCCGATTCCAGGCGTCGGCATAGAAACTATGGTATTTTGTGCTATAGTTACGACAAAGGATTGAGAACGTGGTGTTTGCGTCGTAGAGAAAGTCGGCTCCCGCCAGTCCTGCCCAACCGCCTCCACGGCTGTAGGCTCCCTCGCCGTAGAGCAGGAGCCGGCGAAACCGCCAGGCTGCGTCGAGACCGACATTAAGGTTGTGCTGACCTCGGAAGGCGTCACCGTTATACTGCCGAAGCTTGGGCTGCAAGGGCAACGTGAACGAGGTGCCATAGGCCGTTGTGCCGATATGGAGATTGTGCTTATTCCATTGAAAGTTAAGTCCGTAGAGGTGTTCGCCAAGGGTGTGGCGCTTGCGTATCTCGGATTCGGAACGGTGGTATCCCGAACGGGTGAGGGAGAGGGCCACACCGGCTGCGGTGTCGATGTTGGCATCGCGTTGTACAAAGGAATAGAATGCCGAGATGTCGAAACCACGCGGCAAGCCGAAGGTGGCTGCCGCCCCTTGCATATAGTCATATTCGGCAAACGGCGAGGAAGGACAGATGCCGCGTGCACTGCGACGGGCACCGGCACCCCAGCCGTAATAGGGATTACCACCGGTCCAGAGGGTAAGACCTTGTCCAAACTGCAACCTGTAATGACCCATGACGGCTTTTTTTAACACCCCGATATTGCTCAACATAAGATGGCCACTATAGAGGTCAAATCCTTGTTTGTGAGAGTTATGGAAGAGGGACTCGCCAGCGTCTTTGTCGGCGGAAAGCTGTATGGAGAGGTTGTCGCGGTAATGGAAACGGTAGCGTGAGTAGAGGCGGTAGGGATTGCCCTCGTATTTGCCCGTGGTGTAGCCTTTGGCTTTCTCTATCTGCATATTGCTACCCATCAAGAAGTTGTGATGGCCGTAGCGTAACATATCGCGCAATCGCGGGACCGATTTCTCCACGGGCCAGAGCTGGCAGACCAGCTTCAACCGCTCGACGGTGACACTGTCTATGCCGTTGACCATCAGCAACTCGTCCCAGAAAAGCAACTCGCCGTATTGGCTGATATAAGCGTTGATACGATCACGCATCTGCCTGCTTATCAGCCACTCGGGCAACATGGCGGTGGTGTCGTTCAGATTTACGGGATTTTCTATCAGGTCTGAGAGAGTTTCCAACAAATCGGCCGAGAGGTCGTCATCTTCCATCTGCTCCATAATCTGCTCGACCTCACCTTCATACAGCTGCTCGACATTCTGGCACAAAACCACCGGACTACAGGCGACCAAGCACACTATAGCAGCCGCTGCCAGAAGTCTCTTGCACCTCATCCTTGCTCTATATTGAGGTTACAACATCTTTGTAACCAATGTCTTCCAAAAATTCGTAGGCCCCGCAGAAAGTGTCGAGATTTTCGGGGTCATGGGCATCGGTGCTTACCACCACGGGGATATGTTGCGTCTTCATATATTTAAGTATCTCGCGCGAGGGATAGAAGTCGTCGTGACGCTTCTTGTAAATCCCACGGGTGTTGATCTCACATATCGCCCCACTCGCCGCAATATGGTCAATAGTCTCTGCCACGAGGTTTTTGAACCACTGGTCATCTTCGGAGAAATAGCGGCCGGCATTGTGCATAACCACTTTGTTGAAATGGCCTATAATCGTCGGCTTTGTGTTGTCAATCATAGCATTGGTCTGGCTGAAGAAGGCGTTTACGGCCTTATGGATGTCGCCCTTGAACACCCTTTGCAGCCCCTCGTCATAGACCTCGCGTTTGCTGCCGTCGATAAACCACAGGTTGTCGGGCGCTTCGTTGGGATTGCCGACCAGATGGACACTTCCGATGAAATAGTCCAGATGCGGCACCAGATGCGAGAAGTCGTCGAGAATATGGGGAATATAGTCTATCTCCAGTCCGAGACGCAATGTTATACGATCCTTGTATTCTTGCTGCAACTGCCTGACTTCGTTACAATATGTGCCGAAATCCTCCTGCTTCAACGCAAACCGGTTCTCAAACGGCACGGGGGCATGGCTCGAAAAACCTAGTGCCGAAAAACCTAGTGACAATGCATATTCCACATATTCGCGCAACTCGCCTCGTCCGTCACAATATTTAGAATGGGTATGGAAATTGCAAGGGTTCATCGGTTATTCTCTGTTTTCGGCGCAACACCTATCACAGCCTCCATCTCCTCGATGATGTCAAACGTCATCTGCTTGAAGGGGTTCTGCATGTCTTTGTCTCGCGTGAGAAACCGCTGCTGCTCTACCGTGCGCTGCAATCCTTCATAACGTTCGCTAAGTTTACCCCATTGCTCGGCGCCAATTGTGTCAACCAGCAACAGGTCACACAGTATCTTGTAGGCGTGGCGCACTTTCTGGTCTTCGTACTCCTCCCACCTGTCGTCAAGCCATTGTTGCAAAGCCTCAAGGTTCTCTACCTTTACAATATCTTCCTGCAGCCGCTGCAGGTCTTCTTTTCTTACGGGTTGCCCTCCGATATTGACCCACTGCTTGTCACGTTCTCCCTCGCTTAGCTCCTCGGGCGGCACTTGCCCATATTTCTCTCTCAACAAGCCCATGGCATAGTAAACCAACATGTCTTCGTAGGCTTTATATGCCTTGCCGGCTTTCAGAATCAATACTTTTCGTGTCGAATTTTCCATCCCCTGTCCCACAATCTCTACCTTGCGCTCCTCGGGGGGCAGGAGTTTCATCAACGCGGGGTTATAGGCTTGTTCGGTCCAGTATTTGAGCAGTTTTCTTGCGTTCACTATCTCCTCGGCCGTGTCGGGGGCCAACGGGCTGGTTTCTATATGTTGGCGCTTAAATGTCCGGCTATCGCGCTGCTCAAACTTTTTGGCGTTACGCCTAAGCGCAAACATATTGTACATCCACCAATACGCCGGCATCACCTCTAACTGGTTTTTGCCCGCATTGTTACTTACCAACGCGAACGGCAATGCTATGTTCAACTCGTGCGGGTAGTCTCCTTTCACCAAAAGGCAATATGAGGCAAAACGCGACGAGTGCTTAAGACTCGTGCAGAGTGCCGGCCAGAAACCACGCCCGGCCACCAGCTCTCCATCGGCTGCACGACTGTTATGGTTGGAACCTATAACACATCCGGCAGCCACATTGCTTTGCCCCTCTACCGCAGCGGCTATCAGGAACGAACTGCTGTGATGCTGCTCATGGAACGGAAAAACCATACTCGCCGTCACCTCGGCTCCCGCCAACGTGGAATTGTCGCCCACCACACTATCGGTCAGCCGCAATCCGTCGAGCAACCGCACCTTCTCCCCTATCATAAAACGCTGGGCTATCACGCCATTCCGCACCTCACAGCCGTATCCAACAATACCGTCCGCCAACGTCACCACATTGGACACTTTCGTGGGTTCCTCGGCTGAAGATTCTATCGCCACATTGGTTATGGCCAGGCAGTTGCGCAACTCGGCAGAATCTCCGATATGGCCTATCGGCTTGGCCATGGCTTCTTGCTTGGCAAGGTGCTCCATCTGCCCGACAAAGGCTTTGTCTCCCCTATATTTGGCCCAGAGAAAAGCCTCGCCGACCGTCAGCCCTCGCACAACACCGATCTCTCTCCCGCCATTCTCGTTCATCGGGGCCACTCGCGGCATATACCCCGCTTCTTCCGCCACCATCTTTCCTATGTTGAAGAGCACACAGCCGTCGCCTACCTCGTAGCCTCGCATCAGCCTCACATGCGACACTTCGCAATTGTCTCCAATTGTACAATCTATCAGCTCTGCCTCTTTGACAACGGTCCCGCGGCCTATTTTTACCGCTCCCTCAAAACTGCTGTGCCATATTTTGGCACTGTCAAAGGGATCGCACACGACCACTTTGTCCCACTCGCTCGACCGGTTGCCGTGACGCTCCAGGACTTCTATATCACTGGCTGTAAGGCTTCGATATGTTTTCATCCTACCGAACTTCCTGGGGTTACCAATTGCGACGGAGTTATCAGCACCAGCCGTCCGTCGCGGTCTTCGGCGCTCAGTATCATACCCTGGCTCTCCACACCTTTCAGCTTGCGCGGCGCGAAGTTGGCTATGAAGCAGACCTGCATGCCCACCAGCTTCTCCGGCTCGGGATAGTATTTGGCTATGCCGCTCACTATGGTGCGCGTGCCCATTCCGTCTTCTATCTTGAACTGCAGCAGCTTGTCGGCCTTCGGTACCTTGCTGCATTCCAGCACTGTGCCCACTCTGATATCCACCTTGCCGAAATCGTCGAAGGCCACTTCGGCCTTGACCTCGGCGGGATGCCAGGCGTTGAGCTCGTTCTGCAGCTTGGTGGCCTGCAGCTTGTCGACCTGCGCCTGTATGGTCTCGTCGCTTATCTGCTCGAAGAGGAGTTCGGGCTTGGCAATCTGGTGTCCTTCCGTCATGATGTCGCTGCGGCCGGCGTCTTTCCATCCCAGCGCCTGCAGGTTCATTATCTTGTGCATCTTGTCGGCCGTGAAGGGCAGGAAGGGGGCGCACAGGACGGCCAGGTTGGCGCATATCTGCAGCGATATGTTCATCACCGTGGCGGTCTTGGCGGGGTCGCTCTTTATCAGTTTCCACGGCTCGGTCTCGGTGAGGTATTTGTTGCCCAAGCGTGCCAGGTCCATGAGCTCGCCCACCGCCTCGCGGAAGCGGTAGTTCTCTATCGAGCGGCCTATCAGTTCGGGGAATTTGGCTATCTCTTCCACCGTCTGCTTGTCCAGCTCGCCCAGCTCGCCGCAGGCGGGCACCTTGCCGTCGTAGAACTTGTGCGTCAGCACCATCGTGCGGTTCACAAAGTTGCCCAGTATGGCCACCAGCTCGCTGTTGTTCTTCAGCTGGAAGTCTTTCCACGTGAAGTCGTTGTCCTTGGTTTCGGGGGCGTTGGCGCACAGCGTGTAGCGCAGCACGTCCTGCTTGCCGGGAAAGTCCACGAGGTATTCGTGGAGCCACACGGCCCAGTTCTTCGACGTGCTGATCTTGTTGCCTTCGAGGTTCAGGAACTCGTTGGCTGGCACGTTGGCGGGCAGTATGTAGCTGCCCTCAGCCTTCAGCATGGCGGGGAATATGATGCAGTGGAACACTATGTTGTCCTTGCCTATGAAGTGCACCAGCTTGGTGTCGCTGTCTTTCCACCACTTCTCCCAGCCGTCGCCTTTCAGCTGCTTGGTGAACGAGATATATCCTATCGGTGCGTCGAACCACACATACAGCACCTTGCCGTCGGCGCCTTCGACGGGCACTTTCACGCCCCAGTCCAGGTCGCGCGTCACGGCCCTAGGTTGCAGTCCGGCGTCGATCCACGACTTGCACTGGCCATACACGTTGCTCTTCCAGTCGCCTTTGTGGCTTTCCAGTATCCACTCTCTCAGCCAACCCTCGTCTTTGTCCAGGGGCAGATACCAGTGCTTGGTCTCCTTCAGCACCGGCGGGTTGCCGCTCAGCGCGCTCTTGGGGTTTATCAGGTCGGTGGCGTTGAGCGAGGTGCCGCAGGCTTCACACTGGTCGCCGTAGGCGTGCTCGTTGCCGCAGTGGGGGCAGGTGCCCGTGATGTAGCGGTCGGCGAGGAACTGCCCGGCCTCTTCGTCGTAGTACTGCTGCGAGGTCTTCTCCACAAACTTGCCTTCGGCATACAGCTTCTCGAAAAACTCGGCTGCTGTCTTGTGGTGCTCGGCCGACGAAGTGCGAGAGTATATGTCGAACGAGATGCCCAGCTCCTGGAACGACTTCTTTATGATTTCGTGGTATCGGTCCACTATGTCCTGAGGGGTGCAGCCTTCCTTGCGGGCTTTTATGGTGATCGGCACTCCGTGTTCGTCGCTGCCGCCGATGAATAGCACCTCTTCGCCCTGCATCCTCAGGTAGCGGGCATAGATGTCGGCGGGCACATAGACTCCGGCCAGGTGTCCTATGTGTACCGGTCCATTGGCGTAAGGCAACGCCGAAGTGATGGTGTAGCGCTTGTATTGTTTGTCTGTGTATGTCATGGTTCTCGCTTCTTTATGTGTCTTCTGTTCTCCTCGCTCTGGCTGCCGCCTCGCAGGTCTTACACGGTCTTCTTGGCCGTGGTGGTCTTCTTGGTGGTTGTCTTGGGCTTTGCCGTGGCTTTGGGGGCGGCAGCTTTCTTGGGCGCTGCTGCCTTCTTGGCTGCCGGCTTCTTCTCTTCCTTCACCTCTACCTCTTCCTTCTTCTCGGTCTCTTCTTTCTTCTCCTCTTCGGGCTCCAGCTTGCCGGCTCCCAGAAGCACGTTGTACCACGACAACACTTTCTTCACGTCGCTGGCATGGACTCTCTCTTTGTCATACTCGGGCAGGGCCTCTCCGAAATAGTCGAACAGCACCTTGTTCTCCACCTTCTTGGGATCGAAGCCGAGCGCCTTGCCGCCCTCTTTCTCGTATATGGCTCCCATCACCTTGTCCAACGGCTCCTCGCCGCTGTTGGTATATATCCTGATCTCTCCCAATGAGCTGATCCTGTCATTACGGAATACCGGATATTTCTGGCCGGTCACCAGGTTCTTTACTATTGCTCCATTTTTGGTCTGCGATACGATTTCGCTCAAGTCGGGTTTTCCCGCAATTACTAAAATGTTGTTGAGTTCCATAATTCTCTTTTTATCATTTAACAAACTATATTAACGTGTAAGTTCATATTTTATTGTGTCACCCTCTCCTTTTCTGTACGAACATTCTTTCAGCTGCCCTTTCAGCCTCAGGTAGGTGTTTTCGTCAAACACGGTCAGCGCTTTCAGGTCTTTGGCCTCCAGCTGGTATTTCTCGGGGTTCTTCGTCGCGTCATACGACGGCAGGATATAATACTGGTACAGCCCGTCATACTCTCCTCTATAGACCCAATAGGGCATATACCAGCAGTCTTGCTCTATCTTCCCTTTCTCGTCTTTCTTCAGCTGCAGTTCTATCATGATGCCGCCGTCGGTGTTCACGTCTCTCTGGTTCGACACGAGGTTGCCCATCGAATAGACCACTATCTCGGGCTCCTTCTTGTTCTCGGGTCTAGCATCCATCGTCGCGTTCTGCACCACATGGGGATGCCCGCCTATCACTATGTCGGCCCCTTTCTCCAGCAGGTATTTCGCCAGCGTCTCCTGCTCTTTGTTGGCCTTGGTCTGGTATTCTATGCCCCAGTGCACCATCGCTATCACATATTCCGCCCCCTGTCTCCTCGCCTCGCCTATGTCCGACGCCATCTGCAGGGTGTCTATAAGGTTGGCCACCAGCGGCTCCACCACCGGCAGCCCGTTGGTGCCGTAGGTGTAGGTCACAAACGCCAGCCGTATTCCGTTCTTCTCCATCAGCAGCGGGTGCTTCTCCAGCCGCTCCATATCGTTTCTGTAGGTTCCCAGATGGGGTATCCCCAACGAGTCGAACACGTCAAGGGTCCGCAGAAAGCCTTTCTTCCCACTGTCCATGCAGTGGTTGTTCACCGTCGTGAAAAGCCCTATCCCGGCCTTGTGCGCATCTATCAGCACCTGGTCGGGCGAGCTGAACTGGGGATAACCTCTATAGGGAGGACCAGCCAGCGTCAACTCGAAGTTGGCCACCGTCAGGTCGGCACCTTTCCAATAACCTTCTATGAATTTGAAACAGGGCGAATAGTCATATCCTCCACCTTCCACCGCAGCGGCCTTTATCTGCCCGCCGTGCCCCATAAGGTCGCCACAGAACACTATCCGCAAACTCCCCTCTTCTTGCCCCAGCACCACCAGCGGCAGCATCACCGCCATCCATAATAGCATCTTTTTCATATCTCTTTCCTTTCTTCTCTTATTAACGCCAAAATCCAACATTTATTGTACCGCCCTCCCGCCGCATCATTTCACAACTCATAACTCACCACTTAGAACTTAGAACTCCTAACTTAAAACTCAAATTCTCTCATTCCACCTCTCTCGCCACACATCGGAAGCCATACGGATGCGGCGGCGTCACTCCTTGGTATATCTCCGCCACGTTATCATACAGCCCGTAGATCTTCCCTCCTCGCTTCTGCGGCGTCGGCGTCCCGGCATCGTTCTCCGTGTATTTCGCCTTGCGCGTGCCGGCATCATAGTCGTCTTTGTCGGGCAACCCGAACTCCAGCACATGCCCATGGGGCTGGTATCCCTCCATCTGCGAGCACTTCTCTGTTCTCCACTTGCAATATTTCGCTATCTGCTCCCGGCTCAACCCCACTATCGGACACCTGCCATACCGGTTCTTCAGCTCGTCGTCTTTCTTTATCGACTCATAGCTCTTGCCGTACAGCGAGCGGAACACCTTGTCGTCGGGCGCCACCGCCAGCCGCTCGGGCGAGTCCGCACCACTCCTCTTCGCCACGTCTTCGTCATATTCTATCCACCACTCTATGCTCACCTCCGCGTCGTCCATATACGTGTCCTCCTCTATCTTCACCATGTTCGGCACCTTCTGCGCACAGGCCATAAGGCCGCACACCACCATCAGCAAAAATACTACTTTTTTCATACCTTTATATTATAGATTATATCTCCATCAGCTTCTCGAAACTCTTCGGCACTTCGGTCTCGTATTCCATCTTCTTCCCCGTCACGGGATGAAAAAAACACAACCGGTAGGCGTGCAGCGCCAGCCTGTTTATCGGCGATATGTCGTCTTTATATCCGTACATCGGGTCTTTCACCACCGGATGCCCTATCTCTCTTGCGTGCACCCTTATCTGGTTCCGCCTCCCTGTGTCGAGCTTCAGGTCCACCATCGTGTAACGCCGCGACTCTTTCACCACTCTGTACCTCGTCACTGCTTCTTTTCCCCCATTGTCCTCCCACGACGACAGCACACAGTATTCTCCGTCGGTCAGCCAGCTCCTGATCACCCCCTCTTTCACCTCCAGCTTCCCCCACACCACCGCCACATATTTCCTGTCATAAACCCTCTCTTTCCAGTTCTCCTCGAATTTCCTCGCCACCTCTTTGCTCTTCGCCACCACCATCAGCCCCGACGTGTCTCTGTCCAGCCGGTGCACCACATGGGCATGGCATTTCTGCCTCGTAGCCTCCAGGTAGCCGTTCACCTCGCTTATCATCGTCACGTCGCCCGCTTTCCTGCTGTACGACACCAGCCCCTCTCTCTTGTTCACCACCAGCAGCCACTGGTCTTCATACACTATATCTACGTCTCTCGGCGTCCACCGCTTCTTGAAATCGGCCTTCCCCACCGTCACGGTCATTCCCTCCATCAGCGGGAAGTTATATTGCGTCACTTTCCGCCCATCTACCATCACATTCCTCGCCAACGTCTCCTTCATCTTCGTACGGCTGCTCCCCTCCATCTTCTCCATCAAAAACTCCAACAACTCGGCCTTCTTTTCAACTTTCCATTCCATCTTTTTCCTTACTTTTTATCGTTATTAACCGCCTCCTTCAATGTTTCACGTGAAACAATTACCTTTTTGGGGTTATTAACAACACTTAACTACTTATCAACCACATCGTTGGGCTCATACAACTCCACCGCCTCCCACTCGTTCCCGCTCGCCTCTATGAATTTCAGCATCCCCTCCCGGCTTATCACCAGCGACGCCCGGTTGTCGTTCGGATGAAAACTCACCTTCTCCACCTCCAGCAAATTCTTATCTACAAACAGTTTTACCCCCTTCTCGCTGTCGTTCACCAGCCCGAACAGCGACACGCTCCCGGGCCTCACCCCTATCCATTTCATCATCCGCTCCTCCGACGCGAAGCTCAACTTCCCCTGCCTCAGGCTCTTCTCCATCTTGTGTATGTCCATCTCCCCTCTCGCGTCCATGATCACCAGGTAATGCCTATTCCCTTTGTGGTTCCTGAAGAAAAGGTTCTTGCACAGCGTGGTCCCCTCGCCCCTGTAGAACTGCTGCGCTATCTCTATCGTCGGCGCCTCGGGGTGCTCGTAATACTCATATTCTATCCCCAACTCTCTCAGCCGCTCGTAAACCTTTTCCTGCCCTATCATCGCTCTCTATTTTATTATTCCCAACTCTCGTGACATCTTCAGCATCCGCTCTATCGGCTTCCGCGCCGCCTCTATCATCTTCTCGTCCATCACTATCTCGGGTTTCCCGTCTCTCAGGCAGTCTCTCAACTTCTCCAGCGTGTTCAGCTTCATATACGCGCAGTCGGTACATGCGCAGCCGTCCTTGCCGCTCCCCACCTCCAGAAACTCTCTGTCGGGATACATCCTCTTCATCTCATACAGCATCCCCCTCTCCGTAGCCACTATAAATCTCTTCTCCCCGCTCTCTCCTATATATTTCAGCATCGCCTTCGTGCTTCCCACAAAGTCGCTCACCTCCAGCACCGCCCGGTTGCACTCGGGATGGGCTATCACCTTCGCGTCCCTGTTGTCCATCTTCATCTTCAGTACGTTCTCCGCCACCAGCGCGTCATGCACCGTGCACACTCCGTCCCACAGCAGCATCTTCCTCCCCGTCACTCCATTTATGTAGCCGCCCAGGTTCTTGTCGGGCGCGAATATTATCTCCTGATCCTCCGGCAGCGCTCTTATCAGCTTCTCTGCGTTTCCGCTCGTGCATATCAGGTCGCTCTCCGCCTTCACCTCGGCCGTGCAGTTCACATAGCTCACCACCATCGCCCCGGGATGCTCGCCCTTCAGCTTCCTCAGGTCCTCGGCCTTGCAACTCTCCGCCAGCGAGCAGCTCGCCTCCATGTCGGGCAGCAGCACCTTACGCTTCGGGTTCAGTATCTTCGCCGTCTCCGCCATGAAATGCACGCCGCAGAACACTATCACGCTCTTCTCGCACCGCTGCGCCTCCTGCGACAGCGCCAGGCTGTCCCCAACATAGTCGCTCACCTCCTGTATCTCCTCTCTCTGGTAGTAGTGTCCCAATATCACCGCGTCTTTCTCTCTCTTCAGCTCCTCTATCTCTCTCTGCAGTTCTTTCTTGTCCATATCTTCGCTTTTTTATATTATGAATATTACATATCTAAATAAAATGCAAAGATACACATTTTATTTCTCTCCACAACTTTTCTTCCCAACTTTTTTCTCAACTCAATATCTCACAGCCTCTCTCACTTCTTCCGCCAGGAATTTGCCAAGCCTAATACAGTTCCTGCCGCCATCCACGACGAAAACAGCGCCTCCATCATAAAATCCCAGTCTCTCATCAACAGCCAGTTCACCAAAAAACAAACACCAAAACAGAACACATGCGCTATCACATACGAAAGAAACAGATGTCCGTTCACCCATCTCATCATACCTTTTTCAATCTCCACACCCTCCTCTTTCGCCTTTTTCCTTATTTTTATTTGAAACAAACTCACTACAGCTGCACCAACAAACACCGCAGCCAGTAAGAACCATACATTTCTTACCAAACTATCACCTCCTATCAGCCAACCAATCGTAAACTCCAATCCCCACACCACAAACAGAATAATAAGGCCAATCAACCCCGTATGCCTATAAACAAACTTCTTCATTAATTACCGTCCTCCACCATTATTGTTGTTATTATTTTGTGAATTATTATAATGGACTGAACCTGCAACAGCTCCTACTGCTGCTCCTCCTATTACTATATAACCTCCAACTCTCGCCCCTGCTCCATCTGTTGCTATTGTTTCTGCCGCAGCAACTATCCCTCCTATTGTCGCTCCATCTTTTGCTCCTTCCCAATCAGCTTTTATATATGGATCCAACTCCTTCCCTTTCTCCACTATCTTTTCTCCCATTGCTTTTAGTTTCTGCCATGCATTTTCTTTCTCTTTTGCTCCGTTGTTTCCATAAAAATAGTCAGTCCAGACATCAAATGAACTTTTAGCTATATCTGCACATACTCTTACGGCAAAATAATCTTTTTTATCTTCTATTTTTCTAACTATTGCTGATGTTTCTGTATCAACCCTTTTACAAAATTCTTCATATGTATCACTCTCCATAAAACACTTTACAATAGCCGAATCTATCTGTTCCATAAAACTATTTACCGTAACATTTTCACTATGACCTCCCTCTATCACTTCTTTATTCAATTCCAAAATCATTTTTTCCCTTATACTATCATCTACATTTGCACCAAAATATTTGCTTATATATTGCAAATCCAGATTCTTATAATCTTCCATTACCCGATCATAAACATATTTAACCTCATCCATGCCATCCTCCATATTTGCTAACACCGTATCAGACAACAAAGCGTATATCTCAAACGTATGAATCTTCGCTATGTCCATTGATATATTGTCAATATCATCATAATTTAAGCCATTAATCCACTCAGAATATAAATCTGACGGAACATTCTCCGACGGCTCCTTTTTGCACTGCTTCAAACAAATTAAAAGTACACAAAACACAAGTGCAATAACAATCAGAATAATAGATAATCTAATTTTTTTGTTTTTCATAACAAATTGATTTTATTAATGTTAAGTAAAATAATAATACTAATATATTTTGCAAATATAATAAAAATTACTTATACAAAAATTTTAAGTTCTAATAATTAAAAAATATATAATTGCCCATTAAATACCACCACTGGCATTATAATTCCCCCTCCCTCTCCAGCTCGCCTTCATCTTCCACCCTCGCGTTATCTCTCTCCTCAACTCCTCCCAGCCCTCAATATCCTCGTTCTCACAATCTTCCATACCTATCGTCAGCGCCACCGCCGAGTCGCTCACCGCTCTCCTCCCCTCGTTCCTCCAGAAAACCCACACCACCACCTTCTCCTCTTCCCATCCCTCCGGTAGCGCCACGCTCACCCTCCCGTCTCCCCTCTTCGCGCATCCTTTCTTGCTCATCGCCACTCCCCTGCTCCAGTTATATACTGTCAACGTCAGTTCGTCGGCCATATCTCCCCCACTCCTGCTCCATCTCAGCTTCACCCATCCATCCTCCACTCTCGCGCCGCTCCCCTCATACACCCTCAGGCTGCCCCTCGCCACCTTAACCTTCCTCCAGTCTACTCTTCCCTCCTCGTCCATCGCCTCCCAATACACCTGCTCCATCATCCTCGCCCGCGGGCATTTCTCTTCCCTGTACCACTCATACCCAATCTTGTACACCCCTCCCAGACTCCTCACAAACGAACTCGCCACGCCGAACCTCTCCCTATGTGCCGTCTGAGCCTCCGTCCGCGGGTTCCTCACCTTCGCAGGCTTACTCCGGAAATATCTCACTCCCCTCACCGTGTATCCAATCAACGGCCCCACCGACCCACTCCAATGCACCAACGAATCATTTACTGCCATATTTCTGTTCTCCTTTATTACATTATATAATATAAACCCCCAACCCAACCAACACAACTCCACCCTCCAATCCACACAGACCCCATCACCAACTCACCCATTCCCCTTCTCCTCTTTCACGCCGCAAATATACAAACATTTTTCTTTTCCGCAACCCCCCACCCCCATTTTTAACATTGTCCTCACTCCAACTTTCAATTCTCAATTCTCAATTCTCAATTAACCCAACCATATACTTCACATAGACTTGATACCTACCCGAGTCCTAGTTATCAGCAACTTACCTTTTATTAAAACCCTCCCTCAACCCTCTTTTTCTCAAAAAAAAAATCTCTCTCCTGTCGCACAATATTTTTTTTCTCCCCACGTTTCCTTTTAACCAAAATCCGACCCCCATTCCACCTAACAAATACAAAAATGAAAGAAATCTCAAATAACAAACACTTAAAAATAATATTCAACTTTTAATTTGCTTAAAACTTAAGACTCAAAACTCAAAATTCAATCTTAACTCATAACTTAGAACTCACAACTTATAACTAATATTATTTTTTCCCTTTTATAAATATATTTCTTTTTCTTATCATTGTCAATATTGTTGAAAACACTACCAAATGCCTCATTCCTTGTACTTTACAATTAAGATTCATTGTTAAAAATCGCTCATAAATCGTCAGTTTCTCAACTTTTCTCTTCCACCGAACTTTCATTAACACCATACTAACAGTCTTTTACAAACTTCCTCAACACCCACCTGTTGATAACCCATTATTCCTTTCATTCCATGTAACTTAACTCTATTGTTAAAAACTCTGTGAATATTTTTATTAACACCACGCGCGCCCGTTACATATTTTCTTTGTACTTTTGCAACTTAAATCTTTAATTATCACACCAATGAACGAAATTATACCAATCGCTTGCGACCACGCCGGCTATGAACTCAAACAACTGGTAATCAATTATCTCAAAGACGCCGGCTTCGACGTCAAAGACTTCGGCACCTTCTCCTCCGACTCCTGCGACTACCCCGACTTCGCCCACCAGCTCGGCTCTGCCGTCAACCGTGGTGAATTCTCCCGCGGCATCGTCATCTGCGGCTCGGGCAACGGCGTCCAAATGACTGTAAACAAATATCCTAACGTACGTTGCGCTCTCTGCTGGAACATCGAGATTGCACATCTCGCCCGCCAACACAACGACGCCAACGTCCTTTCTCTCCCGGCTCGTTTCATACCCGCCGACCTCGCCATCAAGATCGTCGACGAGTTTCTCAACACTCCCTTCGAAGGGGGTCGCCATCAACGCCGTGTCGAAAAAATATCCCAACTCCTATGAACCTCTCTGACCGACAACTGCTGACAGCCATCTTCGGCTGCATCGACAACACTTCTCTCAACTCTACCGACTCCCCGGCTTCTATCGCCGCCTTCTGCCAGCACTCTCTCTCCCTCTCTCTCCCCAACTCCCCAAACCCTCATGTGGCCTCGGTTTGCGTCTACCCCTCTCTCGTACCCGCCGCAGTCAAGGCTCTCCAGGGCTCGGACATCTCGGTGGCTTCCGTGGCAGCGGCGTTCCCCTCTGCTCAGGCTCCTCTCTCCTCCAAACTCCTTGAGGTTCAGTATGCTCTCGACAACGGTGCAGACGAAATAGACATCGTCCTCTCTCTCGGCCTCTTCCTCGCAGGCGAACTCTCCCAAGTCTCCGACGAGATAGCCTCCATAAAAGATCTCTGCGGCTCTCACGTCCTCAAGGTCATCCTCGAGACTTCCGCCCTCCCCTCCCCGGATCTCATCTCCAAGGCTTCTGACCTCGCCATCGCAGCCGGCGCCGACTTCCTCAAGACTTCTACAGGCAAAATTCCCGGCGGCGCCACCCCGGAGGCAGCGGAACTTATGTTAAAAAGTATTAAAAATTACTACCAAAAAACTAAAAAACTGGTCGGATTCAAGGCTTCGGGCGGCATTTCTTCTCCCGAACAGGCTCTCCTTTACGCCTCTCTCGCTCAAAACATTTTAGGACCTCAATATATTGACAAACACTATTTTAGAATTGGAGCAAGCCGTCTCACAAACTCTCTCTTCGATTTTTTAACTAAATAATTTACCGTTATTCTAAATTTTTTTCCTATCTTTGCAAGTTCGTTTTTAGTTTTTATTTCTTCATAATATATGAAACCTCTTAGAAAAAAGTTAGCACAGTACACAGCACCTCAGGAAGCCAAGGCTAAGGGCATCTACCCCTACTTCACTCCCATCTCTTCCGAGCAAAACACTGAGGTTCTCGTCAATGGACGCAAAGTCCTTATGTTCGGTTCTAATTCTTATCTCGGCCTGACCAACCACCCCAAAATCAAGGAAGCGGCTAAAGCGGCTATCGACAAATACGGCTCGGGATGCGCAGGCTCTCCTTTCCTCAACGGCACTCTCGACATCCACATCCAACTCCAGGACGAACTCGCCGAATTCCTTGGTAAAGACGGAGTTATGCTCTTCTCAGCCGGCTTCCAGGCCAACTCGGGCACCATCCCTTGTGTCACCGGACGCAACGACTTCGTTTTCTACGACGAACGGGACCACGCCTCTATCATGGAAGGCAAACAGATCACTTTCGCCACTACCTATAAATACAAGCATCTCAACTTTGACGACCTCGAGCGCCTACTCCAGAAATGCCCGCTCGACGCCTCCAAGCTCGTAGTCACCGACGGTGTCTTCTCCATGGAAGGCGACGTGGCCGACATCAACCGGCTCGTACAGCTCTGCGACCAGTACCAGGCTACTCTCATGGTTGACGAGGCTCACGGTCTCGGTGTCTTTGGAGCCGAAGGACGTGGCACCTGCGACCACTTCCAGCAACTCCAAAACGTTGATATCGTGATGGGTACGTTCTCCAAGTCCCTCGCCTCGGTGGGCGGTTTCATTGCCTCGGATGCCGACACTATCAACTGGATGAAACACAACGTCCGCCCCTACATCTTCACCGCTTCCATATCTCCTGCCTCTACTGCCTCCGTCCTCGCGGCACTACACATCATGCGCTCTGAGCCGGAACGCCAGCAGGCTCTCTGGAACATCACCAACTACGCCATGAAATGTTTCTCTGACCTCGGCTTCGAGATCGGCAACACTCAAACGCCTATAATTCCGCTCTTTATACGCGACCAGGACAAGACGTTCCTCCTCACCCACATGCTCCTCGAACAGGGCGTCTTCGTGACTCCGGTCATAGCTCCCGCGGTACAGTCGGAGGACACCCTCATTCGTGTCGCCCTCATGGCTACCCACACTCGCGAACAGGTCGACTACGCTGTCGATAAGATTTACACCTCCTTCAAAAAATTAGAGATACTTTAATGGAACCTATTGTTATCAAGGAAGTTACTGGCCGCAGACAACTCCGCCAGTTCATTAACCTCCCTAACCGGCTCTTCAAAAACGTACCTACTTATATCCCTCCCATCATCTCTGACGAAGTCAAGCTTCTCACTCCCAAAAACCCCTCGTGGGAATACTGCCCGGTCTCTCTCTACCTCGCCTATCGTGGCAAAGAGGTCATTGGCCGTGTGGCGGCTATCATCAACACTCGCGTAAACGAACGCTGGGAAAAGAAAGCGGTCCGCTTCGGATGGATGGACTTCATCGAGGACTACGACGTCTTTTCGGCCCTCATGAACAAGGTCATAGAATTCGGCAAGTCTCATGGAATGAACGAGATAGAAGGTCCTTTCGGCTTCACCGACATGGACAAGGAGTGCTGGGTCATCGAAGGCTTCGACGCCCGCCAAAATATCTCAACGCTCTATAACCCAGAGTATTACATCAAATTTGTCCAGCGTTTCGGCATGGAGATAAAATGCCAGTGGGCTCAGTATAAACTTCCTGCCAATCAGCCGGTTCCTCCCAAGGTGGCACGCATCAACGGCCTCATCATGGAGAAATACAATCTCCGCCTCCTAAAAGTCAAGAGCCGCAAGGAAATATATCCCTACGCCACCAAGTTCTTCCACACTCTAAACGACGCTTTCAAGGATCTTTACGATTTCGTGCCGCTAACTGACAAGGAAATAAACGTTTACATCAAAGAATACTTCCCGTTCATCGACCTCAAGTTCGTCCAGTTCGTGGTTGACAAGGACGACAATCTCGTGGCTTTCGGCCTCAGCGTCCCCGACCTCAACAAGGCTTACAAAAAGGCCAACGGCCACCTCTTCCCATTCGGCTGGATCCACATCCTACACGCTCTACGTCACTATGACACGCTCGACGCGCTCCTTAACGGCGTCCACCCCGACTGGCAGAAACGTGGTGTCCACTCCATATATTACGCCGCCATGAGTGAGAACGCCATAAAATACAACGTCCACACGGCCTATACCAATCCGCAGATTATTGGTAACGAGGCTGTTAAGATCTGGAGTACACAATACGACGCAACTCCTCTGATGAAACGAGCCGTCTTCGGCATGAACCTCTAACATAGTAAGCAATGTTCGCTTTTGTAAGAAAATACTCGAACTATTTGTTCTTTTTACTGGCAACATTGTTCTGTTTTTCCCTATTGGTTGATGAAGTGGGCGACTATAACCGTGAATTGCAGGATTTGCAGGTCATTGCAAGTGTCGAGTATAGTGCTGACGATATGGATTGGAACGAAATAGACGATATGGCTGAATGCCAAACCCCGTCGTACGTTAATAGCATAAAAAAAATTTGGAATGAATACTTGCCAATCCTTTATTTCAATGGAGTTCAGCGCTCTGACGAACAATGGAGAGGACTTGTCCGTCGGTATGCCCCGCGAAAAGTTTTTTTAATTACAAACATTAGTTCTTATAATGGTACAATTCCAATCGGAATTGTACCATTTTTCTTTTCAAAATGATAAAATTTTTAATATGAATGCAACAGAAATAATCATCGCTTTTCTTACTCTCCTGGCTGGAATAGGCGTATTCCTTATGGCTTGTCAGATGATGAGCAGCCACCTTGAATCAGTTTCATCAAAACGCCTAAAAAGACTTTTCAGCCGTACAGGAAAAAACAAATGGATTGGTGTAGGTATTGGTACTATAGGCACTGCAGCAATACAAAGCAGTGGTGCTGTAACCGTTATGGTTATTGGTTTTGTCAATGTCGGCATAATGTCTCTGGCTCAGGCTGCGACAATCATCTATGGTGCTAATATCGGTACCACTGTGACTGCCCAACTCGTGGCTCTTGGTATGACTGGCTCAGGCGGGGTTTCTCCTACCGTTATTTTTGCCTCAATGGCGGGAATAGGGGCCTTCTTGGCTCTCTTTTCAAAGCGTGATATGCTGAAACAAGTAGGCGGCATCTTGGCTGGTTTTGGCTTGCTCTTTGTTGGTCTGGCTATGATGGCAGATGCAATGGACGGGTTTGCCGCTCTCGAGGGTGTGAAATTATTCCTCGCAAGCATAGACAATCCTCTGTTGCTTGTCTTCATTGGTGCCGTCATGACCGCCGTAATTCAGTCTTCCTCTGTGATGACGTCGATCACTATCACTATGGTGGTTTCGGGATTGGTTTTACTGGATCAGGGTATCTATCTTACTATGGGCTCTAATATCGGGTCCTGTGTTGTTGCCTTGATTGCTGGGTTGACAAGTGGTGTTAATGCTAAACGTACAGCAATTATTCACCTCATATTCAATATTATGGGTGTGGTGATTTTCTTGGTAATGGCTTTGATACTTTGGTTGGCTTCTGGTGGTAATTGGAGTTTTGGCCGGCTGTTTGGCTTGTTGTTTAAGGGTGAGCCTCAGTTGCAACTAGCTATGTTCCACACGGTTTTCAATGTTTGTACTATGCTTGTGGCTCTTCCTCTTACCAATCTGCTTGTGTCCTTCTCCTGTAAATTGATAAAAGACAAGAAGTCTGATACAAAAGATGAGCCGCATTTCTATTTTCTTGATTATCAAATGTTAAGAACTCCTGTGGTTGCTGTACGCCAGGTAAAGGCGGAAATAGAAAATATGTCTCAAATTGCTATGCAAAACTTCCACCGGGCCATTAAGATTGTCACCACTATGGATTATTCTGAGTTGGAAAAGTTTAAGAAAACCGAACATGAATTGAATTATCTCAATGCTGAGTTGGTTCGATTTACCGTTCAACTCTTTGACAAAAGACTCAATCGCTTTGACCATCAATATCTTACGACTTCCGTCCGTTCTGTTTGTGACCTTGAGCGTATTGGGGATTATGCTGAAAATATTGTGGAATATGCCGACGCTCTCAAGCAACAAGGTTCCTCTTTCTCCCCGGATGCTATCAAAGAAATACTTCAAATGGAAAAGTTAATCGACAATCTGTATTCTGAGATTATGCAAGCTTACCATAAACTTGACATTGAGGCACTTGAGCGTGCTTATGTTGTTGAGGACAAGATAGATGATTTCACCGAAACAATGGAACAAAGCCATATTGAGCGTCTTGGTCGAGGGGAATGTGATCCTACAACGGGTGCGGAATACATATCGCTCGCTCAGAATGCCGAGCGCGTGGCTGACCACTTAATAAATGTAGGAAACACTATTCGCGATTTGGTTAAAGTTAACCAATGAGACAATTAGCAAATACCGTGCTATTATGCTTTGTAGTAGTCTCTTAGTATATCTACCATCCAGTTGCCGGGCAATATCCTGTGCAGCACCACCGACAGTTTCTGCTCCAGGTTGGCTACTGGGTATCTCAGCCTCGGGTGTTTGGCATTGATTATCCGCACTATGGCTTTTGCCAGCACTTCGGGTTTCAACCCTCCGTTCTCCTCTTTCTCTATAATTTCCAACGAACGCCGGAATATTGGACCATAGTCCTCGTTGTCAAGTGTTTGCTGCGAGTTTATCCTGCTCGCCGTGAAGCCTGTGGCGAAGTCTCCGGGCTCTACCATGCTCACCTTGATTCCAAAGCCTTTGACCTCTGCGCTCAGCGCCTCGGTAAAGCCCTCTATGGCGAATTTTGAGGCGGAATAGAACCCTTGGTAGGGCAAACCCATCACCCCTCCGATTGAGCTGATATTTACTATCCTGCCGGCCCTCGCTTTCCTCATATAGGGCAACACGGCCTGGCACACGTTCACACACCCCATAAAGTTGGTCCCCATCTGCACCTCTATCTCTTCCGCCGTGGCACACTCCAACGAGCCGCCGATGCCCATCCCGGCATTGCATATCACCACATCGATTCGCCCCTGCTCTTCGATTATCTTCTTTACTCCCTCCCCTACCGACTCGCGGTCTCTTACGTCCATCTTCAGAAACTTTATATCGCTGGTCCCTTGCTCTTTACGGCTGGTTCCATATACGATTTCCCCTTCTCTTACAAGCCGCTCGGCTATGCTCTTCCCAAATCCTGACGACGCTCCAGTGATTAGTATTACTCTGTTCATTGTTTCATTTGTTTCTCTTTGCAAAAGTACATAAAAATATTATATATTCATATATTTTTTGTATTTTTGTAGTTTGGTTTATTAGCGTCAATTTGTAATAACATATTGTAAACAAGTAGCTTGAGCCAGAATAAGGGCATATTGGAAAACCTCAATGCGTTCATTCGCAAGTACTATATGAGCCGTCTCATACGCGGTTTATTATATGGTTCGGGGCTGATTTTGTCTCTTTTTCTTCTCTTTGTGACTATCGAATATTTCGGCTATTTCGGTACTCTTGTACGTACTATCATATTTTGGGCTTTCTTGCTCATAATTCTCTTGGTATTAGCCTTTTATGTGCTTCTGCCGATTCTCCGCATGCACCGCCTTGCCGGTGGGCTCTCTTATGAGCAGGCGGCACGTCTGGCGGGTGAGCATTTTCCGGAGATAAAAGATAAACTCCTCAATCTATTACAGTTACAGCAACTTAACGACTCCTCTTCTACCCCAGAGCAGGACCTCCTCGCCGCCAGTATCGAGCAAAAGACGGCTCTTATACGCCTCGTGCCTCTCAAAAAGGCGGTGAACCTCAAGGTCAATATCAAATATATAAAGTATGCGGCAATCCCGCTGCTCGTGCTCCTCGCCCTTTTCATCATATTCCCGGCATTTATCACGGCTCCTGCCGAGCGCATAGTCAACCACAACACTCGCTATGAGCGCCCGGCTCCGTTCTCTTTCGTCCTTGAAAACAGCGACCTGTCTATCCCTCAGCAGGAGGATTTCCTTGTCTCGCTTTCTGTGGTGGGCTCTACAATACCGGAAGAGGTCTTCATATTCGTGGATAACCTCTCCTTCAAGATGCAAAAGGTTGACGCTACGCATTTTAGCTACACTATAAAAAATGTCCAGCATTCCCATACTCTCCATTTCGAGGGTGGGGGATTCTCTTCCGGGGATTATACTCTTACCGTCTATCCTAAGGCTACAATTCTCAATTTCAGGGTCGCTATGACCTATCCCGCCTATACGGCAAAACAGGCGGAAGTGCTTATAAACGAGGGCGATATAGTAGCTCCGGAGGGTTCCAGCGCTAAGTGGCTGTTCCAAATGCGCGACGTGGACACTCTCTATTTTATGATTGACAGTGTGTGGACTCGCCTGACTCCCGACAAGAATGGACGCATAGAGTTTGCCCACCGCATATCGCGCTCGTTCATATATGCTTTCTCGGTTGCTAATAGTTATACTCAATCGCTTGATACTCTGCGTTATACCGTCACCGCTGTACCCGATGCCTACCCACTTATCCTCGTCCTGGAGGCACGCGACTCGGTCTATCCGGACAGGGCGTTCTTCCGTGGCAACATCAAGGACGACTATGGCTTCTCTAAACTACAAATGGTTGTAAATCACATACATAATGGCGATACAGCCCAGACGGAGCGATTGACTTACCCTGTCGCGGTTTCACGTGAAACGACACAGGAATTCATTCATTCCTACAACTTTGCGGAACTTAACCTCTTGCCGGGCGACGCTCTGAAATATTATTTCGAGGTATGGGACAATGACGGCGTGCACGGTCCCAAGATGGCTCGTTCTCAGGAGTTTGTATATAATATTCCGACCGACGAGGAACTGGACGAGCGGCTGTCGAATAATGCCGAAGAGGCTTATAACAAGGCGGAATCGTCAATGTCGGACTTGAGGAAACTGCAGGAGGAAATCAACGAACTTATGCGCAAGTTTGTAGACAAGAAGGAACTCAGCTGGCAGGACAAGAATGAACTTAAAGAACTGGCAAACAAGCAGAAAGAGCTCCAGAAGAAGCTTGAGCAGATGAAGCAGCGAATGGAGGAAAACAACCGCCTGCGCGAGAAATACCGCGACCAGGAACAGCAGATTCTCGACAAGCAAAAGGAACTGGAACATATGATGGAGTCGCTCTTGAATGACGAGATGAAGAAGATGATGGAGGAGATAGACAAGATGATGCAGGAGATGGAGAAGGACAAGATCCAAGAGCAGCTGGAACAACTGAAAATGAGCAATGAAGACCTTGAGAAGCAGCTCGACCAGAACTTGGAACTGATGAAGCGGCTGGAACTGGAGAACAGGGTCTCCGAAACTATCGACAAGACGCGTAAACTGTCTGAGAAACAACAAGAAATGTCGTCGAAGACAGAATCGTCAAAAGGAAAGAACAACGAGGAACTCAAGCAACAGCAGCAGCAACTGAACAAGGAATTCCAAGACCTGAAGCAGGATCTGCAGGACATCAAAAACGAATACAAGAAGCTCGACCCGTCGGAGGACTTCAAGATCGACCAATCGCTTGAAAACAAGATAGAAAACAACCAGAACAATGCTTCGCAGCAGATGAACAAGGGCAATAACAAAAATGCTTCGCAATCACAGCAGGAGGCGGCACAACAGCTTGATTCCTTGGCTAATGAGATTGCCGAGGAGCAACAACGGATGGAGCAGGAGGATATGGCAGAGGATGCGGGCCAGATTCGCCAATTGCTCGCAAGCCTTGTAACACTCTCGTTCAACCAGGAGGGGTTAATCGGCGAGGTGTCGAACACATATATACAAGATCCTAAATATCAAACTATTATATTGTCGCAGAATCAGATAAAGGACAACTTCGGAGTGTTGGAGGATTCCTTGCGTGCCATAGCCAAACGGCAGGTAACGGTGGCTTCGGCCATTGGCAAGGAATTGGGCGAGGTAAACCTTAATATAAAGAAGTCGTTAGATGGCTTACTGACTTATAATCAGTCGTTTTACGGCAATTCTAAGAATACGGGGACTTCCCGTTGGATGCAGTCGTCGATGACGTCGCTTAACAATTTGGCGCTTCTGCTTGCCGAGTCGCTCAACCAGATGCAGCAACAGTCAAAGATGAAGTCCAACAGCAGCTGCAAGAACCCGTCGAAACAGAAAAGCAAGAGCCAGTGCAACAACCCGGGTAAGAACCCGTCGCCGAAGTCTATGCGCAAGATGCAGGAGGAACTCAACAAGCAGATGGAGGCCCTCAAAAAACAGTTGGACAAACAGGGAAAACCCTCTGCCAGACACCGTTTGGGCGAACAGGGGACTATGAGCGAGGAGTTCGCCAGGATGGCGGCTCAGCAGGAAATGATAAGGCGGATGATGCAGCAGTATGGCCAGGAACTGAAGGAGGGGAATATGGGCGACAGTAAGCTGGCGAAAGAGATAGAACAGCTCCAACAGCAGATGGAACAGACTGAAACTGACCTGGTTAACAAAACCATAACAAATCAGACCATTTCGCGTCAGCAGCAGATTATGACGCGGCTGCTCGAACACGAGAAGGCCGAGATGCAGCGTGAGAAGGAGCAGCGTCGGGAAAGCCGCGAGTCGGCAGACGACTTCCCTCCCCCGACATCTGACATGCAGCAGATCGAACGCCTGAAACAGCGTAATATGGAGACTTTGAAGCGTACTGTGCCGAATCTCAACAACTTCTATAAGCAGAAGGTTAACGATTATTTCTTCCGTAGTGGTAACGAAAATAATTCTGCCGTAGCACATTGATATTCACACCATTACCGGTAATAACCAGTGGTTTGTTAAAAAAAATTATCATAAAAAGTGTGAATATTAAAGAAAAGTCGTATCTTTGTATTTGGTAAAAGGTGTAAAGATATGATGGAAACACTTGTTATTCAGTCTAATACGTCAGAATTGGCCAAGGTTGAATCATTCATTTGGAACGTAGTTTGTGAAAGACACATCACAAATTACTATGGCTCAATGTCGGTGGCGCTGATGCACGCTGTGCGCAATGCCATGGAACATGGGAACAAGAATGATGTAAAGAAGAGTGTTTCAATAGAATGTAGCGATTGCGATGGCGGTTTGAGATTTTCGGTGGCGGATCAGGGCGAAGGTTTCGATTATGGCCGCTTCGGCGAGTTTCCGCTTTCAGATAACTGTGGTTCAGGTATTTATCTTATGAAATGCTTGTCTGACGGACTGGTTTATGAAGAGGGAGGACGTAAGGTTGTCATGGATTTTGATGTTAACGGAATCGACGAAGAGGTAGCGGCAGAGAGGAGATGGACACTCAACCGGGTGTCGAAAAAAGAAGAGGTGCTGCTGCATTGAAAATAAAATTCTGAAAATTTATTTGGCATAGTCGGTGGTACCGGTTATGCCAATTTTTTGATAAGACAAGTTAAGGGCAAATTAAGGGTAAGTTAAAGGTTGGTTAAAGGTTGAGTAAAGGTTGGTTTAACTTTGGTTAATGGAGAGAGTGGGTATGAAAAATTGTGTCATACGAATGTGCGGTAAAGTCTCTGAGAATCGAAAAAACGGTTGGTGGATATGCTGCCACGGGGAAATAAGCGATTCTCAGAGGGTTAAAAAGAGGGAAATATACGGACAATGAATTGAAAGAGAGTAGATTGGGCGTGTTTTATGGAAAACAGCGGCAGGAAGCTAAAAAATGAAAATGACAAGAAAATATAAAAATGGCTATCACTTTTACAATAGAAACCGAGAATTTCAAGTTGAAGGAACGTCTGCGTCTGCGGAAGTGGTTGAAGGGTGTAATCGAGAATGAGAAGAAGAGGGTAGGGGAGATAGGTTACCTTTTTTGCGACGACAAATATCTGATTGAGGTCAACCGTCAGTATTTGCAACACGACACCTATACCGACATAATAACTTTTCCGTACAATGAAGGGGATGTTGTGTCGGGCGATATTTTGATTAGTGTGGAGAGGGTCGGGGAGAATGCCAAGAAGTTCGGGGTGGATTTTGAGAGCGAGCTGCACCGGGTGATGGTACACGGGGTGTTGCACCTGTTGGGACAGGGCGACAAGACGGAAAAAGAGGCCAAGAAGATGCATCAGAGAGAGGATGAAGCACTGAAATTACTATGAATCAAACGGTTAGCGATAATATTTTTGTAAAAAGCGAGGGGAGACCACGAGTAATAGTGGTTGGAGGAGGACATGCCGGAGCTGAGGCGGCACATGCAGCGGCGAGGTTAGGTGCTGATACTATGTTGATTACGCAAGATATTGAGGCAATATGCCGCATGTCGTGCAATCCGGCGATGGGAGGAGTGGCTAAAGGGCAGATAGTAAGAGAGATAGACGCTATTGGAGGGATGTCGGGCAGGGTGACGGACTTGAGTACGATACAGTTTCGCATGTTGAACCGGTCGAAAGGGCCTGCAATGTGGAGTCCGCGAGCCCAGTGTGACAAGGCTGTGTTTACGGTGGAATGGCGTAGAGTGTTGGAGAATACGCCTAATTTGAGACTTTGGCAAGACGAGGTAACTGGCATTGAGGTCGAAGAGGGAGTTGTAAAGGGTGTGGTAACCCGTATGGGTCTTAGAATCAGCGCAGATGCCGTGGTGCTGACCAACGGAACTTTCTTGGCCGGGAGAATATTTATAGGTGAGATGTCGATGGAAGGGGGGAGAATAGGGGAGAGGGCGGCAGTGGGTTTGTCGGATTGTCTTAGGAACATAGGCTTTGAGGTGGAGAGGTTGAAAACCGGCACTCCGATGAGAATCGACGGTAGGACGATTGATTTCGCACAGTTGGAGGTACAGGAGGGCGACGATGATCCCCAGGGATTCTCGTTCACGAGGGATTTCAGTTATCCACTGGCCAAGAGGTGTTGCTATATGGCATATACGAATAGCAGGACTCACGAGATACTGGCAACAGGTTTTGACCGCTCGCCGATGTTCAGCGGATTGATACACGGGCGAGGTCCTCGCTATTGTCCGAGCATCGAAGACAAAATAGTGAGGTTCGCCGGAAAAGAGAGGCACCAGTTGTTTGTAGAACCCGAGGGACTCGCCACAAACTCGTATTACTTGAACGGGTTCAGCTCGTCGTTGCCTCTGGAGGTACAGGTGGAGGCTCTGCGAAGTATGAAAGGTTTTGAGCATGCGGAGATATTCAAGCCGGGCTATGCGATAGAATATGACTATTTTCCACCGACACAGTTGCGCTACACCCTAGAGACCAATAGGGTGGAGAATCTGTATTTTGCAGGACAGATAAACGGCACCACCGGATATGAGGAAGCCGCCTGCCAAGGACTTATGGCAGGAATAAATGCCGTGTTGAAACTGAAAGGGGAGGCGCCGTTTGTGCTTTCCCGTACGCAAGCATATATAGGAGTGCTGATTGACGATCTGGTGACCAAAGGAGTTGACGAACCTTATAGGATGTTCACCTCGCGGGCAGAATACAGAATATTACTGCGCCAAGATAATGCCGACGAAAGGCTCACTCCATTGTCGTATGAGAAATTGCATCTTGCCACGGAGGGTCAGATGAAGAGAGTGGAGCAGAAAAGGAAGGGGATGGAGGAGATAAAGAAGTGCGTCGGAGAACAGAGCGTGACTCCAACAATGGTAAATGGCATGCTGGAAGAGAAAGGTTCGTCGCTTTTGCAACAGAGGGTGAAGTTGGAAAACCTTATCGCCCGTCCAGAGTTGACGATGGAAGATGTGGCGGATATGTCGCAAGAGTTGCGCGAAGTTATAGAAAGTCAACCCGAAGATATGAGAAGAGAGATTGTGGAAGGAGCGGAAATAGCGTTGAAATATCAAAGGTATATCGAAAAAGAGAGTGATGTGGCAGACAGATTGGTGAAGTTTGAGAATATAGAGTTGCCGGAGGGGATAGATTATTTTTCCATACAGGCGTTATCGTATGAGTCGAGGGAGAAACTGAGCAAGATGAAGCCCAAAACATTGGGTCAGGCGTCAAGAATCAGCGGGGTATCGCCGGCCGATGTTTCGGTGTTGATGATAGTGTGTGAGAAGAAAAACGGTTGATGTTTCTCGTGAAACATCGGGTCTATTATGTTGTTTCTAAGGTTTTTAGTATTTGGGGGGTAATGTTTCGCAAGTATTCTTTTGCCTCAATGTGACCGAGGTTGAAGAGGAGGTCCAAGATAGAAATATTGGAGGCGAAGGGGAGCCGGTCGGACCATACTTGATAGTATTGTGGCAGGGAAGGGGTTGGGCGAGAAAAGATGTCGCGGTAGTCTTTTAGTGCAGTGTGGGCGTAGTCGGAGGAGGGGTTAACGGCGCAGTCGATCTTCATCATGAGGAGCAGCCGGTCGAGTAGTTCGTGGTTCAGAGAGCAGAGAGATTCATGTTCTTTAAGGATTATTTCACGGAGAGGCTCCCAGTAGTGGATGAAAAACGGGGAGGTGCTATAGGCTGATTCTATGGCTCTTACGTGTTGGAGTTGCCAATGTTCAACGTATGTTATGGCGATGTCTTTGGTAAGGGTGTGGTTGCCGTTGGTCTTTACCACAGGGACGGAGAGTCGCAGAAGTCCGTTGGCGGAGAGTATGGTGGTACGGTTACGGCAGGTCTGTTTAGGGTATGTCTCGTATCGCTCTATTGTGGCACATCCATAGTGTAGGAGCAACGCCATATAGGAAATGGGCGGGAGATAAGAAGTGGGGAGGAGCGGTGTTTCCATGGGCAATATTTTTGCAAAAATACACTTTTTTTTTGACATGACACAATTTTGGGAGAAAAAATGAGTTATTATAATATACATCAGAGAAATATAATGGAAATAGAAGTACACAAATTTGGCGGCGCGTCAGTCAACAGTGCCATGGCTGTGGAGAATATGGCCTCGATAGTGGCCAGGGTGCAGTCACAGAGCAGAGCCGGCAAAGTGATAGTGGTATCGGCGATGGGCAAGACGACCAATGCGTTAGAGCGCTTGATACCAGGTGTTTGCGAGCCAGAAATGAGAGAGCCGTTGCTGGCAGATGTGATAGAGTATCATCTGCAGATATTGAGGCACCTGTTCCGTTCGCCCAAAGCTCTGGTTTATGGCTTGATAAAGAAGCTGTTTGATGAGCTCCGGTCAGAGATAATGGCGCCGGCAGAGGGGCGTGACTACAATCTATTATACGACCGGGTGGTTCTATACGGCGAACTGCTAAGCACGACGATAGTGAGTCAGTATCTGATGCAGCAAGGCATTGATTGTAAGTGGCTTGACGTAAGAGAGGTGATAACGACGAATGAGCAGCACAGGGCAGCATTGGTGGATATGGAGGCGAGCGGGAGGAACACCAAACAGCTGAGGACTGATTTGACGGAAGGCAAAGTCGTTGTAACCCAAGGATTTATAGCTTCGGCACATGACGGCAGCACTACAACCCTTGGGCGGGAGGGGAGTGACTATTCGGCTGCGGTGCTGGCCTACTTGCTTGATTCCAAGAGTGTTACTATATGGAAAGATGTGGAAGGATTTCTCAATGCCGACCCCAAGTATTTCCATAATACGGTGAAAGTAAGACAGATACCATATTCCGAGGCGATCGAATTGGCCTATTATGGAGCCTCGATAATACATCCCAAGACAGTAAAGCCGTTACAAAATAAACATATACCATTGTATATAAGGTCGTTTGTGACTCCTGAGAGAGAAGGATCGGCAGTTGGGGAGTTTGACAAGATAGAGCCGCAGACGCCACTTTATATATTCAAGCGGAACCAAGTACTGGTATCGGTGATGCCGAAAGACTTTTCTTTTATTGCCGAAGACAACCTGGAGGTGATATTTGCCGAACTGGCACGGCTTAACCTGAAGGTGAACCTGATGCAGAATTCCGCCTTAAGTTTCTCGTTCTGTGTGGATTATAATGAAGTGCTGCTTAAAGAGCTGATAGAGCGGCTGCAGGAAAGGTTTGTCGTGAAGTATAACCAGGAAATGGAGCTGATAACGATACGCTATTACACGCAGGAGGTGATAGACAGCATAGTGGAAGGAAGAGAGATAGTGGTAGAGCAGAGGAGCCGGATCACCGCTCAGGTGTTGGTGGCACAGTGGTGTTCTTGACGGCGTAGAGACGCATCAGGCAGTTCTTACAGTCGAAGTCGGCCCGCAGAAGAGAGCGGTTGTTCTTGAGGAAGAGAGGGCCTTTATAGTCAGGATTTTTGCGTAGGCAGATGCCGAGCTCGAAGCGTAGGCAATAGCGAGTAGTCATAAGGGGTTTAGAATCAAACTGTTGAGTTTTCTCTACACTATATTCAATGTCAGAGACGCCGTGTAGTCGGTAGAACTGCTCGGACAGGTGGTTGGTTATGCCGAGAGAAGAGGAGGGTTCCGAGACGGGGTAGGGAAGAGGTGTAGTGGGGACAACACGCTGGCAATCAGGTGTTGGCTTGGATTTTTGGCGGGCTTGGGAGAGTTTTTCCACAGCGGCGCGGCGAAGAGCGTTGAGGACAGACGCGGGGATGAAGAAGTCGGAGAGTGAGCAGTTGTCGGCCGAGAGGGAGAGGAGAGAGAAGGGCGAGTCGCCGAGCTTAGAGAGCTGATTGTATGCTTGTTGCGCAGCTTTAGAGGGGTCTTTGGCCGGGGAGAGTGGGCAGTCGGTGGAGGCAGACGCCGAGAAGCCGTCGGAGTCGGAGACAAGGAGAGAGAGGCCTGATTCCATGACAGATAGAGTCATAGAGACGGGAATCTTACGTTCAGCGGAGTTGCCCTGAAGGAGACGGGAGAAGGCGATATCGTGGTTGCGGAACAGGGGAGTGCCCGGTGCGGGAGGGCAGGAGGGCGGGGCGTTGATTTCCTGTAAGAAAGACGTGTCTGATTGTATGATGTTTACGCGATTGACGGCGAAGCCTTGTAGCTCATTATTAGACAGATAGCAGAGGCCGTCGCCCGTGTGTAGAGGTTCGGAAGTGGAGACTGTAAGGCTTTTAGCATTGATTTTAAGTACTTTACCGATTTGTTTGCCTATGCTCTTTTGTGTGGAGTCGGTGGTGAGACGGTCGGGGCGTCCGTCGAGGAAGTAGGTGGTGAAGCCGCGGTTGAAGGTACGGGAGGGGTCGGGAGAGAAGAAGAGAGTGGTACTGCCTGACGACGAAGGAATCAGGTCGGGATTGCCGTTGAGGATGCCGTCGAGGAGCGAGCGGTAATAGGCAGTGATGTTGCGGACGTAGGCGTCGTCCTTGAGGCGGCCTTCTATCTTGAACGAGGTGACGCCGGCGTTGATGAGTTGGGAGAGGTGCTGCGAAGCGTTGAAGTCGCGGAGACTCAGTAAGTGCTTGTTTCTATGTAAGATAGTGCCTTTCTCGTCGAGTAAATCCCATTGGGACCGGCAGGGCTGGGCACATTGGCCGCGATTGCCGCTGCGCGAGGTGAGGTATTGGCTGAGGTAGCAGCGTCCGCTGAAAGAGACGCAGAGGGCTCCGTGGACGAAAGCCTCTAATTCTATGGAAGTTGCGTTGTGTATGGCGTTGATTTCAGACAGTGAGGTCTCGCGTGCGAGGATGGCCCGTTGGAAGCCCACCTGCTGGAGGAAGCCGATGCGTGCGGGGTCGAAGCAGTGGCACTGGGTGGAGGCGTGGAGCGGTATTGGAGGGAGGTCGGCGAGGAGGAGACCGAGATCCTGGAGGATGATGGCGTCCACGCCGAGGTTGTAGAGTTGACGAATGAGCTTGGCTGCCGGCTCTAACTCATTGTCAAAGAGGAGAGTATTGACGGTGACGTAAACACGGGCGCGGTAGAGATGGGCGTAGCGGACGAGTTGTTCGATGTCGGAGAGAGAGTTGGTGGCAGCGGCACGAGCACCGAAGGAGGGGGCACCGATGTAGAGGGCGTCGGCGCCGTGGTTGACGGCGGAGATGCCTTGGGAGAGGTTGCGTGCCGGGGCGAGGAGTTCGATGGGGGTCATAGGGGTGGGTCAGATTTAGACAAAATATAACGGAAAAGAGAGGAAAATATTGTGTGGGAGGAGGAAAAAAGACAGGAAAGGGAGAAAAGTGTTAAAATTAGGATTAATGGTCTGATTATACGGTGTTTACATAAAGTAAATTTTTTTTGATCAAAAGTTGGAGGAGGGGTGATTTTTGGCAAATACTAAATTGCTGGTAAAGAGCACATAAGTAGGTATCAACTCTATTGTAAGTCTAAGGTTAATTTAGTGGCCAGTAGCCAGTGGTCAGTGGTCAGTTTTTTGGAGGGTTGGGGATCGGGTATGGCGGATTTTTTTGTTAAGAAATATGCAATAATTTATAAAAAAATGGTGGGGAAGAAAAAAATGTGTATTTTTGCAAAAAATTTTTGCCTTTTGTAATATTTTGTGTAAATCATCGTCTAATTGTCATATAAATGTCGCGAATATGAGAAGATTTGTTTTGTTATCAATGGTTTTGTTTTCGGCTTTGTCGTTAGTGGGGCAGAGTATCACCGTCAAGTTTACCGGGCGGACGCCAGACGGGTTATATCACCCGTTTACCGGTGTACACATACAGAACCTCACAAGAGGTTGGGAGCAGACGATAAATTATCCCGACACCACGCTTGTGTTGAACCTTACGCAGGGTATAGAGACGGCGGAGGGGGCAGTCAGCGGCCTCTCGCCTGTGACGCCCAACCCGTTCGTGGGCAATTCCACTGCCACGCTGACATTGGCAGAGGCCGAAAGGGTTACCATAGAGATAGTACGCATTACGGGCCAACCGGTTGTTACCAAGGAACTTACACTTTTGGCAGGGAGGCACCAGCTGGCAATACAGCTGGCGGAGCCGCAGGTGGCTTTCCTCACGGTGAATACCTCATCGCAGCGTTGGGTTACGAAGCTGGTGAATAAAGGGAACGGCGGCGATAATCGCATAGAGGTGAGGGCCAGTACAGAGATGCTCGCTTTGCCCAAAGCAGTGGCTGAGGGAGATTTCGAGGTGGGCGATATTATGACGTATGTAGGAATAGCGACCGATGCCATCTGTGAGCCTGTGACGCAGGTGCAGATGGTGGATGAGCTTATAGAGCTTGTGTTTACTGACAATATGCCACCTTTGGAGTTGCCGACGGTGACGACGGCGGCGGTGAGCAATATCACTACAAGTTCGGCTACGTGTGGAGGAAACGTTACCTCTGACGGCAACGCTGCGGTGACGGCGAGAGGAGTGTGCTGGAGCACGAGTCCCAACCCTACAGTCGGCGGCAGCCACACCACAGACGGCAACGGCACAGGCTCGTTTACCAGCTCCATCAGCGGGCTGACGGACAACACGACATATTACGTCAGGGCCTATGCCACCAACAGCGAGGGTACGGCCTATGGCGAGGAACGTACGTTCACGACCGAGGAGGAGATAGTGTATGAACTGCCGACGGTGACAACTGCGGCGGTGAGCAATATCACCACAAGTTCGGCTACGTGTGGAGGAAACGTTACTTCTGACGGCAACGCCACGGTGACGGCGAGGGGAGTGTGCTGGAGCACGAGTCCCAACCCTACAGTCGGCGGCAGCCACACCACCGACGGCAGCGGTACAGGGAGTTTCGTGAGCAGCATTACCGGACTGACGGACAACACGACATATTACGTCAGGGCCTACGCCATCAACAGCGAGGGTACGGCCTATGGCGAGGAACGTACGTTCACGACCGAGGAGGAGATAGTGTATGAACTGCCGACGGTGATAGTGGTCAACGTAAACCCATCGGTAAACGGAGCATCGGTAAGCAGCCGTGTGACCAATGACGGAGGAGCTGCGGTAGTGGAGCGGGGAGTGTGCTGGAGCAGCAGCGAGAACCCTACGATAGGAGACAGCCACACCACCGACGGCAGCGGCAGCGGCACTTTCGCCAGCACGATAGACGGGCTGACGCGCACCACCACCTATCACCTGAGAGCCTACGCCACCAACAGTGTGGGCACGGCCTATAGCGCAGACATGACCTTCACCACGCAGAGCGAGCTGCCCACGGTGAGCACAGGCGAGGTGAGCGACATGGCGATGACCTCGGCCACATGCGGAGGCGAGGTGAGCGACGACGGAGGGGCAGAGGTGACGGCGAGGGGAGTGTGCTGGAGCACGAGCCACAACCCGACTATTAGCGGCAGCCACACCGGCGACGGAGTCGGCACAGGCACGTTCACGAGCTATATGACAGGACTTACCCCCGGCACGTTATATTACGTCAGAGCCTATGCCACCAACCAAAGAGGCACGGCCTACGGCGAGGAGGTGGAATTCACGACCGTTGCCAACAACAGCATAGCCTTCGACGGCAACGGAGCCTCGATAGCCGAGTTCTCGGTAAGCGGAAACAACGTGGTGCACTTTTCGAAAGGCAACCTGCAATACAGCACCGTCGGCACTCACCCCGCGGCGACCGGCACGGCCAGCGGCACCTGGCGTTTTGCCGAGAACCAATACACGAACATCGGCACCGGCAACAGCAGCATCTCGAGCAGCTACACAGGATGGATAGACCTCTTCGGCTGGGGCACCAGCGGCTGGGCCAGCGGAGCCAGCTCGACGGCGCCTTGGTCATCGTCGAGCACCGCCTCCAACTACTATCCCGGCGGCACTACGGACAGCAACCTGACAGGTACCTATGTCAACGCCGACTGGGGAGTGTTCAACGGGATAAGCAACGGCGGCAACGCACCGGAGATGTGGCGCACGATGACGAAAGACGAGTGGAACTACCTGCTATTCTCCCGCAGCGCCTCGACGGTGAACGGGACAGCCAACGCCCGCTTTGCCAAGGCCAAGGTGGCCAACGTGCAAGGCCTGATAATATTCCCCGACCACTACAACCACCCGGCGGAGCAGGCCCTGCCGACCAACATAAACAACGCCTCCGCGGCGTTCACGGGTAACGTCTATAGTTCCGACCAGTGGATAGCGATAGAAGACTCCGGAGCCATATTCCTGCCGGTGGCGGGATACAGGCAAGGCACGTCGGTATATTCCGCCACGGCTAACGGCGACTATTGGTCGTCAACCAAGGGGAGCGAGGCCGGGAGAGCCTCAGCCTTGAAGTTCACCTCAAGTGAGTGCGAGCTGTCAACCACACACTATCGCTACAATGGGCAGAGCGTGAGGCTGGTGATGGGCGGCGTGACGGTGTATGGCGCGCCGACGGTGGTGACCACCTCGGCCACGCTGCTGTCGTCCGGGTCGATACTGGCCGAAGGCGAGGTCACAAGCGACGGAGGCGGCACCGATGTGACGGAAAGAGGCTTCTGCTGGAGCCGTACCAACCCGACGCCAACCCTGGACGACCGCTCCACAGAGAGGGGCTCGGGGCTGGGCACGTTCACTACCACCTTTTACAACAACCGACCCAATACCACTTACTATATCAGGGCCTATGCCAGAAACTGCGACAGCGTAGGATATGGCGAGGTGCTGGAGGTGACCACAGGCGAGATAGCCGGAGGCATAGACAGCATCGGGGCTACCAATGCCCACTTCTCGGTGAGCGAGACCAACACGGTGCAGTTCTCGAAAGGCAACCTGCAGTACACCACCGCCGGCAGCCACAGCGTAGCCACAGGAGGCACTCAGGGCGGCACCTTCCGCTTTGCCGAAAACCAATATGACTTCAGGGGAACATACAACGGCAGCATCTCGTCAAGCTATACGGGATACATAGACCTCTTCGGCTGGGGCACCAGCGGCTGGAACAGCGGAGCCACCGTGTACCAGCCCTACGGCAGCGCCAACAACTATGTGGGATACACAGTGGGCGGCAGCTATGCCAACGACCTGACCGGAGCCAACGCCAACGCCGACTGGGGAATATTCAACGCCATAGAAAACGGCGGCAACCAGCCCGGCATATGGCGCACCATGACGAGGGACGAGTGGTACTACCTGCTATTCTCCCGTAGCGCCTCGTCGGTGAACGGCACGGCCGACGCCCGCTTCGCCAAGGCGACAGTCAACAGCAATAGCGGAATAATAATCTTCCCCGACACATACAGCCACCCGACCGAGCTGACGATGCCGGCCAATATAAACAACGCCACGGCAGGCTATGGCGGCAACAGCTACACCGCGACCGACTGGGTGATGATGCAGGATGCCGGAGCAGTGTTCCTGCCGGCAGGCGGCTGGCGTTACGGCACTTCGGTCAGCGATGCAGGCAGTTCGGCCGATTACTGGACATCGACCCACGGGGCGACCGACTCGATAGCCCAAAGTTTCAATGCAACATCCAGCCTGTTGGAGATGAAAAACAACCACTATCGCCGCAACGGCGAGAGTGTGAGACTGGTGAAGGGCGAGGTGACCACCTATGCGCTGCCTACGGTCACCACTGCCGCCGCAACCAATCTGTCGTCGGGCTCGGTGGCCGGCGGAGGCGAGGTGACCTACGACGGAGGCGGAGCCAGCATCTCCGCACGGGGAGTGTGCTACAGCACTAGCCACAATCCCACGCTCTCCGACCCGCACACCAGCAACGGCACAGGAGTGGGGTCTTTTGCCAGCGTGATGGGTAGCCTGCAGTCTAACACCACATATTACTTTAGGGCCTATGCCACCAATGTGGCCGGCACAGCCTACGGCGACGAGGTGGAGATAACCACCGGCACCGTGGCAGGCGGCATTGACGGCAACGGTGCCACCATCCTGGAGTTCTCGGTAAGCGCCAACAACACGGTAAAGTTCTCGAAAGGCAACCTGCAGTACACCACCACCGGCACGCATGCCGTGGCGATAGGAGGCACGGCCGTCGGCACCTTCCGCTTTGCCGAGAAGCAGTACAACTATGTGGGTTCTAGCAACAGCAGCATCTCGTCAACCTATACCGGCTGGATCGACCTCTTCTGTTGGGGCACCAGCGGATGGAACAGCGGAGCTACGGCCTATGCTCCCTATTCCAGCTCCACCTCGTCGACCGATTACACCCCCGGCGGATCGGAAGAGAACGGGCTGACGGACAGCTATGCCAACGCCGACTGGGGCGTGTTCAACGCCATCTCCAACGGAGGCAACACGCCGCAGATGTGGCGCACGATGACCTACGAGGAGTGGCGCTACCTGCTCTTCACCCGCAATGCCTCGACGGTGAACGGCACAGCCAACGCACGCTTCGCCAAAGCCAAGGTGAACGGGGTGCCCGGATTGATACTGTTCTCCGACAACTATACCCATCCTTCCGAGCTTGCCCTGCCAGCCAATATCAACAATGCCGGCGCAGCATTCACCGGCAGAAGCTACACGGCTAACGAGTGGGTGCAGATGGAGGATGCCGGAGCGGTGTTCCTGCCTGCGGCAGGCTGGCGCAACGGCACGACGGTCAACGAGGTGGCCTCCTATGGTGACTACTGGTCGTCCACCAAGGGGACGGAGTCGAGCAACGCCAGCGGTGTGCAGTTCACCTCGAGCGCCCTTGTGGCACAAAACAACTATTACCGACGCAACGGCGAGAGTGTGCGTCTGGTGATGGGCGATGTGACAGAATACGACCTGCCTACGGTGACCACGGCTGCGGTGCAGCTCTCGTCGGGCTCGGTGCAGGTCACGGGCGAAGTTACCTACGACGGAGGCGGCACAGCTGTCACCGGCCGCGGAATATGCTGGAGCACCAGCCCCAACCCGACCCTCGCCGACACGGCAGTAGCCAACGGCACCGGCATGGGCAGCTACGAAGTGCTCCTCGGCAACCTGCGCCCCAATACGACATATTATATAAGAGCCTACGCCACCAACCGGACGGGCACAGCCTACGGCAACGAGGTGCAGCTGACCACAGGCGAGATAGCGGGCAGCATAGATGCCAACGGCGCCATCGGCTCGCTGTTCTCGGTGAGCGCCAACAACACGGTGAAGTTCTCGAGAGGCAACCTGCAGTACACCACCACCGGCAGCCATGCCGTGGCCACAGGAGGCTCTCAGAGCGGCACCTTCCGCTTCGCCGAAAACCAGTATGACTTCAGAGGAACAAACAACGGCAGCATCTCGTCAACCTATACCGGCTGGATTGACCTCTTCTGTTGGGGTACGAGCGGATGGAACAGCGGTGCCACCGCCTATCAGCCTTATGCTACGAGTACGGCCAGCTCAGACTATTACCCCGGCGGAAGCCCGGACAACGACCTGACCGGAGCCTACGCTAACGCCGACTGGGGCGTGTTCAACGCCATCTCCAACGGAGGCGACACGCCGCAGATGTGGCGCACCATGACGCAGGACGAGTGGAACTATCTGCTGTTCTCCCGCAGCGCCTCTACGGTGAACGGTGTGGCCAACGCCCGCTTTGCCAAGGCAACCGTCAACGGCAAGAGCGGAATAATATTGTTCCCCGACACCTACAGCCATCCCACCGAGGTGACACAACCAATCAATATCAACAATGCCACCTTAGGCTTTGCCAACAGCTACACAGCCGACAACTGGACTCTTATGCAGGACGCCGGAGCGGTGTTCCTGCCGGCAGGCGGCTGGCGCAGCGGCACTTCGGTCAGCGAGGCCGGCAGCTGCGGCTACTATCTCAGTTCTACACGAGGCACCGACGACTCGCGAGTGGCAAGAGTTCAGGTGTCGAGCAGCACAGTGAACGTCGGCAATTCCTATAGACGTAGCGGAGAAAGTGTTAGATTGGTGATGGGAGAAGAGAGCACATATAGTGTGCCCACGGTGGTCACCGTGAGCGTAAGCGGCACGCAGGCCACAGCCACGGTTGCCTGCGAGGTGACCGGCGACGGCGGCGGAGCCCTCGTCAGCAGCCGCGGAATCTGCTGGAGCACCGGCCACAACCCGACCCTCGCCGGCAGCAGTCAACTGGAAGGCAACGGCACAGGCTCATATAGCTGCACGATGACAGGCCTGCAACCCAACACCACATATTATGTGAGGGCTTATGCCGTCAACAAGGCTGGCATCGCCTACG
>JAFRTM010000026.1 GCA_017439185.1 Bacteroidales bacterium | reverse complement strand
GCTCCCACTCCCGCCTCACCATCCCCCTCCCCGCCACCTGGGACCCCACAGACCACATCATCCTCTACGCCTTCTGGCACAACCCCAACACCCACGCCAACTCCGACTCCACCATACCCTTACAACTAAATTCCCCAAGTAATCAAGACGAATACAATCAACAACTTACCCACCTCGCTCAAACCCTCACCCACTCCCACCGCCACCCAATAACCCCCAAACTCCTCGCCAAACTCCATAAACACCTCACCCCACAACTCCAAGACCCTCCCCCACAATAATCCTCCCCCACCCATATAACCCCTCTTTTTCAAAAAAAATATTGTATTAAAATATTTTTTCGTATCTTTGCACTTTCTATTTCCGCGGTCGATGGCAAAGAAACTGCTCATACTACTTGTTGCTGTGGTGTTTAGCGCCACACTCTCCCTGGCCCAAAGCGACGATTTCGGCCTTCGCATTGGCGCAGGCCCCAGCCGTAGCGGCGAAATCGACTTCTCCTGGCACAAGGCACTCAGCAAATACCGCCTCGAAACCAACCTCGGATGGGCCACATGCGACAAGTGGGACTACCTCAACCTCTCCGTCGCCTTCCACTGGTACTGGAACCTCAAAAACGGAGTAGCCTGGTACGTCGGCCCCGGCATCAACATGGGCTGGTACTTCCGGGACGCCCAGTTCGGCCTGGGCCCAGGATTCCAAATAGGCATTGAATACAACTTCAAAATACCCATCCAACTCTCCATCGACATCTTCCCGCGCTACAACATCCTCGGCGAAGACGACGCCCGCGGCCTCGGAGGGAGCGGCGGCCTCAGCATTAGATACAGATTCTGAAACGTTTTTCTGATATGAACATACACATCGTACAACACAACATCGAGAGCCTCAATCCAGAAAACAACCTGGAATGGATAAAAGCCGAACTCGACACCGACGCTTCCCGCGAAGCTCTCCTCACCGTCTTCCCTGCCTGCACTCTCTGCGGCTATCCCCTCTTCGGCGCCGTCGCCTATAAAGACCTCCAAAAACGCGCTCAAGCCGCACTCCAGGAACTGGTCGCCATCAGCGAACACCGCGCCTTCCTCATAGGCATGCCCCTCCAAGTCCAGGACAAAGGCCTCTGCAACTCCATCGTGTTCGTACAGAACAACGCCATCCGCGCCGTCATCAGCAAGAAATACCTCGGACCCGACGAGCAGAAATACTTCGTCCGCGGCGACGGCGTCCAGGTCATTCAATACCAGGAACAAAAAATCGCCATCGGCTTCTACGAAGACCTCAAAGAGCTCTCCAAATCACACATCGAGCAACCCGACATCATTATCTGCTGCGGATGCAACATCTTCGACTACAACAAGCCCTTCCGCACACGCTACCGTATGCGCAAGATTGTCGAAAACATGACTGCCGGCCTCGTCTATGTCAACCGCACCGGCGGCGAAGGCAGTTTCCTCTTCGCAGGCGGCAGCATGGCACTCAACGCAGCCGGCGGTCTCCTCGCCCAGTTGCCCTATTTCGAAGACTCCAGCCGCACAATAGACACTCAACTCCTCGAAGAGATTGACGACGAGAAACCCGAAGCCGTCGAGCTCGCACACAAAGCCCTTATCACCGGCATAAGTGAATACTTCCGCAAAAACAGGCTCTCCAAAGCCGTACTCGGACTCAGCGGCGGCATCGACTCAGCTCTCGTCTGCGCACTCGCTGTCGAAGCTCTCGGCCCCGACAACGTCCACGGCATCCTCATGCCCAGCCAATACTCCACCGACCACAGCGTCAAAGACGCCGAAGACCTCGCCCACAACCTGGGCATCTCCTACGACATAATCCCCATCAAAGAGGTCTTCGACCAACTGAAAGCAACCATGAAGCCCGTCTTCGGCGACCGCGCCGAGGACGTGACCGAAGAAAACATGCAGGCCCGCATCCGCGGCACCATCCTTATGTCCTACGCCAACAAGTTCGGTGCCATCGTCCTCAACACCACCAACAAGAGCGAAGCCGCCATGGGCTACGGCACTCTCTATGGCGACAGCTGCGGAGCCATCAGCGTGATTGGTGACCTCTACAAGACCGAAGTCTACGAAGTCTCTGAATACATAAACCGCGACCGCGAACTCATCCCTCGCCACACCATAGACAAAGCCCCCAGCGCCGAGCTGCGCCCCGGCCAGAAGGACTCCGACTCCCTGCCCGACTACTCCGTGCTGGACAGCATTCTCAACCTGCTCATCGAAGAACAGATGTGCCGCGAGGAAATCATCGACGAAGGCTACGAACCCGAACTGGTGGACCAGGTTCTGCGCAAGGTTAGAATAAACGAATGGAAACGCCTCCAGTTCGCTCCCGTCCTGAAAGTTTCTCCTATGACCTTCGGTCTCGACCGGCGCGTACCTATCAGCTAACGATTATCCCTTCTGCGCTCTTTTATGCTGGAAACCAACCCTCAACTGCAACTGGCCGAACGCTATCTCACCGAGACGGGCGTCTCCATCTTTCTAACCGGCAAGGCGGGGACGGGCAAGACCACCTTCCTGAAGTCTATGCTCTCCAAACTGCGCAAACGCTACGTCATCGTCGCCCCGACCGGCGTAGCTGCCGTCAACGCCGGCGGCGTGACCATCCACTCTTTCTTCCAACTCCCTCTCTGCCCCTACCTCCCCGACGTACCCGAACTCATTACCGAATACCAGATGCCCGAAGGCCGAAAGCAACTGAACCGCACCAAAGCCAATATCGTCAGGACTCTCGAACTGCTCATCATCGACGAGATTTCCATGGTCCGTGCCGACCTCCTCGACGCCATCGACTGGAAACTCCGGCAGGTCAGACACAGCAACCGCCCCTTCGGTGGCGTGCAACTGCTGATGATTGGTGACATCCACCAGCTCCCTCCTGTGGTGACCGACGAGGAAGCTCCTTACATCGGAAAGGTTTACCCTTCTCCCTTCTTCTTCCATAGCAAGGCCCTGCAAAAGCTGGACTACATCACCATTGAACTACAGAAAGTCTATCGCCAACAGGATACCGACTTCCTTAAACTCCTCAACCACGTACGCGACAACCATATGGACCCCGAAACTCTCGCCGTCCTCAACAGCCGATACCGCAAATGCGACGACCTCCCTTCCGACGAGAAAAATCCTCCCATACGCCTAACCACCCATAATATTCAAGCCGAGATCGTCAACCGCAACCACTTGGAAGCCCTGCCGGGCAAAGGCCGCACATGGTCGGCCATAGTTGACGGCAACTTCCCCGACAGCGCAGTCCCAACCGAGCGTGAACTGACTCTGAAAGTGGGAGCGCAAGTAATGTTCGTAAAAAACGACCCGAGTGGAAGCCACCACTACTACAACGGAAAAATAGGCATAGTGAAAAGCTTCGACTCCGAAAATGAGACCATCTTAGTGGAAAGCGAAGGCGACGAGATTACTGTCGGACGTGTGGTATGGGAAAACATTAAATACGAAATTGACCCGTCTGACAAAGAGATAAAGCAGCGCATCGACGGTACCTTCACACAATATCCTCTGAAGCTGGCTTGGGCTGTAACCATACACAAAGCACAAGGGCTTACCTTCGACCGCGTCATCGTTGACGCCGCCGACGCTTTCGCCTATGGCCAGGTCTATGTGGCGCTGAGCCGTTGCCGCTCTCTCGAAGGGTTGCAACTCAGCAGCAGACTCTCCGCCAGCTGTACCTTCGACAACAGCGACGTACGCCATTTCTACGAGTGCCAACCTTCCGAGGAGTCAGTGTTGCAAATGTTCGACAGCCAAGCTACCAAATATTATATAGACCAACTGTGCGAACTGCTCGGAGCCGAAGGTTTGCGAATCCATGGCGAGAAAATCGGCAGACTCTTTGCCGGTCCGCTGGCGAAACTCTATCCCAACGCCTCCAAACAATGGTCCGAGAGTATGGACAAGCTGAACCAACTGGCAGAAGTATCAGAGAAGTTCCGCGTCCAACTTATGCGTATGTCGCAACAGATTGGATGTAACACCGCCATTGTGGACCGCGCTTCGAAGGCCCTGGCATATTTCCGACCATTATACAACAATCTGGCGTCATCTATGATGCCTCTCTTGTCTCTCAATGTCGAGAACAAAGAGTTGGCCGGCGAGATGACTTCCTATATCGAAAAGTTCGGGGAACCACTGGAACTCAAATGCTACTGCCTCAACCATCTCTCAGATAATATCTTCAGCGTAGCAAGCTACCAAAGGGCACGGACATCCTACATCCTCGGCGAAAACAATGAATCTGACAACAAGAAACAACGCAAAGAACACCATAAGAAAGTCGCCGAGACTGACAGCATAAGAGAGCCTGCACTCGTAAGACGGCTCAGCGACTGGCGTAAGATGAAATGCGAAGAAAATGGTGTCCGCCCATTTCAGATTCTCTCCCAAAAAGCCGTAAACCATATCGCCAACCACCTTCCTCGCACTCTAAACGAGCTGGCGATGACTCCAGGCATCGGTAAAATAAAGATGCAAGCCTTCGGTGAAGAACTGCTGCAGGTAATCAAAGACTACTGTGAAGAAAAAGGCCTATAAAGAAACATCATCCTTTATAGACCTATTATTTATGACCTTTATGACTTGCCTGTCGTTAGAGGCCATATACCGACTTGTCTATTGAAGAGTTGCGGCGGATGTCAGTAAGAGTATAGGTATTGGACACGCCACTGAACTCACGCGTTTCCATGAAGGTCATCACTCCATCGGACTGACGATACACAAGTTTGATATAGGAATAGCCCTTGGCTGCCTTCTTGCGGGCCGTCATCTCCACCACATAGGTATTGCCCTCTTCTGAGACCGTATAGCTGGCATTGTTTGAGTTGGCGATGTTCCGTACCTTCCCCCCCATTGCATCCAAAAGGAACGAGGCCAGTTTTTGCATCGAAGGGCTCTTGGGCAGGTTAAACTTCTGGTTTTTACCTTTAGCAACAAGCAACATTGACTGGTTATTGATAACCGTCTTGTTACCCGCCGGGTCGGAATAGAGTATCGAAAACATATTGGATGCCGTAAAATAAAGCGTACCAGACATGTTGATCTTTGCCTTGGCTGCAGTTGTCCTCACCTGGGCAAGCGATCCGGTAATCGTTGTATTTTTCTTTCCACAGTTCTCTATCTTGTCGAGAATTGTCTCGCTATTGTCGGCGAAGGCAAACATCGCCATTGCCACTGCTGCTATTGTAAGAATTGCTTTTTTCATTATCTTTATCTTATTTGACGTGCCTCTTTATCGTGGCACATTATATTAGTACCGGTTATGCGGATTTTATTTCAAATGGAGTATTCTTTTTCTTAAAAATTTCACTTTCATAAGCTGGCGGAACAGGAAAGGCTGTAGGCAATACGATATGAGTATGGTCGATGCCATACCTATGAGCGAGCAGAGTCCTACCGAGTGGAGTGAAGGATGCGTCGCCAATAGCAACGAGCCGAGAACTACGATAAGTATAAATGCCGAGAAAGTGATGGCAGTCTTATGGTGGGTAAGCAATTTCATATTGTTACCCTTTTCCGAAGTTATCAATCCGTTGGAGATAAATATACTGTAGTCCACTCCCACACCAAATATGAAACTCGAAAGAACTATATTTATCAGATTGAACTCAAGTCCGCATACCGACATAACGCCCTGCACTATATACCAACTGAGGAACATCGGCAGGAATGCGAGAAGTGCCATCACTATGCTGCGATATGATATCAGGAGCACTATAATGACAAATATGGAAGAAATAAGTAGCACTATATTGAAATCATTGTGTACTATGTTGACCATATCTCCAGTGTAGTAGAACGGGTCGGCAATAATGACGCCCGACAGAGACGTGAGCGAGTCAGCCACCTTGTAAGCATCCTCTGGAGCAGTAAGCACCGAGGTAAATACCAGATATTTGTCTGCCGTATCTGTCTTGGTTGTCTCTGTCACTTTTTCCACATAGTTACACGCCAACTCGTCGGGCAGAATTCCGGAATCATATATACTCTCAGCTTCATACTCACTCTCCACGAGGGCAAAGAACGGGTCGAATATCTCTTTATCCAGACCATTGGCCTTCGCCGAACGAGCTACAGCACGTTGTACGTTCGCCACTCGCCCAGGCGTCCAATAGTTCTGCCAATTCTGAATATTTGACTCCTGCTCGGCTATGGGCAAAAGCATTGACGACACTCCCGAATAGAGCCTTACCACACTGTCAGACTGCAACCGGTCAAGTTTAGCAACCAATTTGCGATTTTGCATTATCGCCGAATCCAAATCGGTAGATGTTGCAGCATAGAACTTGGAGACCGAGCCCTGATTGATTCGCTGCTGGTATATATCCATTGAATGGACAACCGCTTTTGTCTTGTATCCTATATGCTGTAGGTCGTTGTCAAATTTAACCTTAGTGGAAGGTATATAGGATATTACCACCGAAACCACCGCCACCACACATATAAGTGCTACCAGCCAATAACAACGGTCAAGGGAGTATGCGTTGATTCTCTCTATATAGCCGAATGCTTTACGATTATGGATATTGCGCTCGAGATTGAAGAACTGCGGCATATAGGAAAGAGCAAAAAATGTCGTTCCTACAAGTGCGAAAGAGGCAAATATGCCAAAATCCTGCAAAAGCTCACTAGTTGTAAACAACAGCCCCGCAAACGCACCTATAGTAGTGAGACAACTAAGACAGACTGGCGTTGCCTGCTCGCGCAACACGGTGATAGGATTGCTCACATATTTGTAATGAGTCAGTACGTGCAGTATATAACTCATTGCTATGCCAAGTATCGGGGCCGCAAGACCAAGCGCCATAATGGACATAGTATGATTGGGCTTTATCCAATAGACGCACGCCATTGCAAAAACCGTGCCATAGATGAGCGGTATGAGGATCATTCCGATTGTAGATTTATTGCGATAGCAGAGCATTATAACCACCAGAATGATAAGCAGGGATATCGAGATCGTTATGGCAATATCGGTCTTTATTCGGCGTGAATTGCCAGCGCTGAGTACAGACGCTCCGTGATAAACCACCTTCACCTCGGGATGGTCTTTGGAGAAATGTTTTGCCATCTTGGCGATGTGAGATACAACCTTGTCACACTTCTTCGATTCAAAGGAACCGGCATTGGGTGTAACATAAGCTATAACCACAGAGGAGTCGTGGGAGAAGAAATGACGATCTACAGTAATGGTGTTTGTAGGACGCTGACGGAGCAACTTGACCAACGACGACCTGAGATTCGCGGGGTCGTATGGTATCACCATAGAAAGAGTCCCGTCGGGATTATCGACCAGTTCTTCCGCATTGGACTTCATGGTTTTTGCAATGGTTGCAGGAGCCAAGAGGGAGTCAAAAGAAGGATAGACAGAAGTGTCAACAAGTGACGGGAAATGCTCCAGAGCATAGTCAAGTCCATTAACCATCCACTCGTCTTCTATACGATAAAGGACATGCTTGATCAGATGGTTGCATGAATCGGGAGCAAGCAATGTGTCAATAAACAAGTCGCAGAGTTCTGCCATCTGCTCTGGCATTACAGAGTCGGACTGGCGCTCCATCTGGACAAATATCTTGTCCTTGATGCTCAACTGACCGAAAGCCAGACCACTTGCCTCCGATTTTTCCGTCTTGGGCAAGAGCTTAGCAATGTCTTCCTCATAACGCAACTGAGTGGCGAAGAAGGCAAAAACCAAAAACGGGACAATCATAGATATCCACATCCATATCGGACGCCGTTTGAATATCTTATATAGAGCCACAAAGAACCGTTCCATAGCGAATTAGCTCCTTTTTCTATTTAATGATTAAAAATGCAAAAATACTAAAAAAAAATATTTTATTATATATTTGTGCATTATTATATTAAATTTTCGTATTTTTGCAAAAAAATAAGAAAGAGACACAATGAGCAAATACGCAGAAAAAATAGCCGCCGCATTGGACCTGGGAATCCAGCAGGTAGAGAAGACCGTAGGACTTCTGGAGGAAGGTGCCACGATACCGTTTATTGCCCGCTACCGCAAAGAGGCCACCGGTTCACTGAACGAGGTGCAGATTGCCGCCATAAGAGATTTGCTGATGAAGCTAAAAGAACTAGACAAGCGACGCGAGACCATTATTGCGTTGATCATCGAGCAGGGCAAGATGACCGACGAACTGAACGCAAAACTCCTTGCCGCCGACAATGCCACAGAACTGGAAGACCTCTATATGCCATACAAACCCAAGCGCCGCACACGAGCCACCATGGCCATCGAGAAAGGACTTGAACCGCTAGCCGACCTACTGCTGAAGCAGGGCGACGAAGAGGCAGAAGCCATGGCAGAACGTTATGTAAGTGAAGAGAGAGGAGTAAAGACTGCAGCGGACGCGCTGGCCGGTGCACGCGACATCATTGCCGAACGTATCAACGAAAACGGCCAGGCCAGAAACATTGTAAGACTATATTTCAGGCGTGCCGCACAACTCAGTTCGTCTGTGGTAAAGGGGAAAGCCGAGGAAGGGCACAAATTTGAATCCTGGTTTGACTGGAAAGAGCCAGCACTGCGGGCTCCGTCACACCGGGTGCTCGCAATGCTGCGAGGCGAAGAGGAAGGAGTCCTGAGAGTACACATCCTGCCTGACGATCCTGAGCCAGTCCTTGTGCAGTGGGAGCGGCAATTTGTGAAGCGGCACAACAGCTGCGGAAAACAGGTGGAAGAAGCCTTGAAAGATGCCTACAAACGCCTTACTGAACCTTCGATAGAGACAGAATACCGGAATCTCCTTAAAGAGCGCGCCGACAAAGAAGCCATAAAAGTATTTGCCGAAAACTTAAGACAGCTGCTGCTGGCCGCACCGCTGGGGCAGAAACGAATACTGGCCATAGACCCAGGATTCCGTACAGGATGCAAGACCGTGTGTCTCGATGCCCAAGGGCAACTGCTTCACAACGAGACCATATACCCGTTTACCTCGGTCAGAGAGGAACGTGCGGCCGTGGCGAAACTGGAAGCACTCGTAGAGGCATTCCATATCGAAGCCATCGCCATCGGCAACGGCACCGCCTCGCGAGAGACCGAAGAGGTGGTACAGAAATGCCGCTTCAAGACCAAAGTGGTGGCAGTAATGGTAAGCGAGAGCGGAGCCAGCGTATATAGTGCCTCCGACGTGGCGCGAAGGGAATTCCCCGACTATGACATCACGGTGCGCGGAGCAGTCTCAATCGGTAGAAGGCTGATGGACCCGCTGTCGGAACTGGTGAAGATAGACCCCAAGTCGATAGGCGTGGGACAATACCAGCACGACGTGAACCAGACAATGCTGCAGAAAAGCCTGGAAGATGTGGTTGTAAGTTGCGTGAACAGCGTTGGAGTGGAGTTGAACACCGCCTCGCGGGAACTGCTTTCGTACGTGAGCGGCATAGGGCCGGTCATTGCCGACAACATAGTGAAATACCGCAACAAGCAGGGAGCCTTTACCTGCCGGGAAGATTTGCTGAAGGTAGAACGGCTGGGCCCCAAAGCCTACGAACAATGTGCCGGATTCCTGAGAGTCAGGGAATCGGCAAACCCGCTGGACAGGAGCGCGGTCCATCCCGAGAGGTACGAACTGGTGGAGAAGATGGCGAAATCGGTAGGATGCGGAGTGGAAGAATTGATGAAAGAAAAAGAGTTGCGCGCGAAAGTGAAGGTAGATGAGTTTGTGAGCGAGGACTGCGGATTGCCGACACTGAGAGACATCATGAAAGAGCTGGAGAAGCCGGGGCTCGACCCGCGAGCCAAGTTCGAGGTGTTTGAATTCGACAAGAACGTAAACAAGATAGAAGACCTGAGAGAGGGTATGGTGCTGCCGGGAATAGTGACCAACATCACTGCGTTCGGAGCATTTGTGGACTTGGGAGTCCATCAGGACGGGCTGGTGCACATAAGCCAGATGGCCAACCGGAGAGTGGCAGACCCCAACGAGGTGGTTCATCTGCACCAGAAAGTGAAGGTAAAGGTTATAGAGGTAGATTTGAGGCGACACAGAATATCGCTCACGATGAAGGGCGTGGAATAATATAAAAGGAACAGGCAGAAACAGAAAGGTGCGCTACCGAGGTAGCACACCTTTTCTGCTTATAATTATGAAAAGAATTTTATTCTAATTATATTAGAATCTGTAGCGGACGCCGAGGGCTGCGCTGTGGTGGTAGTGAGGATGATAACCCAGGAAGTTGTACATCGGACGATAGTCTATCGTAAGCTGCAGCGGGAAGTCAAAGTCATACTCGAGACCGATCTGTCCACCAACACCGAGGTCGAAATAGGCTTTGTCATAACCAGTCCAGAGACCGAGGTTTGCACCAGGACCCACAAACCAGTGGAGACCAGCAACGATGTTCCAACGCCAGTGGTAAACACCAGTGAGGTTAAGATAGCCGTAGTGACCATTAGGATCACTCCAGCCATTCCAACCGAGGTCCAACTCAACGCGGTTGAGGTTGGGAAGGCCACCAAGATGAAAAGAAACTTCAGCACCCCATCCGTAAGCACCGCCGAGACGGAGACCGATGGCGTACTTTTCGCTGTTACCCTGTGCCATAGCTGCTGTGCTAAGAGCGAAAACAGCAATCAATGCAATGATAAATTTTTTCATAGTCTTTTTCTTTGTTATTGATTATAAGGTTAATTACTTTCGTTGAACAACATTATTTCAAATTGCAAAAGTATGAAGATTTTTTTAATTGACAATAAAAAGGGATAAAAATAATTAACAACACAATGTTGATTATTGTGTTAATTAGTTAAATATCAACGATTAGCAATTTGCCATCAGAAGCGATAACGAATGCCGAAGGCGGCACTCATATCGGGCCAGAGGTTGCTGTTGTCCCAAGGATCTATGATTCCGATCATGGGGCGGATGTCGAGAGAGAGCTGGAGAGGGAAGTCGAAATTGTACTCAAGACCGACTTGACCTCCAATAGAGAGGCTTACGGGATTGTAGGCATTGAACCAGAAATTGACGCCTGCACCGGGGCCGACATACCAATGGAGACCTTTGACGATGTTCCACCGCCACTGGTAGGTGGCATAGAGGCCGAGGCAGTCGAAATGCCAGTGGCGCCAACCGAGGTCGAGTTCAATGCGGTTGAGCTTGGGACCCACGCCGAGCATGGCGGAGACTTCGACATTGGCATTGAAATTGTCCATGACTCCAACTCCCCAACCATAGCCGCCGCCGAGACGGAGACCGATGGCATACTTTTCACTGTTACCTTGTGCGAGGGCAGCCGAGCCGAGGGCGAAGACTGCCAACAATACGATGATGAGTTTTTTCATTGCAGCAAAAATTTTAGTTAACGCCTTATTAAACGCAAAGTTTTACAAAAATATTACACCTCATGTAAAAAAAAAAAAAAAAACGATAACTCACTGATTATCAGTGATAATATTTTTTTTGAACGATTTTTGCCAGGAGGGGTCAAGATTCGCTAATGCTAAATAGCTGGCAAATAGGAGGTTGATAGGTATCAACTCTATGGTAACTCTATGGTTGATTTTAGGAAAGTTCGGGACCCGGGGAAGAGTGGTCGGAGGGGGGAATTTGGAAGAGGAAAGAGGAGACAGGATAGCCTGATTTGAAAAAAAATATGGGGCGGATACAATAAAAACAATGTTGCGGCGTTATATATTATATAATGTATAAGGAAAATAATGAAGGAAGTGAAGAAATATGGAATAGTGGTGTGGGTGTTGCTGACGTTGGTGACGATGGCGGGGTGCGGAAAGAGCTATGAGGTGACCGACGTGGAGGTGATACCGGAGCCGGTGACGGTGGCGAAGAAGGTGCGGTCGTTCACATTCTCGAACAGTACGCGGCTGTATTACTCGAACCTGGGACAGAACAGCCAGACGGCGAAATATATCACCAAGTCGCTGAGGCAGATGCACTTCAAACCGAGGGTGGTGGGGCACCCGAAGGGAAACACGCTGGTGCTGGAGCTTTTGAACGAGAGAGACAGCACGATAGGCGACGAAGGCTACCGCATGGAAATCAAGCCGAGCGGCATCACGATAAGCGCAAACAGCGAACGGGGCCTGTTTTACGGCTACCAGACGCTGCTGCAGATGTTCCCGACCGACGCCACACAGGTAAGGTATTCGAAGGTGACGCTGCCGGAATGCTCGATTGTGGACTATCCGCAATATGAGTGGAGGGGCTGCCACCTGGACGTCAGCCGTCACTTTTTCGGAGTGAAGTCGATCAAGCGGCTGCTGGACCTGATGGCGATGTACAAGATGAACAAGTTCCACTGGCACCTGACCGACGACCACGGCTGGCGGCTGGAGAGCGAGAGGATGCCGAAGCTGAACAGCGTAGGGTCGTGGAGGCCCGACAGAAGCGGGGTGGTTTGGTCGGACATAGAGCCCGCTACCGACGAGGAGGAATGCACGTACGGCGGATACTACACGAAAGCCGAGGTAGCCGAGATAGTGGAATATGCGGCACAGAGACATATCGACGTGGTGCCGGAGATAGAACTGCCCGGACATGCGAGTGCGATACTTGCCGCTTATCCCGAGCTGGCATGCGACGAAGGGAAAGACTTCCGGGTGCAGGTGGGCACCTATTATCCCTCGACGGCGGTGCTGTGCTTAGGAAAAGAGGAAGTGATGAACGCAGTGAAGGGATTGTTGGACGAAGTGATAGGGCTGTTCCCCTACGAATACATACACATCGGAGGCAACGAGGTGGCCTACGACGAATGGGAGGAATGCCCCCGCTGCCAAGCCAAGATGAGAGCGCTGAAACTGAAAGAGGAACAGAAACTCCACCAGTGGATGGTGAGCGAGATGAGCAAATACCTAGCGGAACACGGGAGACACCTGATAGGGTGGGACGAGATTGCCGAGGGCAACCTGGAGGACGGCGACGTGGTGATGTCGTGGCGCGGAACCCAAGGAGGAGCGATGGCGGCGAAGAGCGGCTACCGGGCCATCATGGCACCGGAAGACTACTGCTCGTTCGACTATTACCAAGCCGACCCGAAATACCAACCGATAAGCATCGGTCCGCCGCTGACGCTGGACAGGGTTTACAGTTTCAACCCGATGCCGACGGGTCTCACCGCCGCACAGTCACAGTTGGTGTGGGGGGGAGAATGCATGCTGTGGAGCGAGTACATCAACGACTGGGACTATGCCGAATACATGCTGATGCCAAGACTTTGCGCGATGGCGGAAGACCTGTGGACTCCCTGCGAGAGAAAAGACTTCATCTGGTTCCGGCACAAGATAGTGTCGCAGAAACTGCGGCTGTCGGCGCTGGGATTCAAATACTGCGAAGGGTCGTTCAAGCCGATAGTGAAGACGAGCCACGAACACGGAGGAAAGTGCATTGTGACCATAGATACCGAAGTGGAGGGTGCGTTTGTTTACTACACCCTCGACGGAACGATGCCGACACTGGAGTCGCCGACCTACACGGCACCTCTGGAGCTGGAAAGCGGCACACTGCTGAGGCTTAGGGTCATGTATGAAGGGCTGCCCAAAGAAGGAACCTACGACTACAACATAAAATGAGCCAGGAAAAAGCGATAGTGGAACGGCTGAGAGACCGGCGCGACCTGACGCCGGAGGAGCTGCACGTGCTGCTGACAGCCGAGGACTGCCGCACGCTGAAAGAGACGGCGAGAGAAGTGGCCGACGGAGTTTACGGGAAGCGGATATTCATAAGAGGATTGATAGAGATCAGCAACCACTGCAAGAACGACTGCCTCTACTGCGGCATAAGGCGGAGCCAGGCGGGAGTGAAGCGGTACCGGCTGAGCGAGGAAGAGATACTGAGCGCCTGCGAGAAAGGCTACCGGCTGGGATTCAGGACATTTGTGATGCAGGGAGGCGAAGACGGATGGTTCGACGACGAGCGGACGGAGCGGATAGTGAGGAGCATCAGAGAGAAGTACAGCGACTGCGCCATAACGCTGTCGCTCGGAGAGCGGAGCCGCGAAAGCTACCAACGGCTGTACGACGCCGGAGCCAACCGTTACCTGCTGAGGCACGAGACGGCGGACAAGGGCCACTACGAGTCGCTGCACCCGAAAGAGATGTCGTATGACCACAGGATGAGATGCCTTCAGGACTTGAAGGAGATAGGCTACCAGGTGGGTTGCGGATTTATGGTGGGATCGCCCGGGCAGAGCGAGGCCACGCTGTACGAAGACCTGCAGTTCATCAGGAGGTTTGAACCCCAGATGGTGGGCATCGGGCCGTTCATAGCGGCCCAGGGGACTCCGTTCGAGAAAGAGGAGAACGGAAGTGTGGAGCGGACGGTGAGGCTGCTGGCGATAATCAGGTTGCTGCAACCGCGGGTGCTGCTGCCCGCCACCACGGCGCTGGGGACGCTGGACCCGCTGGGGCGAGAGAAAGGAATACTGGCCGGTGCCAACGTGGTGATGCCGAACCTGTCGCCGGTGGAGCACCGGAAAGACTACTCGCTGTACGACAACAAGATATGTACCGGCGACGAGGCGGCGGAATGCCGGAACTGCACGGAATACAAGATGAGGGCGATAGGCTACGAGACCGTGGTGGACCGCGGCGACTATAGGAGCGAGTAAATTCAGGTTAGACTTCGATTCTATTTCATAAGTCGTTCTTCTCGCCTCGGGATACGATCAAACTGAGAGGAGAAGGGCTTGGAAAAAACGTTCGACACATATAGGAGGCACATAGGAGGCATATTCGATATTGATTCGTGTCACATTCATATCACATTCGTGTTTCATTCGTGTCATGTCCGACTCCCCTCCGTATTAAGTCCGTGTCATGTTCGAGGACGGGAGGAGGGGAAAAACGGCCGGGGAAGAAAAAATTTGCAACAATATATAATAAAGTTGCAAGAAATGCGTTATTATAGGTACTAAATATAAAAGGAACATATAATATTAGTAGAAACAATATACTCAAAGAGATGAAAAAGATACTGACACTCGCTGTAATGATAGCACTTACAGCCGCCTGCAGCCTACAGGCCCAGAACAAGTTCAAAGGCATCGTGAAGTACAAACTCACCAGCACTGGCACGACGACGATGGAGATACCGGCGGAGAATTCGACGGTGGAGCTGAAGATTTATGAGGACCAGTTGAAACTGGGCAGCTCGGTGCAGAACGGATACACTGTGACGCAGAACGCAGACTACAGCCAGTACATCTCGGCACTGAAGTCGATGTACGACATTGAACTGGAGACCTACCAGGGCGACGGCAAGTTCCTTATCAAGAACAAGCACTCCAAGTCGGAGGCCGACAGCCTGAGCATCAAGGACGAGGCACCGGGACACTTCTATTTCGAATATCGCGACGAGACTCAGCCGATGCTGGGATTTACCGCCAAGAAGGCCGTGCTGCACTATTACGATGAAGACTCGGGCGAGGACCAGCCGACCGAGTTCTGGTACACCGACGAGATTGGACCGGAATACAATTTCCTGTTCAACGGCATCAAGGGTGTGCCGCTGCAGTTCGAGCAGAAGCTCGACGAAGGCCGCGCCATCACCTACACCGCCACCGAAGTGGTGAAAGGCAAGGTGAAAGACGTGGACATGCTGCTGCCGGCAGGTTTCAAAGAGGCCAGCGAGGAAGAGTACAGCAACTTCATGAAAGAGCTGAAAGACGCAATAGAGCTGATAGAAGAATAACGCAAAGCACAACGGATTGCGGAAGAGCTGGCGGCAGAGGCTGCGGCTCTTCCGCCATTTATAAGAGTAAGCACCCGACGGAAAACCAAAGACATCAGGAATACATCATTTATGGCAACAAAAGAGAAGAAAAGCACACCAAAGAAAAGCGACAAAAGCAGCAAGAAGAAAGGGAAGTTCGTAGAGTTTCTGAAAAGCCAGGGCTTCGCACGGCTGAGAGGGACGGCATACATGCTGTTGGCCGTCTTCACGTTCATAGCCCTCATCTCGTTCTTCGTGAAAGGGTGTCCGGTGGACGATGTGGGAGAGAACTGGATGGGAGTAGTGGGCGGCTGGCTGTCGAAGGTGCTGACCGTAGGGACCTTCGGACTCGGAGCGTTCGGATTGACGTTCCTGCTGTTCGTCTATGGCCTGCGGCTGTGGGGCTGGAAACCCATGTCGTTCGGTAAAGCCATAGGCGTCGCCGCTTTCTGGATGCTGTGGCTGGCAACGATGGCCGGCTATGTGGTGGGAAGCCGCCACGGCTGGGGAGGAGCCGAAGCTTCGGCCGAGGCGTTCGCCGGAGTGGTGGGCATGGCGATAGCCGGACTGATGAACAATCTGGTGAAGTGGTTCACCGTGGTGATACTCGTGTTCTTTGCCATAGCGATGCTGGTGTTCGTTCACAAGCTGAGGATAAAGATAGACTTCGCCAAGCTGAAAGAGAAAATGGCCGAGCGAGCCAAACAACGCGAAGAGCGTAGAGCTGCCAAAGCTGCGCTGCGTGCCGAAGAGGAAGCCCGCCGAGCCGCCGAGGCCGAAGAAGCCCAGAAGCAAATGGAGGAAGATGAGAAAGCCGAGCAAGAGAAACAAGACAACGTGACCGACGTCAACGACGACGATTTCGAATCATTTGTAGGCCTTACCAATCCAGCTCCCGAACCCGAACAGCCCAAAGAGGAAGACGGCGACGGGCCCACCTTCACGATAGACGACCCGTCGGAACCGCCTGCCGCCACGCCGGAACCCGAAATCGAAGACGAGTTCAGCGACGAGGACTTGGAAGGAGCAGATGACGAAGACTACGCCAAGCATTTCTCCGTCAACGACATCTACGACCCGCGCCTGGAGCTGCACGACTACCAGATGCCGACGACCGACATTCTGTGCAACTGGGAAGAGAAGAACGTGAAAGTCACCAAAGAAGAGCTGGTGGCCAACAAAGACCGAATAGTGAAGACCCTGAAAGACTACGGCATAGAGATTGACGACATCCACGCCTCGCCGGGACCTACCGTCACCCTCTACGAGATAAAACCCAAAGCCGGCATCAGGATTTCGAAAATAAAGAGCCTGGAAGACGACATAGCCCTCTCGCTGGCCGCCACCGGCATAAGAATCATAGCGCCTATTCCCGGCAAGGGCACAGTGGGCATAGAGGTGCCGAACGCCAATCCCCAGATAGTGTCGATGAAGACCATGCTGGAGTGCGACGCCTTCCGCAACAGCAAGAAGATGGAGTTGCCGATAGCCCTGGGCAAGACAATATCCAACGAACCCTTCGTCACCGACCTCACGAAGATGCCCCACCTGCTGATGGCCGGAGCCACCGGCACCGGAAAGTCGGTAGGACTGAACGCCGTGATAGCCTCGCTGCTGTACAAGAAGCATCCGGCCGAGCTGAAGTTCGTGATGGTGGACCCGAAGAAAGTGGAGCTCTCGCTGTACAGCAAAATAGAACGCCACTACCTCGCCGAGCTGCCAGATGCCGACGAGCCTATCATCACCGACGTGAAGAAAGTGGTGAGGACTCTCAACTCGCTGTGCATAGAGATGGACCACCGCTACGACCTGCTGAAACTCGCCCATGTGCGCAAGATTACCGAATACAACGACAAGTTCATCCACCGCCGCCTCAACCCCGAAAACGGCCACCACTATATGCCTTACATAGTGCTTATCGTCGATGAGTTTGCCGACCTCATAATGACCGTAGGCAAAGAGGTCGAGACCCCCATCTGCCGTCTGGCCCAGCTGGCGCGTGCCGTGGGAATACACCTCATCATAGCCACCCAGCGTCCTACCACCAACATCATCACCGGCACCATCAAGGCCAACTTCCCTGCACGAATTGCGTTCAAGGTGACGAGCGGCATCGACTCCCGCACCATCCTCGACGTGGCAGGAGCCCAACGCCTCATAGGCCGCGGCGACATGCTCATCTCCCTCTCCGGCTCCGACCTGGTGAGGTTGCAGTGCGCACTGATGGAGACCGAGGAGTGCGACAGCCTCGCCGACTTCATCGGCAACCAGCACGGCTATCCCGAAGGGTTCCAGCTGCCCGAATACCTCGACGAGACCGACGAACCCACCAAAGACTTCGACCCCAACGAGAAAGACGAGTTCTTCAACGACGCCGCCCGCTTGGTGGTCGCCGGACAGTTCGGCAGCACCTCGCTCCTGCAGCGCAAGCTGAAACTGGGCTACGCCCGCTCGGGAAGAATCATGGACCAACTCGAAGCCGCCGGCATCGTAGGCCCCTCGCAAGGATCGAAAGCCCGCGAGGTGCTCATAAAAGACGAAGTACAGTTGGAGGAACTATTGCGCAACATTTAACCAACCCTTGATCAACCCGTGACCGATTTCGACGCCATAACACGATATTGCGAAGAGCACAGCAGCCAGCCCGACGGGCAGCTCCACCGGCTCTACCGCCGTATATGGCTCGAGACCGCGGTGCCGCACCAGAGCTCGTCGCCCTACCAGGGGCTCTTCCTCGAGATGCTCACTCGTGCCAAACGGCCACGTCTAGCAGTCGAAGTAGGCGCCTTCATGGGTTACAGCACGGTGTGCATAGCACGTGGACTGGCCGACGGAGGGATGCTCCACACCATCGAAGGCAACGAAGAATACATACAACCGATAGAAGAAAACCTGACCGCCTGCGGAGTGAGAGACCGCGTAACCATCCACAACGGAGACGCCCACAGCCTGCTTCCCACAATGCCCGACGGCATAGAGTTGGCATTCATAGATGCCGACAAACAGTCCTATCGCCAATACTACGAGCTCCTGCTACCCAAGATGGCACAAGGCGGGCTGCTGCTGTTGGACAATATGCTGTGGTACGGCAACGTGATTGAGCCCGACAGCCCTGAATCCACCTCAATCGACGACCTCAGCCGAAGCCTTGCTGCCGACCAGCGCATAAGGTGCACCCTGCTGCCGCTGCGCGACGGCATTATGATTTGTGAAAAACTATAGCAACGAAAACATACACACCAATGAAGAAAACAGCACTGTTACTGATCGCACTCCTGTCCATCGTAGTGGTCCAAGCCCAAGTCAACAGCAAATGGCTCACCCCTCAGCTGAAGAGCGCCGAAGCCAAATACTACGCACGCGACTTCGACGGGGCCGAGGAGGAGTTCGCCAAAATGTACGAACAAGACTCCACCAACCCCTACCTCCTGATTGACATGGCACTCTATCCCTGCGAGGTGTGGACCGATGCCTACAGCGCCCTCGAATTCATTGAGATGGCCGAGAAATATTTCCCGGCCAATGACAACTCCCCCTACCGTCCGAAGTTCTTCTACGTGAAAACCATGTGCTACTACCTCCTCGACGAGCACCAAAAAGCCATCGACGCAGCCAGCGAGCTGGTGAAACATGTCGCCTACGACAAAGACCTCAAGACCTACAAATATATGGACGCCTACCTCCTGCGCGGACTCTGCTATTTCCACATGGACAAATACGACAACGCCGAGAAAGACTTCCTGAAATACCGCGAACTGGAAGGCGACCGCACTACCGACACCCGTGCTTCAGCATATCTCGTCAAGATCGAGCTGAAACGCAAAAACTACGACAAAGCGCTGAAACGAATCAACGAAGCCATAGACTACGACAACCGCTATATCGCCGCCAACAAGGGAATGCTCCCCAACGACGACCTGCGCTATATGAAAGCCCAAGCCTATATTGGAAAAGGCAACCGCAAAGAGGCTGCCAAAGCCATGGGCGAAGCCGTCATCATGAACTTCGACTACCAGTGCGTCTTCACATTGGAGGACTCGCTCACACAGGATCTGATGAACACCAACTTCGCCGACTTCGAGAGCAGTCTGCTCGCCAAAGCCGAGGAGAACGGCATAAAAGGATTCTACGCCTACAACATCGGCGAGATGTACGAAAACCGGGGCGATTACAAGAAAGCCTACGCCATGTACCAGAAATGCGTGGACTGCGAAAAGAACCTCGGCCGCGACCTGATGGAAGGCGAAGTGAGCTATCTCGCCAGCGCCTACCTCAAACTCATCACCTTTAATATCAACTTCTGCAACTACGACCAAGCCCTACGCCTTATCGACGAAGCCTACGCCTTCGACAAGTCCCACCCCGAGTTTTACATAAGGCTGAAAAACGACGACCTCATTGAAGCCCGCGCCAACTGCTACTCCTATAAAGGCGACGCCAAGGCTGCTGCCGACGAAATCGCCAAGCTGATCTCCAAAAACGGCTACTCTTACTATTACGCCACCCGTGCAGGCTATTACCACTCCGGCAATATGACGATGAGCGCAATTGCCGACATCAACAAAGCCATCTCCCTCCTCGAGGCTCCCATCTATTACGAACGGCGCGCCTACTACCACAAAGCCGAAGGCAACACCGAAGCCATGACTGCCGACCTCAAGAAGGTGCTGGAACTTTCAGCCAAAAAGCCGCAAACCGCCACGGCTTACGCCTATGTCGAGTTGGGCGAGAAACAGAAAGCCTTCGACGTCGTCAAACAGCTCCTCAGTGAAGAACCCACCTCGGCCTCCTACCACTACAACGCCGCCTGCATCTATTGCCTGGCCGGCGACAGCAAAAAGGCTCTCCACCACCTCGAAGAGGCTTTCAAACTGGGCTGGTGCAGCTTTGCACACCTCGACCACGACAGCGACCTCAACCTCATAAAGAAGACTTCCGAATTCAAAGCCCTCCTGAAGAAATACAAAATCCAGATCCCCTGACCTTAACATTTATTCACAAAATAGTTACCCAAAATATATAATAAAAGCATAAAACTGTCGTTATACTTTATATGAATAACAAGGTTCTAATCATCTATACTGGCGGAACCATCGGAATGGTCCAAGGCAAAGACGGCTCGCTTAGGCCGTTTGCGCTGGAAGGGGTGCTCGAGGCAGTGCCTCAGCTGCAAAGTTGCGGCTACGGCATCGACTCCTGCCAACTCGACGAGATTATCGACTCCAGCAATATGACTCCACGGGTGTGGGTGGACATCGCCAACATCATCGAACGCGAATACGAAAAATACGACGGTTTCGTGGTCCTCCACGGCACCGACACCATGGCCTATACCGCCAGCGCCCTCAGCTTCATGCTCGAAGGTCTCTCCAAACCTGTCGTCCTCACCGGAAGCCAGCTTCCTCTCGGCATGCTGCGCAGCGACGGCCGCGAGAACATCATAGCTGCTCTCGAGATTGCCGCCAGTCCTGTGAGAATCCCCGAGGTGTGCATATTCTTCGAAAACCGCCTCTACCGCGGCAACCGCAGCACCAAAGTCAGCGCCGAGAATTTCGACGCCTTCAAGAGCTACAACTACCCCTCGCTGGCCAAGGTGGGTATCGAGATAACTTACAAGCATCACCTCATCATGAAAGCCCAAGAGGGCGCCAATCTGAAAGTCCATAGGAATTTCAACACCCACATCGCCGTCCTCAAACTCTTCCCCGGCATCGGCCGCGAGCTGGTCGAGGCTATAATGAAGACCGAAGGACTGAGAGGTGTCATCATCGAGACCTACGGCAGCGGCAACGCCCTCACCGAAGAGTGGTTCTTCGAAGCCCTGCGCGAAGCGGTCGGCCGCAACGTCATCATCCTCGACGTCACCCAGTGCAAGGCCGGAAGTGTGAAACTGCGCCAATATGCCGCCAGCTGCGACATGGAACAAATCGGAGTCCTAAGCGGCCACGACCTCACCATCGAAGCGGCCGTCACCAAGATGATGCACCTGCTCGGCACCTACGACGACACCGACCAGGTGAAACGCCTGCTGGAAACCTCGCTGCGTGGCGAGATGGAATGGAACTAAACGACGATGAACATTCGAACTTTTGCCATATCGCTCCTCATGATTGCCGCTTCTCTCGTCGGCAGGGCACAGATCAACAACCTCGCCCAGTTCGACGACCGTCTCCTCCACTATGGCATTCAGGTGGGCTACACCCATTCCAAGTTCGACATCAAATTCTCCGAAAATAGCGCCCTCCGCGACACTCTCCAAGGGGTTACCTCCTACTACAGCTCCGGCTTCCACATCGCCGTCATCGGCGACCTGAAAATCTGGCGTTACCTCAACCTGCGCCTCCTCCCCGGCGTCACCATCATCAACCGTGAACTCAGCTACTCCTGGGCCGACAACTACTATCGTCTGCACCCCCGCATCGAGACCACCCGCCACGTCGAAAGTGTTTACGGCGAAATCCCTCTCGAACTGAAATACCGGGCACTCCGCTGGCGCAACTTCCGCACCTACGTGACTGCCGGCGTCACCTACGGCTTCGACTTCGCCAGCCTCAAGAAAAACCGCAACAAGGACGACGAAGCCATCGTCCGCCTCAACCCTAACGAGTTTCACTACACCATCGGTCTGGGCTTCGACTTCTTCCTTAAATATGTCAAGTTCGCCATCGACCTGAAAGCCGGCTTCGGCATCATCGACCTGCAGGTCAAAGACCCGGAAGGCGACATCTTTGTCCGCTCTACCGACAAGATGAAGAGCCGCACCCTTATGTTCAGTTTCACCTTTGAAGGCTAATCGGGAGGTCCTTATGCGCGAGATTGATACCACGATGACCCCCGAACAATATGCTGCCGCCGAGCAGGATTCCCGCATCAGGATTCTGCGCCGCAGCCTCGACCTCCGCGGTGGTGCCAAATACCATGTGAAGATGCTCTGCTTCGAGCCGGGCGAGACCGTCACTCCTATCGACTACTCGTCCCCCTACCGGGATTGCCACGACACCACCCCTGTGGTCATCGTCGGTGCCGGCCCTGCCGGGCTCTTCGCCGCGCTGAAAGCCCTTGAACTGGGCCTCAAGCCTGTCATCGTGGAACGGGGCAAAACCGTTGAGGACCGCAAGAAGGACATCGCTCTCCTCGGCCGCGAACGCAAACTCGACGAGGACAGCAACTGGTGCTTCGGCGAAGGTGGTGCTGGAACCTACAGCGACGGCAAACTCTACACTCGCTCCACAAAACGGGGCGACACATCGGAGGTGATAAAGAAACTCATCGAGCACGGTGCCGACCCCAAGATTGCCATCGACGCTCACGCACACATCGGCACCGACCGTCTGAGCCCCGTCATCGCCAACATTCGCAATACCATCATATCTCACGGTGGCGAATTCCATTTCGGCTGCCGTGTGTCGGATTTCATCATCCACAACGACAAGGTCTGCGGAGTCGTTTGCCTCGCCGGTAGCCGCTTCGAAGGCTCTGCCGTACTCCTCGCCACAGGCCACTCGGCCCGCGACATCTACGAGCTCTTCGCCTCCAAAGGATGGCCGCTCGAAGCCAAACCTTTCGCCTTGGGCGTAAGGGTCGAGCATCCCCAAAGTCTCATCGACTCCATACAATACCACAGCCGCAAGCCCTCCCCTCTCCTACCCCCTGCCTCCTACAGCCTCACCGCCCAAACCTCGGGCCACGGCGTCTTCTCTTTCTGCATGTGTCCCGGCGGCGTCATCGTACCGGCGGCAACCGCCCATGGACAACAGGTGGTCAACGGCATGAGCAATTCTAAACGCAACTCTCCGTTTGCCAACAGCGGCATTGCCGTGACCGTAGGTCTCGACGATGCCCGGCAGTTCTCTGATGCCGGTCCTCTCGCACTGCTGCGTTTCCAGCAGTCGGTCGAATCAGCCATGTTCTCTCTCGGCAACGACGACCTGGCCGCTCCCGCCCAAAGGCTCACCGACTTCTGCGACGGCCGACTCTCCTCCTCTCTCAACCGCTCCAACTACCTCGGACCCACTCTCTCGGCTCCTCTCCATGATCTGCTGCCTCCTTTCGTGGTCCAATGTCTGCAAGAGGGTTTCCGCCTCTTCGACCGCAAGATGCGGGGCTTTCTCACCGACCAGGCCTCCATCCTCGCCGTCGAGAGCCGCACCTCCTCGCCGGTCCGCGTCCCTCGCTCCGACGACGGCCAACACATCCTCCTCCGTGGGCTCTACCCCTGTGGCGAAGGGGCTGGCTACGCCGGCGGCATCGTATCTTCAGCGGTGGACGGCATTAACGCCATGTCTAAAATCTACAACAACATAAAACTCCGTTCGCTATGACCTTCGACCTCCATTCCGACTTTGCTCCTATGGGCGACCAGCCCGAAGCCATCTCCCAGCTGGTCGAGGGCATCAATCGCGGACAGCGGGCCCAGGTCCTCCTGGGTGTCACCGGCAGCGGCAAGACTTTCACCGTCGCCAACGTCATCGCCCAGCTCAACCGTCCCACACTCGTCATGAGCCACAACAAAACTCTCGCCGCCCAGCTCTACGGCGAGTTCAAGCAGTTCTTCCCAAACAACGCTGTCGAGTACTTCGTAAGCTACTACGACTACTACCAGCCCGAAGCCTACATTCCCGCCACCAACACTTACATCGAAAAGGATCTCGCCATCAACGACGAGCTCGACAAGCTCCGCCTCCGTGCCAGCAGCGCACTCCTCAGCGGACGCCGCGACGTCATCGTGGTGTGCTCCGTCAGCTGCATCTACGGCATCGGAAATCCCGACTCTTTCAAGGAAAGCACCATAACCCTCAAGGTGGGCGACCGCCTCGGCCGCGACCAGTTCCTCCTCCGCCTCCTCGACGCACAGTATGTGCGCAACGAGATGGAATTCATCAACGGCCGTTTCCGCGTCAAAGGCGACACCGTCGACATCTTCCCCTCTTTCGCCGACTTCTGCTACCGCGTCTGCTTCTGGGACAACGAGGTTGAATCCATCGAGAGCTTCGACGCGTTCAGCGGCTTGAAGATCGAAAGCCTCAACGAGGCCGTCATCTACCCGGCCAGCAACTTCATCACGTCAAAAGACTCTCTCGCCGACGCGCTCAAGCAGATTCAGCTCGACATGTTCGACCGTAGGGACTATTTCCGTTCCGTAGGCAAAAACCTCGAAGCGGCACGTCTCGAGGAGCGGGTCAACTACGACATCGAGATGATTCAGGAACTGGGCTACTGTAGCGGCATCGAGAACTACTCGCGCTATTTCGACGGCCGCAAGGAGGGCTCCCGTCCCTTCTGCCTCATCGACTACTTCCCAAACGACATGCTCCTCGTCATCGACGAAAGCCACGTCACCATACCTCAAATACGCGGCATGTACAACGGCGACCGCGCACGCAAGACCGCCCTCGTGGACTATGGCTTCCGCCTCCCCTCGGCACTCGACAACCGCCCTCTCAAATACGAAGAATTCTACAACCTCACAGGTCAGACCATCTACATCTCCGCCACCCCCGCCGAATACGAACTCTCCGAATCCGAAGGGGTGGTCGTGGAGCAGCTCATACGTCCCACCGGACTCCTCGACCCCGTTGTCGAGGTCCGCCCGGCCGTCACCCAAGTTGACGACCTCCTCGACGAAATCGAGCGCACCGTCGGCAAGCACGAACGCGTGCTCGTCACCACACTCACCAAACGCATGGCCGAAGAACTCTCTTCCTACCTCATAAACCTCGGCATTCGCACCAAGTACATCCACTCCGATGTCGATACACTCGAACGCGTAGAGATCATGCGCGACCTCCGTATGGGTGTCTTCGACGTCCTCGTCGGCGTCAACCTCCTCCGCGAAGGTCTCGACCTCCCCGAAGTGTCTCTTGTCGCCATCCTCGATGCCGACAAGGAAGGATTCCTCCGCGACACAACCTCTCTCATCCAGACCATCGGCCGCGCTGCCCGCAACGTCCACAGCAAAGCCATCCTCTACGGCGACAAGATCACCAAGTCCATGCAACGCGCCATCGACGAAACCAACCGCCACCGCGAAAAACAGATTCGCTACAACATCGAACACAACATCATTCCTCGCCAGATAGTCAAGTCCCAGGAATCCATACTCGGAAGCACCTCGGTCATCGAGCGCGCCGCCGAAGAACGGGGCGAATACAAGGCACCCGAACCTCCCAACGTCCCCAACATCGCAGCCTCCCCCTATGCACTCAACACCCCGGCACACTCCTCTCCTTCGCGATCCTCCGAGACTGACTCCTCCTATTCCGAAGCCGAAAGCAAGACTCCTAAAAAAATGGACTCCAGAACCAAGGAGCAGCTCCGCAAGGACATCCGCGAAACCCAGCGCAAGATGCAGCAGGCCGCCAAAAACATGGACTTCCTCGTAGCCGCTCGCCTTCGCGACGAAATCAAAGAACTCCAGCGCCTTCTCGACGACGCCCGCTAAAACCTTAATTTCATTATTTCAAAGAACTCTCAGGCCTCCCCTTCTCTGTGTGCCTTTCACTGGCCTGTACATATAGAACCTCTCAACCCGTTTTTTCGGACACACTTTTTGAAACTTTTTTCCGTTTTTAACATTTCAGGCTGTCCCCTCATGCTCCATCCCGGACGGTCTGATTGTCAAACCGCCTCTCTCTTTATAAGAGAGGCGGAGTCAGGGGAAATCATTTGGTCACAGCCGTGCCTTAAAAACATCCTCCCGGAGTGAACTCTTAGGAAAGGACAGATGGTCCTATAGTAGTCTATTGGTTTTGCTCCCCTATTGCTCCCGTACTGTTCCCGTTTTGTGTAACGCCAGGACAAGATGATGTCTTCAAAAACATTAACCAAGTATTAAGAGAGTATTAAGAGACCTTTAATCGCCTCTCCAAAATTTTTTGAAAAAAAACGGAAAAACTGTGTCCGAAAAAACGACTCAAGGGGTTCTATATATGACCGCCCCATAAAAACATCGCCACAAAAAATTGCCAATCAAAAAAAACTTCGTACCTTTGCACCTTGAAAACAAATAACACAATAACGAACAAATCCTGACAACATGAAAAAAATAGCATTAGCCATCGCCCTCGCCTGCAGCGTCCTCGGCCTCTCTGCACAGAATGTCATCAAAGTGAACTACCAAGGCGCCAAGCCCACCATCAGCGACTTCGCCTGGGCCTGCATCTCCACCTCCCAAGACGAGGATGAAGATGTCTTCGACGAACTCACCGCGGCCGTACAGGATGCCTGGACTCGCCATTCCCAGGGCAAACCGCTCCCCGAAGGCGTAACCCTCACCATCGACTCCAAAAACGGCTTCGTGCTCTACGAGTCCAGCTATGAGTCGCACCTCGTGAGAGTGGAGATGTGCTATTGGAACGAAGGCGACCAGAAACACAAACTCTTCGCCAAAAACGTACAGAGCTTCTCCAACGGCAAATACGCCGAAGGACAGTTCGACGGCCTCACCTTCTACCGCTACGACAACGCCACCAAAAAGATGACTCTCACCCACGACACCGGCTTCGAAGTGGAATACCGCACCGACGACGGCGCCAGCGTGACCTACGCCCTCCCGCGCTCCGGCAAAGACATCACCGTCACCTACCGGTACGACAACGGCACCCAGAAACACAAAACCCTAAAATGGAACAACCGCCGCTTCTCCTGGTAAACTCTAAAATAAGGAAAACCTCAAGAAAATGACGACCGAAAACAGAGACAGACTGCTGAACCTGCTTAAACGGCATCGCGAGTTGGGCATCGCCGAGCAGATAGACTATGAGAAGTTCTATCTCTACTCCATCATCGTGCATTCCACCGCCATAGAAGGCAGCACGGTGACCGAGGTGGAGGCGCAGCTGCTCTTCGACGAAGGCATCACTTCCAGCCGTCGGACCTTGCAAGAACAGCAGATGAACCTCGACCTCAAAATAGCCTACGACTATGGCCGGGAGTGGATCAAGCGGCACGAACCTATCACCGTTGACTGGCTTGTCTTGCTTTCTTCAAAAGTGATGGCCCACACCGGTAGCGAATATAGTGCATTAGGCGGAAACTTCTCCTCCGCCAAAGGGGAGCTGCGTAAACTCAACGTCTCTGCCGGTATTGGCGGCAAGTCCTATATGTCATACCTCAAAGTACCGGAACACCTCGCAGCTTTTTGCGAAGAATTAAATCGTCGTCGCAAGGCCATAGACGCAACAGACATTTGTGCCGTCTATGACCTCAGCTTCTGGGCTCACTATGAACTGGTGACCATCCACCCGTGGGCCGACGGCAACGGTCGCACCAGCCGCCTCCTGATGAACCTTCTGCAGATGGAGTTTGACATTCTGCCCACCAAGGTACTGAAAGAAGATAAAGCCTCCTACATCCAAGCTCTTATCGACACACGCGAGAACGAAGATATCACCATCTTCCAAAACTACATGGCAACAATACACGCACAACACACAAAAACCGATATCGACCAATATCTAAATTCAACAAATAAAACTACCCAAAAGAGTCTAATAGCTACCCAAAAGGAACTTTCAACTACCCAAAAGAACATTCTCAACTACCTGAAAAAACATCCACAAGCCACACGGCAGGAAGTTGCAGAAGCACTTGGCGACATCTCCGAAAACGGTATAAAATACCATTTTAGCCGTTTACAGAAAAGCGGCTATCTCAAACGCCAAGGTGGCCGTAAACTGGGCAGTTGGATTGTAAACGTAAAAATGTGAGACGCAACAACATGGACAAAGATAAAGAAACATTACCAGTAAATACGTTGCTGATTGACGATATCAAACAGATTATCAATCAGGCTCGCAATCGGGTTGCGGTAAATGTCAACTCGGAATTGACGTTGATGTACTGGCATATTGGCGAACGCATCAACAGGGAACTGCTTAGGGATCAACGTGCTGAGTATGGTAGGCAAATTGTGTCGGCAGTGTCGACACAATTACAAGAGGAGTATGGGGAGAAAGGATTTGAAGTTCGTAGCATCTGGCGAATGATGCAGTTTGCAAAGGAATTTTCTGATTTCCAAATTGTGTCGGCAGTGTCGGCACAATTAACATGGTCGCATATAGTGGAGATTCTGCCACTTAAAGACGAACTTCAGAGAGAGTTTTATCTAACATTGGCATCTTCTGAGAGATGGAGCATACGTAGACTTCGTAAGGAAATCGACGGCATGCTGTACGAGCGTACCGCCATCGCGACAAAGCCGGAGGAGTTGATCAAGCAGGAGCTGTCTGAATTGCGCAACGAGGGCACAATGTCACCCGACATTGTTTTCAAGAGCCCCTATTTCCTCGAGTTCACAGGTCTCAAAGGGATGTACAGCGAGAAGAGTTTGGAGGACAGCTTGGTGGCACATCTGGAGCAGTTCATCTTGGAATTGGGCAATGGCTTCACCTTCATCGAGCGGCAGAAGCGGATGATTATCGACGGCGAGGACTTCTACCTCGACTTGCTTTTCTACCATCGCAGGTTACACCGACTGATTGCCATCGACCTGAAGCTCGGCAAGTTCAAGGCACAATACAAAGGCCAAATGGAGCTCTATCTCCGCTGGCTGGAGCAGAACGAGATGGAACCCGGCGAGGAAAGTCCGCTGGGCCTGTTGCTGTGTACCGAGGGTAGCGAGGAGCAGATAGAACTCTTGCAACTCGACAAGTCCGGCATCAAGGTGGCGCAATACATGACCGAGCTGCCATCCAAAGAATTATTGCAAAAACAGCTACATAAAGGCTTGGAGGCAGTTCGCCAGCGCTGGGATAACCGCCCGGAAGACTAACTTCTAAAAAATATTTCATCACATAGGAAAAGATTTCGTATCTTTGCAAATCGAAAAAGAACAATAATTATTAACAAAAACATACAGTATATCAAAACAATAGAATAAATAAACACGTAATATAAAGCGTTTTCGCTTTTCTTTGTAGAGTCTAAATCCGGAAAATTTCAGACAAATACCACAGAAGAAAAGGAAACGCTCACGGATACCGTGAGCTTTCTTGTTGTGGTATAGGTCATTTCCGGAACCTTGACTCTAAACAAAAGTTCACGGTTGTTTTTTTTTATTTTTTCATAAAATCCGGATATCATGAGCAGTTTTACAAATGAAAAACAAGGTCAAGAGCAATTTTATCTCGTATATTTGCCAATGGTTGACCCTACCTTGACAAAAGACCAAATCCTTAACGACTATACAGATGGTGTCGTAAGAGGAAATATTTTGGAATTCAAACTGCAAATCTCAAACTTGAACAGCACATTGTTTCAAGCCATAAAGTATTTGTCCGTTATGCGAATCAAGGGGAAACCTGTGCCGAAAAACATACTGCTTGTTTCCTTGAATGATGACAAATGCTATGTTTATGATAGTGGCAACTATCTATCAGATATTGAACAAGTTTACATTGGAGGAGCAAGCAAAAGCAACTTTTCATTTGTCGGAGGTAAACCATTGCAAACTATTGATATGACAACCGCTATCGGTCAGTCGCAAATCATTAGCCTTCTGAAACAAGATCTTTACACCAAGATTAACATTGATGTAAATTGCATTGTAGGATGGGCAGAACATTTCTACCGGATAAAAGCGGGAGTGAAAGTCAGAAAAGAGGACTTTATCGGAGATGCTTCAGGCCTCCGCAGAACAATTGGGGAAATTCGAAATCCAAACCTTTTCAAAGACTACATATACCCATACACAGGTGCGAACAACGAGGAGTTTGGATATCTTATGGACAAACTCAACGACAATCTCACGAAAAAGAATCTCGGCACTTTCTACACCCCCGAATTGTATGCCGAAAAGTCACTTGAACTTTTGCGCAAGGCTATCAAGCGAGTCCCTCAAGGAAACGACTATATAATACTTGACCGTTGTGCCGGGACGGGGAACCTTGAACTGCATCTTTCTGACGAGGAATTGGAGCATACCATTGTTTCCACCCTTGAATACTACGAGTACCGCGTGTTGGTTGAAAGGCTCGGACATAAGGTAAGGCACATCATACCGCCTATAGAGACGACAAACACATTCAACAAAGGTCTTGTGACTGGAGCCGATGCCTTGACACAAGAATATGTTGAAAATCCTATCATCCAGCAATATGTACAAAACGAAAAATGTACAATCATTCTATTTGAAAATCCACCCTATGCAGAAACCACCTCATTGGAGCACCAACGTGCAGGCAAAGGCGCAGCATCTTCCGTGTGGAAGAAATGCTATGTTGTGCAGGAAATGAAGAAATATGTAAAAGGCACAACACTTAACGACTTGGGCAATGTTTTCATTTGGTCGGCATTCCGATACTACCTACGTCAAGAAACAGACAGTTACATTGTATATTCTCCTGTAAAATACTGGAAAGCTCAGAAACTTATAGACAAAAAGTTTATGGGAGGTTTTGCTTTCAACAGAAGACATTTCCACACAAACATTGACGCTTGTGTTTCGTGCATCTATTGGTCTAACGAGGATGAGAAGATTGATAAACTCATGTTGGATGCTTACGATATCATATTTGTGAAAACTGGCAACACAAAGACTGAAACTTTGGATTATGAAGGAAAAATAGATGTCAGGCGAATTTCGGAGACATTCAGCAAGAGATATTATGATAAGCGACCAATGGTCGCCACCTCATCCGATGGCATTGTGATTGGGTTGGATGGTAAGGAACGCCCAAACACGTTAAAAAGAATTATTCCATTACATTCGATAGATATGGCTGGATATATGGTTGCGCACGCATCTGGATTTGACAACCCAGATACAAAATCGAGTCTGTTGGTTGCTGGACGCTACGATGGAAACGGTTTCTATCTGCACAAGGACAACTACCTTGAAAAATTGCCAATGTTTGCAGCAAGTCGTTATGTAACCTATAATCGCCATTGGACCGAACGTGCTAGAATTATGAAATCCGCCGATGGATATGTCCAATATGGCAAGGATGTTGCAAGCGGAAAATGTTCATCGTTTTTATTGAAATGTCTCCTTTTCACAGTTTTGGAAACACAAAACCATTGCAGGGAGTTCATTGGAAGTGATTGTCGTACATATAGGAACCAGTTCACACTCGATACCACAAATGGATCAACACTTGCCGCTGGCGATTTGGCAAAAATGAAGATGAGTGCCGATGAAAAGGTTTTGGTAAAATTGTGGAACAATGTCATTGCGGAAGCAAAGAAAACCAAGGAATACGATCCAAGATGGAATTATGGCGTTTATCAAATAATCAATGAATTGGACACAACTTACATCGATTCAAACGGCGATACTCAATACAACTACATTCAATTGCATACAAACCTGACAACACTCAAACAGCGGGTTAAAGAATACTACCTGAAGGAGATTGTACCGTATCTGTTCCAATATGAATTCTTGAAATAGCCATATTCCGGAACCTTCTCTAAAAACGATTAATCTGTTTGTTTGACACTATTAGGATTCTTAAAAAGAGCCCTATAGTGTCTTACACATATCCCAACCATATACCAAACTCGGCTCAACCATATCTCAACCATATATGAGATATTATAGTATCTATATAAAAAAGAACCAGCTGCCTCTCGGCAGCTGATTCTCGCATATAATCATTATGAAAACATTGTTTCTTACACGGGACTATTTCCCAAGAGCAGCCTCGGCAAGTCCGATGTACTTGTCGATCGTGCTCCACTCCGTAGCGTCGGGATAGTCGCTCTTGATTGTCTGGAAGCAGGCCAATGCAGCCTCGGCATTGCCTTGCAGCAGGTTGGCCTGACCGGCTTTCTGCAGTGCGGCAGGAGCCACTGCCGAATTGTTCTTACCCACCTTGGCGGCTTGCATATAATAAGCGATAGCCTTGTCAGCGGCACCCAGTTCCATCTCGGCATCGCCACAAAGCATCTTCACCTGAGACTTGGTGAACACGTCCTTGGCATGGTACGACTTGAAATATTTGAGAGCTTCCTGGTAGTTGCCCAGGTTCAGCTCACAGATTCCTGCACAATATTTAGCCAAATTCTTGGTCTTCGTGAAGGAGTAAGAAGAAGCGATAGAAGCAAAACCTTCGAAGTCGAGACTGTCGCTGCCGTTGAGAGCCAACTCGTAGTTGTCCTGGTCAAACCAATACTGAGCCTTGAAGGCCTGAGCTGCTGCATTGGCCTCTCTTTTCTGCATCGTAGGTTTCAAAAGCAGAAAATAACCGACCACCAACACTATGATAGCCAAAAGGACCCCATAGACAATTTTCGCGTTCTTCTCAAAAAAATGCTCGGCTTTGAGAGCAAAACTTTCGGCACTCTGTGCCAATCCGTTCGACGACCTAGTTACCTGACTTTCTTGCTTTTTCGCAAGTTCTTTTTTATCTTTCTCTTTCATTTCTGAGTATAATTTTCTTATTTTTTGCGGTTGCAAAGATACGCATTATTTTATATCTGACGAAAAAAATCGTCAATAATATTTTTTTTATTAACATTTTTTTGTTTTTTAAATACGATTATATACTGAAAATCAAAACATTATTAGTTATTAAGTTTTTTGCCTTCTATTTTTTAACAAATAAAAGTTGTAGCATATAAATAATTTTCCTTATCTTTGCAAAGTCAAAATATATATTTATTAACGACATATTACACCGCTGTGGATACAAGTACAACCTATATGGGACTCCCTCTGAGAACACCGATTATTGTCGGCAGTTGCGGACTCACCAACAACCTGGAAGACCTGCTTCGCATCGAGCGGAGCGGCGCCGGAGCTGTGGTACTGAAAAGTGTCTTTGAAGAAGAAATCATCTTCGACATCAAACGTAACACCCATATCACCGCACCCGTGGAAAACTACGGCGAAAGTTACGAATACATCGCCAGCCATGTGGTCATCGACTCCATGCAGCGCCACCTGGACCTGATTAAAAACGCCAAACGCAACCTCTCCATACCAGTGATAGGAAGCATCAACTGCTTCTCCCACGACACTTGGATCAACTATGCCAAGCACTTCGAGGATGCCGGTTGTGACGCACTGGAACTGAACATGGCCATTCTCCCCTACGAGACCACCCTCTCCGCCGATGACGTAGAGCGGCTATACAACAACATAGTACGTCACGTAAAACAATCATTGACTATTCCTTTCAGCGTAAAGATTGGCCCCTACTTCACCGACATGGCAAAATTCGTGTCGCAACTTTCGTGGTCGGGCATCGACGGCATAACCATGTTCAACAAGTCAATGAAGATTGACATCGACATCGATGAAATGACGATGAAAAGCGCCAGCTGCCTAAGCAACGAAGACAGCCTCTACGACACCCTGCGGTGGGTATCCATCCTTGCTAAGAAGCTGAAATGCCAGATATCAGCAAGCGGCGGAGTCCACAAGCCTGAAGATGTCATCAAACTCCTCTTGGCTGGTGCCGGTTCGGTACAAGTAGTCAGCTGCCTGTACAAATACGGCGTAAATTACATTGAAACCCTCAACTCGGGTCTCTCTGAATGGATGGCAAAGAAAGGTTACGACAAAATCGACGACTTCCGCGGAAAGATGAGCATACCCACCTCGGAGAAAGCCTCCATCGCTATGAGGACACAATTTATGCGCTATTTCGCCGAGATAAAATAGACTCCAACTAAAATTCATTAACATTAAATAATTACAATTCACTAATTTACTCACCTAAAACCGACCTTATGGAAGATCAAGAAAGAAATGTCAGTTTTTTCCGTTTCGAGGACCTGCGCATCTACGCTAAATCGACCGACTACAGCACGTGGTTGATCAAAAATCTTGCCGCTCCCCAAAGCGAAACTCAGAAAACGCTCGTCGAGTCGTTCTGCCGTTCCTCCTACGATATCGCTCTGAATATCGCAGAAGGCTCTGCACGCAACAAAACCCAATTCGAGCATTATCTGAAAATCTCGAAGACTGCTGTGCGCGAATGCGTGGTATTCACCGAAGTGGCCCACAACCTCGGCCTCTTCAACGAAGAAAGCTACGAGACATCCCGCGAGTTGCTTATGGAGCTCACCCGTATGCTGGGTGCTCTCATCATCTCGCTCCAGAAAGGCAGTCGCCGTCGCGACAACGAGGAGAGCGGCTATGACAACATGCCCGCCGAAGAAAGCGACGACCGCCTGGATCAGATAGACACCGACTTCTAATCTGTTTTTTAGAAACTCACATCTCACGCACAGTGGCAACCACCACTGTGCGTGTTGTTAGAAAGCATTCACAACGATGACCTATCCCCAATTACCCAACCTCCGCCATACCGACACCGGAAACTTCTTCCTGATTGCAGGACCCTGTGTGATAGAAGACGAGAATAGTCCCTTCTCTATTGCCGAACGGCTGGTAGCAATAACCGAACGGCTTAAAATCCCATTCCTGTTCAAAGCCTCCTACCGCAAAGCCAACCGCACGAGGATCGACTCGTTCCAAGGCATCGGCGACCAAAAGGCACTCGAAATACTGGGCGCCATACGCCAAAAATACAACATACCCGTAGTTACCGACATTCACAACGAAAGTGAAGCCGAAACCGCAGCTCCTTATGCCGATGTGCTGCAGATTCCTGCCTTCCTGTGCCGCCAGACTTCGTTGCTCGAAGCTGCCGCCAAGACCGGCCGCTGTGTCAACATAAAGAAAGGACAGTTCCTGTCGCCAGAAGCCATGAAATACAGCCTGGAGAAAGTACGCCATTTCGGCAACAGCAACGCTATGCTTACCGAACGCGGCACCACCTTCGGTTATGGCGACCTGGTGGTGGATTTCCGCGGAGTCACCGAGATGAAGAATAATGGTGTGCCAGTGGTAGTGGACATTACCCACTCTCTACAGAGGCCCAACCAGAAAGAGGGTGTCAGTGGCGGCAACCCCGAAATGATAGAAACCATAGGGCGCGCAGCCGTGGCAGTACAGTGCGACGGTATCTTTATGGAAACCCATCCCAATCCGGCCGTCGCAAAATCGGACGGAGCCAACATGCTACCTCTCGACCATGCCGAAAGGCTTCTTGAAACTCTCCTGAAAATACACACAGCAGCGAAATAAACCAGAGATGTCAGCCAAAGCCCTGTTCATAATTCTCACCCTCGCCGTAGGCGGCTACATCGTAAGTCTGCTGGTGCGAGGATATAGGGGCAAGAAATAACAACCCAATATCATATCATAACACATGGAACTCAACCTCACCAAACCCATCATCTTTTTCGACCTCGAGACTACTGGTCTTATGATAGGGCACGACCACATAGTGGAGATATGCCTGCACAAAGTGATGCCGGATAACAGCACCGAGACAAGAACCTACCGCATACGCCCAACCGACAGCGACGGCAAGACCATAGCAATACCTCCCGAATGTTCTGCCATCCACGGCATCTACGACAAAGATGTGGCTGACAAACCGTCCTTCAAAGAACTCTCCAAGGAACTCTACGATTTCATAGGCGACAGCGACTTGGCAGGATACAACTCCAACAAGTTCGATGTGCCACTCCTGGTCGAGGAATTTCTGAGAGCCGGCATTGATTTCGACGTAAAGAAAAGACATCTCGTAGATGTCCAAAACATCTTCCACAAGATGGAGCAGCGCACTCTTATTGCCGCATACAAGTTCTACTGCGGGAAAGACCTGAGGGAAGCCCACTCCGCCGATGCCGACACACTGGCGACATACGAGGTTCTGAAAGCGCAGATTGAACGTTATGCCGAGACAGAATATATAGACGAACACGGCAAGGTTATCCGACCTGTTGTAAACGATGTGGCGGCTCTGAGTAAATTCACCTGCAACAACGAATGGGCCGACCTGGCAGGGCATATAGGTTATGACAAGCAAAAACACGAGATATTCCGTTTCGGAAAGCACAAAGGAGAGACAGTGGAAAGTGTATTCGAAAAAGAACCCGCCTACTATGACTGGATGATGAAGTCGGACTTCCCTCTTTCAACCAAGAAAACCATCCAGGACGTCTATAACCGGATGAAACAGCAAAAGATCGACCAGCTGAAGATGCACTTCAACTCGAAGTAACAACCTTCGACTAAAAAAAACAAGGGGGAACGCTTTCTCACAACGTTCCCCCTATTTATTTAATGTTCCTTCTTACTCTACTTGAAGTATTCCACACCAGACTCAAATACCTTCTGGTCGGTATCACCGTAGATATTGAGATAAGTGCCTTGGCTACGGCGTTCACTATGGCCCATCTTGCCGAGGATACGGCCGTCGGGACTCGTAATACCTTCTATAGCCATATAGGAGCCATTCATGTTGTAGTTCTCATCCATAGTGGGGCACCCGTCGATATCGACATACTGAGTTGCGACCTGTCCGTTGGCGAAAAGACGGTCAAGCCACTGCTGAGGAGCTACGAAACGGCCTTCACCGTGAGACATCGGTATACTATAGACACCTCCCAATTGAGCCTGACGGAGCCACGGAGAAAGGTTGCTGACCACACGGGTGTAGGCAATCTTGCTCTGGTGACGGCCGATAGTGTTCATGGTAAGAGTCGGCGAGTCCGAAGACTGCTCACGAATCTCACCATAAGGCAGGAGTCCGAGTTTCACGAGAGCTTGGAATCCGTTGCAAATACCAAGCATAAGACCGTCTCGCTCGTTGAGCAACTTCATCACCTGTTCGGCAATCTGAGGGTTACGGAACACGCTGGTAATAAACTTGGCGCTTCCTTCGGGTTCGTCGCCAGCCGAGAAACCACCCGAGAGCATCACAATCTGAGCCTCGCTGACGGCTTTGGCGTAACGCTCGACCGACTCACGAATCTGCTGACCGTTCTGGTTGCGGAAGACGATCACTTCAGTATCGGCACCGGCGCGCTGGAAAGCCTGCATAGTGTCGTACTCACAGTTGGTTCCAGGGAATACAGGCATAAACACCTTTGGGCGGGCCACTCGATGACGGCAGACATAGACCTGCTTGGCTTCGAACGGAGCGGTCTTCTCCACCGGCTCAACTTTGCGGCCACTCTCGGTCGGGAACACACCTTCGAGTTTTTGCTGCCATGCGGCAATCGCCTGGTCGATAGATATTATAGTGTCCTTATATACAATCTTGCCGTCAGCAGTAACCACCGCCACCTCACGGAAACGGAAGGAAGGCTGGAAGTCGGCCGGGAGTTCAACAAGAATATTGCCATAGTTCTTGGCGAAGAGGTCGGACTCAGAGACAGAATCCATTACTTTCACTCCAAGTTTGTTACCCATTGCCATCTTGGTGAGACCCTCAGCGATGCCGCCCATAGCAAGAGTCCAGGCAGCCTTCACCTTACCCTCGGTCACAGCCTGGTGGAGTGCGGCATACTGTTTGAGCACATCGTCATAATCCGGCATACCGTATTTGTCCTTTAGTATCTGAAGTTCCACGATACGGTCGCCTGCGTTTTTGAGTTCGGTGCTTACCGTGTGAGAGAGTTGAGAGACGCCAACAGCGAAACTCACGAGAGTGGGAGGAACATCGATATCGTTGAAAGTACCCGACATGCTGTCTTTGCCTCCTATGGCTGCGAGTTTAAGACCCATCTGCGCGCTGTAGGCGCCCAAGAGAGCAGACAAAGGCTGGCCCCAACGATAGGGATCACTGCCTAGACGCTGGAAATATTCCTGGAAAGTGAGGTGCACCTTGGAGACATCGCCTCCCGCCGCAGCGATCTTCGCCACCGAATCCAATACAGCATAGGCTGCACCGTGGAAGGGGCTCCAGCTGCTGAGATAAGGATCATAGCCGTACGACATAATGGTGGTAGTGTCGCAACCGCCTCCCAGTACCGGGAGTTTTGCCGTCATACTCTGGGTAGGAGTCAGCTGGTATTTTCCGCCATAGGGCATGACTACTGTACCTGCTCCTACAGTGCTGTCGAACATCTCGACCAGACCTTTCTGGGAACAGACATTGAGGTCACCGAGCATAGAGAGCCAACGGTCACCGAGAGAAGAGCCCTGGAGCTGGATGGCCTCAGGCATAGGCGACTGAGGAGTCTTGACCTTTACGGTAGTCTCCTGATGAGCACCGTTGGTGTCGATGAAACGACGGCTGAGATTCACGATTACCTTGCCGCGCCAATGCATAACCATACGAGGTTCAACGGTAACGGTAGCGACCACCGTAGCCTCGAGATTTTCCTCGTCAGCATAACGCATCAGCTCGTCAACATCCTTGGCGTCCACTACGACAGCCATTCGTTCCTGGCTCTCGCTGATGGCAAGTTCGGTGCCGTCGAGTCCTGCATATTTCTTGGTAACCTTGTCGAGATTAATGTCAATACCGTCGGCCAGCTCGCCGATAGCCACGCTCACACCGCCAGCTCCGAAGTCGTTGCACTTCTTTATAAGGCGCGTAACCTCCTCGCGGCGGAAGAGACGCTGGATTTTTCTCTCAGTGGGAGCGTTACCCTTCTGCACTTCGGCACCGCAAGTGGTGAGCGAAGCAGTGTTGTGAGCCTTGGAAGCGCCAGTGGCACCACCGCAGCCGTCACGACCTGTACGGCCACCCAGGAGGACAATCTTGTCGCCCGGGTCGCTGGTGAGACGCATCACGGCATCGCGCGGAGCGGCAGCCATCACAGCGCCGATCTCCATACGCTTGGCCACATAGTTGGGATGGTATATCTCATTGACCAGGCCTGTAGCCAGACCGATCTGGTTGCCATAAGAGCTGTAGCCCCTGGCGGCAGTAGTCACAATTTTACGCTGAGGGAGTTTTCCGGCCAGAGTCTGGTCGAGAGGCTTGGTGGGATCGGCGGCGCCGGTGACACGCATGGCCTGATATACATAAGTCCTGCCCGAGAGCGGGTCTCTGATACAACCGCCAAGACAAGTGGCAGCACCTCCGAACGGTTCGATTTCTGTTGGGTGGTTGTGAGTCTCGTTTTTGAAGTTCACAAGCCATTCCTCCTCCTTGCCGTTGATGGTAATCGGGACCACGATGGAGCAAGCGTTGATCTCATCGCTGACCTCCTGGTCTTTGAGGATACCCGCCTTCTTGAGACGTTTGCCGGCCAGAGTGCCGATATCCATAAGACAAACAAACTTGTCGTTACGGCCGGAGTATTGCTCATGGTGGTCGGCGAGGTATTGGTTGAAGGCAGCCTCGATGAGAGGTTTGTAGGTTCCTTCGTCGAAGGTGATGTCTTTGAGTTCGGTGGCGAAGGTGGTGTGGCGGCAGTGGTCGCTCCAGTAAGTGTCGAGGACACGGATTTCCGTCATCGACGGGTCACGGTGTTCCTCGTCGTGGAAGTAGTGTTGGATATGCTCGAAATCCTTGAGAGTCATAGCGAGGCCCAAACTGCCGTAGAGATTAGCCAACTGGTCGACAGGCATATCTTTGAAGCCGTCGAGAATGGCGACATCGGCCGGTTCGTCATAGTGTTCTTCGAGAGTGGAAGGCTTGGTCTCGTCGGTGAGGCGGCTGTCCACGGGATTGACGCAATGTTTCACGATACGGGACTTCTGGTCCTCAGAGAGAGCGCCCGAAATCACGTAAGTGGTGGCCGACTTGATGATAGGTTGCTCGTTGTCGGCGAGGAGTCGAACACACTGTTCCGCCGAGTCGGCGCGCTGGTCGAACTGACCAGGGAGATATTCCACCGAGAAGATGAAATCGTTCCCGTCGTGGGGGAAAGACTCCTCGTAGATGTCATCGACCGGAGGTTCCGAGAATACGGTCATCTTGGCCTTCTCGTATGTCTGGTCGGTAATATTCTCCACATCGTAACGAATCAGCACCCTTACCTTTTCGGACTTGATGCCGAGGTAGTTTTCCATTTCATCGGTCAACTCGTGAGCCTTGACGGCGTAGTCGGCCTTTTTCTCTACATATATGCGTCTTACTTTCATTGTTGTATCTGGGATTAACGGTGATAATTTATTTCGTGAAATTCTTGGGGTGTTTGGCCATTTCGGCGGAGTATTCGCTCTTTATGATTTCCATGTCGGCGTCGAAGTCGCCGCTGGGCATGACGACGGTCTTTTTGATGCCCATCACCTTGCGGCTGTAGTCGATATAGCTGAGGCATACCGGGACACCGGCGCCGGAGGCAATCTCGTAGAAGCCGCGCTTCCAGCGTTTGGTGGCTTTGCGGGTGCCCTCGGGAGTAAGCACCACGCTGATGTCGGGGTTGTTTTTGAGAGTTTCGACTGCCTTGTCGACCATGTGGTTTTTGCGGTTGCCGCGATCTACAGGGACGACGCCGATGCGGCGAAGGATGGGAGTGGTGAGGAAGTTGAAATATTCCTTCTTCATGAACAGGCAGAAGTTTATCTTCAATTTCCAAAGGCATGTAGCACCGAGGAAGAAGTCCCAGACACTAGTGTGGGGGGCTGCAATGAGAACGCAATGACGGAGGTCGGGGCGAGTGCCCTCCTCGGGAATGTCGTATTTCCAGCCGAACAGTTCGGTCAATTTTATACAGAGTTTCTTCATAATATTTATATTGTAATATAACGCAGGATTATCGGTTTTATTATGTGTCTGGTGTCATTTTTTTAGTTGTTGGCCGTCATTAATCTTATTTACAATCGTTTAAGTTTTTCAGAATTGCCGACAGAGAGTTTTGCCGTTTTGGGGGAAATAGAGAGGAGGTCCATAGGAGGCACATAGGAGGATGATAGGACTTTGATTCGACATAAAGTAAGGGTAAAGCAAGGGTAAATTCGAGGAATGATTTTTGGAGTACAAGGAGGAGGTTGGTTAATATCAACTTAATAGTTGGTTAATGGTTAGTATGACTTTAGGGAGATGAAAATATTTTATAAAAAAGCGGAGAAAAATTTTGCCGATAGATATTTTTTTTGTATTTTTGCAAAATCTAATAATAAGTAAAAATATATATAATATGACGAATTACAAAGAGATAGGATTGGTAAACACGCGCGCGATGTTTGCCAAAGCAGTAGATGGGGGCTATGCCATTCCCGCTTTCAACTTTAACAACATGGAGCAGCTGCAGGCCATCATCATGGCGTCGGCGGAGACGAACTCGCCGGTAATCCTGCAGGTGTCGAAAGGAGCCCGCAACTACGCCAACCAGACGTTGCTGAGGTATATGGCCGAAGGGGCGGTGGAATATGCCAAGGAGCTTGGGCAGAAGAAGCCCGAAATCGTGCTGCACCTGGACCACGGCGACAGTTTTGAGCTGTGCAAGAGCTGTATAGAGATGGGTTTTTCGAGCGTTATGATAGACGGCAGCGCACTTCCGTACGACGAGAACGTGGCGCTGACACGTAAAGTGGTTGACTATGCGCACCAGTATGATGTGACGGTAGAGGGCGAACTGGGAGTGCTGGCCGGAGTGGAAGACGAGGTGTCGGCAGCCGAGAGCCACTACACGAAACCCGAAGAGGTGATAGACTTTGTGACCAAGACCGGCGTGGATTCCCTCGCCATCTCGATAGGCACGAGCCACGGAGCATACAAGTTCACTCCCGAGCAGTGCACCGTTGACCCGCAGACCGGAAGACTGGTACCGCCACCGCTGGCGTTCGACGTGCTCGCCGCCATAGAGGAGAAACTTCCGGGATTCCCCATCGTGTTGCACGGCTCGTCGAGCGTGCCGCAGGAAGATGTGGACATCATCAATGCCAACGGCGGAGCGCTGAAGCAGGCTGTGGGCATTCCCGAAGAGCAACTGAGGAAAGCGGCCAAGAGTGCCGTTTGCAAAATCAATATAGACTCCGACAGCCGTCTGGCGATGACAGCAGCCGTGCGCAAGGCACTGGCCGACAAGCCGGCAGAGTTTGACCCGAGAAAATATCTGGGACCCGCCCGCGACAGGATGAAAGAGCTGTACAAGCACAAGATCGTGGAAGTGCTGGGATCAGACGGAAAATGTGAGTAATGGACAGTAGTCAGTAGTCAGTGGGCAGCAAGGAGCAAATAGAGATCAAGGGGGCGAGAGTCAATAATCTCAAGAATATCGACATCGCCATACCCTCGGGGAAGCTGGTGGTTATCACCGGGCTGAGCGGCAGCGGCAAGAGCAGCCTAGCTTTCGACACCCTCTACGCCGAAGGGCAACGGAGGTATGTGGAAAGCTTATCGTCCTACGCCCGCCAGTTTATGGGCCGCATGGCGAAGCCCGAAGTGGACTATATCCATGGGATTTCGCCAGCAGTAGCCATAGAGCAGAGAGTGATCAGCAGCAACCCGCGCTCGACCGTAGGGACCACCACCGAGATATACGAATACCTGAAGCTGATGTTTGCCCGGATAGGCAAGACCTATTCCCCGGTGAGCGGCGTGGAGGTAAAGCGCCACTCGGTAAGTGATGTGGTGGACCATATCGCTTCGCTGCCCGACGGCAGCAAGGTGTATATCTTCGCCCCACTCGAGGACCTCGAGGAGCGGCCACTCGGCGAACAGCTGAAGATACTTCTGCAAGAGGGATTTGTGAGAGTCGCCATTGCTGGCACGATAGTCAGGATTGAAGACTACCTGACGACGTCAGGCAAGGAGAAATGCCAAGACGCCAAACTGCTTGTGGACCGCATGGAGTTCCACGCTGAGGAAGAGGGGATGATGGCCCGCATAGGAGAGAGCGTACAGACCGCCTTCTTTGAGGGAAGAGGAGAATGCGAAGTGCAGTGGGAGAACGGCCAAGACAACGGCAGAGCCCATTTCAGCAACCGCTTTGAGGCTGACGGCATCACGTTCGAGAAGCCCAACGCCAACTTCTTCTCGTTCAACAACCCCTACGGAGCCTGCCCTACCTGCGGCGGCTACGGCAGCATCATAGGCATAGACGAAAGACTTGTGGTGCCTAACCCTCTACTGAGCATATATGAGGGAGCTGTGGTTTGCTGGAAGGGAGAAAAAATGCAGGAGTGGAAAGACTACCTGATAAAGCAAGCTTCCAAAATAGGAGTGCCGATACACACACCCTACCGAGACCTCACAGAAGAGCAGAAAGGAATACTGTGGCACGGCAAAGACAAGTGGGAAGGCATCGACGGATTCTTCAAATGGGTAGAGAGCCAGAGTTACAAGATACAATACAGAGTAATGCTCAGCCGATACAGAGGGAAGACCGTTTGTCCCACCTGTCACGGCACCCGGCTGAGGCCCGATGCCGACTATGTGAAGATCGGGGGGAAGTCGATCAGCGAGCTGGCCGCGATGCAAGTCTCAGACCTCAACCGATGGATAGAAGAGCTGCAACTCACCAGCCACGAGCAAGAAATCACCGCCAGAATAATGGTGGAGCTGCGTAGCCGCGTAGGTTACCTTATGGAGGTAGGGCTCGGATACCTGACCCTCAGCCGCCACAGCAACACCCTCTCGGGAGGAGAGAGTCAGAGAATAAACCTCGCCACCTCACTGGGGAGCAGCCTGGTGGGGAGCATGTACATCCTCGACGAGCCATCCATAGGACTTCATCCCCGCGACACAGAACAACTCATCGACGTGCTAAAGAAGCTGCGCGACCTGGGCAACACCGTCATCGTGGTGGAGCACGACGAAGACATTATACGATCAGCCGACTATATCATAGACATAGGACCCGGAGCAGGACGGTTGGGAGGAGAGGTGGTCTTTGCCGGACACTACGACAAAGGCTGGCATGTGGGGCTCAGCGCCAAGAAGCCGACCGCAGAGATGCAGAAGAGATCCTACACCCTGCAGTACCTCGACGGAAAACTCAGCATCGACGTGCCGACGAAACGCAGACACAGCAGAGACAAGATTGTGGTACATAAAGCCTACTGCAACAACCTCAAGCAAGTCGATGTGGCGTTTCCGCTGAATATGCTGACAGTGGTGACCGGAGTGAGCGGCAGCGGCAAGACCAGTCTGGTGAAGCAGGTGCTCTACGACGTGTTACAGCACCGATTCGGAGGCAATCCCGAGTATGTAGGCCAATGTGAGGAGATAGACGGCGACGTGGCTATGATAAAAGGAGTGGAGCTTGTGGACCAGAATCCCATAGGGCGTTCGACCCGCAGCAATCCAGCCACCTATATGAAAGCCTACGACGAGATCAGGCAACTCTACGCCTCGCTGCCATTAGCCAAGTCACGCGGTTACAAGGCCAGCTATTTCTCCTTCAACACCGAAGGAGGGCGTTGCGAGACCTGCCAGGGAGAGGGCTACGTGACCATAGGGATGCAGTTTATGAGCGACCTGCACCTGGTGTGCGAGGACTGCCACGGCACCCGCTTCCGCGACGAGACCTTGGAAGTCACCTACCACGACAAGAACGTCAGCGAGGTGTTGGACATGACCATAGACCAGGCCATAGAATTCTTCGGCGAAAGCGAAGAAATTCCCGAAGAGGAGAGTGCCGCTGCAAAATCGGCAAGGCTCTCGCGCCAAGTCACACTGAAAGCCATCCTCAACCGACTAAAGCCGTTGCAAGACGTGGGCTTAGGATATCTAAAGATGGGGCAGAGCAGCAGTTCCCTCTCGGGAGGAGAGGCCCAGCGAGTGAAGCTGGCATCCTACCTCATAAAAGGAGGCAGCGAACAACCACGACTCTTCATCTTCGACGAGCCATCCACCGGCCTACACTTCCACGACATACAGAAACTCATCCAGTCCTTCAATACACTTATTGCCAACGGACACAGCGTGGTGGTGATAGAACACCATCCCGATATCATAAAGGTGGCAGACTGGGTGGTGGACATGGGGCCCGAAGGAGGAGACCAAGGCGGCAATGTGGTGTTTGCCGGCACGCCAGAAGACCTGGTGAAATGCAAGCAGTCCCACACCGCAAAATTTATAAAAGACAAGTTGAAATAGACAAGACATGGAAGAGAACAGAACAAAACAACTGAAAAGAATGAAAGTAGCCTCGAGCGTAGGACTTTATGGTTCGGTAGCCATGGTATGCGCTACAGCGGCGTGGAACTATCTGAGCAAATATACCGTCACCGGGGTTACCCCTACCCTCGCCCGCACAATGCTCATAAGCGGCACCGTCATTGCCGTCCTGGCCGCAGTGGTGGCACTGCTTACCATACGCCGTTATACGCCCAAGCTACGCCAATTAGACGATATCGACGAAAAACTGAGGCTCTATGCCAACAACATCTGCAACCTCTACTATATGGTGCTCGCCATAGTGGTGGCAGAATGCGCCCTGGAAATAATCTCAGGCAACACGATACTTATAATGGTCACCGTGTTGCTGGTGATGCTACTGTTCCTCGCCTACCCGAACATGTACAAGCTCAAGGTAGATCTTGGCCTCGACGACGACACGATGACAGCACTCTTCGGCAAGAAATATGTACGTGACGACCGGGAGAAAGAAGGAAGCGCCATAGACCAGCTGAAGCTGAACAGCCAGCTGGAGGAAGAGAGCAACAATGAGGTTCCCGTAGAGGACCCCAAAGAAACATCCCGCGAAGAGGAGAAGTGAGCACCATCGCCGCCATATCGACCCCTGCGGGAAAAGGAGCGCTGGCTGTGGTGAGGCTCAGCGGACCAGAGTCACGTAATATTGCCGAACGCCACACCAAACCATTGGAAGACCATCGCGCAATATATTCCCTCTTCCGTGACGGCAACGAAGTGACCGACGAGGTAATAGTTACCCTCTATGAGGCGCCACGTTCCTACACCGGCGAGCAGATGGTAGAGATCGCCTGCCACGGTTCAACATACGTGCAGCAGAAGATTCTCCAAGTTCTTATAGCTGACGGAGCTCGCCTGGCGGAAGCCGGCGAATTCACCCGCCGCGCCTTTCTCAACGGAAGACTCGACCTCTCACAGGCCGAAGCCGTCGCCGACCTTATAGATTCCACCAATGCAGCCGCCAGCCGACTGGCGCTGAGCCAGCTGAGAGGAGGCTACGCCCGGAAACTGAAAGAGCTGAGAGAAGAGCTGGTGGAACTCACCTCGCTGATGGAACTCGAGTTGGACTTCAGCCAGGAAGATGTAGAATTTGCCGACCGGGGCAAGCTACATGAACTGGCAGCCACCATAGAGAGGGAGAGTGGACGACTCACGGAGAGTTTCCGTCTGGGCAACGCATTGAAGAACGGACTGCCAGTAGCCATAGTAGGGAAGCCCAATGTAGGGAAAAGCACACTTCTGAACGCCCTGCTGGGTGACGACCGAGCCATAGTGAGCGACATTCCCGGCACCACACGCGACACGGTGGAAGACAGCACGGTGATTGGCGGTTTCCAGGTGAGGTTTGTAGATACAGCCGGACTACGCAGAAGCGACGACGCAATAGAAAGCCAGGGGATAGAGCGCAGCCTGAGGGCGGCAGAGAGAGCAGAGGTGATATTGTATGTTGTCGATGCCGAGGAGGAAGAGTCTGCTGTAAAGCAGGAGCTGGCCGAGCTGGCCGGGAAAGTGCCGTTGGAAGGACGCAGCGTGATAGTGGTACGTAACAAAGCCGACAAAGGAGCCTCCTCCTATAGCGAGGGACATCTGGTATCCGCCAAAAGAGGAGACGGACTCGAAGAACTGAAACGCACGATTATAGAAAACGTGGCACAACAAGAGATTCCCGACGTGGCACTTACCAACCTGCGGCACTACGAAGCGCTTACGAAACTTCATGGAGCCATTGAACATGTAATAGAGGGGCTGGACAGCGAAGTGTCCGCCGACCTGGTGGTCATAGACCTACGCGACGCCCTGTTCCACATAGGAAGCATTACCGGTGAAGTCACTTCCGACGAAGTGCTCTCCTCGATATTTACCCGTTTCTGCATCGGAAAATAGACTGTTATGGAGAGGACGACAATAGAAGTAGTGGCGGCGGTAGTAGAGAGAGGTGGACAAGTGTTGGCGACCCAGAGGGGAACCGGCGAGTGGCAAGGGTGGTGGGAGTTTCCCGGAGGGAAGATAGAAGAGGGGGAAAGCCACGAGAAAGCCTTGCGTAGAGAGATGATGGAGGAATTGGAAGTAGAGGTAGAAGTGGGCGAATTGATAAAATCCGTGGAATACGACTACCCGAAGTTCCGCCTTCACATGCACCTATACCATTGCAACGTTTGCGCTGGCGAGCCGACGCTATATGAGCACAGTGCGGCACGGTGGCTTGACCCCGAAGAGCTGGAGACGCTGAGATGGCTGCCTGCCGACAGGGAGATATTGCCGAGCGTGATTTTTTTTTTGAAAGAAAATAATAAAAAATAAATTTCTGCGTTAATAGAAGTTGAACAAAAAATATACACGATGTTACAACTGCAATATATCAAAGATCATACCGAAGAGATAATCACGCGACTGAAGATAAAGCACGTGAAAGATGTAGAAGCGCGCATAGCGGAGATACTGAAACTTGACGAGGAGAGGCGAGCACTGCAGGTGAAGGCCGACAATGTTAAGTCGGAGCAGAACCGTATAGCGAAAGAGATTGGAATGCTCATGAAGCAGGGGAAGAAAGAGGAGGCAGAAGCTGCGAAAGCACGCACTGCCGCCCTGAAAGGCGAGGAGAAAGAGCTCTCGACCCGCCAAGGCGAGGTGGAGCAGGAACTCAACGAGAAACTTATAAGCCTGCCCAACGCTCCCCATATCACCGTGCCGGAAGGTAACAGCGAGGCCGACAACGTGGTAACGGGAGAGTTCGGCAAGAAGCCCGAGCTGCCAGCCGATGCGCTGCCCCATTGGGAGCTGTGCGCGAAGTACGACATAGTAGATTTCGAGTTAGGCAACAAGATCACTGGTGCCGGATTCCCGGTGTATAAGGGAAAGGGAGCCCGACTGCAGAGGGCGCTCATCAACTTCTTCCTTAACGAAGCCACCGATGCCGGATTTATAGAGATCCAACCGCCGCTGATGGTGAACGAGGATTCAGGACTCGGCACAGGACAACTGCCCGACAAAGAGGGACAGATGTATGCCATACCGCTGGACGGATACTATATGATACCGACCGCCGAGGTACCTATAACAAATATCTACCGTAACGTTATATTGAACGCCGACCAGTTCCCGGTGAAGCACGTGGGATACAGCGAGTGTTTCCGTCGCGAGGCAGGGAGCTACGGCAAGGACGTGCGCGGGCTCAACCGCCTGCACGAGTTCTCGAAGGTGGAGATAGTGGTCATTGAGCATCCCGACAGAAGCTATGAGCAGTTGGAGAGGATGAAGAGCCATGTGGGCGGACTGCTGGACAAACTGGAACTCCCCTACCACATACTGAAACTCTGCGGAGCAGACATCTCGTTCACGTCGGCCATGACGTTCGACTTCGAGGTGTGGAGTGCCGCGCAGAAGAGATGGCTGGAGGTAAGCTCAGTGAGCAACTTCGAAGCGTTCCAGGCAAACCGCATGAAGCTGCGTTTCCGCGACGAAGACGGCAAGACAAGACTGGCGCATACGCTGAACGGCAGCGCACTGGCTTTGCCGAGAATCATGGCGGCACTGCTGGAGAACAACCAGACGCCCGACGGCATAGTGATGCCCGAGGTGCTGAGGCCGTTCCTTGGATTCGACAAGATTTGCTAGAGGAAGGTTTATATAGATTATCGGAGCAATCGGTGAGGACTGATTGCTCCGATTTCGTTTTATTCGCCTAGGAGTTGAGCCGAGTGGTTGCGAGTCTCGACTTTGGCTATGGCATCGATGATGACGCCCTGTTCGTCGATGACGTAGGTGGTGCGCAGCGTGCCTTCGGTGACCTTGCCGTACATCTTCTTCTCGCCCCAGGCCTCATAGGCTTTGAGTATGGTGAGGTCCGTGTCGGCGATGAGCCGGAACGGCAGGTTATATTTTGCTATGAAGCGCTGGTGCGAGGCAGCGGAGTCGCGGCTGACGCCGACAATTTCATAGCCGAGGGAGAGGAAACGTTGGTAGTTGTCGCGGAGGTCGCAGGCTTCGGCAGTGCATCCGGGAGTGGAGTCCTTAGGGTAGAAATAGAGTACCAGTTTCTTGCCTTTGAAGTCGCTGAGCTTTACGCTGTTTCCGTTTTCGTCGAGACCCTCGAAGTTGGAAGCTTTTGTTCCTGGTTGAAGCATAAGTTTTTTAAGTTTTGAGTTCTAAGTTCTAAGTTTTTTTGCTTTGCGAAAGAGGTTTTCTTTATAAAAAGAGGCTTCCCCGAAGGGAAACCTCTACCTTAATGTATAATGCGTTTAGCTATCGCTCGTGAGGACCGAAGTGGAAGTTGAGGCGGAGAGCCACGGTACCGAAGTTGTGGGTTACAGGGTTGTTGCTGGTACGTGTGCTAAACTCTTCTGCAGACTCAGCTTGGGCGACTGCCACCAATGGGTCTGTGGACACCTTGGAGGTCTCTTTGAGGCTGATTTTGTGGTTGCCGAGACCGTAGTAGTAGACACCAAGGCTGACATAGTCGGAGAAGAAGCAACCTACGCCAACGTTGCCGGAGAGAGCTCCTTTAGCATTGTATTTGTAGTCGTCGAGGGCACCTGCACCAAACTCGTTGGAGATGAAGAGGAGATCGTAACCGATACCAAACTCAGCATAGGGCTTGATGATGTCGGTAACAGGGTAACGATACTGTGCGCCGATGTAGATAGGAGCGTTGATGTAGTGAGGATATTTGAAGTCGGCACGGTTGTCGTACTGCTCGCGGATGTCTTTGTTAGGACGGTTCCAGAATCCACCCAGTTCCACATAGGGCTCAATCTCACCGTATTCACTGTTGTTGATAGGAATGCGGTAACCGAAACGGAAAGCGAAGCCGAGGAGAGGCGACGAACCGTTGGTGATGTACTGTTTGCCGAGAAGAGAATGGGCGTTACCATAGTAAGTGTTGCCCAGCAGGTCGGTATGGGTTGGCACTTTGGCGCTCATATCGCCGGTGGTCAGACCGCCTGCGAAAGAGATACCGAATTCGAATTGTGCGTTGGCGCTGTAGGAGCAGACGAAGAGAGCTGCTGCGAGCGCTAATGTCCTGAAAATGTTTGTCTTTTTCATATTTTATACCTTTTAGGATTTCGTGATTGTAGAGTGCAAAGATACTATATTTTTTTTAAGTGGCAAGTTTTTTTTGAAAAAAAGTGTGCTCGATGTTTCAATGTGCGGTCATATATAGAACCCCTTGAGTCGTTTTTTCGGACACAGTTTTTTCGTTTTTTTTCAAAATTTTTAGTTGAGGTTTGTTAATACTTGGTTAAAGGTCTCTTAATAGTTGGGCCGTGTTTTGATAGCACGAAACAAGACGTTATTCTGGTACGGTTAGGACCAAATGGTTCCCCCTGACTCCGTCTCTCTCTCTTTTAAATAAGAGAGAGGCGGTTTGACAATCAGACCGACCGGGATGGAGCGTGAGGGGATGGTCGGAAATGTTAAAAATGAAAAAAAGTTTTGAAAAGTGTGTCCGAAAAAACGGGTTGAGAGGTTCTATATGTGCAGGCCAGTGAAGAGGGACCGGGAAGAGCGGCCTGAGAGTTCTTTGAAATAATGGGAAAAGGTATTAGAGCCTTTGGCGGTGGATTTCGCAAGGGAGGAGAGAGTCAGGCTGAGAGGGGAAGAGGCCGAAGAGTGCGGAGCCGGAGCCGGAGAGAGAGGCGTAGAGAGCGCCAGCGGAATAGAGAGCATCTTTGAGACCGCAGAGGTCGGGGTAGGTTTCAAAGAGAGACTCTTCGAAGTCGTTGAAGATGAGGTGAGGCCATTCGGAGAGAGGTTTTTCGAGAGCTTGGAGGAGAGGAATTTCAGGTTGTTTGACCTTGACGCCCTGGTAGGCTTGCTTGGTGGATATGGCGAACGGCGGTTTGACGATGACGAGCCAGAGAGAGTGGAGCTGAGGGAGAGATATAGGATGGAGAATCTCCCCTACCCCTTCGGCGAAGGCTGGAGATTTCAGAAGGAAGAAAGGGCAGTCGGCGCCGAGCTGGAGGGCGATGTCGTGGAGTTCGAGAGGCGAGAGGCCGAGAGATAGAGACTCGTTGAGAGCGAGGAGGACGGTAGCGGCGTCGGAGGAGCCGCCGCCGAGACCTGCACCGAAAGGAACGCGTTTAGTGAGCGAGAGCGAAACAGCAGGCATGTCGGGGAAACGCTGGCGGAGGAGGTTGTAGGCGCGGCAACAGAGGTTGTCGGAATCAGGGCCCGGAACAGGGATACCCTGCTGAGAGAAAGAGAAGCGAGAGGAGTGGGTGACCTCGACAGAGTCGAAGAGGCCCGAGACCGGGACAAAGACCGTCTCGAGGAGGTGATAGCCGTCGGGGCGTCGGCCTACGAGATTGAGCCCAAGATTAATCTTGCATGGAGCTTGAAAGGTCATAGGCACGGATGATTTCGGTTACGAGACGGTGGCGGACAACGTCGCACTCTTCGAGGCGGATGACAGCGATGCCCTGGATAGGTTCGAGGAGCTGGGTGGCACGCAGGAGACCCGACTGCTGGTGGCGGGGAAGGTCGATCTGAGTGAGGTCGCCAGTGACGACAAACTTGGCGTTGCGACCCATACGGGTAAGGAACATCTTGAGTTGAGTGGAGGTTGCGTTCTGAGCCTCGTCGAGGATGACAAAGGCGTTGTCGAGAGTGCGTCCGCGCATAAAGGCAAGCGGAGCGATTTCGATGGTGCCGTCGTCCCAGTAAGACAGAAGTTTCTGCTGAGGTATCATATCGCGGAGCGCGTCGTAGAGAGGCTGGAGGTAGGGGTCGAGTTTCTCGCGCATATCGCCCGGAAGGAATCCGAGGTTTTCGCCCGCCTCGACAGCAGGGCGAGTGAGGACAATGCGACGCACCTGGCGGTTCTTGAGAGCACGGACGGCGAGAGCGACGGCAGTATAGGTCTTACCCGTGCCCGCAGGACCGATGGCAAAGACCATATCGTTGTGAGCGACAGCGTCCACAAGGCGGCGCTGGTTGGGAGTTTGAGCACGGACGAGGATGCCGTTGCGGCCGTGGACGAGGATCTCGTCGTTGGTCTCGACGTCAGAGGTGGGAGAGTCAGCTTCGAGAATCTGCATAATGTCGTTCTCGTTGAGATGGCCCAGACGCTCGAAGTGGAGCTGCATGGCGTTGAATTTTTCCTCAAAGATAGCGATGTCGTCGTCGCTGCCGATGACTTTGAGCATCTCGCCGCGTACGATGAGTTTGAGTTTCGGAAAGAGGAGACGTGTGAAATCGAGAGTACGCTCGTTGGTTCCCCAGAAGCGGGCGTAGTCGATATCTTCGAGAGAATAGAGTTTTTCCATAGAAGAGAGGTGTTAGAAGAGAAGGACAGCGTTAGACACCGGGCGTTCGCCTTTGAAATCGAAGCGGCCGTTGTCGGAGGGGTGGTTGACGATGCCGAGGTTGGCACGGCCGCGGACAAACATAGTGGTAGAGCCGCCGCCGTCGAGGTTGATGGCGTTATAGCAGCCCAGCCACTTGAGGACGAGGGCGAGTTCGTCGAGAGAGAGACCCGCGGCATAGTTTTTGAAACGGCCGTCGGCTGCGAGGATTACGAAAGAGCCGTCGCGGCGGACACCGATAGCGGTGCGGTTATGACGATAGGTGACGAAGGTGCGGTCCTGGCGCTGAGGAACCAACTTGCCGCGCCAGATGAGCATAGGGCCGGCAGTCATAATGTTGCTGTCGGGGCGAGAGCGCTCGGCGAAGCGGTTGCTGTCGGGGACAAAGAGGCGCGGCTTGCCGTCATGGAGGCGGAGAGAAGCATACTGGTAGTATTTGCGGTTGACGGTGTCGGTCTTGCCCGGTGTGTTGATGCCGACTTCACGGCCGTCGATGCGGAGGTAGCAGATGGGGTTGAAGAGCGACATGTCGAAGAAAGAGCCGTTGACAGCCGCCACGGCGTCGGTGCGCAGAGCCAGCTCGGAAGTAGGAAGGAGAGTGTCGGGAGCGAAGGCGAAAGCGAGACGCCTGGGAGAGCCCGCCGGTACCTCGATGAGAGTAAAATACTGGTTAGAGTTGAAGAGTCGGTTGTCGGTGACGGCGAGAGACTTGAACGTAAATCCGCTGTATTCGGTGGTTTCCCATTGAGCCGTGGCGAAGAACGCCGAATCAGCCGCATAAGCATTCTCCTCCGCCGGGAGAGTTTGACCGGCAGGACGACCAGGGACGAAGAAGGCAGCAGCAGCCACGCCGCAACCGACCAGGCAAACGAGGAGAGCCAGAAGACTAACGAGAGAGCGATTGTTATTTTTCATAGGATGAGATTTTATTCAATGATGTAAAACTATTCGATCTTAGAAACCAAGTCGGAGGCATAGAAGCGAGAGATGGGGATATTCTTGACCCCGTCGATGTCCATCTCGGCGAAGAAGCCGTCGGAAGACTTCTGGATGAGCTTGATGCGGTGGAGGTTGACGAGGAACGAGCGGTGGCACTTGACGATATCGTGGGAGGCGCACATCTCCTCGATAGACTTGAGAGTGTTGCGGAGAGAGAAGCGGGTGATGGTGCCCGACTTGTCATAGACGATATTGACATAGTTGCCCGCCGACTCGATGGCTATGACCTTGTCGGCGCCGACAATGAGGCGGACAGTGCCTTTCTCGTCGATGAACTTGATGGCGTTGGGGCCTTCGTGCTGGAGACCCATGCGCATCTCCATGATAGTCTTCTGCGCGTCGGCGATACGTTGGTCGCGCTCACAGCGTTCGAGGTAAAGCCAATAGATGGCATAGGGGAAGACGACCACCGAGAAACCGATGATGAGAGTAGCCGGGAGAACGGCGAAATAGGCGCGGTGCATCATCAGCGAGAGGAACATAGCACTGAAGAGGCAGTAGACGATAACCTCGAGAGCCTGCCAGATGAGATACTCAAACTCCGAGAGGCGACGTTTGCGAGTGGTGAGCCAGAGGAGAGTGCGCGACAAGGCGGTAACCACCAGTACGATGGCACAGATGATGGGTATGCATAGCTGCCAGTTGAGATTCTGCCAGAAACGGGCCATCGCCTCGCCGCCGAAGGTGAACGAGGGGTTGTAGAGCACCGCGAACAGAAATATGAACACCGGCAGGGAAAGCCCGAAAATAAGGTTATTCTTGAGACTGTATGCGAGTTTAGGAATCTTCATTGCTGTACTTCAGTTTGTTTCTTTTTGTTACTCTTTTTGGATTTAGCAGACTTTTGTTTCGGAGATTTCGTCTTGGGAGTAAAGAGATCCTTCCATTTGTCGAAATCGCGAGTGTATTTGAGACCCAAGCCCTGTTTGTAAGGGAGCTCGTGGCGAGTGTAGTCGTTGGTGTTGGAGCGGTTGAAGACGAAGAAGTGGAGACGGTTGTTCATCTTGTAGCCCAGAAGCATATCGCCGACCAGGTTGTTGGCGAGAGCCTCGTCGGACGAGAGTTCGCGGTCGTAGCCGCCATAGCCGAAAGTAGATTCGAGGTAGAACTTGTTCCACTGCTTGTTGATGCCGACCGAGAACTGCTCGGAGCGGAGGTCGGTAGCGGCAGAGTAGTCGAAGTCGATGTCGACAAAATCGATCATACTGGAGACCACACTTCCGAGAGAGTTGGCGACGACGGCATAGCCGCTGCCGGCGACATCGGTGGTGCCCGTGGAAACTTCAGCGTTGTTGCTGTAGAACTTGCCCCGGAGGAGGAGGTAAACCGTTTGGTTGAGCATATCGCGCTCGTTGGTGCGGTCGATATAGGCGAAGACCTCGTCCTGGACGCTCTGGTCGGCATTGGGCAGGCGGATGTCGAAGTTGACGGTAGGAGCCTGGAGAGTGCCCGCCAGAGATACTACACTCTCGACCGGTATGGGTTTCTTGGCTATCTCGTCGCCCATAGAACCCGTAAGCGAGCTGAGCTCGACACGCTGGCTGTAGATGGCGTTGACGTCGAGACGCGTGGAGTTGAGGTCGCCCGAGAATTCCAGAGAGCTGCCCTCTTCGATCTTGAAATCCTTGGAGAGCACCGAGAGGAGGCTGAGGTTAAGCGAGCCCGAAGCGATGTTGTAGTCGCCGACGATCTGCGGGTCGCGCTGAGGTTCGAGGTCCACACGCAGGGCGCCGTTGCCCGTGGCGTCGATGTCCACCGAGACACCCGAGAGGTCGACCGGCAGAGAGAGCTGGAGGTCGGGAGTGATGACGAGGTCGAGTCCGATGTTGCTGGACACCGTGGAGCGCTTGCGCTGTTTGATGTCGGGACGTCGGCCATACTGCTCGTCAGAGACGAAGATGATGTAGTCGGCCGAAGATATGTTGCGCTGCGAGTTTACGGGTATGGTAAGTTTGCTGCCCTTCTGAGTGCTGGCCCTAGCTGCAATGTTCAGATCGTTGAGAGGGCCTACGACAGAGCCGTGGAGCGAGGTAAATATAGTGCCGTAGGCGTTGTTTCCGCTGGCCTTGGTGTTGAAGACCATAAGTTTGTCGCTTGCCACAGAGAGATCGATCGCAAAATCCTGGAAGCCATCGTGATAGTCGATGGTGCCAGAGATGAAAGCGTTGTTGTCGTTGACATCGCGGAGGTGGAAGCGGTTGAGCGTTATGCGGTTGCGGGCGAGACTTATGGTGTCATCGAAGAGATAATCTACATTGGTCGCATTTATGTTGATGAGTCCGTTTTGGACCCAAGCCTTGCCTACAATATGAGGATCGCTGAAAGTGCCCGCGACGTTCAGTTCGCCGGTAAGGAAGCCCTCGAAACGCGAAGAGAAAGACTTTAGGAGCGGCTCGACCGACTGGAGGTCGAAGCGGTCGAAATCGACGACGAAGTCCATTTCAGGAGCCTCGCCTCCCAAGAGGAGACGTCCCGAGGCCTGGAGAGGATGAGTCAGGCCGTTGAGCTCGTTGAGGTCGGTGGTAACAAAGAGGTTCATACTCTTATTGGGAGCGTCCCAGTAGGTACGCATATTGAGGAGGCCCATGTCGTGGCCGTTGACATGGCAGCTGTCCACCAAGAGGTTGGCTTTCACCAGAGGAGTGGTGCTACCCTCAGACCACTTGACGTTGGCCGTACCGTCGACCTTGCCGGCAAAACTGAGACCGCTGTTGACCAGCAGCAGGTCGGTGAGCTGGGCCAGCTGGAACTGCGAGAAGTGAGCCTCGGCATAGTCTTCGATATCGGGAGCGCTGAGGTAGCGCAGTTTGAGTTGCTGCTCGTCGTTGCTGATGGTGACGTCCTCGACGGTGATGTGCTTGTCGCGGATAGAGAGGTCCCCGTTTTTGTCGACCGTCCATTTCTCGCCATTGACGTAGAAGTCAGACTTCTCGATGTTTATGACATTCTGATACTCGTCGCTGAGAAGAGCCAGAGAGAGGTCGCCGTGAGAGGAAGTGTCGCCCAAGAGAGCGTCCCACGCCAAGGCGAGAGAGGCGCCCGAGTTGCTGGAAGCCGCACGGAGGCGCAAGTCGTCCATGACGCCCTTGCTGCTCACGTCGAGCCGGCTGACATCGAGCAAAGCCCTGTAGCGTTCGCCATAGCCGCCGCTGGTAAGGCCAATGCCGTAGAGGGCGAGCGAGCCGTATTTCAAAGAGTCGGAACGTAGCACCAGCCGCAAAGACTCGTGAGGATTATAGACGCCCGAAAGAGTTGTCTCCTCGGCGATGGAAAACTTGGGGAGTAGGAGAGCCATCTGGTTGTCATGGTCCTTCCATCGCAGGTCTATCTCCAAAGAGCTGGCCGCCACCGCCTGCTGCTCCTCGTCGGTGAGGAAGGTATTGCCCGGAGCCCTCGACTTCCAATATTGAGGAGAGTAGTCGCAGAGCATCTTCTTGACGATGAGAGGAAGAGAAGAGTATTCGTAATAGCCCCGGAGGTTGAGGTTGGCGATGTCAGAAGAGAGCGAAAGAGACTTCTGCCCGTTGTCCTCGTCGAGCGCGATATCGATGGAGCGGACCTCCATAGAACCGTTGTCGCGCTGGAGACGGGTGTTGAGGAGTTGGACAGAGCCCTGAGGGTTCTTGGCGATATTGCCCGAGAGTGCGACATGGACATCAGAAGACAGGCGACTGATGCTGTCGTCCTCCCAGAGGTGGAGACGCTGGAGGTCAATGTCGGCGAGGTTGAGGTCGAGTGCATAGACATTGTCGCCCTCGCGAGGGAAAGCTGCCGACCCTTGAGCATCAAGATTGATCACGTCGTCCTTGATGGCAAGTTCGACGTTGGCCTGACGTTTGCGGAGGCTGCCCTTGAGGACCGTGTGGTCTATGGAGTTGCCGTTGAGAGAAGTGTTGTAGAGTTTAGCGTCGACCAGCAGAGACGGGTCATCGTTCTTACGCAGTTGCCCTTCGGCGGCGATGTCGAAGCCACTGCACGACACCCAGCGGTTCTTCAACAAAGAGGGAAGCGTCACACGGTCAGACTTGAGGTTGACCTTATAGAGCGTAGCTTCGGTCTTGGGATTGCGAGTAGCCTGGGCCGAGCCTTCGACAGAGCCGAGAGAAGTGTGGAGGTTGAGGTCGGCAAAGCACCTGTCGGCACCACCGAGGAAATCGCAGGAAAGGTCGATAGAACCCAGTTCACGGAGCAGAGGAGCCACATCGCCGAGGTCGAGAGTGCCGGGATAATGGACACGGGAGTAGTCGTCGTAGTTGGTTCGGAACTGGTGGACGTGGACATCGAACATAGTGTTGTCGATATAGGGGAGGCCGCTGACAGAGCCGTCGAAATAGAGGCGTGTATATTTGCCGAAGGAGACGTTGAAGTCCTCGACATGGAGGTCGGCGACAGGACCTTTCACGTGGCCCGTGACACGGATGCGAGAGTCGCAGCCCCAGAGCGAAGGAGCCCAGTAGGCCGCATCGTACAGGGAGAGGATGGTGCCCGGCTTGAAGAGGACATCCATATCGACGCTGTCGCACCACTTGTCCATAGAAGCCCAGCTGTCGCACAGGAGGTTGACGTCGGCGACCATATTCATGCTGTCGGTCTGGAGAATCATATTGTTCACACAGATGCCTTTGCCAGAGACATCGACATCGCCCGAGAGCTTGCGCATACGCCAGCCCGAGCGCTCGACGGTGGACATATAGACAATCTTACAGAGGACGCTGGCATCGACCACACGGAGATGGGTAAACTTGGCATTAATGGAATCCATAACCATATTGGAGACATCGACACTATGGGGACGGTTGGCGTAATAGTCTATAGTGTCGAGAGTCATACGGTAGCAGACGTTGTTGAGCCGCACTTCGTCGATGGCCACCACGAAAGGGGTATGCTCGCCTTTCACCTTCGGCTCCTTGCGTTTGTTGTGAGCCTTGAAATATTTGGCGATATAGGTGAAGCTGGTAGTTTGGTTGACCGCTGTGAGATGGAACGTGGTATTGCGGATAGAGACCGAGCGCATAGAAATGCCACCGTCCTTGAGAGGGAGCCCTTTGAAGCGGCAGGCGATACGCTCGGCATCGAGGATAGTGTCGTTGTCGGGGCTTACAAGCAGCACATTGCGCAGAAGGAGGTGGTTGAACGGGTCCACATGGACCGAGCCGACCTTCACGACGCCACCCCACTCTTTGGAGTAGTGGGAACCTATCGCGCTGCCGAGGATGCTCTGGACAGCAGAATAATTGAGCAGAGCCACCGATACATAAACTATCAGCAGCAGAGCCAATACGATGCGACCTATGATCTTCAGCGTTTTCGCGATAAACAATCCTTTCTTTTTTAATTAATATACATAATAACTCAAAACTTGCCTATTTATTATATGAGAGAGAAAGATTTTTTCAACAACGGGCAAGAGACACGTCAGCCAGATAGTGTATTTTTATTTGATAGTCAGTGGATTGAGAAATAATTTTCAGTCATGGAGTGCCGATTCAAAAAAAATTAGTAATTTTGCAAATCGTTATGAGTTTAATATTGTCAATAGAATCATCGTGTGACGACACCTCGGCGGCAGTGCTGCGCGACGAATACCTGTTGTCGAACGTGATAGCCTCGCAGAAGGTGCACGAGCAATATGGAGGAGTGGTGCCCGAGCTGGCCTCGCGAGCCCACCAGCAGAACATAGTGCCGGTGGTTGACGGAGCGCTGAAGCAAGCCGGAGTAAGGCGAGAGGAGCTGTCGGCAATAGCCTTCACGAGAGGGCCGGGACTGTTGGGATCGTTGCTGGTGGGAGTGTCGTTTGCCAAAGGTATGGCACAGGCGCTGGAGATTCCGCTCGTAGAGGTCAACCACCTGCAGGCACACGTACTCTCGCACTTCATAAAAGAGACAGAAGAGACGAAGACACCCGAGTTTCCGTTCATCTGTCTGCTGGTCTCGGGAGGACACACACAGATACTGCTGATGAAAGACCATTTCCATTTCGAGATACTGGGACAGACAATAGACGACGCTGCCGGAGAGGCGATAGACAAAGCCGCCAAAATAATGGACCTGGGATACCCCGGAGGACCAATCATAGACCGCCTGGCCAAAGACGGCGACCCCCACGCCTACACATTTGCCACACCCGCGATACAGGGGTTAGACTATAGTTTCTCGGGACTGAAGACCTCGTTCCTGTACTTCCTGAGAGACCAGCTGAAGGAAGATCCAGACTTTATAGAAAAGCACAAAAACGACCTCTGCGCCTCGATACAATACACGATAGTGCACTTCCTGCTGTCCAAGCTGGAGAAAGCCGTGAAGAAGTACCGTGTGAAACAGATAGCCATAGCCGGAGGAGTGTCGGCCAACTCATTGCTGAGACAAGGAATAACAGAACTGGCCGCCAAATACAAGATGCAAGCCTTTGTGCCGCCCCTGAGATTCTGTACAGACAATGCGGCGATGGTAGGAATAGCCGGCTATTACAAATACCTCAACTCAGAATTTGCAGACCTCTCGTTGCCACCCTATGCACGCGACTAAGCGCCATATCGTCCTGCTGCTACTGCTCTGTGCCACCGTCTGCAAGGCGCAGGATATCCATTTCTCGCAAATAGACCAGTTGCCGATACTGTACAACCAGGCCTACTCGGGATTCTTCGACGGGACAGGACGTTTCGGGATAATCTACCGCAACCAATGGCTGACGGTGCATAACCCCTTCCAGACGATAGCCGCCACGGTGGAGGTGCCGGTATATCAAGACAAATATCACCGCGGAGGTTTCGCGGTAGGCGGATTCCTGTATGCCGACAAAGCCGGCACCCTCTCGTACGGGACACTTTCGGCGGCAGTGATACTGTCGTACTATAAAGCCCTCTCGACGCGAAGCGACAACCTGCTGTCGTTTGCCGTCTCGGCGGCCTACAACCGGTCAGGCTTCGACCCCACCAACGCCGAGATGGAAGACCCGACAGAGGCGTTTGAGATAGAAAAAGTGAACTATCCCACCTTCGGGGCCGGGATAGCCTGGTTCTCGCAGGCATCGCCCGATTTCTCGATGAAGCTGGGGCTGTCGGCACACAATGTGAACAACCCCAAGATATCATACACCAACTCAGGCGCCCGGCTGTCGCCCCGAGTGAACGGGTATTTCAGAGGAGACTACAGGTTTCACCCCCAGTGGTCGTTCATGCCGATAGTGGCGGTGCAGTGGCAGAAGCAGTACCTGGAGCCGGTAGGAGGATTCGACTTCAAATACTACGCCGACGCCACGCCACGGCGTTACCTGGCATTTGCGGCAGGAGTAAACTACCGGTGGGCCGACGCAGTGGTGTTCGACTTCTCGACAGAAATCAACGCCCTGACACTCTTTCTCTCGTACGACGCCAACCTGTCGCGGCTGAGACCCGCCTCGCACACAGTGGGAGCCTTCGAGGTGGGGATGGTGTACAGACTTGTACGAAAACGCAACAAATATAAACCACTACCTTGTCCTATAATATGAAAACTCCGAGAACTTCCATATTGCTATTACTATTGACGTTAGCCACACTGGCAGAGTGTCAGACCCACTACCAGGTGACCCACGAAGGGAGGCGGGTGAACACCGCCGGCAGCGAGACCGGACCTTTGATGATTGGCGACACGCTGTACTACACCAGCCTGATGGAGGTGCACGAGAGCGGAGGATACATAGACTTCGGACTCTCGGTTATGAGGGTGATGAAAGCGGCGCTGTCGGAGAACGGAAACCTGTCGAAAGGGACAGAGGTGACGATTCCCATAAACCATCCCACGCGCCATACGGGCAACATAGCCTTCGACACACGAAACGACATAGTGTACTTCACCCGCTGCAGGGCAGACTCCGACGACCCACAGAACGCCGAGATATACTACATAAAGCACAACGGAAAAGAATGGAGCAAACCCCAGAAGCTGGGGGGAAACGTGAACGTGAAAGGCTTTTCATCGACGCAACCGGCAGTTGGATACCTGGCGGACGGAAGCACGGTACTGTATTTCGCGTCGAACCGACCGGGAGGACTCGGCGGCTTCGACATCTGGTATTCGGTGATGACCAGCGAGGGAGTGCCGGCACCGGCGGTGAACCTGGGAGGTCCGGTGAACACCGCAGCCGACGAGATAACGCCGTTCTATGACGGAAGAGATGGCCTGCTGTACTTCTCGTCGAACAAAGAAGGCAGCGTGGGAGACTACGACGTGTATGCCTCGGCCGGCTCGAGGAACACTTGGAAAGAGGCGAAACATCTGCCCGAGCCGATAAACTCGATACACGACGACATATATTTCACGGTGGCGGAGGGAGATCCGACGATGGGATACCTGGCCTCGAACAGGGCCGACTCGTACTATCTGCACGACACGTCGTGCTGTTTCGACATATACAACTGGCGGCTGTACCGTGAGATAGAGGTGAAGCGGGACACGGTTGCGAAGCAGAAGAAAGAGGAAGACACGGTGTGTCCCTGCCGACTGGCCAAGTCGCTGCTGCCGATAAGCCTTTATTTCCACAACGACGAACCCAACCCGAAGACCCAGGACACGGTGACCTCGCTGACCTATTTCCAGACATACAACGCCTATATGTTCATGCGGGGGAAATACGAAGAAGAGCTGGAGAAGATAGAAGACCCGGTGGAGCGGATAGGGGCAGTGGATTCGATAAAGATGTTCTTCGACACGGTGCAGTACAACGCCACGAAGTTCGAGCGGTTTGTGCAGCTGCTGGCCGGCGACATCATGGACGGGAAGCACGTGGTGGTGACGGTGGGAGGCTATGCGAGTCCGCTGCACTCGTCGGCGTACAACATGAACCTTTCGAAGAGAAGGATATCGACAATAAGGAACCAGCTGGAGGAATATGGCGGCGGGCTGCTGAGGAAGCTTATGCAGCAGCCGGGCAGCGGAAGCCTGGAGATAAGGCAGGCCCCGTTCGGCTCGGACACGGCGCCGAAGAGTGTGAGCGGCGACCCGAAAGACCCGCGGCGAAGCATCTACCACCCCCATGCGGCGAAAGAGCGGAGAATACAAATACTGGACTACCAATACCAATAGGCAGAACGATGAAGATAATCACAGCAATGGTGGAAGGCGGCAAGGTGACTGGGATTTACCTGAAGCCCGACAACACACTGAACCGGAAGCGGCTGCCGTTTTTCGTGCCGGAGGAGCCGGCAGAGGTGGCGGCGAGAGTGGGAGTGGCAGTGACGATAGAGAAAGTGGGAAAGACGATAAGGCGGGAATTTGCGGAGCGGTACTACGAGAAGGCGGCGCTGGCTGTGGAGGTGACCGACATGGCGGCTCTGAAGAGAGCGAGAGAGGAAGGAGAGCCGTGGACGATGGCTGTGGGAATGGACGGTTCGCTGACACTTTCGGAGTTCAGGGAAATCAAGGACATGTGCACTGCCGAGGTTGAAACGGACGGAGAGAAGTGGGGCGAGTACGAGGTGGCGAGATTGCTGGAGAGAGTGCCGGAGGTGCTGACAAAGGTGTCGAGGGTGATGACGCTAAAGACGGGAGATATAATGGTGGTGATTGACGGAGAGAGGGAGCGGAGGTTGAGGATTGGCGAGACGATAGTTGTGAGAGGCAAGGATGGTAAGGAAATTGAGTTGAGGATAAAATAGTTTTGCTTTTGCAAAGCAAGACGTTATCTCGACTCGGCAATGTAAGCAAGCTTCCATTGCTCTCGTTTTTCGATAACGTTGGTCCATAGTTACTCCATAGTTGCTCCAACATTGATTAAGGTGGGATTAAGGTGAGATTAAGGGCAAATTAAGGGTAAATTCGAGAATTGGCTAGGAACGGGGAAAATGTGGAGGATTAGGGATAATGTCTTGAATATATGACACTTGATGTATATTGGCCGAGTTGGTTGATTGGAATTGACGAAATTTGTGAAGACAGGAGGGGGAAAACTGTAGGGTTTTGTAGCGAGGAGGGAAGAAAAAGAGGAGAGATCGACAAAAAGAATATACTGAAAACCAATAATATAAAAACATCTATAGAAAAATAATTGCAAAAAAATTTGGCAGTAAAAAAAAATTTACTATCTTTGCAGTGTTTTAGGTAACTAATACACTCGTTACACTGGATTGGCAATATAAAATAATGTACATATATAAAATAATAAGAGAAAAAGTTGGTGGAATAGAAAAAAGTTAGTATCTTTGCAAATTGCAAGAAAGACAAATAAATTACATAAACAATTAATAATTAACGCTATGAAAAAGATTTTAGGATTGCTGATGTTGCTTACGATGGTAGGCGGCATGGCATTTGCCCAGCCGGGAACGATGGGCAAGAGCACTAAGGACGAGGGGAAAAGCGACCTCACGGCCACGTTGCCAATGGACAAGAAGGTGAAGTGCGGCAAGCTGGATAACGGCATGACCTACTACATCAGAGCGAACAAGAAGCCCGAGAACAGGGTTCAGTTCAGACTGGTGACGAATGCCGGATCGGTGCTTGAGGACGAGGACCAGCAGGGATTGGCCCACTTCTGCGAGCACATGGCCTTCAACGGAACCGAGTACTACAAAGGTAACGAGATGATCAGCGAGTTGCAGAAGAACGGTATCGAATTCGGCCGTGGCATCAACGCGTGGACAGCTTTCGATGAGACGGTCTACTATGTGGACCTGCCGAGCGACAAGAGCGAGATGGTGGAGATGGGATTCAAGATCCTTGACGGCTGGGCCTCGAAGCTGCTTTTCACTCCCGAAGAGATAGAGCACGAAAGAGGAGTAATCATCGAGGAGTGGCGCGGTGGCCTTGGAGCCAACGACAGAATACAGAAGAAGACCTTCCCGATATTGCTGAAAGGCTCGCAGTATGCACTGCGTCTGCCCATCGGAAAAGAGGAGGTGATACGTAACTTCAAGAGAGATGTGATTGTCAGATTCTACAAAGACTGGTATCGTCCCGATATGCAGGCAGTGATCATCGTAGGCGACATTGACGTGAACCAGATGGAAGCCAAGGTGAAGGAGTATTTCGCCAGCCGTCCGGCAGTGCAGAACCCGAGACCGAGACCCAACTACGACATACCGAAGAATGTGCAGCCGCTGGTGGCCATCGCTACCGACAAAGAGGCTACGGGAACCACCCTTGCCATGTTTTGGAAACACGACAAAGCTCCACTGAAGACTGTAGGCGACTACCGCAACTCGTTGGTGCGCCAACTGATCAACGGAATGTTGAGCGACCGTTTCAGCGAGCTGTGCGAGAAACCCACCTCGCCGCTGGTGATGGCCGACGCCGGATACGAAGGATTCCTCGGCAGGAGCTGCGACGCTTTCGCCGTGCAGGGAATGCCGAAGGACGGCAAGGTGAACGAGGCTACGGAAATGCTTCTTACCGAGATGAGAAGACTTGACCAGCACGGATTCCTGCAGGCCGAGTTGGACCGTCAGAAAGAGGAGCTGCTGAGCCGCTACAAAAAGATGGCCAAAGAGGCCAACAAGACACAGAGCGTGAACCTGGCCCAGGAATGCACCAACCACTTCCTCGAGGGAGAGGGAATGCCCGGCATCCTGCAGGAGAACCGCTACGCCAAGGAGTTTGTGCCCGGCATCACGCTGGAAGAGGTGAACGCCATGGTGAAGAGCTGGATCACCGACGAGAACTTCGTGTATTGGCTGACCGCCAACGACAAGGTGAAAGTTCCTGCCGAGAAAGAGGTTCTGGACCTGTATGCCAAAGCCATGAAGGCCAACACCGAGCCTTGGGTGGACAACTACAAAGACGAGCCCCTGTTCGCCAAAGAGCTGAAAGCCGGCGACTACAAGCAGACCAAAGAGAACAAAGCACTTGACTACAAAGAATACACCTGCGCCAACGGAGTACGCTTCATCATCAAGAAGACCGACTATAAGGCCGACGAGATAAAGATGCATTCCTACTCACTTGGTGGAACCTCGCTGTACAGCGATGAGGAGGCCTTCATGGCCCAGTCGGCAGCAGCTTTGGTTGACGATGCCGGTATAGCCCAGTTCTCGAGCACCCAGCTGCAGAAGAAACTGAAAGGTATCAACATGAGCATCAGCCCCAACATCGGACAGGAGACCCAGGGATTCGACGGCAACTGCTCGCCCCAGGACCTGGAGACCATGCTGCAGATACTTTACCTCTACTACGACGCACCGAGGAAAGACAAAGACTCGTTCGACAAGAACATCGACCAGTTGCGCAACCAGATGAAATTCTTGGGCGAGAATCCCCAATATGTGTTCCTTAAGAAATACATCGAGACCGTATATCCGAACAACAAGAGACTTGTGCTGATACCCACCGAGGAGCAGATCAACGGCATCAAGTTCGAGAGGACATACGAGATTTTCAAAGAGCGTTTCAATGATGCCAGCAACCAGACCTTCTTCTTCGTGGGTAACATCTCGGATAAGGATGTGGAAATGATAGGCAAATACCTGAGCAACCTGCCTGCTACCGGCAAGCAGAAAGCCGAGACGTGGATCGACCGCGACCCGAAGTTTGCCGACGGCAAGCCCCGCGCTACAGCCTACAAGGGCACCGACAACCAGGGAATGCTGATGATATACGGCGAGACCGAAGGATTTGAGAACACCAAGAAGAACAAGGCCATCATCAACCAGCTGAGCGACGCCATGGAGATCTCGGCACTGGAAATCATCCGCGAGAAGATGGGAGGCACCTACAGCCCGAGCGTGAACGTGAGCTACGAGGTGAAGCCTGGCGGAAAGGGCACATCGGTGAAGTGGATGTTCTACATCGCTTGCGACCCCGACAACGCAGCCAACGTGGAGAAAGCCGCTATCGAGATCTTGAAGAAATATATAAAGAAGGGACCGGACAAGGTGACCCTGGCCAAGGTACAGGAGCAACAGATCGGCAACCGCGAAACTGCACGTCAGGAGAACAGCTTCTGGATGAACCAGATCCTGGGCAGCTACATGTACAACGAGAACCGCGACGATGTAGATCAGTATCCCGCACTCGTAAAATCTGTAACCGCCAAGGAAATCAAAGCTGCAGCCGCCAAGTTCATCGACCTCAACCACTACGCAGTGATCATGCTGATGCCTGAGGACAAACAATAAGATAAAAGAAATTATTAACCCATAAAACATAAAACAAAATGGATAGAAAAAGTCAAATCGACATGTTCCTCGCACAGAACGGAGAGAAATTCCCCGCAATGAGGGCTGCAGAAATCAGAGAAACCTTGGACCAGTTGGACGACAGCCGTCTGACGATGGTACTCTCGTTCAGTTACAAAGAGACGATGACCATGCTTCTTCTCTCGATCTTCCTGGGAGAGTGGGGCGTTGACCGTTTCCTGCTGGGCGACACCGGAATGGGTGTCCTGAAACTCTTGACGGGCGGCGCCTGCGGCGTGCTCTGGATCATCGACATGATCAAGATACAGGACATGACCCGCGAGTACAACTACAAGAAATTTGCAGAACTCGCTCGCATGTAATCTTTGTGGGCTATGTGCCTTTTCAAAGAGATAACGGGAATACCGTGCCCCGGATGTGGAAGCACCCGGGCAATCATAAGCCTGTTCCACGGAGACGTGGGACAGGCTTTGTGGTACAACCCGATGGCGGTGGTGCTGTTAGTGCTGTTCGTGTTCATCGCGGTCTATTCGGTATTCGACTGGATACTGCGCAAGCGCGAGCCGTGGCACAAAGAGTCGATATACAACAAGATTTTCCACCGCCGGTGGCCGGTGTGGACCATAGTGCTGGCCGCCATAGTGACAGCCGCCAACTGGTATTGGAACATAAGAAAAGGACTATAGGAGACATGAACCTGCCGAAGACACTCAACCATCGGGAGCCCGAGACCCACAAAGGGGACTACGGCCACGCCCTGCTGGTGGCAGGGAGCTACGGCAAGATGGGATGCGCCGTGCTGGCAGCCAAGGCGGCCATGCGCACCGGAGCCGGCCTGTTCACCGTTCACCTGCCCAAAGAGGGAGTCGGCGTCATTCAGACTGCATTCCCTGAAGCTATGATTTCGGTGGACACAGACAACGAGCTGTTCTCCACCATCCCCGACCACCTGGAGCGTTACACGGCACTTGCCGTAGGGCCGGGAATCGGCACGGCAGAAGTCACCTGCGAGGCCTTGAAGAGACTTCTGGAAGCGTGGCAGGAGAAGCCGCTGGTACTCGATGCCGACGCGCTGAACATATTGGCTAAGCATAGGGAGCTGCTGCCGCTGCTGGAGGGGCATAGCATCGTTACGCCCCACGCCGGGGAGTACGGCAGACTTTTTGGAGATGAAGAGGCATCAATGACAGCACAAAGATATGGTTTGGTCGTGGTACAGAAAGGGCACCGCACCAGGGTGCTCAGCCCCGACGGACGGGAATACCAGAACACCACGGGCAATGCCGGCATGGCTACAGCCGGGAGCGGAGACGTGCTGACGGGGATAATCCTCGGACTTCTGGCACAAGGTCTGGAGCTCTACGAGGCGGCAAAAACGGGTGTCTATCTTCACGGCAAATCTGGCGATTTAGCCATAGAGAAGCAGTCCCAAGCATCGCTCATAGCCTCCGACCTGATAGAAAATCTAAAGTACGTAACAATATAGAATACAACATATTATCATTCTATATGAAATTTTTTTACAAAAAAAGTTTGTCAGAATAAAAAAAGTTCGTACTTTTGCACCCGATTTGAGAGAACAAATCAGCCTTCCTCAATAGCTCAGTTGGTTAGAGCACCTGACTGTTAATCAGGGGGTCGCAGGTTCAAGTCCTGCTTGGGGAGCAAGAGAGCCGCAATAATGCGGCTTTTTTGTTTGATAGCAACGTCGGCAGTATGAAAGAAATACTCCTCATCACAGGGATAGCGGTTATCGTGGTGGCATTGGCGGTAGTGGGACTCGGCATAAAGGTGGTGCTACGCCGGAACGGCGAGTTCAAGCGCCCGTGTGCCAGCCACGACCCCTACACCGGCAAGAGCAACTGCCAGTGCGGAAAAACGGCCTCAGAGAGGTGCGGGCACAAGAGGTACTCGCCGCTGGAGGTAAACCGTGAGCTGCTCGACGAGATTGGACCCACAACACAAGAACAATGACACAGAACACACATATCATCATCATGGCCGGCGGCGTGGGAAGCCGCTTGTGGCCCGTGAGCACCCCCTCCTACCCCAAACAGTTCATAGACCTCCTGGGCGTCGGCAAAAGCCTGCTGCAGCTTACCGCCGAGCGTTTTGCCCCCCTCTGCCCCATGGATCATATATGGGTGGTGACCTCCGAGAGGTATGTGGAGACGGTGAAGCGGCAGCTGCCGTCGCTGCCCGACGACAACATACTCGCCGAGCCCGAGCCCCGCAACACAGCCCCCTGCATAGCCTACGCCTGCCGCAAGATAAGCCGCCATTACCCTGACGCCAACATCGTGGTGACGCCGAGCGACGCCCTGGTGCTCGACGTGGAGGAATACCGCCGGGTGATAGGCGAGGCGCTGGGTTTCACCCAGAAATCCCCGTCGATAGTGACCGTCGGCATCAGCCCCAGCCGTCCCGAGACAGGCTACGGCTACATCCAGTCCACCGGAGAGAAGGTGAGCGGCAGGATAGAGCGAGTTAAGGCCTTCAAAGAGAAGCCCGACCAGGCCACCGCCCAGTCCTACCTCGAGGAGGGCGGCTACTACTGGAACGCCGGCATCTTCGTGTGGAACGTGCAGACCATCGAGCAGGCGCTGCGGCGCCATGCCCCCCAGATAGCCGGGGTGATAGACCAGATAGAGCCGTCGTTCTTCACCGCTGACGAGCAGAGCACGCTGCGGAGGCTGTTCCCCACGTGCGAGAAGATAAGCATCGACTATGCCGTGATGGAGAAGTCCGACGTCATCTGCACCATCGCCGCCGACTTCGGCTGGAGCGACCTCGGAAGCTGGAGCTCCATACTGCAGCATTCCAGCGCCGACAGCTGCGGCAACGCCACCGTGGGCGACGCCATCAGCCTGCACAACTGCAGCGGCTGCATCGTCCACGCCGCCGACATGCAACAGGTGGTCGTTGACGGCCTGAGCGACTACATCATAGCCCACAAGGACGGCAAACTGCTTGTGTGCCCGATTGCCCATGAGCAGAAGATAAAAGAGTACAGCGGAAGCTGAGCCACTTACTTCTTGAACGTTATTTCCACGCGACGGTTTTTGCGACGACCTTCTTCTGTCTCGTTTGAAGCCACCGGCATTGTGCTACCGTGGCCGACTATAGTCATCTTATCCGCCTTGCAACCTTCTTTTATCAAGAAGTTCCTTACCGATGTAGCCCGACGTCTGGACAGGTCCATATTATGTTCTGCCGTTCCTGTGCTATCCGTATGGCCTGCTATTTCAACATTTAGGTTGTTCTTCTTGATTATAGCTGCCACTCGTCTCAACTCTGGGATGGAATAAGGCAACAGGTCAGCTTTGTCTATGTCAAAGAACAGGTTGTTCACTGGAGCCGGAATTTCCTCCTCAATCATCTGCTGGAAGGAGACGACACTGATATCTTCTTTAATTTCAACAGCCTGATCGGATGTTCTCAGGTCAATATTATCCGATACCGGGAAATAGTCGTCGTTGTCAACATAGTATCCATATATACGGCCCATCGGGAGCACAATGAAGAACGACCCGTCGGCAGGGTCAGTTTTGGAATGTCCAATATATTCATGCGTCTGGAGGTCTTCCCATTTTATCTCTGCCACCACAGGCTGCTGTTTCTTGTCCAACAGTTTGCCGGAGATTGTCGCCACCCTGTCGGGACGCATGTGGTCGGGAAGCGAAAGCCAATAAATATCTTGATTATTGTCTTGCAATTTCGAAAATACCGCCTTCGCACCATCGGTGGAAATCCGATACCAGCAGTCGTCTCCTGTACTGCTGATTTCTTTGCCGAGGTTGACCGGCTCCGACCACTCAGTCCAACTGTCGTCCGACAGACGTGTTGACATAAAAACGTCGAGACCGCCCAGCGTGGAATGCCTGTCTGAGCAGAAATACAATGTCTTCATGTCCGGATGCAGAAACGGTGACCTGTCGGTGCCTGGAGTATTAATCACCGGACCGATATCAATAGGCTCAGACCACTCCCCTTCCTCGTTGAGTTCCGACACAAAAACATTCACCGATTCTTCCAGCTCGCTATCAATCTTTTTCCTTGCCGCAAAGAACATCGCATTGCCATCCGATGTTATCATTGCATCGGCCTGCCAGTCGCTACAGTTAATTTCTTTAGGCAGATATTCCGGGTCAGACCATCCCGTGGCCGTTTTTTCCGAGATTGCCAATTGCCCACTTCTGAAAAGTATCATAGAAGTACCATCAGCAGATACCGACACCGGAGCGTCATTACTATAATATTCACTCAAGTCATATACCAATGTTGCCTTGGACCAATTTCCACGATTATCTTTTGTCGACACATATATATCTTCTCCCCAAAGGTTATCCGGTCTATTTTTTGCGCAGAAATACAGATGCTTTCCATCTGCTGTCTGCCATCCGTCATACTCGTCCCCCTCTTTTGTGTTAATTGTAGCGGGGAAAGCGGTCACTTTTATACTCTTATCCAACGGCTTTGACAACATCTTGCGCAATGACAGATAGTTGCTGTCGTCGCCAAAATCGTCTGCAAACTGCTCCACCACTTTCAAGGCTTTAGGCCAGTTCTTCTGCTTGAGGTCTTGATTAATCAACCCTACAAGGCATTGATAAGCCACATGGTATGGTGCGGCTGCCTTTATAAAGTTTTCTATGGTTTGAGGCTCCTCTTCGTCTATCTCTCTGGCTGCTTTAATGATGGCCATGTCTGTATTTCTAGTGTCATCATCGGTATAGTCCCCATATCGCTCATAATAATCATTAAGCTCCCAGCAATCAATATATACATCGTGCAGCACCTCCACCATCGTGTCGCGCAAGGCAGATGGGAAATGGGTCACGCCATAGTCAAGCGCTTCGATATTCTTTGTCTTGCACGCTATATCCCTTATTATCTTCTGCGCCTTGAACACAAGGTTTTTGTTGTTTCCGTGCCGCTCTATATACCTGCGGTAGCTTTCCCAATCCCCTTCGGTTGTCTCGCCTGCGAATTGCATCGCGTCGGCTTTATACACCGCCTCTTCTGCATATATGCTTTCCGGATATTTTGCGGCATAGCTACGGTAAGCCGCTTCCGTGTTGACCTTGCATGCCTGGTCGTAGGCCAACTTGTGCATGTTTTTCTTTGCCGCCGGCACCTCTTTGGCTGTCGGGTATTTGCTAATAAAACTTTGATACGACTCTACCGTGTTAATGTCCGATGCGGTCTTATAGGCAACTTCATTGCGCAGACGCTCAGCCTCCGACCTCTCTTTTGCATAGGGGCGCTTGGCTATGAACCTCTGGTAATCCTCTTCCGTATTTTTTTCTTTTACTATCTCGAATTCCAGCTTATTGCGACCGTCTGTCGCTTTTTCTTTCTGGTCTGCTCTCGCAAATTCTTTATAGTAGTCCAGATAATGCTCATACGATGCAATGCTGTTCGCGGCTATGGCATTCTGTAATCCACGATCGGTCGCATTCTGCAAGTCTCCCAGAAACACTTCTTGCGTCACATTCTTTTTCCCGAGCTTGTTCCTGCTTTTCTCGTCCAATCCTCTCCACGTCTTGTATGCTTTTGCTATATACCGGTATGCCTTGTCGTCGTTGTGTTTGGAATAAGCCGTATCAGCCATCAGCTTATACATCGCATATATGTTCAGGACATCAGACGAGTCTTTCTGATATGCTTTGTTCATTGCTTTCTCGGCCTTGTCGTATTTGCCTTTGGCTATAAGTTTTGCATTTGGATACTTCACCTCCTGCGCACACAAAGTTCCGCATAACACAAGCAGAACTCCGACTAATATTCCTTTATTCATTTTCCCTTATTGTTTCTTGAACGTTATCTCTATTCTTTGGTTTTTCTGGCGGGATTGGGGATTGGAGGACGGGACCAGCGGCATGGAGGTGCCGTAGCCGGCGGTCACTATCTTGAGCGGGTTGCAGCCCCCCCCTACCAGGGCGTTTTTCAGGGCTTTGGCGCGGCGCTGGGAGAGTTGCCTGGCCTGGTCGTCGTCGGACGCCTCGGAGGCGTCGCAGTGGCACGCCAGCACCACGGTGTTGGAGAATCCTTTCAGCATTTCGGCGAGGTCGCTGACGGCTTGGCGGCAGTCGGGCGCCAGCCCGTCGCCGGCGAAGTCTATGGTGTACATCGCCACCGTGCCGCCGTCGGAGGCGAGGGTAGCGAGGGTGGTCATCACAAAGTCATTTTCCACCGAGGTGGCGGAGATGAGGTGCGAGAGGTCGAGTGCCGCCGAGGTGGGGAAACAGCCCTGTGCCGAGAGTAGGAGGCGGTAGCTGCGGCCCAGCGGCACGGCGAGGAGATAGGAACCGTCGGCGGGGCTGGAGGAGGCCACGGCCGCCACCTTGCCCGTTGCCGGGTCGAGGCACGTGATGGAAGCCTGCAGCGCCCTTCCCTGCGGGTCTCTCACCGTCCCCTTGAGGGTCGCCACCGCTTCGGGCTTGGCCTCGGTGGCGAGGGTGGCCGTCTTCAGGGTGCGGTGGTCATTGTCCTGCGAGGTGCGCAGCAGCGAGGAGCCGTCGCAGGCTATGTGGCGGCAGTAGTCGTCGTTGCAGGTGTTGAGCTCCTTGCCCACGTTGAGCGGCGTGGACCACTGGGTCCACGAGTCCGGGGCGAGGCGTGTGGTCTTGAAGATGTCGGTGCCGCCGATGTTGGAGTGGCGGTTGGAGGCGAAATAGAGGGTCTTTCCGTCGGGATGGAGGAGCGGCGCGAGTTCGGCGCCGGGAGTGTTGATCGCCGAGCCGAGCGAGAGTGGAGCACCCCAGAGGTCGCCCTGCTTCCGGCACACGAAGAGGTTGTAGCTCGCCTTGACCTCGTCCTGCACCTTCAGTCGTGCCGCCACGACGAGAGCCTGTCCGTCGGGGGCGAAGCAGAGGTCGACGACGTGGGAGACGTCGAGGGGGAAGCGCTCCGGAGCCGTCCAGGAGCCCGTGGCGCGCGAGCTTACGAGCAGCTGGCCGTCGGCCAGGAGGACGAGCGAGTTGCCGTCGGGCGCGAGGGCCAGCGGCTGTATGCTTTTCGCCGGGTCGGAGAGAACGTCCAGCGTCTCCCCTTCCGACCACTGGCCATCGGGGGCGAGGGTGCGGCGTTTTATGGAGTGGCGGCCGTCGGCGAGGTCGGCGTAGAAGAGTTCCCTGCCGTCGGGGGAGAGGCAGGCGTGGTAGCCCTCGGCGAGCGTGTCGAGGGGCGAAGAGGCCAGCTCCTCGGTGCGGGGATGGCTCTCGGGAGTCTGCAGCACACGGCGGAGGGCCTTGTAGTCGTCGTTGGAGGCGAAGTCGTCGCGGAACTTGTCGAGGGTGCGCAGGCAGTTTTGCCAGTCGTGCTGGCGTATGTCGTGTTTCAGGAGGAAGAGCAGCAGGTCGTAGGCTATGCGGTAGGGGGCGGTCGCCGACACGGTGGCCACCACCGAGTTGAGGTTACGCACGTTGAGCCCGTTGAGGGCCTCGAGCACCGCATAGTCCTTCTGGGCCATGGCGGTGGGCATCACCGGGGCGTAGTAGGTCGAGAAGAGCCCCAGCTGGTCGCAGTTGGCGTAGATGGTGTGGAGCCTTGCGAGGGCCGAGTCGCGGAGGCTTTTCTGGCGGAAGTTGCCGACGCCGTAGTTCAGCGCGTCGATATTGCCCGAGTTCACCGCGTTGTTGAGTATAGCCTGCTCGGCGAGGTTGCAGAGGTGCGTGTCGGCCGAGTGCTGCTCTATGAAAGCCTTGTAGGCCGTCCAGTCGCCGTCTATGCCGTCGAGTTCCGTAGGCTTCTGGGCAAAGCGCATGGCGTCGGCCTTGTCCTTGGCGGTCGCGGCCAGGGGCGAGTCGGGGAAGTCCCTGGCAAACTGGCGCAGCTCCCTCTCGCCGCCGGAGGCGAGGGCCTGCTGGTAACGCAGCGAGGCGAGGCGCGAGCGGGTCTCCGGCGCGTCGGGACCGTCGGGGTACAGGGCCAGCACACGCGTGTAGGCCTCTATGGTGTTTTCACGCTCGGCGTGGCGGTAGGCGGCCTGGCAGCGCAGGAACTTCGCCTCGTTGTATTCTATGGCGTCGGGGTGGTCGCGCATGAAGCGGTCGAACGACTCCTCGCTGTTCTGCTGTTTGGCTATGAAGAACCCCAGCGCGTTGATGCCGTTCTGGGCACGCTGGAACTGCAGGTCGTCGAGGTCGTCGTTGTAGAAGAGGAGGAAGTGGCGGTAGGCGTCGATGGTGTTCTGCCTGATGGCCTCGTCGAGGGCGAGGATGGAGAGTTCGTGGAGTTCGCGCTGCATCCTTGCGGGGTTCACGCCGTGGCGTATCATCATCGACTTGCCGTGGGTCGAGAGTGTCGGATAGGCGGTCTGTGCCCGTTTGAGGAGCGAGTAGGCCCGCTCTATGTTGTAGCCCTGGTAGCCTTCCGAGCGGTAAAGCTGCGAGAGGGCGTAGAGGGTCATGCCGTCGGCCGTGTCGCCACGGTAAGCCTCTTTCAGCGCGACCGCCGCTTTCGTGTACTGCCCTTTCTCCATCAGCTTCTGGCAGGGATAGCTCACCTCCTGGCTCCACACCGCCGTGTGCAACGCCAACATCACTATTATGGCTATATATTTCTTCATAATTGGGACTGCAAAGATACGAAAAATAAAAAAAACAGCAAGAAAATCGGAGTTTTTTTTTGTTTTGCGGCCAACTACGGAAGGGGCATATAGGAGGCAAATAGGAGGCATCTTCGAGGGGATCGAGGAGTGATTGCGGACCCGGGAATGGGAGGATAGTTAGCACAGTAGCAATATGGACTATAGGAATAAGTTGAGGCACAGGCATATAGAACATGGGCGTTACAGCGTTACAGTTGTTACAGTTGTTTTTTACGCCGTACACAACCTCAGATTTATACTTATATTTATATATATAAATATAAAATTCACTTTTGTAAAGGAGAAAATTGAACTGTCACACTGTCACAACTGTCACAGTTCAATTTTTACCATGAATTTTATAATACGAACTACTAACCGCTCACAATCAGTTGCTTAAAAAATATTTTGAAAAAAGTTGTCTAAAAATTTGCAGAGCGCACGGGGAAGGGTGTACCTTTGCAAAAGATTCACGGGCGAAAAGCGCGCGGCGCTCGAGGGTCAAGTCAAACAAAACCAATTCATTAAGTATTAATCTTTAATCAAAGAAAGGAACAACATTATGGCAAAAACCAATGAACTTTTCAAGTTTCATGGAAAACTTGACAACGTGGTAGGATTCAAACAGCGTGGCAAACACTACTACAGGATGCTGGGCTGCACCCATCACGACGCCAACACACCG
>JAFRTM010000025.1 GCA_017439185.1 Bacteroidales bacterium | reverse complement strand
TTAGTTTATATGAGCGGTTTTTTGATTGATTTCGCGAATCACCTTGGCAGGTGTTCCGGCCACGACCATATTGTCGGGCACATCCTTGGTGACCACGCTTCCGGCCGCCACGATGGCGTTCTCGCCTATGGTGACACCGGCCAGCACCTTGACGTCGGCGCCCAGCCAGGCGTTACGGCCAATGATGATGGGTTTGGTGAGCAGAGTGTGCCGCGTGGCGGGGTCCTCGGGGTGGTACTCGGTGGCCAGCACACAGTGGGGGCCGATGAAGGCCCCGCCGCCGATGGTGATGCCGCCGATGGCGAGCAGCGTACAGCCGAAGTTGAGGAAGCAGTCGTCGCCGAAGCGCACACCGGGGCCGTAGTTGATGTTAATCGGTGTGAAGACACGCACGGTGTCGGGTACCTCGCTGCGTGTAATCTCGCGCAGGCAGTCGCGCACCTCGGCCTCGGTGTGGTAGCCGCTGTTCATTTCGGCGCAGAGCCGCATAGTGCGCTGCACGTCGGCGTAGAGTTCGTCGCTGCCGACATAGTCTTTTCCTGTGGGTGTGTTCAATGTCTTAAGGTTTTGGAGGTTGTTATTGCCTATAGGGTGGCGTTTCTCAGTTGTAAGGCCTCACGGACTATTTTGCTTTGGCCAGTGCGGCACCGGCGTTCCAGGCACGGCCCACCTGCTCGCCCATGACGTAGTAGCCGTTCTGGAACTGGTCGAATATAAGGGCGTTGAGCTTGGCTGGGTTTACTTTGCCATTCTCGCTGAGAACGCTCTCCTCGGCGGCGACGTTGACTATCCTGCCCACGATGCAGTACAACGTTTCGGTCTCCACCACATCGGCCAGCTCGCACTCCATCGCCACGGGGAACTCGTCGATGACGGGGGCGTTGACGCGGCTGCTGCGGACGGCGTGGTAGCCCGTGCATTCGAACTTGTCGGGGGTCTTGTTGCCGGTGACAATGCCGAAATAATCGGCCACATCCATATGGTCGCGGTCGGCGATGCTGACGGTGAAGGCTTTTGTCTTTAGGATATTCTGCGTAGTCTTGTGGCCTTCGCTGATGAAGAGGGCGATTTTGTCCATGCCGCAAATCATGCTCCAAGCGGCATTCATCACGTTCACGCGGCCGCTCTCATCGTAGGCGGCCACCATCAAAACCGGCATCGGGTACACCGCCGGCACAACTCCAAGGTCTTTTTTCATTGTAGTATCTGTATTACTGTGTTAAGAATGTTTGATTATAGGGAACATCTGAAAAAACGGAAAAAAACAAAAAATAAGATTATAAATCATTAATTATCAAACCGTTCAAAATATAGATTATCTAATTCTGGAATTAATAGAACCCACCTATATAGAATAAACGTGCAATCGCAGATATTATTGTTTGATCCTTTTACGTCAGGTTTAGAATCGACGCAATGTCTTCTGTAAATGCTGTGAAGCGGGGCAAATCCTCGATGTAGGGCTCGGGGTTGTCGCGGTTGAAACGGATGAGGGTGGTGTGGGGGAATCGCTGTGCCATCTGCTCGAAAGGGAGGCGAATGATGCCGGGGGTGTTGTAGCCTATGCCGAATTCGAGCAATAGCAGTTTACCCTGCGAAGCCTGCTGCACGAAATCGGTGTAGCGTCGCGCCTGCAGGTGCCAGCGGAAGTCCTCGACGAAGGTTTCGTCCACGCGTAGATTCATCGCAGCCGGGCTGCCGTCGGGCATGGTGGGAATCATCTCCGTGGGTATGCGACAGTCGTCGATGAGCGGCAGCACTCGCATCACCCACTCATGGTTGTCAATCAAAGTCTTCGGTGTCCCGGATGCTGGCTGAAACCATCGGTAGTCGCCTTGTGTGGCGAAGATGCGCTCCGCGGGGAAGCCTGCCAGCTCGAACTGGCCGTCGACATTGGTCGTCACCACAAAAGCCTTGGGGAAACGCCGTAGAAGCATCTTGTACAGTCCAGTGGCACCTGTGCGGTAACGGCTGAACCAGATATGCTTGGCCCAGTAGGCCCAGTATTCTTCCTGCGTCTCGAAGGGGTAGAACGACGAGGTGTAGAGGTCGGTGAAACCGTAGCGCTCAATCCACGGAGAAAACTCGCAGCGGAACTCCTCGCCGCCATAGTCGATACCGGCAGCGGTTGAAAGCCCGCTGCCCGCGCCAATAATGATATGGTCGGCTTCGCTTATCGCCTTGTGCAGGAGGTTAATCCTTTCCGAGAAGTTGTCGGTAGATGGCATAGTCAATATCCTTGAAAACGTTGAATATCACTTTTGTCTTCGCACCTCTGCATGCTTCCACGGCAATCTCGGCGGCACGGCGGTTGGGGAAGCGGAACTCGCCGGTGGAGATACAGCAGAAGGCTATCGAGTGGCATCCGTTGGTTTCGGCCAATTCGAGGCACTTGCGGTAGCAAGCTGCCAGCTGACGTTCCTGCTCCGGCGTGGGGTTGCCGGTGGCGATAATGGGACCAACTGTGTGAATCACATATTTGGAGGGTAGGTTATAGCCAGGCGTGATAATGGCGTCACCAGTGTCTATCTCGCCTCCACGCAGTATGTTGTTGCACGCTTGCCGCAGCTGCAACCCCGCCGCCGAATGAATAGCGTTGTCGATGCAGGCATGCAGCGGATGCCAGCAACCAAGTCCGCGGCTGTTGGCGGCATTGACGATGGCATCAACCTTCAGTTGGGTGATGTCGCCCTGCCAGAGGAGAGGGGTCCTGCCCGACGTGGAGATGTCTTCCAAAGCCACCACACCTTTGTCCGTCAGTTGTGCCTGCAACTCGGCATTCTGCGCCCGAATAAACTCGACGCTCAACGGTTGCGGCTCCCATATATTACCCTCGGTGACGTTACTGCATCTCGGCAGAGCAAACACGTTTGCTCTTCTCTCGACTTCCGTAACGTTCATGAGCGCTCGCAGCAATTGTTGCTTCCCCGCCAATTCTGCTGGAATGTCGGCCTGAGTGTGGTTCTGCTCCAGCAGGTAACGGATGCAATAATCGATGTTCTCAATCCTGCCCATAGTATTTCTCTCTATCGGTTACGATGTCGTGCAGGTTGTGGTAGGCCCAGTCGATGAGCTGGCGCATGACGGGAAGGAAGGAGCTGCCACGGCCGGTAAGGGCATATTCCACGCGTGGCGGCATCTCGGGATAGACGGTGCGGCATACGAGTCCGTCAGCCTCCAAGCCGCGAAGGGTCTGGGTCAGCATCTTTTGGGAGCAGTCGGGGTTTGCCTTTTCAATCTCCTTGAAGCGCAGCGGTGTCTCGCTGCCGCCTAGCGTGTAAAGAACTGCCAGCGTCCATTTGCCACCAATGCGTGCCAGAACATTGCGGATGGGGCACTCCGGGAAGTAAGGGTCTTTGATGAAGTCTTTGTTCATATCGATGTTTTGGAGGTGTAAAGATACAACTTTTTCTTAAAACAGGCGGACAATCTATCCTGTCCGCCTGCCATGATGCTAATTGTGACAAGTCGTTACCAAGTCAGCGGGTCGGCGAGGATGTTGCCGTCGGTCATCGGGCTGTCGGCCTCGGTGAAGGCGTTGGCCTTGTATTGGATGCAAAGCATGGTGAGGGGCTCGGAACCCGTGTTCTTCAGGGCGCGACGACCGTCGGGACTGACGCGAACCACGGTGCCCTCGCTGACGGGGAACTGCTCGCCGTCGACCTGATAGGTGCCGTTGCCGCGCAGGATGATGTAGAGCTCCTCGTGGGTCTTGTGGGTGTGCAGGAATCCGCTGTCCTGACCAGGCACAAGCGTCTGGAACGACAGCTCGCTGCCGGTGGCGCCCACCGCCTGACCAACGAACACCTTGCCCTGGATGACATTGGGACCCATTGGGAGCTGGTGCTCAATAATCTGTTCAATACTTCCTACGTTGACGGCGGCATAGTTGCGACCGCTCTTGATGTTTTCGATTGTTCTCATTGCTATTTTTTTTTTAAGTTGTTTAACTGTTTTTCGGTTGCAAAAGTACAATGCTTTCCGAAACCCCGCAAGAGGGTACCCGGGCGTAAGCCACTTACTTCTGGGTAAGTAATATCGTAACTGCAAGAAACCGCTGCCGGCACTTTAACACTTATTTAACACATAAGGTCGTCGGAATGACGGTCTTTTTTCTGCTTAATCGAGTTGCGAAGTTCCCTTTTTGGGGTTGAGCAACGTATCAATCGCAGCCACCGCCGAGATATCAATACCCCAGTCCTTTCAGCCACTTCTCCACTTTGGCTTTGCCTGTGCGGACTTCATGGCCAAAGATGGAGAAGCCTTTGGTGACGGTGGCCTTGGGGAAGGCTTTCTTCACGTCGTTGACGCAGTTGGCCAGGCCGCTGCCCTCGTGGGTGGTGAAGGGAATAACGGTCTTGCCAGAGAGGTCGATGTCGCGGAACAGTGTGAACATCACTTGCGGATAGGTACCCCACCACACGGGGCCGCCGATGAAGACGGTGTCGTATTGGCTGAGGTCGGGGGCAGCACCCTCGTAGGGAGGCAGCTCACCGTCGGCAGCCTCTTTCTTGGCCAGGTTGATAAGCGGCGTGTAGGCCATACCGTCGTACTTATGGGTGACAATCTCGTATTGGTCGGCACCCGTGATTTCGCTGATGTAGTCGGCCACAATCTTGGTGTTGCCGACCTCGATGTTGCCCACGCTGTAATTATCGCCCGCGTGGGAGAAGAAGATGACTATTTTGTTCATTGTGTTATTGTTTGATTGCGTTATTGTGTTAGTGTTTTCTTGTTTGCTTTGCGCATTGCAGCCGCTGGCCAAAAGGAGTGCAAGGCCTAAGGTGAGGATCTTGTTCATTGCGTTATTGTGTGATTGCGTTAGTGTATTAGTGTTTTTTGCAAATTACTGCATGGTATTGTATTGTTCGTCGGTGACAGGTTCGAGCCACTCATTGCTGTTACCGGGCTTGGCGTTGGCGTGGTAGGTAAGGTGCTGCATCCAACTGTCTTTGGCTGCACCGTGCCAATGCTTCACACCCTCGGGGACGGCGATAGTGACGCCAGGCTTCAGCTCCACGGCCGGTTTGCCCCACTCCTGATACCAGCCGCGACCGCTGACGCAGATGAGCATCTGCACGGCACCGGGGTGGACGTGCCAGTTGTTGCGGCAGCCAGGTTCGAAACTGACGTTGTAGAGCCCGCTCACCGAGTCGAGCAAGGGCTTCACCAGCACTCGGTTACCAATCACTATAAGGTTGTCAATATCATTCATTTGCCTTGTTTTTCCTCGGTAAACTCTCCCTTTTGGTTGATATAGCCTTCCTTGCCGTCTTTCTTCACATAAGCCTTGCCGTCTTTGAAAGACGTTACGTCGTCATAGATGAGAGGTATAACCAGTTTTCCAGTCTCGTCAACGAATCCCCATTTGCCGCCATCAATATAGAAACCCTCGTCATCGAATTCGCCGCCAATTCCCACGGCCGCCATTCCTTCCGAAAAACCATGGGAAACACTCTCATATTCACAGGGGATAATCTCTTTTCCGTTTTTGTCCACTAGACCTTTCTTTCCATCTTTCACCACTACCGCAAATCCGTCTTCATTGAAAATAGACCAGCCATAACCATCAGGGTGAATAAAGTCGTCATATTCAATTGGCACAACTATATTGCCCTTCTTGTCGATTGCGCCCCACTTGCCGTTTTTCTCCACCACTGAGCAACCGTCTTCACCGAACCATCCATACATCCAATCATATTCCAGAGGAATCACCACTTCGCCTCGCATATTTACATATCCATATTTAGCGCCCTCTTTTAATTGATGCTCATCTTCACGCTCTCCTTTGCCTACCTTCAATAGAAAGTCATCGTCCTTATTTTCTAAACACCTATACACATTGTTAAGAGTGTACTCATCTATATAGTCGTATTCATAAGGCACAACCACTTTGCCGTTCTTGTCCACCATGCCCCATTTTCCGTCTTTCTCCTGCCATGTCAGTTTTCCATTTGCGGCCACTTTGCCGTTCTTGCAGCCGGTCAGCAGCAGGCAAGCCAGTGCTCCTGCAACCATTACGATGAATAATCCTCTGATTTTCATATTGTTAAATTTTAATTAGTTACGAATATTACAATCTGCAAAGATACGAAAGTTTTGCGGAATGGCAAGAAAAAGTGTAAACTTTTTTTGAACAATCCCTCAATGAAGTATATTCATTCCTAAGGAAAGAAAGATACACATTATATTTATAATACCAACAAAACTCGACAAGATTTTCAGTCCCCCTCTCATCATAGCGATTCCCCAAAGTTCTCGCCATACAATCCCAAACACCCCCAATTCCTACCCTTGACTTGTCCAAAATCTATATTAGACTTCACATAGAGTTGATGCCTCTTTAACCTTTAGTTATCACCTACTTACAAAAAACGTCAATTTCCCGAAATCAAAAAAAATCATCTATTTTTTTGCCAATTAAAAACTTCTTCGTATCTTTGCCCCCAACTTCAGGCACTCAAACATTCAAGCAATCACAAAATGGCAACCAACGCATCCATATTCCACGCATCAGGCAAGCTGTCAAACGTCATCTTTTACACCGTCCGCGGGCATAAGTACTTGAGGATGAGGCCGTCTTCTGTGACCAATCCGCGCTCGGAGGCGCAGCAGCACCACCGTTCGCATTTCGCCTTGGCGTCGTCGTTCGCCCACTTCGTTGGCGGGATATACAAGGTTGGATATCAGTATTATAACGTGGGAGTCTGCCAGCGGGCCAACTTCGTGAAGCACATATACCACGACGCGATACGCCCCGATTTAACCATCGATCTCCATAAACTCCTCATTTCCAAAGGGTCGCTGCCTCAATTCACCCCCACCTCAGTCACCGAAGCCGACTCCACTCTCACCCTCCGTTGGAGCATAGGTCACGGCGACCCGGCCGACACGCTCAACATATTGGTATTAAACGCCTCGCGGACAATCGCCATGAGCCATATCGACGAGGCCAGGCGCTATGACGGCTCCTGCCGACTGGCAATCCCGGAGGACTGGGAGGGCGACCACATTATCGTATATTGTTTTTGGCACAACCAGAGGACTCGCGCCGTCAGCGTCTCGGTAATCGCCGGGGAACTGAATGCGCCTGAAACCGCTGAGGAACAAGTGATTGAGAACGGGGGCTTGGTTTACCGAGTGGCACATAACTGGGTCCGCCGCAAATACATGCTGCAAGTGGCCACGGCGGCAAAGGTCAAACCAGCCTCGCCGCCAGAGTAGAAGACACATTTCCAGGCTCTGTTGAAAAAAAATTAATAATTTTATCGGCAAAACTTTTGCTGATAGGAAAATTATTCGTACCTTTGTAGTCTTGAATTGTTGTATATAATAATATGTAATAATATAATAATACTATGATTACCAATGATTTCACAGAGCGTCACGACGGAGTGTCAAAGGCTTCCGAGGAAGAAAAAATGCTTAAAACCATCGGCGTTGCATCGATGGATGAACTTATCGACAAGGCAGTGCCGGCGAGCATAAGGCTCGACAAGCCTATGCCAATCGCCGACGGCATCAACGAGTATGAGTTTCTCAACCGTTGCCGCACGCTGGCTCAGAAAAACAAACTCTACAAGACATACATCGGTATGGGCTACTACGGCACCATTACCCCGGCCGTCATCCAGCGCAACGTGTTTGAGAACGCCGGCTGGTACACCGCCTACACACCCTATCAGACCGAGATCAGCCAAGGCCGTCTCGAAGCTCTCATGACCTATCAGACCATGGTGGCCGACATGACCGGCATGCCTCTGGCCAACGCATCGCTGCTCGACGAGGCAACCGCAGGCGGCGAGTGTATGATCATGTTCTACAACTCCCGCAGCCGTCAGGCTGTGAAAGACAACGTTCACAAGATTTTCGTCGACGACCGCATATTCCCGCAGACACTCGACGTGATGCGCACCAATGCCGCTCCTCGCGGAATCGAGATTGTTACAGGTAAACCCGCTGAGGTTCAGCTCGACAACACATTCTTCGGCGCCGTGGTGCAGTATCCCGACCAGTTCGGCGAGGTCAATGACTACACCGACTTCATAGCCAAGGCTCACGAACTGGGCATCTTCGTGGGTGTCGCCACCGACCTGATGGCTCTCGCTCTGCTGAAGACTCCCGGCGAGATGGGTGCCGACTGCGCCTTCGGTTCCAACCAGCGTTTCGGCCTGCCGATGGGCTTCGGCGGTCCTCATGCCGGCTTCTTCGCCGTCACCGAGGCGTTCAAGCGCAGCTTCCCCGGCCGCATCATCGGCTGGAGCGTCGATGCCAAGGGCAATCCCGCCCTCCGTATGGCTCTCGGTATGCGTGAGCAGCACATCAAACGCGAGAAGGCAACCTCCAACATCTGCACTGCTTCGGCTCTGCAGGCCATCATGAGCGGTTTCTATGCCGCTTGGCACGGTCCCGAAGGCATCAGGAGAATTGCCGCCAACATGCACGCTCAGGCAACCGTTTTGGCCAAAGAACTGGAAAAATACGGCTACAAACAGCACAATCGAGTATTCTTCGACACATTGGCCCTGCAGTGTCCTGTCAAGACCGACGTGGTGAAAAAGGTTGCTTTGGCCAACGAAATCAACTTCCGCTACATCTGCGAAGATTGCATCGGCATCAGCCTCGACGAAACCACATCCAAAGACGACATCAATAACATTATCAAGGTGTTGGCCGAAGCAGCCGGCAAGCAACCCGAACTGCTGCAGTGCAGCGGCAAGAATTGCTGCACCGACATCTGCTCGATACCCGACAGCCTCAAACGCAGCAGCAAATACCTCACACACAGCGTCTTCAACAAATACCACAGCGAGACCGAGATGATGCGTTACATGAAGAAACTCGAGGTCAAAGACCTCAGCCTCAACCGCGCCATGATACCGCTGGGCAGCTGCACCATGAAGCTCAACGCAGCCACCGAGATGCTTCCGCTCAGTTGGAGCAAATTCGCCGGCATGCACCCCTTCGCCCCAGCCGACCAGGCCGAAGGCTCGCTGGAGATGATAAAAGAGATGGAAGAACTGCTGGCCATTGTCACAGGCTTTGCCGGTGTGTCGCTGCAGCCCAACTCGGGCTCGGCTGGCGAGTACAGCGGATTGACTGTCATACGTAACTATCACATCGACAACGGCAACCCGCAGCGTAACGTATGCCTCATCCCAGCTTCGGCTCACGGCACCAACCCCGCCTCGGCAGCCAAGGCGGGCATGACCGTCGTGGTTGTGAAGTGCGACGAGCGCGGCGACGTGGATATCAACGACCTGAAAGAAAAAGTGGAGCAGTACAAGGATACACTCTCCTGCATCATGATAACCTATCCTTCCACCCACGGCGCTTTCGAAGAGGGCATCCTCGAGATTGTGGACATCATCCACGGCGCAGGCGGATTGGTGTATATGGACGGCGCCAACATGAACGCCCAGATCGGCATAACCTCGCCGGGCCGCATGGGTGCCGACGTGTGCCACCTCAACCTCCACAAATCCTTCGCAGGTCCTCACGGTGGTGGCGGCGCTGGAGTAGGTCCTATCGCAGTGAGCGCCAAGTTGGTTGACTTCCTGCCAAAACACTGCATGCGCAAGGTGGGTGGCGAGAAGGGCAACGCCATGGCTGCCGCTCCGTTCGGCAACTTCCTCCTGTTCCCCATCAGCTACGGCTACCTGCTCATGCTTGGCGGCAACGGCCTGACCGAGGCTACCAAGCATGCCATACTCAACGCCAACTACATCCGCGCACGTCTGCAGAAATACTATAAGATTCTCTATACCAACAAGAACGGCATGTGCGGCCACGAGATGATAGTCGATTTCAACGAATACAGCCTGAAGGTAGGCGTAGGCGACATCGCCCGCCGTCTCGACGACTACGGCTTCCACGCTCCCACTGTGGCATTCCCCGTCCACAACACCCTGATGGTGGAGCCTACCGAGAGTGAGCCTCTCAGCGAGCTTGACCGCTTCTGCGATGCATTGATCAGCATCAAGCAGGAAATCGACGACATCATGAGCGGCAAATACGACGAGAAGAACAATCCCATCGCCAACGCACCTCACACCATGCAGGTGGTCTGCGCCGACGAGTGGAACTATCCTTACAGCCGTCAGACGGCAGCATTCCCCATGCCGCACGAAGACAAGTACTGGCCGACCATCAGCAAGATTGACGACGCCTACGGCGACCGTAACCTCCAGGCAACCTGGCCCAACGAAGAGTAATCAGGGATAAAAGAAGAAACAAGTAAGGGCTGTCGGCTGTCGCACAAAACAGAGACAGCCCAACTTGTATAAAACCGTATAAAAGATGAAGAAAGCCCTCAAACCGTTACTGCTGCTGCTCGCTGCCGTGTTGACTTCCATCTCCGCCGGAGGACAGGAACGGTGGAACACTTTGAGCATCATGGAGGAGAACAAGCTGACGCCCCACGTCAATGTGATACCCTACAGCGACGAGGCCGCGATAGAGACTCTCGACTACTATGGCTCATCCTACTGCAAGTCGCTCAACGGCACGTGGAAGATAAAGTATGTGGAACGGCCTGCCGATATTCCCCAGAATTTCTACTCCAAGAAATACAACATCGACGAATGGGGCAAAATCAAGGTGCCGGGCAACCTGGAACTGCAAGGCTACGGAATTCCGGTCTATGTGAACACCATTAACGAGTTTCCGGCCAATCCGCCCTATGTGCCCAAGGATTACAATCCCGTGGGCTGCTATGCAACCGACTTCGAGGTGCCGGCAGAGTGGAAGGGCAGGCGAGTGGTGCTGAAGTTCGGAGCCGTCAAGGCCGCCATGGAACTCTACATCAACGGCAAGTATGTGGGCTATAGCGAGGACTCCAAGACTGCCGCCGAGTTCGACATCACAAAATATGTCACCCAAGGGAGCAACCGCCTCGCCATGGCCGTCTATCGTTTCTGCAACGGCAGCTATCTCGAATGCCAGGACATGTGGCGAATGAGCGGCATCACACGCGACGTGGTGCTATACAGCACTCCGACGGCTTACATCGCAGACTACAGCGTGGAGGCCAAGGTGGTCAACAACACAAGCGGAGCGTTTTCGCTCGATGTGGCCACAGTCAAGGCCAACGGCTGCACGGTGGAATATGAACTCTACGACGGCGGCCGCAAGGTGCTTGACGGCGCTGCCAAAGTGTCGTCCAACGGAAAAGCCACGGTTCCCGCCGCAACCATAATGAAAGTAAAACGGTGGAGCGATGTGGCGCCGAATCTCTACACCCTCGTGCTGCGGCTGAAAGACAAAAAGGACAATACGCTGGAAGTTACCGGGAGCAAAGTGGGCTTCCGCACGTTGGAGCTGAAAGACGGCCAGCTGATGATTAACGGAACGCCGATAGTGATAAAAGGCGTCAACCGCCACGAACACAGCGCTTTCGGAGGTCAATATGTTACGCGGGAAGAGATGGAGACCGACATCAAACTGATGCAAGCCGCCGGTATCAACGCAGTGAGAACCAGCCACTATCCCAACGACGAATATTGGTACGAGCTGTGTGACAAATACGGTATCTTGGTGATGGACGAAGCCAACAACGAAGCCCACGGACAAGGCTACCGGGCAGAGAGTCTGGCCAAACGTCCCGAGTGGGCCGAGGCAATATGGTACAGGATAAACAATATGTACATGCGGGACAAAAACCATGTGTGCATCTTTGCGTGGTCCTTGGGCAACGAGACCGGTGCCGGCGTCTGTTTCGACCAAGCCTACAAGCGGCTGAAAGACTTGGACCAGACGAGGCCTGTGTGCCTGGAACGAGCCGAAAACGGCAAGTCGACCGATATCACCACGGTGATGTATCCGTCCATAAGCTACCTCAGCCAATATGTCAGGGAGCAATCTCGAAAGGAAGCCAGCGACCGCCGGCCCTACATCATAGCCGAATATTGCCATGCGATGGGCAACAGTCTGGGAGCGCTGAAAGACTATTGGGACACCATCTCACGCTATCCTGTGCTGCAAGGCGGATTTATATGGGACTGGATCGACCAGTCGTTTGTCATGAGCGGTAACAAACGGGTGACCAGTCCCGGGCAGGCGAAGAACATGAAAGGTGTATGGTACGCCCTCGGAGGCGACCTGGGCGAGTTGCCGGGAATAAAGGACGACGACGCCTTCTGCGCCAACGGACTGATACGTTCCGACCGCGTGCCCCACGAACACTATTACGAGGCAGCCGCCGTGTTCAAGAAGCTCAAGACAAAGAACGAGAAACCTACGTTCGGCAGCCTGCCGACTCGCACGACGGGTGCGGTCAAGGTGGGCAGGAACGCACAAGGTCTCACGATAAGCGGCGACGATTTCTCGATAGTCATCGACACCACAAACGGCTATGTCGTGGATTATACGTATAAAGGCAAGCCGATGATATGTGCCCCGATACGCTATAACTTCTGGCGTCCGCCCACGCTCAACGACAGGGTCGATGCCAACGGAGTGAAAGCCTGGCAGGGGTTGGACAGCCTCGAGTGCAAGATGATCCACAGCAAGCTGCCCGCCAACGGAAAATACACGGCCTCACAGTGCGGCTCGGCGGTAAGGGCCTCTTTCGACATGAGGCTTCTGAGCTATGACGGAGGATATATACTCGTCAAAGAGGTCTTCGACATAGACGGCAGCGGCTTGATGAACATAAGCTATCTGGTCTCGGCCAACGGCAGCCTGCAGACCTTGCCGAAGATGGGAATACAGATGGGGCTGGACAATTCGATGGCTACAACAGAATGGTTCGGCAACAGCTACGAGAGCTATCCCGACCGCCGTACGGCGCGTAACATAGGGCGCCACAGCAAGAAGACCGCCCAGGTGCTCGGCGAGATGCATCCTGTGCCGCAGGAAAGTGGCAACAGGGAGGCCTGGTGGGTCAAGTTTGGAGGGAAGGAGAACTCGCTGGCAGTGTGCGGAAGCAAGAAGGAAGGGCTGAATTTCAGCGTCAGGGAATATACCGACGACGTGATGTACAAGGCCCGTAGGATAAAAGACCTGAAGCCGGCGGGCTATTATATAGTCAATATTGACTACAAGCAGGCCGGACTAGGCACCGCCACTTGTGGACAGGAAGTGTTGGATGATTATGTCATCCTGGGCGACAGCACCTATAAATATCATTTCACGCTGGTGCCGCAGGACAAGGACAATCAGGATGTAAGCGGATACTGCGACTGTTTCGCCGAAAACGGCGACATGGTGTTCCCTGCCGATATGGTTAGGAAGATGAAGTCACCGATAGTTAGGCTGCGCGCCACGGAGGCTCCCGACAGTAAATACAAGAATGGATTTCCGCGTAACCTCTATAACAACCGACAGGCTATAGTCAGCTCCTGGGGACGCGAGTGGAGTGGATTCCTCGGCAAAGGGGAAGTGGTGTTCACCGCCACACTTGACAGCCTCCGTACGGTAAACAAGGTCACGCTAGGCAGCTGTACTGCCGCAGGGGAGTGGGTTCTTCCGCCAACCGAGGTGTTGGTGGAATATTCGGCTGACGGCAAGCAGTGGAGCGAGCCGGTGAAGTCGGTGGCCAACACCAAATATGACGAGCAGAACGAGAGTAAACGCATAAAATATGCTGCTACTTTGAAAGGGGTGAAAGCGGGACAGCTGAGAGTAACGGTGAAATGCCGGGCCGCGTTGCCCGAATGGCACGACTACAAAGGCCAAGACGCGTGGCTGATGGTTGACGAGATAATGGTAGAGTAGGAGAGTGGCACATAAAATTAAAGAGTGGTACATGTTGATGTTGTACCACTCTTTTTTTTTACAGGAATATGAAACTATACAAGCTCTTTGGCTGCCTGCATGGCTTTCTCGAGTCCTTCGAGCAGTTTCCCGCCAGCCGTTGCGTAGGCGGGCTGTCCGCCTCCGCCTCCTTGCATCTCTTTGCCAGCAGTGCGGACTATCTGGCCGGCATTTTTGCCGGAGTCAACGCGGTTCTGGCCCAGGCAGACCATCAGTGTCGGCTTTCCGCCGGTCTTGCTTCCCAGTATCAGCGCCATGTCGGGATGTTTCTCACGGAGGGCGAGGACAGAGTCTTTCAGCTGGTTCAGCTCGGTGTCAACCAGCTGTACAAGAATAGGACTGTCGGCAAGTTGACTGTCGAGAGTCTTAACGAAGGCCATGGCTTGTTCGCGCTGGAAAGTCTCGACCTGAGAGCGAAGGGCCGAGTTCTCCTCTTGTAGGCGCTGAACTGCGGTTGTCAGGTCTTTGGGATTCTTGAACAGCTCTTTCAGGGAATCCAGTTGGTCCTGCATATCGTTGCAATAACGTTCAGCGGCAGCACCGGTCACGGCCTCAATGCGTCTCATTCCAGCCGCCACGGCACTTTCGCCCACAATGCGGAAACTGCCTATATGTCCGGTGTTAGCGATATGGGTTCCGCCGCAAAACTCCACACTTTCGCCGAATTTCACCACCCTTACGGTTTCACCGTATTTCTCGCCGAAGAGAGCCATAGCCCCGAGTTTCTGGGCTTCGGCTATCGGCATGGCGCGGTGCTCTTCCAGCTGATAGGCGTGGCGTATGGCGATGTTGACCTGTTTCTCCACCTCGCGGATCTCCTCCTTGCTCATCTTCGCGAAGTGGCTGAAGTCGAAACGCAGGCGCTGGTCGTCAACGCTCGATCCTTTCTGTTCCACATGAGTGCCGAGTGTGTCCCGTAGGGCTTTGTGCAGCAGGTGGGTGGCGGAGTGGTTGCACTCTATGGCGAAACGGCGGCATTTGTCCACTTCGGCCTTAAAGGTGGCGTCGAGAACCGAGGGTAACTGGTTGACGAGGTGCACGATGAGTCCGTTTTCCTTTTTCGTGTCCATGATAGATATCACGTCGCCGTTTTCGTTGGTGAGGGTGCCCTGGTCGCCGCACTGGCCGCCACTCTCGCCATAGAACGGTGTTGCAGTGAGCACCAGCTGGTAGAATTCCCTGTCTTTGGCTTTTACCCTGCGGTAACGTATTATCTGGCATTCGGCCGTTAAAGTGTCGTATCCTACAAACTCTTCTTCCTTGCCGGGCAGCAGCTCCACCCAGTCGTCATTTTCCACGGTGGCGGCGGCACGGCTTCTCTGTTTCTGTTCGGCGAGACCCTGCTGGAATCCCTCCATATCCACAGAATAGCCTTTTTCCGAGGCCATAAGCTGGGTAAGGTCGATGGGGAAACCATAGGTGTCGAAGAGCTCGAAAGCGAAGGCTCCGTCGATGGTCTTCTGTTCGGTGTGGCGGGCTATATAATCCTCGAAACGGGCTATGCCGTTAGCCAAAGTCTTGAGGAACGCCTGCTCCTCCTCCATTATTATGCGGCCGATAAGTTCTTGTTGGCGAGCCAGTTCGGGGAACTGGACACCCATCTGACCAACCAGAGTGGGCAACAGCTTACAGAGGAAGGGTTCTTTGAAATCGAGAAATGTGTAGCCGTAGCGAACCGCACGGCGCAATATCCTGCGGATCACATATCCGGCTTTGGCGTTGCTCGGCAACTGCCCGTCGGCAATCGAGAACGCCACAGCCCTCAGGTGGTCGGCGCACACGCGCATGGCGATGTCGGCCTTCTCGTCTTTACCGTAAGTCTTGCCGGCCAATTTGGCGAGCTCCTGAATAAGCGGCTGGAACACGTCGGTGTCGTAGTTGCTCTTCTTGCCCTGCATCACCATACACAGTCTCTCGAATCCCATTCCGGTATCTATGTGCTTGGCCTTCAGTGGTTCCAGCGTGCCGTTGGCAAGACGGTTATACTGCATAAACACCAAGTTCCAGATTTCTATGACCAGCGGGTTGTCCTTGTTCACAAGCGACGCTCCGGGAACAGCAGCTCTCTCTTGGTCGTCACGCAGGTCGATGTGAATCTCGCTGCAAGGACCGCAGGGTCCCTGATCGCCCATCTCCCAGAAGTTGTCCTTCTTGGAACCTTTCAGTATTCTCTCTTCCGCGATATGCTCTTTCCAATAGTCGTAGGCTTCGCTGTCCATAGAAAGCCCCTCTTTGTCGTCGCCGCCGAACACGGTAACGTACAGCCGCTCTTTATCAATACCCATTACCTCGGTCAGGAATTCCCAGCCGTAGGCAATGGCCTCTTTCTTGAAATAGTCGCCGAAGCTCCAGTTGCCGAGCATCTCGAACATCGTGTGGTGGTAGGTGTCGTGCCCAACCTCTTCCAGGTCGTTGTGCTTGCCACTTACTCGCAGGCACTTCTGGGAGTCGCACACCCTCGGGTATTGGGCGGCCCGGTTACCAAGAAAGATATCCTTGAACTGGTTCATTCCTGCATTGGTGAACATCAGCGTCGGGTCGTTCTTTACCACCATCGGCGCACTCGCCACGATGTGGTGCGATTTCGATTCAAAATAGTTTAGAAACTTACTGCGTATCTCGTTAGATGTCATTGTGATATATATTATTTATTAATTCATCGTTTGTTGCTATTCGTCGCATCTCTCCACCATCAGTATTGCGCTCTGCGGCACTATCAGATACTTCTCGCCACAGTATTTTATTTCCACCGCATTCTTGGCCATAAATATCGCCAAGTCGCCTGCCTTAACCTGCAGCGGCAGGTAGTGGGGCTGACTCCTATGGCCTGTCCACGACTCGCTTTCGTCGTCCATTGTCGGCAAAGGATAGCCCGGACCACATTTCAGGACATAACCGCTCTTTACCTCCTCTTTGTCTTGGTAGCCAACCGGTAGGTACAAGCCACCACGGCTCTTCTCCTCTCCCATACTCGGTTTCACCAGCATCCGGTCGCCAATTACTATCAGATTCTCGAGATCGTCCATATACTTATCCTATATACTATATACATTATAACTATAAATAACGCAACAGCTGGTAAAATATTGTGCCGCACCCAATATTTTTTCTTTTGTGGACTCAACCATATACCAAACACGGCTCAACCATAAATGGGAGTTATACCAACCTGCTATCAAGGAAAGGCAACAATAAAGAAGCCTCACGCCAATGAGACGCGAGGCTTCTTTCTCTTTTCAGCACAAAACTATAGAGGCAGGTCTACTGGTTCCATGCCCAAGTCCTGCAGTTTCGTATAGGGCAAATCCTCGTCCTTGACGTATTTCACAATTCTTGCGGCACGCACAGAGTCTTTGACTTTCTGGTCGCCGTTTACAGCGGCAAAAGCGTCATACTTCTCACCGAAGATACGTTTTGCGCTTTCCATGTTTCCGGCACCGTCCTCAGTCTGCTCGAAAGAGGTCACAGTGTAGCCCTCTTCAGCTTTGGCCAGGTGCATGAGTCCCGGATGGTTGCCGCCAGAAACGGTTCTCAGTGTGTCGTCGCCATAGATGTCGTAGTTATACACCCACCAGTCGCCCCACACTTTGATGTCGGCCTCGTCGGCGTCATCGATTCCAACTACACTGTAAGCCGGGATGCACACAGCACCGGGTGCGTAATTTTTGGCCAGTTCGTTGGTAAGATAAGCCTCGATGGTTGCGAGATAGGGGCACTCCTGCTCAACAACGACGGTGTCTTCTGCGGGTGTCTCCACTTTCGGTTGTTGTTTGCAGCCCATAACGCCGATACTCAATACGGCGAGTGCCATCATGATAAAATAAATGTTATTTTTCATTGTTTTATTTGTTTTAGGGTTAATAATTTACATTTTGTGCGTTGGCCACTTTGCCCATCACCACTTTGCGTGTATGGGTAAGACCCGGCTTGAGTTCTTCCCGTTCGAGAAGTTCCAGCGCTTGCCGCAATTCCTCTCTCAGTTCGGGGAAATAATGGCATTGGGCATAGGCGAGTTTTGCAGCCAGGGAACGAATGCCGTAAGGCTCGTTGGGGTCAAGCAGGCGGCCGAAGCAGAAATCGAGAAAATCGGTTTGCAAGGTCTCTTTTTCAAACTTCAGGCGGTCGAGCAACACCATTATCAGCCGCCGTTTGCTGTCGCTGGCGGTGGTCATGGCTTCGTCTATGAGTTGAGTCTGCTTGCCCTGCAACCAACGGTCGGCGCTCTTTGGGAGATGAGTCATAATCCATGCCGCATTGTCGGAAGTGCGCTTGTCGTCATCGAAAAGTAGGCGAAAGCACTCCTCCCGCGTCGCTTCGCTGTTGGCTGCCAACCGTGACAACTCGAGGACTTCGGATTTGCCTATCCTGGCAGATAAGAGTTCGCCTAACTGTTCCATTATGGTTGTATACAACAAAGGGCGCGCTTGAGGCACACCCTTTGTATTTGTCGTATTATTTTAGCAGAGTTCGTGAATCACGAGGCCGGAGCGCAGCTTGGGCTCGAACCAGGTGGTCTTCGGAGGCATAATGTTGCCGGTGTCTGCGATGTCGATGATCTGCTTCATGCTCACAGGATAGAGAGCGAAGGCGACCTTCATCTCGCCGTTGTCAACGCGACGTTTCAGCTCGCCGAGTCCGCGGATACCGCCTACGAAGTCTATACGCTTGTCGGTACGGAGGTCCTTGATGCCGAGCACCTTGTCGAGCACGAGGTTCGAGAGGATGGTAACGTCCAAAACTCCGATGGGGTCGTTGTCGTTGTAGGTGCCAGGCTTGGCGGTCATCTTGTACCAGTGGCCGTCGAGGTACATGCTGTGCTCATGCAGCTTGGCGGGCTTGTAGATCTCGGTGCCCATATCCTGCAAGTCGTAGTTCTCGCCAACGGCGGCGATGAACTGCTCCTTCGTGAGACCGTTGAGGTCTTTCACCACGCGGTTGTAGTCGATGACGTTCAGCTGGTTGTCTGGGAAGATGACGGTCATGAAGTAGTTGTACTCCTCCTTGCCGGTGTGGTTGGGGTTCTGCTCTTTCTTCTCCTGTCCCACGAGGGCGGCGGCGGCACTGCGGTGGTGGCCGTCGGCGATATACATGGCGGGAACCTGTTTGTCGAAGATGTCAACCAACTCGGCGATGGTGGCCTTGTCGTCGATTACCCAGAAACGATGGCCGAATCCGTCTTCCTTGGCGATGAAGTCATAGATGGGCTTCTTCGAGGTGATGCCAGCCACTATCTCGTCGATGCGGGCGATGGCGGGATATGCGAAGAATACGGGCTCAACGTTGGCGTTGGTGATGCGCACGTGTTTCATGCGGTCCTCTTCCTTGTCCTTGCGGGTCAGCTCGTGTTTCTTGATGACCTTGTTCACATAGTCCTCGCTGTAGGCGCAGGCCACGATGCCGTACTGCCATTTTGCGTCGGCAGCGGTGGGGTTCATGCTCTGGGCGTAGATGTAGAGTTTCTCCTCCTCGTCTTTCACCAGCCATCCGAGGTCTTTGAACAGGTTGTAGTTCTTCACCACCTGCAGGTACACTTCGGGCGAGTGCTCATCGGTGCCTTTGGGCAGGTCTATCTCAGCCTTGGTCACATGCAGCAGGCTGTAGGGGTTGCCCTCGCACTCCACGCGGGCCTCTTCGGAGTTCAGCACGTCATAAGGACGCGAAGCCAGTTTCTCTACAATGTCCACTGGAGGGCGGAAGCCCTTAAAAGGTTTTATAATGCTCATATCAATATTTTTTAGTTATTGTGAATGTTGCGTTGTATAAATTTGCTTCTTATCCCTCGTAGAACGGCATCTTGACGGTGACGGCCTTGAGGAGCTTCTCGCGGATCTTGATGTAGATCTCGGTGCCTACCTTGGCGTAGTCGGCGCAGATAAGGGCGGTGCCGATGTTCTTACCGGTGCTGGGGCTGGGGCTTCCGCTGCGTACCTCACCGATCTTCTTGCCTTCGGCGTTGCAGACTTCGTAGCCGTTGCGGGCGATACCGCGATCAATCATCTCGAATCCGACCACTTTGCGTTTGAAACCGGCGGCTTTCTGGGCGAGGAGGAGTTCCTTGTTGATGAAGTTGTTGTTCTCGGCTTTCAGCTTGACGATGAAGGCCAGCGGAGCCTCGAGGGGGCTGACGGTGTCGTCCATCTCGTGGCCATAGAGGGCGAAGCCCTTCTCCAGACGCAGGGTGTCGCGGCAACCGAGACCGGCGGGCATGATGCCGAATTCCTTACCAGCCTCGAAGACGGCGTTCCACACTTCGATGGCTTTCTCGCGCGGGATGTAGATCTCGCATCCGCCAGCTCCGGTGTAACCGGTAGTGGAGAGGATGATGTCAGGGATGCCGGCGAAGGTGAGGATCTTGAAGGTGTAGTACTCCATATCCACGATATTCTCGCTGGTAAGTTTCTGCATAGCCTTGAGGGCGTTGGGGCCCTGAACGGCGAGCTGAGCCCACTGCTCGCTCTCGTTGACGAAGTCTTTGCCGAGTTCCATGCCCATCTTGTCGGCAATCTGGCTCATCCAGTTCCAGTCCTTGTCGATGTTGGCGGCGTTGGGCACCATAAAATATTCGTCGTCCTTCACGCGATAGACGAGCATGTCGTCAACCACGCCACCTTGACCGTTGGGGAGGCAGGTATATTGCACCTTACCGTCGAAGAGGTCCTCGACGTTGTTGGTGGTGACATACTGCATGAAATGCTTGGCGATGGGACCTTTAGCACGGAATTCGCCCATGTGGCTCACGTCGAACACGCCAACATTGTTGCGTACGTTGTTATGCTCTTCGACGAGGCCGGTGTACTGGATAGGCATATTGTAGCCGGCAAATTCTGCCATCTTGGCTCCCAATGCGATGTGTAAGTCGGTGTAAGGAGTAGTTTTCATTGTTCTAATCTTTTGATTGATTGTATATTAATTAATTATTTATCTTTTGTAACGAGAGTACAAAGATACTAATTATTTGATATTTGGCAATAGTTTTTTATAAATTTTATTCACTTTTTTAATAACTATCGCCTATGTTGCTGATATGCTTGGTGTTGTGTTACCGCTCGGAAAATATTTTGCGAAGGGTGAGGATGCAGTCGATGTTGCGTGGGACCTGAAGGTCGATGGTGCCGCTTTCGATGCCGATGACGTGATGTTTCTTTACTGCCGAGAGCTGGTTGTAGGGTTTTGTTTGGGAGAAGAGGGCGCTGTCTTCACGGCGGACAATGACAAAGTCGGGGTCTTTCTCCATAAGGGCTTCGAGGCTGTAGTTCCAGCCTTTTACGTCGGAGGCTATATTTTCGCCGCCTGCCATGGTGATGATGTCGTTGATGAAGGTGTCGCCGCCGGCGGTGAAATTGCCGCCAGCACCGAATCCTACCAAATAATAGACCGACGGGCGGTAGGGGAGAGGCAGGGTGTCGAGCGAGGCCATCCGCTGTTGTAACAACGTAACGAGGCTGTCAGCTGCCAGACTATGGTTTACGAGCTGCCCGATTTTCTGTATGTTGGAGTAGAGGCTGTCGAAGGAGTTTTTCTCTATGACACAAACCATGGGAACTCCCATATTGGCGAGGTGCTGTACCGATTTTTGAGGTATCATGGAGCCGCTGATCACGAGGTCGGGATTGACAGAGAGGATCTTCTCTATGTTGAGGTTGGAGATACCGCCCATGCTCTCGATCTCCGATACCTGGGGAGGATAGGAGCAGAAGTCGGTGCGGCCCACCAGGAGGTCTTCGGCACCGAGGGCGAAGATGATCTCGGTGACAGCCGGCGACATCGAGACGATGCGCTGGGGTGACTGGGGGACGGAGACGGAGGTGCCGTAGTCGTCGGTGTATTGGAAGGTGCCGGACTGTTTCTGCCTATGGCATCCGACGATGACCAAAAGGCAGGCGGCAAGAAGTAGGAGATACCGTTTCATGGATTTTGCTCACTGAAATAATGGGAACCAAAAACTTTTAACAGGATCACGCGTCTTCCATTCCGCCGCAGACGGGTAGTACGACGCTGGTAATGTAGGGGCACATGTCGCTGGCGAGGAACACGCAGGCTTGGGCGACCTCGTCGGTGGTGCCGGGGCGCTTCATGGGAATGCGGCTGCACCAGGTGTCCATCAGCTCCTGCGGAATGTCGGCGGTCATCTCTGTCTCGATGAATCCGGGACAAACCACGTTGACCCTGATATTTCGTGCGGCGAATTCTTTGGCGCAGCTCTTGGAGAATCCTATGATGCCGGCTTTGGAGGCGGCATAGTTGGCCTGTTTGTAGTTGCCGGCGATTCCTACTACGGAACCCATATTGACTATGGAGCCGAATCCTTGCTTCCACATCACGGGCTGGATGGCTTTGGTCATGGCAAAGACGCTGCCGAGGTTCACCTGTATCACACGGGCGAACTGTTCCTGGGTCATGCGCTTGACGGCCGAGTCATCGGTGATGCCGGCGTTGTTGACCAGGATGTCGATATGGCCGAAATCGTTGAGGACGTTTTCGACAAACTGGGCGGCCTGCTCCATGTAGGAGACGTCGGCGACGTAGCCTCTTGCCTTGCGGCCGAGTTGGTGGAGGGCGTTTTCTGTGTCGGGGATAAGGTCGGAGTGGCGGGCGCAGAAAGCGATGTCGCAGCCTTCGCTGGCGAAGCGGAGGGCGATGGCTTTGCCTATGCCGCGTGTGGCACCGGTGATGATAGCCACTTTTCCTTCGAGAATATTGGGCATTGGATGTCCTTTTTTAGTAATAAACAAGAAATCGGAGTAATCCGAATACTCAGGGGTATTCCGACTACTCCGATTGTTATGGTCGTGCTCTTACAGCAGAGTAGCCAGTTTCGAGGCCAAGTCGCCCACGCGGGTGCTGTAGCCCTGCTCGTTGTCGTACCAGGAGACCACTTTCACAAAGTTGCCGTCCATGACCTGGGTGAGGAGCGAGTCGAAGATGGAGCTGTGGCGATTGTCCACGATGTCGATGCTCACGATAGGCTCGTCAACATATTCGAGGATGCCTTTCATCGGGCCTTCGGCGGCCTCTTTGATGGCAGCGTTGATTCCCTCTTTGGTGACTGTGTGGCTGAGCTCGGCGGTGAGGTCAACAACGGAGCCGTCGGGAGTGGGCACGCGCATGGCGAAGCCGTCGAGTTTGCCTTTCAGCTCAGGGATAACCAGACCAACGGCTTTGGCTGCGCCGGAGGAGGTAGGAATGATAGACACTGCGGCAGCACGTGCACGACGGAGGTCGCTGTGGGGCTGGTCGAGGATCTTCTGGTCGTTGGTGTAGGAGTGGATGGTGTTCATGAGGCCGCGCTTGATGCCGAACTTGTCGTTGAGGACTTTGGCCACGGGAGCGAGGCAGTTGGTGGTGCAGCTGGCGTTGGAGACGAGCTGCATCTCTTTGGTGAGTGTGTTGTCGTTGACACCGAGAACGATGGTAGCGTCAACATCGTCGGCTTTGGCAGCGGGAACGGTGAGGATGACCTTCTTGGCGCCGGCGTTGATGTGTTTCATCATCTGCTCGCGCTTTTTGAAGAGGCCGGTTGACTCGACCACGATGTCGATACCGAGTTCTTTCCAGGGGAGGTTTTCGGGGTCGCGCTCGGCGTAGATCTTCACCTTTTTGCCGTTGACCACGATGCAGTCGCCTTCGGCGTGCACTTCACCGTCGAAACCAGCGTGGACTGAGTCGTATTTGAAGAGGTAAGCCAGAGTGTCGGCACTGGTGAGGTCGTTGACGGCGACCACGTCGAGTTCAGGATGTGCCAACATTGCGCGGAAGGACATACGTCCGATACGGCCGAAACCGTTGATTGCTACTTTTGCCATAATATACTGTGTTTAATTTGTTTATATAATATTTTGACTTTATTCAACAATTTGCAAAGATACTAATATTTTTCTATATATAAAGAATAATTCATTAAATATTATCAACATTTTCATTAGAGGGCTGATTGTCAGTGTGAAAGAGTACGAAAAAATGATTATGGGTCAAAGGATGGGGGAATCGGTGTGGAAATGTTAAAATTCGGGGTGTTCTGATGAGAATTGGACAGGACGAGTGATTAGTGTTAAAATGTCTTAAAATTTATACAATATACTGATTATCATAGATGTTACGGTTGTTGTACAAAAAGTGATGATTTTTTGAAGAGAGGACAATTTTCGGCAAAAGCTAAATTGCTGATACATAGCACTCAACTAGGTATCAACTCTATGGTAACTCTATGGTTGTTTTTTGACTTAACCATGGTCGGGTAAGGTCGGGTAGGAGAGCGGTCGGATTTGTGTCGAATGAATATCGAATGTGTGTCGAATGGGAGTCGAATGAGTAAAATCGGATTTTTGGCCTTGAGGAGAAAAAAATATGAGGTGAGGGCACAATTTTTTTTGCGTTCCGGCGTTACTATGGTATATTTTTTCTATATATAATAATGTATAAAAGAAAGGAGACAAAGAGATGAAAATTTTGATGGTGATAATGAGTTTGTTAGCCGTTGGCTGTATGGGAAGCGGAGTGGAGACTGGGGCTGTGGCTAACGAGAACGAGCAGCCGAAGGTGGAAAGGTCCGTGGTAGCGACGCCGCGGGTGGTGGATTTCTCTGACGTGGCGGCCTACAGCATCGACGCTGTGGTGCATATCAGGACCGAGATCACGAAGCTTACGCCGCTGTACCAGACCTTTTTCGGCATGATAATCGACCGGGGGGTTCAGAAACAGAAATACGAGGCCTACGGAAGCGGCGTGATAGTGAGCGAGGACGGATATATAGTGACGAACAACCATGTGGTGCAGGACGCTGAGGTGATAACGGTGACGCTGAACGACAAGCGTGTGTTGAGCGGCAGGATAATTGGCACCGACCCGGCATGCGACTTGGCGCTGATAAAGATAGAGGCCACGGGCTTGAGCTGCCTGGACTACGGCAACTCCGACGAGGCGAGGATAGGGGAGCCGGTGCTGGCTATTGGCAACCCGTTCAACCTGACGAGCACGGTGACTGCCGGCATAATAAGCGCCAAAGCCCGTAACGCCAACATAATCAGCAATCCGGGAGGCCAGGAAAGCCCGATAGAGTCGTTCATCCAGACCGACGCGGCGGTCAACCCGGGCAACTCGGGCGGCGCACTGGTGAACGAGCGTGGCGAGCTGATAGGAATCGTGACGGCCATAGCGAGTGCCGACGGCTATTATACGGGCTACAGCTTTGCCATTCCTTCCAACCTGGTGAAGAAAGTGGCTGCCGACCTCAAGGAGTTCGGCCAGACCCAGAGGGCTTACCTGGGTGTGAACGTGGTTGAGATGACCGATGCGGTGGCACGCCAGACCAACGAGACAGAGCTAAAGGGACTTTATGTGGTGAGGACCATAAACGGCTGTGCGGCAGCCAAGGCCGGCATCAGGAGCGGCGACGTCATAAAGAAGATAGGAGGAGTGGCGGTGGACACCTACGCCCAGCTGACCGAGGAACTGGCCCGCATGAGGCCTGGCGACAGCGTGGAGGTGATATTTACCAGGGAAGGACAACTGAAAAAGACCACGGCAATATTGCTCAACGCACAGGGAACCACCGAGGTTCACAGGAGATAATCGTGGGACGTAAGATGTGAAGAACTGTAGGATTGCCCGATGAAGAGCCTCGACGACAAATATGTCTATATGACCGAGACGCCGGTGAGGAAGCTGGTGTTGAAGCTGGCCGTGCCCACCATGGTGAGCATGATGGTCACGGCTTTGTACAACGTGGTGGACGCCGCCTTCGTGGGACATCTCTCCACCGAGGCCACTGCCGGCATCGGCATCGCGTTCGCCTATATGACATTTATACAGGCGATGGGCTTCTTCTTCGGCCACGGCTCGGGCAACCATATCTCGCGTGCCTTGGGCGCCAAGCAGTACGATGACGCCGGGAAGATGGCGGCAGTGGGATTCTTTACCCCCATGATAATCGGAACCGTGACGGCGGTGGCCGGATTGTGCTTCCTCGAGCCGTTGGCTCGCCTGATGGGAGCTCCGGGCGAGGTGGTGGCGCCGACCGTCGGATACTTGCGCTATATCGTTGCGGCAACACCTTTTATGATGACCGCCCTGACGCTGAACAACCAGCTGAGGTTGCAGGGTAACGCCCGTTTTGCCATGGTAGGCATCGGCTCGGGAGCCGTGCTGAACATGCTGCTCGACCCGCTGTTTATCTTCGTGCTGGGTTGGGGCGTGGAAGGGGCGTCGGCGGCCACGGCGGTGAGCCAACTCTTCAGCTGGGTGCTGCTCCTTATGGGCACACGGAGGTCGGACGGCGTGAAGATAAAATTCTCCAACTTCAAGCCTACGCTGAGCTGCTATTACGAGATATTGAGAGGCGGATTGCCGTCGCTGTGCCGACAGCTCTTCAATATGGCCGCCGCACTCACGCTGAACTATGCCGCCGCGAGTTATGCGGCACCCGGCTGTGAGGCTTCTACGGTCGGGGCTTTCGCCATAGTGACGAGGACCACGATGTTCGCCTTCGCCCTCGTGCTGGGTTTCGACCAGGGGTTCCAGCCGGTCTGCGGCTTCAACTACGGAGCCCACAAGTTCCTGAGGGTAAGGGAAGCCTATACCTTTACGCTGAAGGTGACCACGGTGGCGCTGGCGGTGATATCGGTGGTGGGCTATATCTTTGCCCGTCAGATAGTTATGGTCTTCAGGGACGAAGACCCGGTGCTGATAGAAATCGGCACGCGGGCTTTGAGGTGGCAGTGGGTGGCTTTCCCGCTCATAGGGCTCGGAACGGCGACCAACATGTTGTTCCAGAATATCCGTATGACCATAAAATCGACCCTCTTGAGTATCGGACGTCAAGGACTCTTCTTCCTGCCGGCGATAGCCATACTGCCGCGGATATGGGGCCTTGGCGGGTTGGAGGCCACCCAGGCAACGGCCGACGCCTGCACCTTCCTGCTCGCGGTGCCTTACGCGATATGGATTTACCGTAAACTGGGCAGGATGGCGGAGAATGAGAAAAAGGAAAGTAGTTCGGATTCAGTTGATTAGTACGGCGTGGAAAGAAAAAAATCGGTCACGGCACAATAAAACGCAACCGGTTGCGTTATTATAGATAATACATTAAAAATGAAGAAAGCACTTTTGACGATAATAATTATTGTACTGCTCGCGGGGAGCGGTATGGCGCAGGACAAGGCCGTGATGGGCAAGTACCAGTCGCGCCTGCAGCAACTGTTTGACAAAGTTCAGAACGCCCCGACCGACAACGAACGCTACCTCGCCAACGAGGAAGCTGTCCAGCTGATGACCGAAGCCTTGCAGGAAGAGGATTCGCAAAACTGGAAATGGCAGTTCTCCAATTATGTGTCGGTTCTCCGCTCGCCCGACAAACATTTCACCATCATCACTTGGCCCGTGGTCAAGGACGACGGCGAATATGAGTGTTTCGGATTCGTGCAGTGTCTCTGCAAGGACGAGGACGACGAGGACGAGTGGAAGACCTTCGTGCTGCACGACCGCAGCGACGAGATCATCAACCGCGAAGAGACCGTCCTGGAGGCCAACCAGTGGCTCGGCTCTGTCTATCAGGAGTTGATACAGACCAGCTTCGAAGGAAAAACTTTCTACACCCTGCTGGGCTGGAACGGCTGCAGCATGCTGACGCAGCGGAGGGTCATCGAGCCGATAAGCTTCAACTCCAGGGACGGACGTCCGATATTCGGCCAGGCGTTGTTCAAGAAGGACAAGAACCGCCGCCGCGTGATTCTGGAATACAGCAAAGAGGCGATGGTGAACCTCAGCTATGAGCAGCAACTCTCCGTCTCCACCGAAAACGTGAGGACGAAGAAGGACGGCCGCATGGTGACCACTCAGGTGAACCACGAGCAGAAAGAGCAGATGATCATCTTCGACGAGCTGGAGCCTCAGGTGCAGGGCATGGAAGGCCTGTACCAGTACTATGTGCCGTCGGGCAAGGAACTGGCCTACGTCTTCGAGGGTGGCAAGTGGACCTTGCGGGAGAACGCCCAAGGGCGCCTGGACGACAAAAAGCTGAACAAGGAATTCAAACCTATAGAAAAAAAGAAACCGGCATATCAGACAATAGGAGAATAGAAGAGAGCGATGTCCGAGAAAAATCTATTGGAGAAAATCGATAATCCCCAGAGCTTGAAGCAGCTGCCCGTCGGCCAATTGCCGCAGGTGGTTGCCGAGTTGAGGCAATATATCATAGGAACCCTGGCGGTCCATCCCGGCCACCTGGCTTCGTCGCTGGGCACCGTGGAACTGGCCGTGGCGCTGCATTATGTGTTCAACACCCCTGACGACAAACTGATATGGGACGTGGGGCACCAGGCTTACGCCCACAAGATCCTTACCGGCCGCTACAACGAGTTCCAGACCATAAGGACCAAAGGGGGCCTCAGCGGCTTCCCCAAGATGAGCGAAAGCCCCTACGACGCTTTCGGTACCGGCCATTCCTCGACCTCGATATCGGCGGCACTGGGCATGGCCATCGCGTCGGAACTGCAGGGGAACACCACCCGTCAGCATATCGCCATCATCGGCGACGGCTCCATGACCGGTGGCGAAGCCTTCGAGGCACTCAATAACGCCGGCGTGAGCAAGTCCAACGTGTTGGTGATACTCAACGACAACGGCATCTCAATCGACCGTTCGGTGGGCGGCTTGAGCAAACACCTGGTGCGCATCACAGCGTCGCCGCGCTATAACCGTTTCAAGGAGGCTGTATGGCGTGGACTTGGCGGCGAGAGCGAGCCCAAGAAGGGAATGGAGTTCTTCCGCAAACTGCTCTTCCTGGTCAAGACGACTCTCATCAAAGAGAGTAACCTCTTCGAGTCGCTCGGTTTCCGCTATTTCGGCCCTATCGACGGCCACGACGTGGAGGAGTTGGTGAAAACCCTCTCCCGCCTCCGTGACATAAAAGGTCCTCGACTGTTGCATATTGTGACCAAGAAAGGCAAAGGATTGCGCGAAGCCGAGGAGAACCCAGTTCAGTACCATGCCCCGGGGTTGTTCGACGCCGAGACGGGGAAACAGATCTCCAGCAAGGGGACCAACACTCTCCTGCGCTATCAGGAGGTCTTCGGAAAGACCATAATAGAACTCGCCGGGCAGAACGACAAGATCGTTGGAATAACGCCGGCCATGCCTACCGGCTGTTCCCTCAACATGATGATGGAGCAGATGCCCGACCGGGCTTTCGACGTGGGAATCGCCGAGCAGCACGCGGTAACACTGGCAGCCGGTATGGCCAGCCAGGGGATGGTGCCGTTCTGCAACATCTATTCTTCGTTTATGCAGCGCGCCTACGACCAGGTGATTCACGACGTGGCGCTGCAGCGTCTCAACGTGGTGATGTGCCTCGACCGCGGCGGCCTCGTCGGCGAAGACGGCGCCACCCACCACGGGGTCTTCGACCTGGCTTATATGAGACCAATACCCAACCTCACCATCTGCGCACCTATGGACGAGCACGAGCTGCGCAATATGATGTACACGGCTCAGCTGCCCGACCAGGGGCCTTTCGTGATTCGCTATCCGCGCGGCAAGGTGGAACATGCCGACTGGCACAACACTTTCGAAGCCGTCGAGGTGGGCAAGGGACGCTGCCTCCGCGAGGGCAGCGACGTGGCGATTGTCGCCATAGGACAACCGTCCAACGACGCCCTGAAAGCGGCCGAGATGCTGCAGCAGGAGGGCGTGTCGGCTGCCGTTTACGATATGCGCTTCCTCAAACCTCTCGACACCGCTCTGCTCGACTCCATCGCCGCACGCGGCTTCAAGCGGGTCGTCACCGTCGAGGACGGCGTGAAGAAAGGCGGACTGGGATCGGCGGTGGTGGAATATTTCGCACTGAAAGATTATAAAACGGACATAAGAATACTGGGCATCCCCGACGAGTTCGCCGAACACGCCAGCGTGGCCGAACTCAAGCAACTTTACGGCATTGATGCCCAAGGTATCGCTAAGGCAACTTTTTGAACAATTGAAACTACTCTACATAAATGGACGAAATCTACAACGATAACGAAGAAAACTTGGAAAATCAGGACAACGAGCAACTGGAACCTACAGAAGATTCTCCCGTGTCGGTGCCGAAAGACGACGAGGAACCTCAAGGCGAAGGCACTACCATATCGCTCAACAGCATGTTCCGCGACTACTGGATCGACTACGCCTCCGACGTCATCCTCGACCGTTCGGTGCCCAATATCGACGACGGCCTGAAGCCGGTCCAGCGCCGTATCCTCCACTCTATGGAGGAGATGGACGACGGCCGCATGAACAAGGTGCAGAGCATCGTGGGTCACACCATGCAGTATCACCCTCACGGTGACCAGAGCATCAAGGACGCCCTCGTCAATATGGGCCAGAAGGACCTCCTCATCGACTGTCAGGGTAACTGGGGTAACATTCTCACCGGCGAAGACGCCGCTGCCGGACGTTACATCGAGGCTCGCCTCTCGAAGTTCGCCAAGGAGGTGGTGTTCAACGCCAAGACCACCCACTGGCTGCCCAGCTACGACGGCCGCCACAAGGAACCCGAGACGCTGCCGGTCAAGTTCCCGCTGCTCCTCGCCCAAGGCACCAAAGGCATCGCCGTAACGCTCACCTCGGTAATCCTGCCCTACAACTTCTGCGAACTCCTCGAGGCCTGCATCAAGATCCTCCGCGACGAGCCTTTCGAGATCTACCCCGACTTCCCCACGGGCGGCTCTATCGACGTCTCCAAGTATAACGACGGCGCCGCAGGCGGCCGCCTGCGCATAAGGGCCAAGATGCACTACGACGAGAAACGCAAGGCTATCGTCATCAACGAGATTCCTTACACTATCACCACCGGCGACCTCAAAGAGAGCATAATGAAGGCCAACGAGAAGGGCAAGATAAAGATCAAGAAGGTGGAAGACTATACCGCCGCCGAAGCCGAGGTGGTGGTCTATCTCCCCAGCGGCATCTCGCCCGACCAGACCATCGACGCGCTCTACGCCTTCACCAGCTGCCAGGTGGCTTTCTCGCCACAGACGTGCGTGATCATCGACAACAAGCCGGTATTCACCACGGTCTCCGAAATTCTTCGCCACTCTACCTTCCGCACCCGCGAGCTGCTGCGTCAGGAGCTGGAAATCGAACTCGGCGAGCTCCACGACCGCTGGTACTGGGTCTCCCTCGAGAAGATTTTCTTCGAGAAGGGCATCTACAAGAAGATGGAGAAACGCGACAGCACCGACTGGGACGAGCAGGTCGACGACATGCTCAAGGCTTTCGGCCCCTACAAAAAGAAACTCCACCGCGAGGTAACGCGCGAAGACGTGCTGAAACTGACCGAGAAGCCGGTCAGCCGCATCAGCAAGTTCAACATCAAGAAGGCCGAAGACGACATCAAGGCCATCGAGGTCAATATCGACGAGACGGAAAACCATCTCGCCCACCTCACCGAATACGCCATCAGCTATTTCCGCCACATCCTGGAGAAATACGGCAAGAACCGCGAGCGCAGGACCGAGATACGCAATTTCGAGGACATCCAGGCCTACACCGTGGCTGTCGCCAACGAGAAACTCTACGTCAACCGCTCCACCGGCTTCGCCGGCTACGCACTTAAGCGAGAAGAAGGGGTGGAAGTGGCTTGCGAATGCTCCAAGATGGACGACATCATCGTCTTCCGCCGCGACGGCACCATGATGGTCACACGTGTCCAGGAGAAATGTTTTGTCGGCACAAAGGATTGTACCGAAATCATATATATATCGGTGTTCCACAAGCGCGACGAGCGCACCGTTTACAACATCGCCTACCGCGACGGCAACGCCGGCTACACCTTCGTCAAGCGTTTCTCCGTGACGGGCATCACCCGCGACCGCGACTACACGCTCACCAAAGGCACCAAAGGCTCGAAGATTCTCTACTTCTCGGCCAACGCCAACGGCGAAGCCGAGATGGTCACAGTCCACCACGTGAGCAAACCGAAGATCCGCAAGACTAGTTTCGACTTCGACTTCGCCTCCATCGCCATCAAGGGACGCGGCGCCATCGGCAATATCCTCACCCGCTATGCCGTGCGCCTCATCAACAAGGCAGGGGAGGGGATAAGCACCCTCGGCGCCCGCAAGATATGGTTCGACGACAGCGTCAAGCGTCTCAACATCACCGACGCCGGCCGCCTGCTGGGCGAGTTCAAAGGAGCCGACCGCATCCTCACCATCATGCAGTCGGGCTCTTTCCGCACCACCAATTTCGACCTCGCCAACCATTTCGAGGACGACCTCCTCGAAATCCGCAAGTATAACCGCCACAATATCGTGACCATCATCTACCGCGAAGGCGAGTCGGGCCTCTACTACATCAAGCGTTTCTCGGCCGAAGAGGCCAGCGACAAGAAGCAGTTCTTCCTCGCCGACGACGGCAGCGACTCCCTCGTCACCTACTCGCTCGACACTTTCCCGCGTCTCGAGCTGGACTATGGCGAGCAGAGCGGCAAGAAGATAACCGCCGAGACCATTGAGGTCTCCGACTTCATCGCCGTCAAGGGCTTCAAGGCCAAGGGCAAGCGACTCTCCACTTTCGACATCAAGGAGTTCCGTTGGCTCGAACCTCTCCCGGAACCGGAGTATGAGCCCGACGACGAACCCGCCGAGTCCGACGACGAACCCAACGACCGCCTGGGCTATGCCGAAGGCACTCAGGTGGAACTCTTCCCCGACGAATAATCCTCGTACAATACATTAATCAAATATTAAGTTGATATTAACCGGAGTGCAACCTGACCCTAACCGATTCTAACACCGCCACGATGAAAATCCTCGCCGTCTTGCCACGTTTCCCGTTCCCTTTGGACAAAGGTGACAAGCTGCGTGCCTATCATCAGCTGCGCCTCCTCTCCCGTCACCACGACATCTACCTCTTCTGCACCTCCGAACATGCCGTCTCCGACTCGGAGAAGGCCGAAATCCTCACGTTCTGCAAGGAAATCCGCGTGGTGAAGATGAATCCGGCCCTCTGCCTCGTGAACGCCGTCTTCTCGTTCCTGAAGGGCGGCTCGCTCCAGGTGGGCTACTGGAACTCCTGCCGCACCCGCCGGGCTTTCCTCGACTTCGAACGCCGGGTCGCCCCCGACGCGCTCTATTGCCAGATGGTGCGCACCATGCCGTGGGTTCTTAAGTCCCCGACCTTCAAGGTCCTCGACTTCCAGGACGCCCTCTCCATGAACACCCGCCGCCGTATGGAGCGCAGCCGCGGCCTGTGGCGCCTCATGCTCGGCTACGAGTCCAAAGCGCTCCAGCGCACCGAGCAGCGCGCTCTCCGCCTCTTCGACAGGACCACGGTCATAAGCCATATAGACCAGAGTCACCTCTCGCCCAACACTGTCATCGTCCCCAACGGCGTCGATACCGGATATTTCGACAAGAATGCGGCCGGGCAGCCGGACAACCGTTACGACATCGTCTTCTGCGGCAACATGTCCTACGCCCCCAACGTCGATGCGGCGCGCTTCCTGGTCCACGGTATCATGCCCCATGTGTGGCGTGTCCTCCCTTCGGCGACGCTCCTTCTGGCCGGCGCCGACCCCAAGTCGTCCGTCACCTCTCTCTCCTCCGGCCTGGTGACGGTGTCGGGCCGTGTGGCCGATATCCGCCAGGCCTACGCCTCGTCGCAGGTCTTCGTGGCTCCCATGCGTCTCGGCAGCGGCCTCCAGAACAAGCTCCTCGAGGCCATGGCCATGGGTCTTCCGTGTGTCACCACCTCGTTGGCCAACACCCCTCTGGGTGCCTCTGCCGGCGATCAGGTACTGGTGGCCGACGACGCCCAGTCCCTGGCTGCCCATATCGTGAAGCTCCTCTCTTCCTCCGACGAGCGTCAAGCTCTCGCCGAGAAGGGCCACCGTTTTGTCCTCGACCGTTATTCCTGGACTGCAGCCGTCGAACCTTTAGAACAGATTTTCTATGCCCAACTGGAATCCAAATAAACAAGGGAAGTTCCGCAACTCTCTCGGCGAGGAGACCCGGCGTCCTTCGCCACAGGAACGTAACACCTTCTCCACCGCCGAGGTGCCGGAGAAGGCCATCCTTGTCAGCGTCTGTCCGTCGGGCACCACCATGGAATATGCCGAAGAGTGCCTCAACGAGCTCTCTTTCCTCCTCACCACCGCCGGCGGCGTGCCGGTCAAGCAGGTCATCCAGCGCCTCGAACGCCCCGACTCACGCACCTATATCGGCAGCGGAAAAATCGACGAGGTCGTCGAATACAAGGAGGCTCTCGACGCCGACTTCCTCGTCTTCGACGACGAGCTCTCGCCCACCCAGCTCCGCAACCTCGAGAAGGCCTTCTCCTGCCGCATCCTCGACCGCACCTCTCTCATCCTCGATATCTTCGCCAAGCGGGCTCGCACCTCCATCGCCAAGACTCAGGTGGAACTCGCCCAGCTCCAGTATATGCTCCCGCGCCTCACACGCCTCTGGACTCACCTCGAGCGCCAGCGGGGCGGCATCGGCATGCGCGGCCCCGGCGAGACCCAGATCGAGACCGACCGCCGACTTATCACCGAGAAGATCACACTCCTCAAGGAGCGCCTCTCTTCCATCGACAAGCAGAAAGTCCAGCAGCGCAAAAACCGCGAAAGCCTCGTGCGCGTCGCCCTCGTGGGCTATACCAATGTAGGCAAGTCGACACTCATGAACCTCCTCTCCAAGAGCGACGTCCTCGCCGAAAACAAACTCTTCGCCACCCTCGACACCACCACCCGCAAGGTGGTCATCGCCAACCTGCCGTTCCTCCTCACCGACACCGTAGGCTTCATCCGCAAGCTCCCCCACGGTCTCGTGGAATCCTTCAAGTCCACCCTCGACGAGGTGCGCGAAGCCGACCTCCTCATCCATGTCGTCGATATCTCCCACCGCAACTACGAGGAACAGATCGACTCGGTCAACAAGACCCTCGAGGAAATCGGCGCCGCCGACAAGCCCACCATCCTCTGCTTCAACAAGATCGACGCCTACACCTTCACCCCCAAAGACCCCGACGACCTCACCCCCGAGACCAAGGCCAACTGGACTCTCGCCATGCTCCAGGACTCCTGGATGGCCCGACGCTCCTCGGGCGACACGCTCTTCATCTCCGCCCAGTCCAGGCAGAACATCGACCGCCTACGCGACACCATGTACGAACGTATCCGCCACATCCACGCCATAAGATATCCTTATAACAATTTCTTATACTGACCGTTATGAAACACACCCTTTTTGCAATAACCCTGACGCTCCTCCTCTCCCTCGGCGCCCGCGCCCAGCAGCATATCGCCATGGACGGCGTCGAACTCGGTCGCCCCTTCAACGACGTTTTCCCCGAGCTCACCTCCCGGCTCAACGCGTCGCACCTCCAGCAGCTCGACATCCCCAACCGCTGCTTCTTCTACTTCTACCGCCAGGCCCAGCTGGTCATCTACGTGACCCCCAAGACCAACACCGTCTATCGCTTCGAACGCCGTTACCGCGTCGTCACCGGCGACCAAAACCACTTCGACATGGCTTACACCAAGCTCTACAAATACGGCATGCAATACGGCGAACCCCAAGAACTCACCCGCGACAACTATCCCGACCGCCGCTGGGAGACACCCCAAGGCACCGCCGAACTCAAGGCCATCTACGTCGGCGGCGAGTATTTCATCCTCCTCACCATCACCGACAACGCGGCCCTCAAACTCCTCAAGAAAGAGAAAGGCACCGAGTTCCTGGCCCGCGACCCCCGCGACGACGACCCTAAGTAGTGGTCAGTGGCCAGAGATTTCAGTGCCTACCTAACCATTGTTCCAATATGTCAAAGACCTCTTTCGCAAAGCGAAGGCAGACAAGTTTACTTGTTTGCTGAGCGGAGAAAGAGACTTTTGCAAAGCGAAAACCTCTTTGCTCAAAGAGCAAACCACCTATCAACCTATCAACCTATCCACCTATCCACCTATCAACCTATCCACCTATCCACCTATCCACCTATCAACCTATCCACCTATCAACCTATCCACCTATCCACCTATCCACCTATCAACCTATCAACCTATCAACCTATCCACCTATCCACCTATCAACCTATCAACCTATCCACCTATCCACCTATCCACCTATCCACATATCCACATATCAACATCCCCCCACCACTCTCTTCCCCTTTACATCGTAGTTCAGCGAACACCAGCCCAGCTCGCCGAAGGTGCGGTTCTTCATCACTTCGAGGTAGGTGTCGCTGTCGAAATTCACAGGGAGCGAGCTCTTGTAGAACGCGCGCATCTTTTGCTCGAAGTCGGGACTGGAGCGGTGCTGCATCACTATGTTGTCGCAGAGGTTGGCGATGTTCGAGCTTCCGAAGATATCGCCTATTCTTGGCAGCTCTTTGCCGGTCTTCTTGCTGTGGGCTATCAGCAGAACGTGGCAGTCGAGACTTTGCGCCAGTCGGCTGAGGGTCTGAACAAAGGCTTTCTGCTGTTCATAGATGCTGTTCCCGTCCGAGGCAAGGTCGGTACTCATGAGGTTGTCGATAACTATGAGATCTACGCCTCTCATCTGTGTCAGCGAGGCGAGGATGGCGGTGGCCGAGGGACCTCCGGTGTGTTGCACCATCCCTTGAAGTCTTTGGCAGATGGCCTCTTTGGACGTCTCTTTCACTTGCCAGTCGTAGCGTCCCATCTCCAGCTCGTCGGCCGTGGCGGCGGCTTGCATAGTGCGTTCCAGGAGCAGCTTGGGACTCATCTCGTTCGAGACGTAGGCCACTTTGCGCCCGGCGGCAAGGAGATTTATTGTGAGGCTCAGGGCTAAGGTGGTCTTTCCGCAGGAGGTGTCGCCGCAAAGCAGCGTGAGCTGCCCCGGCAGGAAACCGCGCAATCGGCTGTCCAGCGTGGAAAACCCGGTCTCTATAAGACCTTCTAATGGGTTGTCTGTAAGTGTATGCAGTTGGTCGAGCGGCGATATCCAGTGGCTGTTGCTGGTGCCCCACTGCCACGGCTCGGCACTCACGGCGGTCGTCTTGGCGAGTATCATGCGTTTCAGTTCGGCCCTCAGCTCTTTCCATCCTCGCAGGGCACAATGGGCATGAAAACACTTGTACCCCAACCGCCCCTCTTTATCGATGATCACGGAGGCTTCGTAAGGCCTGCTGGCACCGGTGTGTTCGCTCTCCCAGGGACAGTGTTCCAGGCGCAGCATTATCGTGCCGTCGGCCAACAACTCCTGGCGGTAGGCTACCCCTGCCGTGCTCAGCAATCCCGTGGCCAGCATCAGCGAGCTTGTGTTTTGCGTTATGCTTTTTTGCTCTTCTGAAGGTGTCTCAGGAGTAGATGTTTGCTGGCATTGGACTGTCTGCTCTCGCCACTCCTTCACCAGCCGTCTTATTATGTCTGTGTTCTTCTCGGCCACTTCGCGTCTCCACGTCTTGGGCTCTTTTATACGGCTACGGCGCCATAGGGCCGGGTCGCTGCCCTTGCAGTTCTCGCTGCCATAGAGACGGCAGAGTCTCGCGGCGTTATGGACGCCTTGGTCAACATGGCTCGTCGCCGTGTCTAACTTCTCGGCTGCCTGTTTCAGAAAGTCCTCAACCACTCTTCTGCTCTCTTCTGTGTTATCCATCGCAATCGATAAGTGTAGATGTGCACCGTTGCCAGAATCGGCTACCACTATGTCTTCTATACCTTCGGTGCTCAGCCATTCTATTGCCTCCTTGGCCTGCGCGTAGGCGGCCTGTCGTTGCTCTTCGGTGGCCATGGTGTTGGCCGGGCGTATGGGGTCAAGGTCCAAGAGCAAATCTCGCCGCTCGGCAATGTCGGGGTTATGTGAGGTCTTTGCCACTTCGGCTTTCACCGGATTGATGGTGTAATAGGCGTTGAAGGCTATATCCTGCCAGTCTTCAAGGCTCAGCTCTTCCATCCTCACTTGCAGTTCCTCTAAACTCCTGAAATAAGTCGACTTCACCTTGGGTTTTCCGCTCTCGTCAGTCTGGTTGCCAATCAGCCGCAACTCGTAGTGAAGACCCTCTTCCCCTTCGGGGATAAACGCAGTGTTGTATTTCATAATCATGTCAATTGTTTATTTCTATTTGCGATGTGGCAGCCGTCACCGATTGCCACACCGATGTTGGTTTTTATGTGTCTGGGTTAATGCTTTTTCTTACCGCTCTCGCGCATTCTTTTACTCAGTCCCTCGTTGAATACCAGCGGAAAGTAGAACTCGTCGCTTTTCAGGTAATACCACGTCTGATAGAATCCTGCGATGTTGCGCGATGTGAGCACATTGTCGAAGAGGCTGGCATTGCGCCTGATCTTCTCCCAGTCCTTCTTCTTGGGACTGAAGAAATGGGGGCCGCCGACTGTCAAAATGGCAACCACAAGCTCTTTCTCTTGCGCCGACGGAGCTATACCCGCTTTCAGCTTCACATGAGGCAGGTGCTCCAAGTCCATGTCCGCCGTGCGGATTCCAAGTTTGATGCTCCTGCCGCCCGATTCAAGTGTCAGGCTGTACTCGTTGCGGATCTTCTCCGCGATTTCTAAATTTACTTTCATATTGTTAATCTTTTATGGCAGAGCTTCATTGCCCTCCGTATTCAAGACGTTTGTTCTCCGAAAAAATCCCCTTTTTCTTGCCACTTTTTTTTCTCCTTTCTCTCCAAACGCTTGATTGCCAGCCTTATCTCCTCCCTCAATTCGGCACTCCCTTGTGCCTCGCTTACCTTATATCCCTGCTGCTCCAATTCCCTCTTCACCCGCTCTGGCATCGCAGCCACCAGACGGTGGCCCCAGACACGGCTCTCCGTGCCATTCTCCGTAGTGTTCCCGAAATAATCTACAATCCCGAACACAATGGCAGCAGCGCCATACCTTCCCCTCAGCTCTTCCAACGCCGCTGCCACCATCTCACCGGCCTCCCTGTTCGTCAGGTTGCTCGCGTGGTTCTCCTTCGCCTCGTCCGACACATCAATGCCCTTCTCTCCCCATCGGCTCTCACTCAGCCACTGCTCCACACCCTCCATCTCCTTCAGCAATTCCTCCCCAATCATCCTCTCCTCGCCAGCTGCCGGCTCCGCCAACTCCTCTCGGCTCTCCACGAATGTACGGCCTTTCACCCTCACCAGGTCCAGACACATCCTTCTCACCGTTCTCCAAAGCCACGCACCTCTCACTTTCTCGTCGTCCCAACCCTCGCAGTCTCTCCAGCCGCCGCCAAACAGCACCTTGTCCTGGGCCGCTATCTTGCACTCCTCCCTCAGCGACGGCCACCGCCTCAGGAAATCCATCCTCTCCACCATCTCGTTAATAATAAGGTAAACTCTCTCGGTCTCGGCATCGCTCAACGCCAGACCTCTTCTGTTTTTGTCATTAAATCCTGACATATGTTGAATTTTTTTGAATTCGGCAAGAAAAGCCTTGCCAGCCACGCCCCGACTCTCGGAACGCAGTGCAAAAATTCAACATCACAAAAAAACAAGGGGTGACCAGTCAATGACTAGTCACCCTGTTATAACTCTGATTATTAGTATTTTATCTTATTTTTTCCTTGAGGCTTTTTTTACTCGTTTTTTGGGGGTACAATTCATCAATTACACCGAATTGAGCATCCTCATCCTCAAGCTCGCATCTGTGCTGGTCATACATCCTGGACAAATTTTCAACATTAAAAATATATCCGAACGGAGCCCAATGGTGCATCTTTTTTTTCTTCACTTTTGAACGAGCATACTTTCCTACCTCCTCCGGTGCGTACCACCCAATATACCTTTCTGTATTTTTTATAAAGCGAAGCAGTTCTACATTTTTACCGTTCCACTTCAAATACTCGTAACTATCTTCCACTTTCTCTATATACATAAGCCCACTATCCCCTGCCACACGCGTCTTGGACAACTTGTCTATCGCCTTTTTCCACCACGGGTTGCCTTTTAGTTCCTTTACTTTTGCCTTACTCTCTTCACCAATATGCCGCCGCACCTCTTTCAACCCTCTTGACCTTCCCTCAAGCAAGTCGACTAGTTCCGCATATTTAGACTGTTGGGATTCTATCGTTGCTTGCTGAGATTCTATCGTTGCTTGCTGGGAATTTATTGTCGCTTGTTGGGATTCTATAACCAGCGCCAATCGATCTGATTCTCTTCCCTCATCTCCCGCACTTTCTTCTCTCATCGACTGCTTTGCACACGCAAGTGACAGTCTCATATAATTTCTAATTGCCCACTCCGGAATATCCGGATTTTTGAGCATTATCTCTGCTATTTCAATATCTTCCCTCGTATGCAGTGCAGTTTCGATTCCTCCCGCTATCGCATACCCCTCAAGTGACGCCATAAAGAATTTGAAATCACGTAATAAAGCAGGACTTCTATCAATAACCATGTCAGAAACATCGTCCCCCGACAATGTTGCATCGCTCTTTATAATATTTTTTTTATATTCTGACATGATTTCTATATGTCGCTGCAAAGATACGACTTTTTTTGCAATTGGCAGAGTTGAATTCAGTCTTTTTATCAACAAATCGGTATTTTGTTAACAATCAGTAATCTAACTTTCTTAACATACGTAAAGGCTCCCTCTCTTAACCCTCATTTCTCAGCCCTACCCCCTTCGGCGGGGTATATATCTTTACAGATATATAATACCCCAGCCGATATACGGGCTTCTATCGAATGTGCCTCCTACTTGCCTCCTATATGAGAGCAAGGTAGTGTGCCGGAGGCACATTACCTTGCAACGATAGCTTTTCCCCCTCCGCGAAAAAAAAACTTCAAAAAAACACCTTTTTTTTTTCTCACTCACCCGTCTTACCATTAGAAGGACCTTCAAAATTAATTATTCACACTTAACAAAAGAAAGGAACAACATTATGGCAAAAACCAATGAACTTTTCAAGTTTCATGGAAAACTTGACAACGTGGTAGGATTCAAACAGCGTGGCAAACACTACTACAGGATGCTGGGCTGCACCCATCACGACGCCAACACACCG
>JAFRTM010000024.1 GCA_017439185.1 Bacteroidales bacterium | reverse complement strand
TTTGTGGATTTTGGCGAGGAGTTTGGGTGTTATGGGGTGGCGGTGGGAGTGGGTTAGGGTTTGAGAGAGGTGGGTAAGTTGCTGATTGTATTCGTCTTGATTGCTTGGATTGTTTAGTTGGAGGGGTATGGTGGAGTCGGAGTTGGCGTGGGTGTTGGGGTTGTGCCAGAAGGCGTATAATATAATGTGGTCGGTGGGGTCCCAGGTGGCGGGGAGGGTAAGGGTTAGGTGGGCGGTGGCGCGGGTGGCGGCGTTGTAGTAGGGGCGAGAGGTGGCTTGGGTTACGTTGTAGAGGAGGAGGTGGAGCTGGTCTTGTGGGGTGCCTTGGGTTAGGTGCCAGCGCAGGGAGATGGAGGTCTCGGTGTGAGTGACTTGTGTGGGTTGGAAGGTTGAGAGGGTGCCGCGGGAGATGAGGACTCGGGCGGGGTCGAGGGTGAGGGTTTCCGGGTTTACGGCGTCGTAGAAGATGTGGTGGAAGAGGTTGGCGCGTGGGGAGAGGTCGGGGTTGTGGTAGCGGTAGCCGAGCTTGTAGATGGGGCCGAGGGTGTGGATGAAGGTGGAGACGAGGGAGAAGTGGGAACGGTGGGCCTGCTGGGCGGGTGTGCGCGGGTTGCGGACGTGGGCGGGCATGGAGCGGAGGTAGCGGTGGCCGCGGACGGTGTAGCCGATGATTCCTCCTACGTTGCCGGACCAATGGTTTAACGAACAATTTGTTGCCATAAGAAGTGAAATGATGGGGCAAAGGTACAAAGAAGTTTTTAAATGGCGAAGTTTTTTGGGAAAATTATTTTTATGGTTTTTTGTAAGTTACTGACACATAGGACTCAAGTAGGTATCAAGTCTATGATAACTATATGATTGGATTTTGATGTATTTGGAGGTAAAAGTGGGTGGTTTTGTTGGGGGAAGTGTTAAAATTTTTTGGGGGGTGTTGTGGAGTGGAAAATTGTTTGTATCTTTGCATTGTCAATGTGCGTTTTTTTACGAAGTAGAGTGGTTTAATGAAAAACTAATCATTGTAATAATATGAAAGTGGCTATAGTTATAGAATCGAGTCTAATAATTGTCCTATTGGTTCTTGTAGGGTATCTTTATCATAGAAACACTAATGGTGACAGGGTTTCTGATAAGTGTTTGTCGGAGCTCAGCAGGGCAGACCGTAATATTTTTATGGGAGATTTGAATGAGTATGGCAAGCAAAATATTAATATGAGCAGCAAAAATGGGCGGGTGACTGACAGGGATTATGCAATGTATTCATTTATTCTTGCTGAGAAATATGGAGATCCTTTTGCTGCGCAACAATTTGCAGATTGTATATTGCTCAATGATTCTTTGAACAAGGATTCGGTCTGGATTTCTATAATTTTCCCCTATCTTAAATATGCCGCTGATACGCTTTTAGACGATGCACCACTGTCTTCGTATTCTGCCGCATCTGGAATGGCGGAACTGTGTTCTGGTTATGCCGATTTTATGCCGGTTGATAGTGCAAAATATCTGTTTTATAAGAAAAGGGCGGAACAGGCACTTCGGACGTTTTATAATGGGCCTGATAATTAGCGATATATATATATTGTTGATAATTTTATTGTAAAAAAGCTTGCAGTGTAAGAAAAAATGTGTATCTTTGCAGTCCACTTTGTAAGGGTAAAAATTATCAATTATTAATCACATAAAACTAAAATTATGGCATTTAAAGGACAAATCGTTATCGATACGGAGCGTTGCAAAGGCTGCGCCGTATGCTTGGCAGCATGCCCGATGCAATGTATCGCGTTGTCGAAGAATGTGAACGGCAAAGGTTACAACTATACCGAGACCGTGAATGACAAGTGCATAGGATGCGCAAGCTGCGCAATGGTATGCCCCGATGGTGTAATCTCTGTGTACAAAATCAAGTGTTAAATCTGTGAGAAGTGGTCAGTGAGAGGAATCGGAAGAGAGACAATCACGGATCACAGATCACCCAAAAGAAAGAATTATGGCAAAAGAACTGAAATTGATGAAGGGCAATGAAGCAATTGCTCGCGCAATGATTGCCAGTGGTACGGACGGTTATTTCGGATATCCTATCACCCCGCAGTCGGAAGTAATGGAAACGTTGATGGCAGAGAAACCGTGGGAGACCACCGGAATGACGGTGTTACAGGCTGAGAGTGAGATGGCTTCTATCAATATGGTGTACGGCGGAGCCGCTACCGGAAAGAAGGTGGCCACCTCGTCGTCGAGCCCCGGAATATCGCTGATGCAGGAAGGTCTGACCTACCTGGCCGGCGCCGAAATTCCCTGCCTGGTGGTGAACGTCATGCGTGGCGGTCCCGGACTGGGAACGATACAGCCGTCGCAGAGCGACTATTTCCAGAGCGTGAAGGGTGGCGGACACGGCGACTATCAGCTCTACACCCTGGCTCCGGCCAGCGTGCAGGAGATGTACGACTTTGTGTTCGACGCTTGGGACATCGCCTTCAAATACCGTAACCCCGTGCTGATCCTCTCGGACGGTGCTATCGGACAGTGCATGGAGAAGCTCTACACCCGCGACTATGTTCCCCGCTGGACCGAGGAAGAACGTCGTAAGAACGCTCCGTGGGGCACCTGGGGCAAACCTGCCAACCGTCCTCACAACATCATCACTTCGCTCGAGCTCGAGAGCTCCCGCCAGGAGGTGTTCAACCTGAAACTGCAGGCCAAATATGCCGAGATGAAAGAGAAAGAGGTGCGCTACGAGATGCTGAACTGCGAAGATGCCGACTATATCTTCGTGGCCTACGGCTCGAGCAGCCGTATAGCTATGAAGGCTATGCAGATGGCTCGCGAAAAAGGCATCAAGGTTGGCTTGTTCCGCCTGATAACCCTGTTCCCGTTCCCGACCAAACAGCTGGCCGAGGTGGCGAAACACGTGAAAGGCATCCTCTGCGTGGAGATGAGCGCCGGTCAGATGATCGAAGATGTGAAGCTTGCCACCGCTTGCGGTGTGAAGACCGAGCACTTCGGCCGTTTCGGCGGTATCATCCCGACCCCCACAGAGGTCCTCGAAGCATTGGAAAACAAAATTATAAAGTAAATCGTTGATAAGTTGATAGGTTTATCCGTTGATAAGAAACCTGACGCGAAAAACATATCAACATATCAGCATATCAACGTATCAACAAAATAATTTGAAGAATATGAATCAAGATATAGAAGCTCGCAAACAAGAGCTGTTGAACCAAGGTTACACCGAGGTTTACACCAAGACCAAAGTACTCACGGACGCCGTGATGCACTACTGCCCGGGCTGCGGCCACGGCACCACCCACCGCCTCGTCGCCGAAGTGATCGACGAGATGGGCATCCAGGACAAGACCGTAGGCGTAAGCCCTGTGGGATGCTCCGTGCTGGCATACAACTATTTCGACGTGGACTTCCAGGAGGCAGCCCACGGCCGTGCTCCCGCACTGGCTACCGCTGTGAAGAGGCTGAACCCCGACACTTTCGTGTTCACCTACCAGGGCGACGGCGACCTCGCAGCTATCGGAACGGCTGAGACTATTCACGCCTGCAACCGCGGTGAGAATATCACCATGATCTTCGTCAACAACGGTATCTACGGTATGACGGGCGGACAGATGGCTCCCACCACGCTGATCGGCATGAAGAGCGCCACCACGCCTTACGGCCGTAGGGTCGATATCAACGGCTACCCGCTGCGTATTACCGAGCTGATCGCCACCCTCCCGGGCACCTACTACGTGACCCGTCAGAGCGTGCAGACTCCGCAGGCCGTGCGCAAGGCCAAAGCTGCCATACGTCAGGCTTTCGAGAACCAGAAACTGAAGAAGGGCTTGAGCTTCGTGGAAATCCTCTCCAACTGCAACAGCGGCTGGAAGATGACCCCGGTACAGGCCAACAAGTGGATGGAAGACAACATGATGCCGAACTACCCCGTAGGAGACATCAAGGTGGAAGGCAAACTGGTCGAGAACGTCGATGTGGCACGCCTCGCCGTTGACCATCCTCTGACAGTGATGCAGTAATGCCCAAAAGGTTTTATTAACAAACAAAAACAAAGAAACAATGACAGAAGAAATAATCATAGCCGGATTCGGAGGACAGGGAGTTCTCTCAATGGGTAAGATATTGGCCTATTCCGGAGTAATGCAGGATAAAGAGGTTAGCTGGATGCCCAGCTACGGTCCCGAGATGCGTGGCGGTACCGCCAACGTGAGTGTCATCATCAGCGACGAGCGCATCAGCTCGCCCATCATCAACCAGTTTGACACCGCTATCATCCTCAACCAGCAGTCGCTGGATAAGTTTGAGAGCAGCGTGAAGCCTGGCGGACTGCTGATCTACGACCCCAACGGCATCACCCACGAGCCTACGCGCAAGGATATCAGCATCTACAAGATCGCTGCTACCGCCAAGGCTCAGGAGATGGGTATCTCCAAGGTGTTCAACATGGTGGTCCTCGGCGGCTTCCTGAAGCTGAAACCGATCGTGGAGCCCAAGTATATCCACGAAGGTCTCGAGCACTCGCTGCCTCAGCGTCACTGGAACCTCATCCCTCAGAACGAGGAAGCTATAGAGATCGGTAAAGGCTTGATCGAGCCGGTACAGGTCCTCTAAGCAAAAAGGCGATAGAGAAAGAGGAGACTCCCCAAGACGGGGAGTCTCCTCTTGTTGTACAAGGCTATCATTATTAGCCGGTTACAGAACGGCGGATTCTGACCGCAGAATATAAATATTTATGGAAACATTATTATATAAAAAATAATTCGTATATTTGCAGTTAGGATAAATCTTGGCAACTTGGCGTAAGTTGCTGAGGAATAATGATATGTAAAAAATAATGGAAGGGAATAGGAACATATTTGGCTACGAGAACGTAGAGAAGATATTGTTTGGAGGCGAAAAAATGGCCCTCACGGACGATATGGTGAAGAAAGTTGACGAGTGCTACCGTTTTCTGCAATCATTCGCCAAGGAGAAGATTATCTACGGCATCAACACGGGATTCGGTCCCATGGCCCAGTGGCGGGTCGATGACGAGCGGCTGAAGGAGTTGCAGTACAACATCATCCGTAGCCACTCGACAGGCGCCGGAGAACCGCTTGAGGACATCTATGTGAAAGCTGCCATGATAGCGCGGCTGGGAACGGTGATGCAGGCCAAGAGCGGCGTGCACAGCGACGTGGCACGACTCCTGGTGGAGTTTATCAATAGGGGCATCTATCCCTTTATTCCCCAGCACGGCAGCGTGGGAGCCAGCGGCGACCTGGTGCAGCTGGCACATATAGCGCTGACGCTGATTGGCGAAGGCAAGGTGCACTGGAAGGGAGAATGGCGAGCGACCGCCGAGGTGATGAAGGAAAACGGGCTGGAGCCGCTGAAGATATATATCCGCGAAGGTCTTTCGATAACTAATGGCACCAGCGTGATGACCGGAATATCGGTGGTGAACCAGCACTATGCCGAGCGGCTGCTCGGATGGGCGGAGCTGGCAGGAGTGTGGATGAACGAGATAGCGGGCTCGTACGACGACTGGATGTCGGAAGTGCTGAACGGCTGCCGCCGCCACAGCGGCCAGCAGCAGGTGGCTGCCAGGATGAGGAAACTGGCGAAAGGTAGCCAGTGCCTGAAGAAAAGGGAACACCTGCTGTACGACGGAGGCCACAAAGAAGAGCGTGTGTTCAAAGACAAGGTGCAAGCCTATTACTCGCTGCGCTGCACCCCACAGATATTGGGACCTATCGCCGAGACGCTGGAGAATTCCCGCAGGGTCATAGAGGAAGAGCTGGTGAGCGCTTGTGACAACCCGATAGTGGATCCGGAGAGCAAGAACGTGTATCACGGGGGCAACTTCCACGGTGACTACATATCGCTCGAAGAGGACAAGGTGAAGATAGCAATGGTGAGACTGGCGATGACTGCGGAACGACAACTGAACTACTTGTTCCACGACCGCATAAACGAGATATTACCGCCGTTCCTGAATATGGGAGTGCTCGGGCTGAACTACGGCATGCAGGCGTGCCAGTTTACAGCCACCAGCACCACGGCGGAATGTCAGACTCTGGCTATGCCCAACTATGTGCATTCGATACCCAACAACAACGACAACCAGGACATTGTGAGCATGGGAACCAATACGGCGCTGCTCACCAAACGTGTGATAGACAACTGCTATCAGGTGCTGGCAATACAATACATCGCCTTGGCGCAAGCCACCGACTGTCTGGAGATAAGCGGCAAGCTGGCTCCGGCCACACGTGAGGCATACGGGCAGGTGAGGGCTATGGTGCCGAAATTCGTAGAGGACACACCGTTCTACGACGACATAGCAAGGGTGGAAGAGTGGCTGAGAAACAAAAAATAATGGTTGCAGAAAAATAAAACATAACAGATATGAGCAAATATGCATTGATAACAGGAGGCTCGCGAGGTATCGGCAAGGCTGTGGCCAAGCGGCTGGCAAAAGAGGGTTACACCGTGGTGCTGAACTACCAATCGAACCAAGCGGCAGCCGAGGCGGCGAAGCAGGAGATAGAATCCGAAGGAGGCCAGGCCGAGTTGTTGCCGTTCGACGTGAGCAGCAAAGAGGCTATCAACCAAGCTCTCGACCAATGGGAGGCTGCCCATCCGGGAGAATATATCTCGGCATTGGTTAACAACGCAGGAATCCGTCGCGACAACATCATGGTGTTCATGAGCGACGAGGAATGGGACAAGGTGGTCAACACCACGATGAACGGATTCTTCTACATCACCCGCCGCGTGGTAACCACGATGGTGAAGAAACGTAACGGACGAATCATCAATATGGCGTCTCTGTCGGGCCTGAAAGGTATGCCCGGACAGACCAACTATACGGCAGCCAAGGCAGCACTGATAGGTGCCACGAAAGCGCTGGCACTGGAAGTGGCGGCCCGCAAAGTGACGGTGAACGCCATAGCACCGGGATTCATAGCTACCGATATGACCAAGGACCTCAATGTCGATGAACTGAAGCAGACCATACCGATGAAGCGTTTCGGCACCGCCGAAGAGGTGGCGGCCCTGGTGGCGTTCCTCGCCAGCGACGAGGCAGCCTACATCACAGGTCAGGCAATATCAATAAACGGAGGATTGTACACCTAAAAATAAAGGGAAATGAATCTGTCGGCAGAATTGGACAAGCGGTACACCCGAGACGAACAGGGGGCACGTGAGGCACAGCGGCTGGCTGAATGGATCGCATTCGGCCCTATGGTGTTCCAGGTGTCGCGGTTGATGGTGAAGTTCGGAATATTGGAACTGTTGAGGAATAGCGAGAACGGAATGACCGAGCAGGAGGTGTCGCAGGCGACAGGGCTGAGCAACTACGCCGTGAAGGTGATGATGGAAGCGTCGCTGTGTATAGGTACGGTAAAAGTGGATAGGACTACCGACAGGTTTACCTTGAGCAAGGCAGGCTGGTTTCTGTTGACCGACGAACTGGTAAAGGTGAATATGGCATTCAACCACGATGTCAACTATGAAGGTCTGTTCAGGTTGGAAGAATCGCTGAAGGAAGGACGTCCGGCAGGACTGGAACATTTCGGCGACTGGCCGACGGTGTACGAAGGGCTGTCGCAGCTGCCGGAAGAGGTACAGAAGAGCTGGTTCGGCTTCGACCATTTCTATTCCGACAATTCGTTTGACCAGGCGTTGGAGGTGGTCTTCTCGAGAGGGACGAAGAGTCTGCTTGATGTGGGAGGTAACACGGGCCGCTGGGCTTTGAGGTGCGTGGACTATAGTGACGAGGTGGAGGTGACTATTGTGGACTTGCCGCAGCAGTTGGAGATGATGAGAAAGTTTGTGGCAGGCAAGAAAGGGGCTGAACGAATTGGTGGCTATGGCATGAACCTGCTCGACGGGCAGTCGCAGTTTCCGCAGAAACATTTCGACGTTATATGGATGAGCCAATTCCTGGACTGCTTCGGCGAGGATGAGGTTCAGAGTATCCTGGAGCGTGCTTGCCAGATAATGGACGAGGGAAGCCACCTGTATATTATGGAGACATTCTGGGATCGGCAGAAATATGAGACGGCAGCGTTCTGTCTCACTATGACGAGTCTATACTTTACGGCTATAGCCAACGGTACGAGCAAGATGTACCACTCGGATGATATGGCGCGGATAGTGGAGGCGTCGGGCCTGGAAGTGGAAGAGATAGTGGACAACCTGGGCCACGGCCACAGTATTATGATATGCAGAAAACGCGACCACTAAGAAAATATCAAAATGGCGGAGCAAGGCAATAGACATTGGCAGGGACGTACCGACGGTACGGAGTGGATGCAGCGCGCACTGGTGTGGCTTTACCGCTATCTGCCGTTGTGGCTGCTGTACGGAGTGATGTTGATGGTGGTGCCGTTCTATATCTTGTTCGGAAGGAAGGGACGCAAGGCGATATACGACTTTTATCGCAGGCGTATGGGCTACGGTAGGGTGAAGTCGGTTGTCTATATGTGTGAGAATTTTTTCAGGTTCGGACAAGTGGTGCTGGACCGTTTTGCGGTGTTCGCCGGCAAGAAGTTCAATATCGAGCTGGACCGTTACGACTTGTTCGAGCAATATGACGCGAAGGAAGACGGTTTTGTGATACTGAGTGCCCATGTGGGATGCTATGAGATGGCCGGTTATTATCTGGTGTCGAAGAACAAGCAGTTCAACGCGCTTGTCTACGGGGGAGAGTCTCAGACGGTGATGGATAACCGTGCGAAGATACTGGCAAGAAACAATATCGGCATGATAGTGACGAGTGACGACATGAGTCATATATTCGCCATACACAATGCGTTGTCGTCATCGCAGATCGTGAGCATTCCTGCAGACAGGATATTCGGTTCAAAAAAGGTCGAACGTTGTCCTTTCTTCGGAGAGGAGGCGTCGTTTCCGGCAGGACCGTTTGCTGTGGCGAGGAGTCACGGGGCAGAGATGTTGGCGATATTCGTTATGAAGGAAGGAATGAGGCGGTATAGGATAATCATCAGAGAGGTGAAGGACGTGAAGGAATACGCAGAAGTGCTCGAGGAAGTCTTGAGGAAATATCCCGAGCAATGGTTTAACTATTTTGATTTTTGGGAAGATGGAAAAGCGGCTTAGCGAAACGGTAGAGATAGAGGTGAGGTTTAGCGAGGTGGACTCGATGAAGGTGGTGTGGCACGGAAATTATATGCAGTACTTCGAGGACGGACGTGAGGCGTTCGGGCGTAAGTACGGACTGGACTATCTGACTATATACGGGCAAGGCTATTTTGTGCCGGTTGTGGATATCGCGTTTCATTACCGCAAGCCGATGGAATATGGCAGGAAGGCACTGCTGACGGTGACGTACCGGCCATGTGAGGCGGCGAAGATATTGTTCGACTACGAGATAAAAGACAGCGAGACGGGGGAAGTGCTGACAACAGGCAGTTCGGTGCAGGTGTTTATGGACAGGAATTATCAACTGGAAGTGTCGTCGCCGGCCTTCTATAAAGAGTGGAAGAAACGATGGTTGTAAAGATAGGAGGAAGCATAATATCGCCACTCAGGAATTCGGTGGATTCCGTATATGAGGCTTTGGCACGAGGCGAGAGCAGTCTCCGCACCCGGAAGCTGTGGAACCTCGAGGAACCTTTTGTCGGCTCAATGATGAATTGGGAAGAAGAGGGACCAGACGACTGCCTTACCCGTTTCGAGTCGTTGTCGTTGAGGTCGGCACGTGCTGCATTGCAGGAGGCGGGAATAGACGGTAAGAGAGGTGATGTGGCATTCGTGTTTTCTACTACAAAAGGGAATATAGAGCAACTAGCACACAGGTTCGACACAACTAGGACACAAGTTCGACACAAGTTCGAGAGAAGACTGAACCTTGGAGAAGGGGCTCGTAGAGTTGTGAGGGAATTGGGCAACGGCAATGATCCGGTGGTGGTGAGCAACGCTTGTACGTCGGGACTGTGTGCGCAGATTGTGGCGCAGCGAATGTTGGAGCAGAAGATCTGCCGTTATGCGGTGGTGGTCGGATGTGACGTGCTGACGGAATTTATAGTGTCGGGATTTCAGTCGTTCAAGGCTTTGTCGCCCGAAGGGTGCCGCCCATTCGATGCGGAGCGTAAAGGATTGAATCTTGGAGAGGCCGCCGCTGCGATGGTTCTGACTCTTTCTGACGAAGCTTCAGGCAGGTGGGTGCTGGAGAGAGGGGCGATACGTAATGACGCCAATCATATATCCGGACCTTCGCGTACAGGAGAAGGGTCGTATAGGGCTTTAAGGACTGTGCTGGCCAGCGTTGGGATGGAGGAGTTGGCGTTTGTGAATGCGCACGGCACGGCGACGATGTACAACGACGAGATGGAGTCGATAGCCTTGGAGAGAGCTGGTATCACGGATGTGCCGGTAAATAGTCTGAAAGGCTATCTGGGACATACTATGGGAGCGGCCGGAGTGTTGGAGTGTCTGGTGTCGATGAAGGCGGTGGAAGAGGGTGTGGTGCTGGCGACGAGAGGATTCGGGAAGAAAGGAGTGAGTGGCAATATAAAGATAAACGGAGAGTTGACGACAACGGACAGACCGTCGTTTGTGAAGATGCTCTCGGGGTTCGGAGGATGCAACGCGGTTATGTTATATAGGAAAGGAGGGGGAGTATGAGGCATTGGGTGATTCTTGACGAGACGAGAGGCGTTGTCGTAGATGGAGAACGTATTGGCGTGGAGGCTCAGGGAATGGGAATGATAGACGAGATATATAGGGGTTATGTCGGAAATTATATGAAGTATTTCAAGATGGACAGCCTGTGTAAGGTCGGATTTGTCGCGTCGGAGCTGTTGCTGGCCAAAGAGTCGGGCAGCAGGGATGTGGAGCAGAGGAAATGCTACGGGACGGCAGAAAGGGCGATAGTGTTGTTCAATGAGAGCGGCTCGTTATATACAGATACCCGTTATCAGGCGACGATATCAGACGAGGAGAACTACTTTCCAAGTCCCGCTTTGTTTGTTTACACGCTGGCAAATATCGTCACGGGCGAGATAGCGATACGCAACAAATATTATGGGGAGACTAATTTTCTGGTCCTCCCCGAGAAGAATAGCCAAGCAATGGCCGTACAGGTGTCGGCGTTGTTCGCCGATAAGGAAACACAGTCGGCCATCGTAGGATGGGTGGAGTGTGATGCCGAGGAACATTTCGAGGTCCGTATGGCATTGGTGGGAAGAGACGACAACATAGAAAACGATATAAAAACATTGATAGAATGGAAGAATTAATTCAAACACTCAAACAGCAGATCATAGAGGTTTTGAACCTTGAAGGGATGAAGCCCGAAGATATAGACAACGACGCTCCATTGTTCAATGAAGGTTTAGGGCTGGATTCTATCGACGCATTGGAGTTGATAGTGCTTATGGAGAAGAAATACGGCATCAAGTTGCAAGATCCCAAGGCGGCCAAGGACGTGTTCCAGTCGGTGAGAGTGATGGCGGAATACATAGAGCAACATCGGAGCAAGTAGCAAGAGACTATGGAGGAGGTCTGGATAACAGGAGCCGGTGTCATATCGGCGTTGGGTGTCGGCAAGGAGGCTACCTTGCAAGCCTTGCTCGAGGAGCGAGCCGGAATAGGTCCGGTCCGTTTTCTGGACACGACCCAGACCGAATTTCCTGTAGGCGAAGTGCCATTGGACAATGAAGAGCTCAGGTTGCTCGCAGGAGTAGGGAAGAAACCTATCTCGCGGTCTGCGTTGATGGGTATTGTCGCGATGAAAGAGGCGCTGGAAGAGGCCGGCATTGGCAGAGACGAGATGGGGAAGGTGTCGGTAGTGTCGGGGACCACGGTGGGAGGAATGGACATGGGAGAGAAATATTATCGCGACTGGCTCGGAAATGACGACTATAACGATTATATAAAAACCTATACGTGTGGAGCCTGTACAGAGCAGATAGTTGAAGAGGTAGGTCCTGTGCGTATGGCGACCACCTTGTCCACCGCCTGCTCGTCGGCAGCCAATGCGGTGGTACTCGGCGCCAATATGATAAAGACAGGGGAGGCAGATTGTGTGGTGGTTGGAGGAACGGAGTGTCTGACGCGGTTGCACCTTAACGGCTTTGGGTCGTTGATGATTCTTGACAAAGGATTGTGCCGACCGTTCGATGCAAGCCGAGGAGGCTTGAACCTTGGAGAGGGAGCTGCGTATCTCGTGCTGGAATCGGCAACTCACGCAAGACAGAGAGGAGTGTCGGCAAAGGCGTTGTTGGCAGGTTACGGCAATGCCTGTGACGCGAGTCATCAGACAGCAACCTCAGAGAATGGGGAAGGTCCTTACAGGGCCATGAAGAAGGCGCTGGAGATGGCGGGAATTGAACCATCGCAAGTGGACTATATTAATGCGCACGGAACGGGTACAGAAAATAACGACGCTACAGAAAGTGCCGCATTGCTCCGTTTGTTTGGCGAAGACTGCCGAGTTCCTGTCTCTTCGACAAAATCCTTTACAGGACATACGACCAGTGCGTCGGGAGCGATAGAGTCGGTTATCAGCCTCTTGGCTGTGGAGCATGGCTTTGTGCCGGCCAATTTGCACTGCGACACGCCGGGAGAAGGATGTGTCAAGCCGGTATGCCATACAATGAGAGATGTCCGATTGCATTATGTGCTGAGCAACTCGTTTGCCTTTGGCGGTAATGATACGGCGTTGCTTTTTGCCGCACCGGAAGTGAGAGTGGCAATGCCGGCAATGCCAGATTCCCGACAGCTTTATATATGTGCAGCCGAGCAGGTGTCATTGCAGCAGCCGCTCAGCAGAGATTGGATGACATCGCCAAAGATTCATAATACTCCATTTGAGAAAGCAGAAGATCCATCCTTCGGAGAGTACCTGAAACCACTCGAAGCACGGCGTATGGGACTTATGCTGAGACGTGCAGCGGTCACGGCAGGAAAAGCGACAGCAGATTGTGTGCCAGATGCCATAGTGGCAGGGACGGGGCTTGGAAGCATAGAATATACCGAGCAGATTCTCGACAGCCTATATGATGACGGGGAAGGTTACGTGAAACCTGCCTGCTTTATGCAATCCACACACAACACCGCGGCGTCCACAATAGCAATAAGGACTGTCAATCACGGCTATAATGCCACCTATTCCCACAACGGGTCATCGTTTGCCGCTTCGCTATATGATATATGGTTACAGCAGCGACTGGGGTATCTGTCCACAGCCCTTGTCACCGCACAGGACGAGATGACAGAAGGTTTCTTCCGGATTTTTGCTAAGCACGGATTTTTGGGAAACCAGGGAGTTACGGCAGGCGAGTGCTCGGCGGCGTTTCTGTTGAGCGATAGGGGAGAGAATTTGTCCCGTGCCATGTGTAAACTGTCCGGAGTCGAGATGCAGCATTGCCCAACCGATGAGGAAAAGCACTTGGCACTGTTGCGGTTGCTGGCGAAGGCAGGGTTGTCGTTGGATAAAGTCGCGGGAGTGTTGCTGGGCCTGAATGGTAGAGAGACCCACGATGCACGCTTGCTTGCGAGTGCCCGGAAGGTGTATGGGGAGGTTCCTTTGCTGCAGTATAAGCACTTATTTGGAGAAGGATTCTCGGCCGAGGCGTTGGGTGTGTATGCTGCAGCCTGTTGCTTGTCGGCAGGAGAAGTTGCGCGCCCGTTAAATATTGATGACTCTGCACCGAAGATTGTGGGCCCGGAATGCCTTTTGGTGGAAGGAGGCGATGAGGATGGAGTCCAGTCACTAATACTTTTGACACGAAAATAATACTCACGATAATATGTTCCGTTTAGTTCTACTCGTAGCAGTGCAGACCCTTTTCCTCGCCGGCGGGAACGTGTTTCTCAAGTTGGCGATGCAGAAGATGCCGTCTTTTAGCTGGTCGTGGAGTTATTTCCGGGCGGCATTGGTCGATTGGTGGTTCTTGGCCTGCGGTGCTTCGTTCGGTATAGCAAGCGTGCTCTGGCTATACATATTGAGGCATTTCCCGTTTAGCCAGGCTCATCCACTCACGGCGCTCAGTTATATCTTTGGAATGGTGGCTGCAATTTTGGTATTTGGAGAGCAAGTGCCGTGGTTGCGCTGGTTGGGAGTGGGATTGATTGTTGTGGGGTGTTTCTTTATTATGAAGTAAATATTGCAGTTGTCATATGAAACGAATATTGTCCCTATTGTGCTTGTTGTGCTTGACGGTGGTTTGTGTTGCTCAGGCGAGTGAATTGACCGGAGACCAGCGTTCGGCCGTTGTGACCAAATTGTCATCGGCAAGCAAAAACCTAAAGGGCTTGAAGGCGGATTTTGTGCAGACTCGAACTTCGACGATGCTTGCGGCACCGATAGAGTCGAAAGGCACACTTAGTTTTATGGCTCCAGACGAGGTGAGGTGGAGTTATACATCGCCCCAAAGCACTACTCTTGTGATCAAGGGAGATAACCTCTCTGTCGTCACAGGAGACGGCCGCGAGCGCAAGAGCGGCAACAGAATGTCGAAAGCTATGGCTACGATGATAAGGGAAAGTTTTGTGGGAGGGAGTGTTTTTAATGAGAGGTTGTTTTCAAGTAAGATATATGACGAAGGAAACACCTATAGGGCAGAACTCAAACCTGTAAGGCGAGATATGCAGAGAATGTTCCAGTCGGTGACGGTGACGTTTGACAAGCGCAATACGTTAGTCCAGCGGTTGGAGTTGCAAGAGAAAGACGGCAATGCCACAGTCATAGTGTTTCGCAACCAGAAAGCAAGCCGATGAAATATTGCATCGTTATACCTACCTATAATAACGGCGGCACACTTCAGGAGGTGATTGAGCGCACTCTTGCGGTTTGTTCCAATGTTATAGTGGTAAACGATGGTTCGACAGATTCCACGCTAGATATTCTTGCAGAGGCTAAAGGTATAGAAGTCGTGTCATATTCTCCGAACCGCGGCAAAGGCTACGCTTTGTGCAGAGGTTTTGAGCGAGCCCGACAACTGGGATTTACCCACGTTGTGACAATAGACAGCGACCTTCAGCATTTCCCAGAAGATGTGCCACTGTTGGTAGAAAAAGCGAGCAGGATTCTTGAGAAAGAGCAGCGAGGATTGCTGGTGGTTGGGGCGAGGAGTTTGAAGGCGGACAATATGCCGAGGGGCAATACGTTTGCCAACCGTTTTTCCAACTTCTGGTTTGCGTTGCAGACCTTATGCAGGATGCCAGATACCCAGTCGGGATTCAGGTTGTACAACCTTGACTCGTTGCCGCCGTTGGGCCTTATCTCCAACAGGTACGAGGCAGAGCTGGCGTTGTTGGTGTTGTCGGCATGGAGAGGAGTGGAGTTGACGTCGGTGCCGGTAAGGGTCGATTATCCGGCAGACAGAGTGTCTCATTTCCGGCCGATAGCAGATTTTCTACGAATATCGGTTCTTAATACGTTTTTGTGCCTGTTGGCGTTATTGTACGGCTATCCGTCTATGTTGTTTCATTGTCTCAAGCGCAAACTAAAATCCTGACATTATGGTACGACTCCTTTCCTGGCTTTTGTTTCCGATTACTATGTGGTATGCCATTGTGGTGAAGGTGCGCAATGTGCTGTATGACCTCGGAGTCCTGCATCAGCACACACATCCGGTTGTCACTATCGGCATAGGAAACCTCTCTACCGGAGGTACAGGCAAGACCCCTATGGCAGAGTATATCATAGATTTCTTAAAAGACAAGTATGAGACCGCATTGCTCTCACGTGGGTATGGGCGCAACAGTAGAGGTTTTGTGATGCACGAGGGAGACACTCCGTTTGAGGAAAACCTGTCGCAGACAATGGGAGACGAAGTGGCGATGATAACGCGCCGACATCCGGAGATTACCACGGCAGTTTGCCGCAACCGTCATGAAGGCGTCAACCGCCTTTTGTCGCAGGAGCAGCCGCCACGGGTGATTGTCCTTGACGACTGTTTCCAACACCGTACAGTCAAGCCTACGGTAAATATTCTGCTCACCCCCTACCGGCATCCGTTCTACGCAGACCACATCCTGCCTTTCGGAAATCTAAGAGAGCCGTCGTCAGGATACCTTCGTGCCAATATTATAGTGGTGACCAAGTCCCCCCGCAAAGTCAACGCGCTTGAGCGTCATCTGATTTATACCTCGTTGAAGGCGCAGAGTTACCAGAAAGTGTTTTTCTCATATATAGACTATGGAAAGCCGGTGTCGTTTGCCGATGGTCGGGTGTGCGCGCTCAACGATGTGAGATACTTGTTGTGTCTGACAGCTATAGCCGACAGCGCTCCGTTGTTGGCCGAACTCAGGTGCCACGGCCGCAAGGTGGACCATCTCGCGTTCCCTGACCATCATCGGTTCACCCGTTCCGACATAGTCCAGTTGCGGCAACGTTTCGATGCGATAAATTCAGAGAGCAAGGCAATAGTGACTACGGAGAAGGACATAGAGAGACTGCGGGCGTATGCGGAAGAACTTGCCGACCTGCCGATCTACTATCTTCCGATTTCTGTGGGTTTCTACGAAGATGGAGGCAACAGTTTTTCCGGTACACTCTTGTCGTTGGTGAAGGAAAATATCTCGTATTTAGACAGACTGAAAACCGCAGGGATGTGTTAGAAAAACTCCCTGCGGTTTTGCTGAATTTTGAATAATCCGAGAGGCTCGGATTAGTGGTTGTTATCTTCTGCGCGGACCGTTGCCACCGCTGCGGCGTTCGCCACCACCGTTGCCATCGCGACGGGGACCGTCATGACGGGGGCCTTCGCGGCGAGGAGGACGCTCCTCGTAGCCTTCCGGCTTGGGCAGCAGAGCCTTGTGGCTGAGCTTCAGCTTTCCGGTCTTCTCGTCGATGGCGATGATCTTCACCTGGATGGTGTCGCCCTCGTGGATGAGGCCTTCGAGAGTGTCGAGACGCTTATAGTCGTACTCGCTGATGTGCATGAGACCTTCCTTGCCAGGCAGGAACTCGAGGAAGGCGCCGAACTCGACGATGGAAACCACTTTGGCGTCGTAGACCTGACCCACCTCGGGAACGGTGCAGATGTCCTTGATCCACTTGATGGCGGCCTCGATGTCGTCCTTGTTCTGAGAGGCGACGTCGACGATGCCCACTTCGCCTTTCTCTTCGATATTGATGATGGTGTTGGTCTCCTTCTGGATTTTCTGTATGACCTCGCCACCTTTACCGATGACAGCGCCGATGAAGTCTTTGGGTATCTCGATCTGGACGATGCGCGGAACAAAGTCTTTGTAGTCGGCACGGGGTTCGGCGATGGTGGACTGTAGGTGGTCAAGGATGAAGAGACGACCCTGGCGGGCCTGCTCGAGAGCCTTGGCGAGGACCTCATAGCTGAGGCCGTCGACCTTGATGTCCATCTGGCAAGCGGTGATACCGTCGCGAGTGCCGCAGACCTTAAAATCCATGTCGCCGAGGTGGTCCTCGTCGCCGAGGATGTCGGAGAGGACGGCCCATTTGTCGCCCTTAGAGATGAGTCCCATAGCGATGCCGGCGACCGGCTTGCGGATCTTCACGCCAGCGTCCATGAGTGCGAGGCATCCGGCGCATACGGTGGCCATGGAGGAGGAGCCGTTGGACTCGAGGATGTCGGAGACCACGCGGATGGTGTAGGGGCAGTCGGCCTCGGAGGGCAGGACCTCTTTGAGGGCGCGCCAGGCGAGATGGCCGTGACCCACCTCGCGGCGGCTCAGACCACGGTTGCCCTTGACCTCGCCGGTGGCGAAGCCGGGGAAGTTGTAGTGCAGCAGGAAGCGGCGAGTGCCCTCGATGACGGCGCCGTCGATGACCTGCTCGTCGAGCTTGGTGCCGAGGGTGCAGGTAGAGAGCGACTGGGTTTCGCCGCGAGTGAATATGGCGCTGCCGTGGGCCGACGGGAGATAGTCGACTTCGCTCCAGAGGGGGCGGATCTGGTCGAGCTGACGGCCGTCGAGGCGAGTGCGCTCGTTGAGCACCATGTCGCGCATAGCCTCACGCTCGGTGTCGTGATAGTAGCGGTCTATCATAAACTTTATCTCGTCGGTGAGGGTTTCCTCGGTATAGTTGGCGTCGATGAACTCCTGCTTGATGGCCTCGAAGCCCTCTTCGCGCTGGTGTTTGTTGGCGATGCCCTGTTTCGAGAAATCGTAGCATTTCTGATATACGGCATCCCTCACACGCTGGCGGAGGTCTTCGTCGTTGACCTCGTGGCAGTATTCGCGTTTCTCGGTCTTGCCGGCCTCAACGGTCAGCTCGGCGATGGCGCGGCACTGGATCTTGATGGCCTCGTGAGCGGCTTTGAGAGCTCCGAGCATCACGTCTTCGCTCACCTCTTTCATCTCGCCTTCCACCATCATGATGTTCTCCTCGGTGGCGGCGACTATGAGGTCGAGGTCGGCACGCTCGATGTCCTGCATCGGGGTGTTGATGACGTACTGGCCGTCGAGGTAGGAGACGCGGACTTCGGATACCGGTCCGTTGAAAGGAATGTCAGACACTGCGAGAGCGGAAGCTGCGGCGAGAGCTGCGAGCTGGTCGGGCATGGTGTCCTTGTCGCCCGATATGAGTGTTATCTGGACCTGCACTTCGGCGTGGAAGTTGTCGGGGAAGAGAGGACGGAGGGCGCGGTCGACCAGGCGGGCGATGAGGATCTCATGCTCGGAGGGGCGAGCCTCACGTTTGAAGAAACCGCCGGGGAAGCGACCCATGGCGGCGTATTTCTCCTGGTAGTCCACCGTCAGCGGCATGAAATCGACGTTTTCGCCGACTTCGCGTTTGGAGCACACCGTTGCGAGGAGCATAGTGTCGTTCATACGTACAACTGCAGAGCCGTCGGCCTGCTTGGCAAGCTTACCGGTCTCGATCTCGACCATGCGGCCGTCGCCGAGGTCGAATTTCTTTGTGATAATGTTCATTTTCGTGTATCCTTATTATTATTACTGCAAAAGTCTGCGTCGGCCGTCCGGCGCAGACTGATTAATTGTCTTAACTCTTTGAGATTCGGAGTGTTTTATTTTCTCAGGCCGAGTTCCTTGACGATGGCGCGGTAGCGCTCGATGTCGGTCTCTTTGAGATAGTCGAGCATACGGCGACGTTTACCCACGAGGCGAACGAGAGCGCGCTCGGAGACCTGGTCCTTGCGGTTGCGCTTCATAAGCTCGGTGAGGTGCTGGATGCGGTAGGTGAAGAGAGCGATCTGGCTCTCAGCGGAACCGGAGTTCTGAGCGGATTTGCCGAATTTCTCGTAAATTTCCTGTTTCTTTTCTTTTGTCAGATACATAACTGTTTCTTTTTTAATGTTTTATATATTTTCTTCGTTTATTTCCGAGATGCAAAGATACATAAACTTTTTATTTCGGTGGCATTTTGTGCAGGAAAATGTAAAATTTAACATTTATTAAGAAAGTTTAGACGTGAATTTTGATAGTAATATGTCAAAGAACTCTTGGAGGGGGAGGAGCGCATTGCAGTCTCGCGACTGTAACCCCGGTCACTATATAGAACCCCTTGAGGTTGTTTTTCGGACACAGTTTTTTGATTTTTTTTGAAAAATCGGGACATCGGATAGTCAATACTTGGTTAAAGGTCTCTTAATACTTGATTAATGGTTGATTCGATATAGATTAAGGGCAAAGTAAGGGTAAGTTAAGGTGTGGTCGGTAATGTTTAGATTTTTGGTGGAGGTGGTCGGGACGATTTTTTTTATGGTTCCTGCCTCCGCCTCTCTTATAAAAGAGAGAGGCGGTTTGTCGGTCAGCCGGCTTGGAGGAGGGAGGAGAGGGTTGTGCCGAAATGTTAAAAAAGGGAAAAAGTTTTGAATTGTGTGTCCGAAAAACGGGTTTGAAAGTTTCTATATAGTGAAGAGTGTTGAAAAAATGTTGTAGAAAAAGTTGTTAATATAAATATATTTATTATATTTGCAGATAATCCCTAAGGTCCGAAAAAGGCATAAGGGAGTGGTTATCAAGAAAATAATAAAAAATGAAGATAATGAAACAGTCTGTAAAAAGAATTTTGGGAGTGGCGATGATGCTGACGGCATTGTTTTATGCAGTAGGAACGAAGGCGCAGGGCGTTAAACTGGAGGTGAACCAGGACACGCTGATGAAGCATGTGATAGAGCTCTGCAGTGAGCGTTATCATGGACGGTTGGCCGGCACTGACGGATATACGGCTGCCGAGCGTTATGTGATAAAGGTGCTGAAGAGCTACGGCTTGGAGCCGGCGGGCGATGGCGGCAGCTGGTTCCAGGAGGGATTCACGGTGGAGTGTAACGAGGTGGAGAACTGCACGTTCAGGGTTTACCAGCCCGGGAGCAAGGAGCGCAAGACTTACAGTTTAGGAAAAGATTACAGTTGTGCCGGAATGACGGGAAGAGGATATGTGGATGCCGAGGTGGTGTTTGTAGGATATGGACTGGACTGTGCAGCGTTGGACGAGTATTCCAACGTGGATGCGCAGGGAAAGATAGTGATGTGTGTGAGTGGAGTGCCCAACTGGTTGCCGAGCAGTGTGACCGACGCCTATGCGACGGCGAGGGACAAGGCGAGGGTGGCCAAGAGGCACGGAGCCGTGGGACTGGTGATGGTGAATATGAGCAAGACGGCCGCCGACTGGGAGGTACAGAACAGGGTGTATAGTGGAGAGTTGCCCCACCTGGCGACCTTCCCGATGGTGCAGCCCTGCCGCTATTTTGCCGACGAGTTGCTGAGAGGCGAGTCGCTGACCCTCGACGAGGCTATGGCAAGACTGCAGGAAGACCATCAAACCCATTCGTTTGCACTGAAGAAGAGGTTTGAGATAGAAGTCAACGCCACATACAGGCCCAAGGTGGGCTGCCGCAACATAGTGGCGAGACTGAAAGGTGCGAGCAAGCAGGTGAGGAGGGAAGAGATTATGATAGGAGCGTCGCTTGACGGCGACGGCCAGCAGGGCGATACCTACATGTATCCTGGAGCCGACGACAACGCGAGTGCTGTGGCGGCGGTGCTGGAGACGATGCGAGTGCTCAGCCAGCTGGACATAAGAGAGAGACCCAAGAGGAGTGTGCTGGTGGTGTTCTTCGGCGGCAAAGAGTTGGGATATTTGGGAAGCCAATATTTCGTGAGACATTACAAGAAACAGGAGAGAATCGAGGCGATGCTGACGCTGGAGTGCGTAGGAAGCGGAGACTCGCTCGACGTGAGAGGCAACCTGAAGTCGCCAAGGCTGTGGGACATAGCAATAAGTCAGGACAGCATCTGGACCAAGAGCGTGGGACGCAGCAAGAAGACGATAAAGGTGTATGCCACCGAGCAGGAACTGTTTGAGAGAGAGAAAGCCAAGAAGCAGGCCGAGAAGGAGGCTGCCAAAGATCCCAAGAAGCTCAAGGCGCTGAAGAAACAGAAGCCGACCGGCAACGAGAAATTCAGTGAGCAGGTGGTTGAGGGCTTCCAAACCGAGCCCAGCGGAGACGCCAAGGCGATGGCGTTGCTCGGAGTGCCGTCGCTGACCATCACCACCTTCGGAGGCCAGCAGCACAGCCATGTGCCGAGCGACACCCCCGAGAACATAAACCGAGAGATGCTGCACAAGGCGGCGACCCTCACGGCCCACACCGTGTTGGAGCTGGCCAAGGGGATGTATCGCGGCAGGACCTACGAGAGCAAGCTGCAGGAATATGGTCCGTGGACGTACGAGGAATGACAGACAACAAGAAAATAAGAGAATAGACGAGCAATGTGGATACTTTATAGGAAAGAAATATCGACCTTTTTCACGTCGCTGACAGGATGGCTGGCAGTGGTGGTGTTCCTGGTGTTGCAGGGATTGCTGCTGTGGGTGTTCAAAGGGTCGTACAACATAACCGACAACGGATTTGCGGCGATGGACGGCCTGTTTGCCAGTGCGCCGCTATTGTATCTGTTCCTGATACCCGCGATAACGATGAGGATGTTTGCCGAAGAGAAGAGGGCCGGTACCATGGAGCTGCTGCTGACCAAGCCGATAGGCGAGGGCGGCATAGTGATGGCGAAATACCTGGCGGGGGTAACCCTGGTGGCGGTGACCCTGCTGCCGACGCTGGTGTATTATGTCACGGTTTACCGACTGGGCTCGCCGGCCGGCAACATAGACAGCGGGAGCGTGGCAGGCAGTTATGTGGGATTGTTGCTGATAGGTGCGGCCTTTGTGGCGATGGGACTTCTGGCCAGCGTTTTGACGAACAACCAGATAGTGGCGTTCATAGTGGCGGCCCTGCTGTGTGCCGCGATGTATCTGGGATTTGAAGGACTCTATCATCTGGGCATCTTCGGCAAAGGCGACCTGGCGGTGAGACAGCTGGGAATGTTGGCGCACTATGAGAGCATCAGCCGCGGAGTGGTGGACACGAGAGACGTGTTCTACTACTTAGGAGTGGCAGTGCTGGCGCTGATGGGCTGCCGTATGGTGTTGCAAAGCAGGAAATGGAGGAGGTAAACGATGAAAAAGAGAAACGAGAGCAATAAGAAACAGAGAGGGCAGTTGCAGAGCAGTCTGGTGGAGATGATAGCCGCCGTTGTTGCGGTGGTGGCCGTCAACGTGGCAGGAATATACCTGTTCGGCCGCATAGACCTGACCGAAGACCAGCGCTACTCCCTGTCGAAGCAGACCAAAGAATTGCTGAAAGAAGTTGACGAGCCGTTGCAGTTCAGGGTGTATCTTGAAGGCGACGACCTGCCGGCCGAGTTCAGGAGGCTCAGGAACGAGACCAAGGACATGCTCAACCAGTTCAGGGCCTACAACCGCAATGTGGAGTATGACTTCTTCAATATCGCCGACATAGAAGACGAGAAAGAGAAAGCAGCCGCCTACCGGCAACTGATGGAGCACGACATACAGCCCTCGCCCATACAGGTGAAGACCAAGAACGGTATGCAGCAGCTGGTGCTGTTGCCCGCGGCAGAGATAAGCTACAAAGGGAAGAAGACCTACGTGCAGTTGCTTACCAGCCAGAAATATGTGGCCGCCGACGACGAGATCAACAACTCGGTGCAGAATCTGGAATACCAGTTGTCGAGTGCCGTGAGGACCCTCTCGCGTTCGAGGAAGCCCACCGTGGCGTTCGAGATAGGCCACGGCGAGTTGCCGTCGCCGAACCTCTACGAGATACAGCGGTCGCTGTACGAGCAGTACACGTTGGACACCGTGACGATAGGGGAGAACATACAGTCGTTGCGCACCACGGTGAAGAAAGACTCGTCCTACAGCTTCGCCCCGAAATACGACGTGCTAATCATAGCACGGCCCACGGAGCCGTTCAGCGAGAGAGACCTCTTTGTGCTGGACCAGTACATAATGTCAGGCGGACGGGTGCTGTGGTTTGTTGACGGAGTGAGGGCAGACATGGATAGCCTGTCGAAGCAGCCGCAGATGCTGGCCGTTGCCAACACCTTGGGGCTTGACGATATGTTCTACCGTTATGGACTGAGGATAAACAGCAACTTGGTGATGGACATAAGGTGCCGGCCGATACCGATGGTGGTGGGGCAGATGGGCGACAAGCCGCAATACAGTTTCACCCCGTGGTATTACTTCCCCGACCTTATAGCCACCTCGCAGCATCCGATAGTGAGGAATCTCGATGTGATAAAGAGCGACTTTGCCAGCAGCATAGACCTGTTGCAGAACGAAGACGACTTGCAGAAGACGGTGCTGCTCACCACGTCGGAGTACACGCGTCTGAAGAATGCGCCGGTGGTGATAGACCTCAACGAGGCGAAGGTAGAACCCGACCAGCGGCTGTATAACCACAAAGAAGTCCCCGTGGCGGTGCTGGTGGAAGGAAAGTTCACCTCGATGTTCCACAATCGTCTGACGCCCGACTTCGCATCGGCACCTGAGATTGGCTACCGCGACCGAAGCGAAGACACGAAGATAATCGTGGTGGGCGACGGAGACATCATAAAGAACCGGTTCAGTGCCCAGGAGAGAACCACATTCCCGTTGGGGTTCGACAACTATACGCAGACCCTCTATGCCAACAGGGAGTTCATCATGAACGCAGTGAATTACCTCGCCGGCAACGACGACGTGATGGCTACGCGAGGCAAGAGCGTGCAGTTGAGGAAGCTCGACATGGTGAAGGTGGAGAAAAGTGCAGCATTGGTGAAGGTGGTCAACGTGGTGTTGCCTGCGTTGGTGATGGCTGCCGTGGCAGCATTGGTGGTGGTGCTCAGGAAGCGGCGCTGGAAAAAGAATACTTCAGGAGCAGATAATTCAGACAAAGGACGCAAACAACTAAAACGCAAGAAATGAGCAAGCGCAACTGGATAATAATAGCGATAGTGACGTTGGTGGGAGTGGTAGCCGGAGTGCTGGCTGCAGTCGGCAACCGGCCGCGTACCTACAAAGAGATAAACATAGACAACAAAGAGTCGATAGTGGCTATCTTCATAGCCGACAACCGTGACCATCATGTGGTGCTGCGGCGCACCTACGGCGACGAAGGCGATTCGGCTTGGAGAGTTGACGACAGCTGCTATGCCAGCAAAGAGATGGTGGAAGGGCTGCTCCTCGAGACTCTCACCAAGATGAGGATAAGAGAGAAAGTGAACAAGTCGGCCGTGCCCAACGTGCTGAAGAACCTTTCCGCCTCGAACACCAAGGTGGAAGTCTATGAATACCGTTATGCCATCAATTGGTTCGGAGGCAAGTTGAAACTCTTCCCGAGGGAAAAGAAGACGGCAACCTATTTTGTCGGACACGAGACGCAAGATATGATGGGGACCTATATGCTGAGGGATGGCGACAAAGAGCCGCTGGTGGTATATATACCCGGATTCCGCGGCATACTGAACACCCGGTTTATTGCTGACCCCATAGCCTGGCGGAGCCATAGGATAATGGACGTGGCGGTGAAGTCCATCGACGAGGTGAGTCTCGAGATAACAGGCGAGCCGCAGGAGTCGTTTGTGGTGAAGCGCAGGGGAGAGGGCTTCGAGCTGATAGCAGGAGGGCTGCTTGTAGAAGGGTTCGACACGGTGAGAGTGGCGCAGATGCTTGCCAGCTTTACCAAGTTGAACTTCGACGAATATGCCTCGGCAGTGCCACAGGCCGAGCTGGACACCACCTTCCGGCACGCCCCCAAGGCAATCCTGCGGGTGAAAGAAGTCAACGGTCGCGAGCATGAGGTGAAGACCTACGTGAAATATGCCAATCCCGACGACCTGCAGACGATAGCCGACACGTCGATGTACAACACCTTCGACCTCAACCGCCTATATGCCGTGGTCGATAACCGCGACACGGTGCTGATACAATACTACACTTTCGACAACATACTGCAACCCGCCAGCTTCTTCACTGGAAGAGAAAGGAGACGCATAGAATGAAGCCGTTGATACTCATAACAAACGACGACAGCTTTGTCTCGAAAGGGTTGAGGGTACTCGACGAGGTGGCGCAGGAATTCGGCGATGTGGTGGTGATGGCGCCCGAGTGCAACTCGAGCGGGATGAGCCACTCGATAACCACCAACCGGCCGCTGCGTGTGAGGACCATCAAAGAAAGCGAAGGGCTGAACGTCTATGCTTGTGACGGCACACCGGTGGATTGTGTGAAGATGGCCACCGAGCATTTCTGTCCCCGCAGGGTGGACCTGGTCCTTTCGGGAATAAACCATGGGAGCAACGCTTCGATCAACGTGATGTACAGCGGCACTATGGGAGCGGTGATAGAGGCCACCAATGCCGGTTACGACGCGGTGGGCTTTTCGTTACTCAGCCACCAGATGGACGCCGACTTCAGCGCGGCAGTGCCTTATATAAGAGACATCATAGGCCGAGTGCTGGAAGAGGGGCTGCCCGAGCATGTGAGCCTCAACGTCAATATACCCAGTCTTCCGGCATCCGAACTGAAAGGAGTGAAGGTGTGCAGGGAGGCGCGGGCCCAGTGGGTGGACAGTTTCGTGAAGCGTCTTGACCCCAACGGAATGCCCTACTATTGGATGAGCGGCCGTTTCATTTGTAACGATATGGAGGCCGACACCGACGAGCGAGCCCTCGCCGACGGATACATAAGTGTGGTCCCAATACATCCCGACTACACCAACTACCAGGCCATCGGAGAGATAACGCAAATGATGAAAAAGAGATGAAGAACCCGTTGAACATAGACAAGTACCTTGTAGGCGCCGGATGGGAAGCCGCCGTGATAGCGGTAGGAGTAGGAGTGGTCTGGGCGGTGACAAGTCTGTTGGGATACCCGATAGCCCATCACCTGCAGTGGCTGGCTGCGGCGCTCCTGCCGGGCATCATCCTGGTGAGATACTATGCCAAGACCCGCGAATATCCCCGGGCAACTAAAGGTGCGGTCACGGTAATGTTTGTGGCGACGGTGGCCTTCCTCGCCTATTTATTGAAGCAACGCATAATATGAAATACTACATCATAGCAGGAGAAGCCTCTGGCGACCAGCACGGCGCCAAGCTGATGAAAGAGCTGAAGAGGCAAGACCCCGAAGCCGACATCCGCTTCTGGGGCGGCGATGCTATGACACTGCAAGGAGGCACAAGAGTGAAGCACATAAAAGAATTGGGATTTATGGGCTTCGTAGAAGTGCTAAAACACCTGTCGCAGATAAACGCCAACATGAGGCTCTGCAAGCACGATATCGAAGAGTTCAAGCCCGATGCCATAATCTATATTGACTTTCCGGGCTTCAACCTGCGCATCGCACGATGGGCCCACCGCAAAGGCTATCGCAACTATCACTATATCTCCCCTCAGGTGTGGGCCTGGAAGAAAGGGCGCATAAGGCAGATGAGAAAAAATCTGGACCGGCTGTTCTGCATCCTCCCCTTCGAAGAGGACTTCTATAGGCGTAACAATTTCGAGAAAGCCGAGTATGTAGGCCATCCGTTGCTCGACGCAGAAGAGACACAGTCCCAGGAACGCAAAGGGAACCAGATAGCCCTCCTGCCCGGCAGCCGCCACCAGGAGATCAGCCGCCTGCTACCCCAGATGGTAAGGCTAGCCAACCGGCACCCGGAGTACCATTTCGTGGTGGCAGGAGTGAGCCACTTGGGCCATGCGGCCTACGACCGCCACATTGCAGGTGTTCCCAATATCAGCGTGGAATACGACCACACACAGACCATCCTTGCCACCAGCCGTGCCGCCGTGGTGTGCAGCGGCACCGCCACCCTCGAGACAGCCCTTGCCGACACCCCTCAGGTGGTGTGCTACAGGGCCAACGCACTCTCCATAGCCATAGCGCGGAGACTGGTGGGCAACAGAGTGAAATATATCTCGCTGGTCAACCTCATAGCCGACGAACCCATAGTGAAAGAGCTCTTGCAGAACGACTGCAACGACGAAGCGGTAGAGCAACAGTTCCGCCTGATAACCGAAGACGAAGACTATCGCCGTCAGCAACGCGAGGGGTACAGCCGTATGCGCCAGATAATGGGCGGTAGCGGAGCTTCGAAAAAAGTGGCCGAGACGGTTATCGCAACCATAGGGCAAACACAGAGTTGCCACAGAGTTGCCACAGAGCAACCCTTAGCCAAAACCATAGCCCTGATTCTGGTAATGATGCTTCCTCTTGCCGCTTCAGCCGACAAGGTGAAAGTGCGGCTGTTTTCCACCAACACCATATCGGCCGTCAACGTCTCCTTCGACCTCGGAGCCTATGCCCTCTTTGTCGATGACACCGTCATGTTGGAGCCCCAGCTTGCCGAGGACCTCGCCGTAGAGATGAAGCCCCATGGAGGCAAGGTGACGCTCACGGTCAACGACTACAGCTATGGAGCCTACAAAAAAGTGAGCCTTATCGCGACCGATACCGCCTGTATCCTCTGTATCAATCCGGCCGGAGTGAAGCAGAGGACCTATGAAGGCAGCCTCCATGTGACCTCGACCAACCAGAACAGCCTCATGCTCATCAACGAGGTGGAGTTTGAGACCTATATAGCCGGAGTGGTGCAGTCGGAAATCTATGGCGACAAAACCGATATATTCCGAGTTCAGGCCATAATATCGCGCACCTGGGCCCTCCGCAATATCAACAAGCACAAGAAAGAAGGCTACAACTTCTGCGACCACGTGCACTGCCAAGCCTACCACAACCGCTGTGTGCGTCCCGACATAATGCTCGGCACCATGCAGAGCAGTGGCGAGACGATAACCGACGCCAACGGTAACCTCATAGAAACGCCGTTCCATTCCAACAGTGGAGGCGAGACCGCCAACTCCGAGGACGTGTGGCGCTCGGCCCTGCCCTACCTGCGCAGCGTGCCCGACACCTTCTCCTATCGTATGAAGCAGACCAACTGGACCAAGACGATGACCGAGAGCGCCTGGTTGGGATACTTTGCCAAGACCCACAAGCTCAACACCGCCGATACCGCCATACGCCGTCAGCTGCTCAACTTCAAGCAGGAGCACCGCAAGGCCCGGATTGCCGGAATACCGCTCACGCGAGTACGAGTGGACCTCAAACTCAAGTCTACCTATTTCAGTGTGATATACGACAGCACCGCCAAGAAAGTAACCCTCGACGGCCACGGTTATGGCCACGGCGTAGGTCTCAGCCAGGAGGGAACCATCCGTATGGTGGAGCTTGGCATACCCTACGACAGCATAATCCACCACTACTACCTCGGCTCCAAACTTCACCACGACCCCGATTCGCCCAAAAATTACGTGGAGAACTATGTGCGGCAGATAAGCCAGATCATCGAAGACGACAAGAACCGCAAGACACAGGTGAAGTCCAAAAAAGACGACTGGCTGGGCAGGCTCTTCCGCATCAGGGACCGCGAGGAGAGAGAAGAGGTCTATGACGAAAGCAAGCAAGACAACGCCACCGACTGGCAATACAAGTTCACAGATAACGAAGACAATTCAAAACAAGAAACAAAACAATAACACAATATGAAAAAGACATTAGCAATAGTGATGCTCGCCATGCTCCTCGCAGGGAGCGCCGTAGCACAAGTGAAATGGTCCACCATCGAGGAAGCCGCCAAGACCGACAATAGCCGGGGCCGCTCATCCAGTGACAAGAAAGGCAAGCTCTACTTTATAGACTTCTACACCACCTGGTGCGGATGGTGCAAGCGTATGGACCGCGACACCTTCTCCAACACAACCGTGGCCAAGTTGATGAACAAATACTACACCCCGATAAAGTTTGACGCCGAAGGGCACAGCTCTTTCACGTGGAACGGCACAAGTTTCAGCCAGACGGTTACCGAAGGCCGTGCGACCCATCCTTTTGCACGTGCCATCTTGGGGCAGAGGATGGGATTTCCCTCGTTCGCCATTTTCGACGACGACAAGACCCTGCTCACAGTGGTACCGGGATACATGTCGCCCGACGATTTCCTTGTAGTGCTTTGGTATTTTGCCTCGGGCGACTACCGTGAATACACCTACGACGACTACATGAAGGTGTTCGCCAAAGAGAAGAAACCGGTGATGGAAAAAGCTCTGTGACCTGATGATAAACGAAAATTAACGAAGGGAGAAAATCTATGGGACTGTTCTCTGTATTCAAAGACAAAAAGAAAGAAACCCTCGACCAGGGGCTCGAGAAGTCAAAACAGTCGCTCCTCACGCGCCTGCAGCGTGCGGTGATGGGCAAGACGACAATCGACGACAGTGTCCTCGACAACCTGGAAGAGACCCTTATAGGCTGCGATGTGGGAGTGGAGACGACCTTGAAAATCATTGACCGGCTGCAGGAACGCATAAAGCGTGACCGCTATATATCCACAAGCGAGCTTAACTCCATATTGAAAGCCGAGATTGCCTCGCTGCTTGTACAGAACAAGGAAGAGTTTCCCGTCGATTTCGACAGCCCGTTGCCGAAGAAGCCATACGTGATTCTCGTCGTGGGCGTCAACGGAGTGGGGAAGACGACAACCATCGGGAAGCTTGCCTACCAGTATAAGTCGGCTGGCAAAAGCGTGGTGTTGGGAGCCGCCGACACATTCCGTGCTGCCGCAGTGGAGCAACTGACGATATGGAGCCAACGGGTAGATGTGCCGATAGTGCAGCAGGGCATGAATACCGATCCCGCCTCGGTGGCTTACGACACCCTTCAGTCGGCACTCGCCAAGAATGCCGACGTGGTGCTCATAGACACAGCAGGCCGACTGCATAATAAAGTGGGCCTGATGAACGAGCTTACCAAGATAAAGAAAGTGATGCAGAAACTTATGCCCGATGCGCCACACGAGGTGCTGCTGGTGCTCGATGCCTCAACGGGACAGAACGCGGTGGAGCAGGCCCGTCAGTTCACTGCCGCCACAGAAGTCAACGCGCTCGCGCTCACCAAACTCGACGGCACAGCCAAGGGCGGTGTGGCCATAGGCATTTGCGACCAGTTCCATATACCTATACGATATATAGGACTCGGCGAGCAGATGACCGACTTGCAGGTGTTCAATGCCAATGAATTTGTCAACTCACTCTTCGACGAATAGATATGCGGGTAAACATCATAACCATGGGTTGTTCCAAGAACAAAGTGGACAGCGAGAATATCGCCGGACATCTTGAGTCGGCCGGCATGAAAGTGCGGTTCGACTACTATGGCCGTCAGCTGTCGGATATCATAGTGGTGAACACCTGTGGATTCATAGGAGACGCGAAAGAAGAGTCGGTTAATACGATACTGGAGCAAGCCGGGATAAAGGAGAGGGGACGCCGGCCACGAGTGTTGGTGGTCGTCGGATGTCTCGTGGAACGTTACCGGAGGGAACTCAAAAAAGAGATTCCTGCGGTCGATGCCTGGTTCGGCACAAACGAGTGGGACAAGCTGATTAAATACCTGGTGAGTTTGGCAGGCAAGGATTCTAAAAAAATCCCGTTTGCCGCCAAACGCAAGATGTCGTCTCCCCGACACTATGCCTATCTGAAGATTGCCGAAGGTTGTGACCGCCATTGCTCGTATTGCGCCATCCCGAAGATCAGGCATCGCCATATCTCCCGCCCTATGGAAGAAATCGTGGAAGAGGCTCGTGGGATGGTGGCGTCGGGAGTGAAGGAACTCATAGTTATTGCACAAGACACCACCTATTACGGCATTGACCGCTACGGCAAGCGTATGATAGCCGAATTGATGGACCGGTTGGCGACGGAAAGCGGGGCACAATGGATAAGACTGCATTATACATATCCTGCCGATTTTCCAATGGAGCTGCTTGACGTGATGCGGCGACACGCCAACATCTGCCGTTATATTGATATACCGTTGCAGCACATCTCGACGCCTGTGTTGCAGTCGATGCAGCGGCACATCGACAAGGATCATACCCTCCGTCTGATAAGAGAGATACGCAGGAAGCTGCCAGAAGTGTGCCTGAGGACGACCCTCATTGTCGGTTACCCCAACGAAAGCCAAGAAGCCTTCGGAGAGCTGAAAGACTTTGTCAGAGAGGCCAAGTTCGACCGTCTTGGAGTGTTCGCCTATTCTCCCGAAGAGGGAACTCCGGCCATGGCGCTCGGTGATCCGGTGAGCGACGACGAGAAGCAGCATAGGAGAGACGAGATAATGGAAATCCAGGAAGAGATAGCGTTGGAAAAGAACCAGCAGTTGTTGGGAAAAGAAGTGGAGGTGATGATTGACGGCGTCGCTGAGGATTTCTATGCCGGACGTACACAGTGGGATTCACCCGAGGTGGATAACGAGGTGATAGTGTTCAGCGACCATGACTATCGGCCGGGCGATGTGGTGAAAGTGAGGATTAACGAGGCGTGGGAGCACGATGTCAGCGGGACACCGGTAGATGAGAATAACGAATAATATAATAATGAATATATAAAAATGACAAATATGCAAAAGAAGACAAACCCGACGTTGAGGTTTTTATGCAAATGGTGGAAAGTGATGGTGATAGCCCTGACCATAGGAGTGGTGGGTTCTACCGTCACGGCGTTCCTGATCAAGCCGATGTATAAGTCCACGGCAGTATTCCTGCCCACAAGCTCAAACCGAATGACCAAGGCGATACTCGGAGACCGCTACACCTATGACTTTCTCGACTATGGCGATGAGGAGAATTGCGAATATGCGATACAGGTCCTCTCTTCCCAGACTATGAGAGATACCGTGTGCAGCCGTTTCAACCTGCTCACCCATTACGCCATAAGTCCCGACGATCCGCACAAGTTGTACAAGTTGAACAAGAACTATAAAGGCAATGTGACGGTGCGGAGGACGGACTATCTCGGAGTAGAGGTGTCGGTGATGGACTGCGACCCGCAGTGGGCTGCCGACATAGCCAATTTTATAGTGACCTACTATGATACGCTCTGTACCCGTGTTCAGCACGAAAGGGCTTGTGACGCACATGAACTGTTGGTGTCCACAGGTAATGCCTTGCAGGAAGAAATCGCCTGTTTGGAGGATTCACTGAGCCGTAATGCCCATCAGCAGGCCTCGCTGAAGGATTTGATAACAGAGGAGTGCGGGAGATTGGCGCTGATCAAGTCTTACGAGGCTGTCACCAAGGCCGACATGGAAACTCCGGTGTGCCATCGTTTTATGCTCGACAAGGCTTCGGTGTCCGACAAGAAAGCTTATCCGAAGCGTATCGCCATTATTGCAGCAGGCACGCTCGGTGCTTTGCTGCTCTGTATTGCGGTATTGGTGGTTCTCGAATATGTGAAAAACGAAGACCTGAGAATCAAGGAGGACTGATTTGAGGCGTGCCGGTGTCCATAGCGAGCATTGGAAGACCTGGGCGGCGTTGGCTGCGGTGGTGCTTTTTGTGGTGGCTGATGCTGTCGCATTGCTAAACCATAATTACATTATCATGGCCGTGCCGGCGGTGCTGTTGGCGTTGGTATTGATGGTGAGCCGGTTAGAGCTGTCGCTGATCGGGATGGCGTTTCTTACGCCGTTCTCGGTAGATGCCGAACTTCTACAGGGAATGGACCTGTCGCTGCCGGTAGAACCGCTGATGATGATATTCTCGCTCATCTTTTTAGTCCGTGCCGTCTTGGAACGGCCGTTTGGACGGGAATTCTTCAAACATCCGGTGACCATCGCGGTCTTGGTCATGTTGGGGTGGATGATTGTTACGTCGGCCCTGAGTCAGTTGCCGCTTGTCTCCTTCAAGCACACAGCCGCCCAGATGTGGTTTATCGTGACGTTCTATTTTGGCGGTTGCTATGTGTTCAGAAACAGAAACCGTATCGGGCAGTTTTTCTGGGCTTATGCCATCGGATTGATCGCCATAATCCTGCTTTCTACCATGAAGACTATCGGCCATCTGCACGATCTGCCGACGCTTCACCACGCTATGCGCCCGTTCTATAACGACCATACGGCCTACGGTTGTGTCATCGCTCTGATGTTGCCGGCTGCGTTATACTTTATATTCAGCCGCGACTCCCATGGGTGGAACCGGTTGTGGTGGGCTGTGCTGTTCGGCATAATGGCCTTAGGGTTGTACCTCTCTTTCTCCCGTGCGGCATGGATTAGCCTGGTGGCTGCGGTGGGAGTGTTTTTTGCGGTGAAGATGGGCATGAAGGTGAAATGGATGATGGTGGTGTTTGCGTTGGGTGTAGGGCTCTTCTATACCTATCAGGGAGACCTGCTCTATAGGATGGGAAAGAACAATGTGGACTCTTCTGCCGATTTGGGCAATCAGGTAAAGTCAATCTCCAATATTTCAACCGACGCTTCGAATTTGGAGCGGCTGAACCGTTGGGCGTCGGCCCTGAGGATGTGGGAGGAACATCCGGTAACCGGCACCGGCGCCGGCACCTATCAGTTTCTCTATGCCAGTTACCAGCGCTCTTATCAGCTTTCTACCATATCCACCAACGCCGGCGATTTGGGCAATGCCCACAGCGAGTATATCGGCCCACTGACTGAGCAAGGCGTTCCGGGGGTGGCCATCGTGGTCTCTCTGTTCCTGCTTACGTTTACTACGGGGGTGAAAGTCTATAGGAAGGCGAAAGACCCGGTGACGCGCCATCTGGCTTTGGCGTTCACGCTGAGCCTGCTTACATATTATGTACATGGTTGTTTCAACAACTTCCTCGATACCGACAAACTGGCCGTCCCGTTCTGGGCGTTTACGGCGGCCGTGGTGGCGTTGGATTTGAGCAGCCGCGAGGAGGAGAAGTCTATTTCTTTATAGTGCTTTGCAGTATTTGCAGGTCGGGAATCTGAGTCCGGGTGGACATCCATTCCGTGAGTTGGCTGTATTTGTTGGGAGGCAAAGGATTGCGGGTCTTCAACGAGACGATGGCAACGTAGGATTGTCCGTGCAGCCCTAATGATACGCTGTCTATCTCGTGGAATATTACAGGAGCTTCCCGTGAGAGGGCTACCGAGAGAGTGTCGAGTGACGAATAGTTGGCGAGGCGGCGCTCCAATGAGTCGATGTGCAGGGCGGAGGCGTGGGCCAGTGGGTGTTCTGCAGGGTTGTGTAGCTCGGCGAGGTGTATGATAGACTCGGAATTGGTTCCCTGGATGACTTGCAGCTTGTGGTCTTTCATGCCATAGAACTGCATGTGGCTTTCGGCGGTGGCTATGGACGTGGAATCTATCGGCCGGCCGATGGAAATCACAGTCAGGGTGTCGGCTTGCTTCTCAAAGGAGAGGATGTGAACGCCGCTGTAGTTGAGCTCCTGCTGCACAAAATGCTTCATATTGCGGTTGGCGATATTCTTTTGTATGATGCGAATTGTGATGAGTGTGGCAGGAATCATCGTCACTATGACAATTATCGTGATTATCCTGCGGCCACGGTTCATCTGCTCTGACGAGAGTGCCGCGCTGGGGTGGAACCTTAGGAGCTTTACGCCGAGGAAGGTAGCTATCGCGATGAATACGGTATTGATGGAGAAAAGGTAGAAGGCGCCGAAGAAATAGGTCCATTGGGCTGTGGCGAGACCATAGCCGGCGGTACAGAGTGGGGGCATCAGCGCAGTGGCTATCGCCACTCCGGGTATTACCTGCCCTTTGTTCTTGTTGGTGAGTGCCACCACTCCGGCGGCGCCTCCGAAGAAGGCGATAAGTACGTCGTAGAGGGTAGGGGAGGTCCTGGCCAGCAGCTCCGACTGTGCATCGCTGAGCGGCGAGATGGCAAAGTATATGGTGGCGGTGATAACCGATATGGCGGTTGCGACGATGTAGTTTTTGAACGAGCGGCGCAGAAGGGCGAAGTCGTATAGACCCACGGCGACTCCCATTCCAATAATCGGGCCCATGAGCGGCGAGATGAGCATGGCTCCTATGATGACTGCGGTGGAATTGACGTTGAGTCCGAGAGAGGCTATGAATATGGCGAATATCAAAATCCAGAGGTTCGCGCCACGGAAAGCCACGTTGTTTGTCACTTGCCGTATCACCTCTTCTTCGTTCTCCTTGTCGGCCATCAGGTTGAAGTATGACTTGAATTCTTCGCTGATTTTCTTGAAGTTAAATTTCATAGGCGGGATTCTTTCTGTTTGCAAAGATACAAAAAAATGTGTGATTTGCTGTGGAAACAATAAAAATTAGTAATTTTGCAAAATCATTAAGGAAAAGTCTAATGCTATGAAATGCTCTATACCAAAAGGAACTCGTGATTTTCTGCCTGTCGAGATGGCTCGTAGAAACTACATCTTCAACACCATAAAGGACGTTTTCGAGGCTTATGGCTTCGAGCAGATAGAAACTCCCGCCATGGAAAACCTCTCCACGCTGATGGGTAAATATGGCGAAGAGGGCGACAAACTGCTGTTCAAGGTGTTGAATTCGGGCGATTTTATGAAGGATGTGGATTTCTCGGCCGACTACCACAAGGTGGCTCCGCAGATTTGCGAGCGCGGTCTGCGCTATGATCTCACCGTTCCTTTCGCGCGCTTCGTGGTCCAGCACCGTGACGAACTGGCTTTCCCGTTCCGCCGCTATCAGCTGCAGCCCGTATGGCGTGCCGACAGGCCTCAGAAGGGTCGCTATCGTGAGTTCTACCAGTGTGATGCCGATATGATCGGGAGCGAGTCGCTGACCAACGAGATGGAGCTGGTGCAGATGATTGATATGGTCTTCTCGAGACTCGGTATCAACGTTACGGTGAAGGTGAACAACCGCAAGGTGTTGGCCGGCATCGCCGATATGATTGGAGCTCCCGACAAATTGGTGGACATCACGGTGGCAATCGACAAACTCGACAAGATCGGCTTGGAAAATGTCAGGGCGGAGCTGCGTGAGCGTGGCTTGTCCGAGGATCATATCAATGCGCTTGACCCCATCTTCAACCTCTCGGGCGACAATAATGCCAAACTCGCCAAGCTGAAGGAGATATTCTTGGGCAATGAGACCGGAAGCAAGGGCGTCGAAGAACTCGAACAGCTCTTCTCCCTCATTTCCGTAGATCCTACCGCCTGTTTTGTCGAACTTGACCTTACGCTTGCCCGTGGATTGAACTACTATACCGGTGCCATCTTCGAGGTAAAGGCCAACGATGTGGCGATGGGAAGTATCTGCGGCGGCGGCCGCTACGACAACCTGACGGGCATCTTCGGCATGCCCGGCGTGTCGGGCGTGGGCATCTCGTTCGGTGCTGACCGCATATATGATGTGCTGACCGAACTCGGCAAGTTCCCCCAAGGCATCGGCGAGGCGGCCAAGGTCCTGTTCATCAACTTCGGCGAGGCGGAGCAGCGCTACTGCATCAGCTGTGTTACCAAGCTTCGCAGGGCGGGCGTCAGCGCTATCATGTATCCCGAGTCGGCTAAGATGAAGAAACAGATGGACTATGCCAACCGGAAGGGTGTCCCGTTTGTCGCTTTCGTGGGCGAGAAAGAGGTGGCTGACTCCACGGTGACCCTTAAAGATATGCGTAGCGGCGAGCAGACCACGATGGCTGTCGGCGAGGTGGTGGATTATATAACGAAACATTGATCAAGGTGAAACGCCTATTTTCCATATTCTGTCTTCTTTCGTTAGTGTCTCTCGGGGCATCTGTCTCTGCCCAGACCGACTCGGTCCTGTACATTGAGCCGGATACGATGTATTACGTCTCGGTTCCCGTCTCCGTCGAACCCTTCCGCGACCCGCTCACGGATTCCTGCGAGGCCCGGAACGCTGCGCTGAGGCAGCATATCGAGCGGCTGCAGCATCTGCGCGACTCTCTGGTCATCATGAACGAGCGCTTTCAGCAGGAGCTGGAAAACAAAAACCAACTCTTGGGAAGCCAGATCAAGGCCATGCGCGAGAAGGAGCAGCTAATCTCCGAGAAGGAACAGCTCTACAAAGATGCCATGAATGCCTCCACCGTTGACCGTACCCGCCTGCAGGGCCAGATTGACGCCAAGGAGGTGAGCATCAACGCCAAGACCAAGGAGATAGAGTATCTGCAAAACGATATCGACGCCAAAACTCAGGTGTTGGCGGCCCAGAAGTCGGACTACGACAAGGTAGCCAAAGAACGTGACGTCTATCGCCATCTCGTCGATTCTCTTCGCGGGCAACTCCGCGAGGCTGAACTGAAAGTGGTGAGGGCGGAGGAGGAAAACAAGTATCTCGAGAAACGTGCCAAGGATGCCGAGGAGCGCAATGCCGTGGCTGCCAACCGCAGGAAGAAGGTGCGCCCCATCCAGGGCATCGCCTTGCGTTTCTTCCGCACTCCCAAGTGGGAGATTCGCCTCAGCTCAAACGAAAACGACGAGATAACGAAGGTGATCCGTAACCGTAATGCGGGCAAAGTGGAATTCGACTATGTCACCGGTGCCGACGTGATGTTGTGGGATATGACCAAGTATTTCAACAAGAACCATAAACTGAAGTTAGGCGAAGACGGCAAAGGTCCGGAGCTCAAAAAGTTCGACCAGCAGTATGCCTACGACCTGGGACTCTATGTCGGATTCGGCGGTAGCAACCTCTTCAAGAACTTCTATCTCGGACTCTCTTTCCGCTTTGTCGATTTCTTTTATCTTGTCGGCGGCGTCAATATCGCCGAGTACGAGGTCCTCGTGGGCGGCTACAAGGATGGCAACGAAATCAAGAACATCATGAGCATCGACGATGTGACTGCCAAAGCGTGGCTCGTAAAGCCTTTCATCGCCTTAGGCATCGACCTCGATTTCCTCTCCTATATCAAGAAGTAGCTTAGAAAAGAAGCTGTATTCCCACTTCCAGTCGCGGCAGTGTCGTCTTGTAGGGCAGGGCTGGTGCCGCTTCTTTAGATAACACTCCTGTCATGCAATAGCGGGCATAGACGCCGATGAAATCGTACGTGAGGCGCGTCTGTAATCCCCAATTCCAGCAGCCGTTCGGTATCTGGAATCCGTGGCGGTAGATTGCCGTTATGGCGTTTTTGCCGTCGCCGTCCGACCAGTATTGGCGGTAGTTGGCGAAAGTTACCGAGCCGTATATCGAAAGGTCCCAGTGCAGCCCTTTCCCGACGAGCCCTCCGGGCAGCAGCCTCACGCGCTGGAAGAACTCCATCGAGAACTCTCCCAGCCTCAGGCATTTCTTGTCGAGGGTGCTGGTGGCAAAGGGTTTCGCTGTGTTTGACGATTCGTCTTTGGGGTCGTAAGGGTTAGGTTCGTATGTGTGGAAGTTGAAGAAGGTGCCGCCCAACTCTATTCCTATGCCGAGCGAATAGGTCTTCCCGAACGAATGGACCAGGCGGGCTCCGCCTCGCAAGGCTGGGCTCCACGCCAGCAATCCGAGTTCGTCCGACCGCGTGTGGATGGCGTCGCCAAGCAGGAAATAGATGTCCCCTTGGTTCTTGGAGTTGGTTCCCCATTGCCTCGTCTTCAGCGTCGAGGCGTCGTTGTGCAGCGTCACCTTGTGCTGACCGTCGCCGAGTGCCGTGGCATATTCGGCTTTATCGCTTATGTAAGCATGTCTTGCATAGTTCTCGAACTCCTCGTCGGTTAATGTGTAGTCTCGGTAATAGCCGAACAGCGAGGCACACACCGCCCTGCCCACGAGAGTCCGCTTGTCGAAATACAGTATGATGTCCGACGAGTCCACGTCCTTCAGCGCCACCGTCGAGTATTCCTCTATCGTGCCGTTCGCCAGGTTGTGTATCTTGTAGAACAGCGTTCCCTTGTCGATATGCCGTTTGGCTATGATCAGCATCAGCGTGTCCACTTCGTAAAGCCCGTAGGGCGGCTCCACCGTGTCGCTTCCGCCTATGAAGTACGAAGCCTGCGGCACTCCATAGCCGAATGCGTAGTCATAGTAGGGATACAGGTCTCCCGACTCCTCTATCACCTGGAACAAATCCATCGCCGACAGCTCCATCCCTATTCCCCGGCTCAGCTGCAGCACACAAGCGGCAAATCCTGCCACCAAGGGACACGAAAACGACGTTCCCGCCACATTCGTCAGCCCGCCCGACGGATTGGCCACGTCGGCATATCCGAACGCGCACACGTTGGGCTTTCTCCTGCCGTCGGCCGTCGGTCCGTAGGAGCTGAAATCTACATGGGCGTAGTTCGTCAGCGACGGCTCTATGCCGGCCACACACAGCACGCTGTCCGCATCGGCAGGCGTGATGATGGTCTTCCACCGCCTGTCGTCGGCTTCGTTGCCGGCCGAGTTGCACACCAGTATGCCCTTCCTCGCCGCCATCGTCGCCGCTTTCGCCACGTATGACGTGCCGTCCATCTGCGTCGGGTAATACCTCTCCTTGCCGTATCCCAACGACGAACTTATGATGTCCGCTCCCATCTTGTCGGCACGCTCCATGGCCTGGGCCCACCATATCTCCTCCTTGAACGGTTCGCTCTCCACCTCGGTCCTGTACAGCAGGAACTCCGCTCCCGTGGCAAGTCCCAGCTGCTGCCCTTCGTATATTCCCGTGATGCACGACAAGGTCATCGTGCCGTGCGAGTTCCATCCGTACACATTGGTCTTCTTGTTGCAGAAGTTATAGGTCTCCACAATCCGCTTGTTCCTGTGCAGGTGGTAAAATGCCGGATGTCTGTCCACCTTCGGGAATCCGCCGTCCAGCACCGCAATCCTTACCCCGCTGCCGTCTATCCCGTTCTCTGAAAACAAGTCGCCCTTCATCCTCAGCAGCTGATTGCTGACCACTGAATTCTGGCCACTGGCCACTTCTGTTTCCTCCGTCTTCCTCGAAGCCGTCTCCATGTCTCCTCCTATCTTCCTTACCTCTTTTACGAACGGCAATGCCCTGATCTCCTCTATCGCCGCCTCGCTTGCCGCAACTCCCACCGCGTTCAGCCAACGGCTTTCGCCTATCACCTCCTCCGCCACATCGGCCACCGCCTCGACATATCCCGCCGTGAGCGGCCAGTTGCTACTGTCCCACAGGTCCGCTCCGCAGGCTTTATAACGATCTATGGCTTTGGCGTCGAAATACCCGTAGGGGTCAAATCCGCATTCGGCCTTGTCGCGGAACGCTACCCAATATACCCCCTGGCTCCATGCCACTCCGCCCAGCACTACGGCAAACAGCACGGCCAAAACGGCTTTCTTGCAAAAATCCATGGTATTCATATCTTTTTTCATATTCATTTTCAGTTTGTTTATGTTAATTTTCAGTTTATCATATAACGCATTATTGCCCTTTTTATTGTGTACCGCCGATGGCGGTTGGTTTGAGTTTTCGCTCTGCATAAGGCTTTTCTTTACCCGACATAAGGTTTTAGCCTTTCTGCCCTCGTCTTTTGAAGATGCCAATCGTCTGGTTTCTACTGACTTGACTCTCGAGCGACGCGCGCTTTCCGCTCTCAAATCTTTTGCAAAGGTACGAAGACCCGAGTGCGCTCTGCAAATTTTTTCCCAACTTTTTTCAAAATATTTTCTAAGCGACTGATTGTGAGTGGTGAGTAGGTATATTATAATGAATAGCAAATCCGAGTTGTTGCAGCGTTGCAGTGTTGCAGTTCGAAATATATCCTTTGCGAAAGCAAAAGAGAAATTTTATATTTATATATATAATATATATTAT